>NZ_JBKKHP010000006.1:0-279757 GCF_046613985.1 Niallia laureatilytica | reverse complement strand
GCCAGCCAATTAGCTGTGTAATAAAAACTCTAACTTTAAGGGGTCACTACCAAATTGGCCAGCCTTTAAGAGATATAAAATAAAATGAACGGCTTTTATTGGCTTTGCCAATGGAGCCTGCGTCTGATTTTTTTGTAAAACCGATAAGTATGCCTGACAACATCCAGTGCTTTAAAAGGAATTTTTACTGGGTACTTATAAATAGTTTTTTTATATAGTTTATAATATGCCTTCACTAAATCTTCCCATTTTTCATCTTTGCCTTCTTTATAAAAATCCGAGACGTCGACAACATATCCTCTGCCATCCTTCATCATCACGTTTTTTCCGTGGATATCATATGGATTCAGACCACATCTTCTCGCATATTCGAGGGCTTCATTAATATCTTCGATGACAGTTTCCGGTATCCTAATTCCTTTAGCAAAGGCATTATAAAGCGTGATTCCTTTTAGTCTTTTTAAAACTAAATAGTTATCTCCTTCATACACTAGATGAGAGTAGCTCGGATGAATGCCAAGTTTTCTGTATATATCTGCTTCCTTTTTTAGATTTTCTTGTTCTACTACATTGACTTTAACGACGAGATCTGGCTCTGTATCATGCATAAAGACAGCTGCATAATTGCCTACTCCAACACACTTCCATCCAAGTGGTATGCGTTTTACCACGACTGGATTATGCACTTTTTCTCTTTTTAACACTACTTTCTTTAAAAGCTCTGTTTCTATTAAATGAATAAAATTCTTCTTCATCATTCCCCTCCGCTACTTGCTATTTTATCATCTTTTCCTTAGTGTTCCCTTAACTTGAACAGAGAAATTTTTACAAACTGAAAAATAATAATAGAGTAGCTATTTCTATCGAAAGTATTGATTAATTCAATCAAAATAATCAGCTTTCCTTACTATATCTGTCATCATAAAATAGAGATAGTAATGGAGAGAAGGGAGAATTTATTATGACAGTTGCCGTTATATATGGGGGAAACCGCCCGAATGGAAATACAGAATTGCTGACAGACTTAGTAATTAAAGGGGTCAAGGTCGAAAAAATTTATTTAGGAGATTTCCATATTGAACCAATAATGGATATGCGACACGAAGAAATTGGCTTTCAGGATAGCAAGGACGATTACTATACAGTCATAAACCGTATCCTCCCACATGATACTATTCTATTCGCTACACCTATTTATTGGTACAGCATGACAGGAATCATGAAGAACTTTATTGATCGCTGGTCCCAAATGCTAAGAGATGCTAACTACCCTGATTTTAAAGGAAAAATGGCTTCCAAAAAAGCATACGTCATCGCTGTTGGCGGCGATTCACCTACCATTAAAGGTCTGCCGATGATTCAGCAATTTCAATATATCTTCGATTTCGTCGCTGTTAATTTTGCCGGCTATATTCTTGGTGCTGGCAACAAACCTGGCGATATTTTAACAGACAAAAACGCACTTTATGCTGCAACTGAGCTCAATAAGCAATTATTAGCGAGAGAATAACGAAAAAGTCTGCATCAGTTGCTGCAGACTTTTTTCTATTCATTTCTTTACTTCATATTGTAGTTCAACAAATTGTCCAAAGCTTCGTGTACCTTTCAGCTGAAGGTTCAGCTTATAATTACCAGCTTTAAATAACGGAATGCCGTCTCCGATAACAGTTGGGGCAATTGTCACAATCAGTTCATCAACCAAATTGTTTTCCAAAAAAGCCTGAAGCAGATTACCTCCGCCAACCATCCAAATATTTTTGCCTGCTTCTTTTTTTAATTTGTTCACAAAGAGCAAAATATCCTCTTGTATAAATTGAACATATTCTGTATTCTCTTTAGGGGTTCGAGAGAAGACATAGCAATCCTTTCCTTTATACGGAAAATCACCTTTTTCATAATCCATAATCCACTCATATGTACGATTACCGATCAGAATAGTATCAACTGTTTCATAGAACTCGGAGTAGCCGTTATCCCCTTCTCCCTCTACTTGGAATAACCAGTCTAGTGAATCATCCTTTGTAGCAATATATCCATCTAAGCTTTGAGCAATATATAATACAAGCTTTCTTTCGTTCATTGGGCATCATCCTTCACAAACAAGAATATATGTTCTTGTTTATTATATACTATAATCTAATTTTTTAGGATAGTGCTGTAACATTTTTAAAGAGTGTATTTTAACAGCTGCCAAGCCTGTATCACCTTTTGGTATTACAAGTAGGTTAAGGAATCAAGGACTTCCTCCAAACTTAGTTCAGCACAAGCCATGGATGTGTCTGCTGCCCCATAATACAATTTAATGATGTCCTCTTCTGTCAGCACCCCGCAAGAAAACACAACTCCACCGAAAAATCCTTCTTTTTCATACTGTGCTTCCGGTTCAACTATAGGATTCTCCGATCGTGCAGGTTTTGTAAATCTAATAAGACTGCCCCCATACAGTAACGGTGATCCTGTGATGCACCATGATACAATTCTAACCAGCCTTTTTTTGTTCGAAACGGCACTGCTCCTCCTCCGATTCTGCCAGAATCCCATTTTCCTGCTCTCGTGCCAATTAAATGACGGTGATTCCCCCATTGCAGCAGATTTTCAGATTCTGCAATCCAAATATCTGGAGAGCCATTACTATTTGGAACAGGGCGATGCAAAGCATAATACTTTCCATTTATTTTTTCTGGAAAGATCGCTACATCTTTATTTTCTGGAGCCAAAATCATTCCATGATTTTCGACTTGAACAAAATCTTTTGTTGAAACCATGACAACGCCTACACCTTTAGGAGATGTTGCACTATAGTAAATATAGTACGTATCTTCTATTTTAGTAATTCGAGGGTCTTCAATGCCAAAGGTCTCCAGTTCATTGGCTGGATAAATAAACGGCTGTTCATCCACTGTAAAGTGACGGCCGTCTTTACTGCGGGCTATTCGCAAATAAGAAAGAGAGGTTAAGTAAGACCACTTACTATGATTTGCTCTTCTGATCACACGAGGATCGGAAAAATCGTAATTAGGGTCGTCCCGTTGAAATTCCATAATATCGAGCTGTTTCGTGTTTGGATTATATATAGGTGATTTCACTGTATTATCTCTATTGCTAAACGGTCTTTCTGCAATTCGAACAAGCATGATTACTTCCTTCTTATACTCCGTAATTCCCGCATTAAAAGCCCCGATAACTTCAAATCCTTCGTGAAACGGTGTTATATCTTCTGGTGTAAGCAATGGATTTTGTTCGTAGCGATAAATATTCATATGTTCAGCTCCTTCGTTTCATATGGTAGAAATGGATCTGGAATCGTAATTTTCTGTGCTTCTGCATCACTAGTTCCTGCATACAAATAGGCAGTTCCATCACTATTACGTATTATGCCGCCACTAAAAACGACATCCTTTAAATCTGGTCTTTTAGACGGTCCCTTCTGAAAGTTCGCCCGTTCAGCTATGATTTTCATTTCTGACGAAGCACCCGTTTTCGGATTAAGCATGAATACCATCGGATAATAGTGGCGGTGTCCACGTTCGTCAAATTTAGCAATATGACCTAACACACCGATCATTCCGTTGGACAGGAGTTGAGCTTCATTAACTCCTCCCCATTCTTCGTCAGTAAATTGCTCCAGTAATGGTGTATTTTCTATCTCTTGAATGGTTATATCAGCTAAGGTTAGCAGACGCTTAAAACCAATCTTTCCTCTGCCTCCTTTTTTTCCTTGTGGACGGGTAAACATCCCGATTGAACCATCACTTAATTCAACTACTCGCAAATCTTTCATACCATCTGGACCAGCTACAAACTCTTTTAAAGTAGCAATCTTGTCTCCTTTCATTAGGATCGTCCGCCAGCCTAATAAATCTTTATTCTTTGGATGGGGAAAGGTTTCTACCCCTCCAAAAATTAACTCGCCACCAATTTTTGTCATAAAAGGATCTTGCAAAGCAAACACTGGTGCATCCTGCAGAAGTATCCATTTTCCATTTTCCTCTGTAAAGAAATGGACGGACGATTTTTCACTCTCCCGGAATTCAACTCTCCCTGCAATCATCATCTTTCCGCCTTCTTCAAAAGGTGCGGTTATATTGTATACATCTTTTCCTTCCAGCCCAGTTATAGTAAGTTTTTGTGGATTGGTGGGCTGAGGCTGCTGTTGAAACTCCCGTAAGATTTTCTCTAATGCTTTTACTGGTTTTTCCATAGACAAATTCCCTTCTTTTAAGTGCACTGTTTACTTTAAAGTAAATTGCATTCCTTCCTGAAATTTTTTCGTAAAGAAAAGGAAGAGAATGATAATTGGCAGTGTTAATAAAACGGAGGCTGCATACATCGGTCCTGGATAACCGCCATATGGTCCGAACATTTGCGATAAAAGCACATTCAATGTCAGCATATTCTCACTCTTAATGACAAGCATATCCCATAGTAACTCTGACCATCTCTCCATAAACAAGAACAGAAAAACGACCGTGGTAATTGATTTTGACATCGGCAGCACAACCCTCCTCAAAATTTGCAGATGACCTGCGCCGTCCAGTTTCGCTGCTTCTATAAAAGTGTCTGGGATAGCACGAAAAAAGTTCGTATACATAAACACCGCCCATAAACTCATTGCTTTTGGAATAATCATCGCCCAGTAAGTGTCATACAGCCCTGCATTTTGGATGATTAAAAAGGACGGAACTAACAAAATAATCGCCGGAAAAAACATTTGAAACAAGATGATATTGTGGACAGTTTCCCGGCCTTTAAAGTTCATTTTTGCTAATGCATAGGCTACAACAGCTCCGGTGACCATCATGAGGACAGTAGACCCTGCTGAAACAATAACACTATTGAAGAACGCTCTTATCCATGGTCTTGGTACAGCTACATCTCCTCCTCCGAACAGCCATTCGTAAGAGCGAAGTGTAAACTGTGTCGGCACCAAGCTCTTATCGACTTGATCCCAGACCGCAAATGAACTCATTACCATATACAGATAAGGAAAAACCATTATGCATAATAGAATACTTGCGACAATATAGCGAAGCAGCAATCCTTTCCTTTTAGACCCAACCATTGCGCTTTCCCCACAGTTCTAATAGTTTTCTAATGATAAAGATGGATAAAAACGTAATCACAGAAGCGACGATTGCCACCGCAGATGCATAACCAGCCTGTAAATTCTTAAATGCTTGTGTGAAGATTTCCATTTGCCATGTATTGGTTGCGTAATCTGGCCCGCCTCCTGTCAATTGATATACCTCTGTGAAAATTCCAAAGGTAACACCGATAGACAAAATCATGACTGTGTAAATTGCCGGATATAATAATGGCAGTGTGATCTTAAAGAACCTTTGCCAGCTAGAAGCACCATCGATTTCTGCTGCTTCATATATTTCTGCATTGATGCTTTCAAACCCAGAGGTTAATATCAATGCATAATACCCAGTAAACTTCCAAGCGATTATTACTGCGACGACACATAATGCTGCTAGAGGCGAACCAAGCCAATCGATATCGATTCCAAACTTTCCTCTTAAAACAGTGTTAAGCGGACTATTGTATGACAGCAATCCTTTGACAATAAAGGATGACACCACACCAGATGCTAAATATGGCAGGAAAAAACCAATCAGGAATATACCTTTGAATTTCGGAAGACCATGGACAATTGCTGCAACAATCATAGATGAAATAATAACTAACGGAACGAAAACAACCATAAATTTAAAGGTAACAAGGAATGCCGCTTGGACACCGGGAGACCGAAACACTTCTATGTAGTTGGCAATGCCCTTCCCATTATATTCTGGAGAAATTAAGTTCCAATCTGTTGTAGATAAATAAAACGACCATACTAATGGAATGGCAAAAAACAGGACGGCATAGAGGAGGTATGGACTGGCAAACAGCCAGCCCAACCCATTGCTTTTCCTCAACATTAAAGCCCTCCCTCTATTGCCTTTTTCATGTCATTCCAGCCGTTTTTAGGCGTTATTTTTCCTTTTACAACAGGATTCACAGCATGTTGGCCAATAAAGGTTTGCAGCTCGTTATATTTTGGATTATCGATAGATGGAATTCCATTTGGGACAGCATCTGCATACGGCTGCAGTGCCGGGTTTTCGCTGAAGAAGGCTGTGAATGCTTCATTTTCAGCTAAGTCGTCCCGGGCAGGCGGCAGATTGGTTTGTTCAAGCCACTTTAAATCATGCTCAGGATTGGAATATACCCAACTCATGAATTTCATAGCCGCTTGTTTTTGTTCCTCTGTTGCTGAAGCATAAATAACTAATCCTTTCGTATCTGCAAATGTTTTAACATTTTCTGTGCTCATTTCATCTGGAACAGGCGGAGGTGCAAGTGTAAACGTTTCTCCGTATACCATTTTCGGAAACTTTTCCTCCCAATATGTCAGTGTCCACGGACCAATGTCAGTGAAAATTCCGACTCCTGTTTCAAAGGGATCAGTAACTGTTTTTAACAAATAGGCATCTTCTTTTCGCAGATCATCCATGAAATCCAACACCTTTATTCCCGCATTATCATCTGCAACTAGCTTGTTTCCTTCAATGAAGTTATTACCTGCTGATGCGGCATTATATAGCATGAAGAAATCAAACCATCTTTTCCACGCTGTAGGGTCTGCTAAGTCCGGCTTGGCCCACACGAATTTTTCAGGATACTTTTGTTTAAGCTTCTTGGCAGCATCAAGCATTTCGCTGTATGTTTTAGGAGCCTCATTAATGCCAAGATCTTTTAAAATATCCAGCCTCCACCCAAAAAGCATTGGGTTGGAGTAGATTGGCAGTACATACTGATTTCCATCGGAAAATTTCCACGGCTCCACTGTTTCGTTCATGTTCCGATTTGTGATAATGTCTTCCCAGCCGTCTAATTCATTAAGAGGCACGAGCGCTTTACTTTCAGCAAGCTGTGCTGCAAATCCGCGGTTAATATTTTCTGACATCGTCGGAGCGCTTTTACCCGCTATTGCGGATTGAATGCTCGCTTCAGATGAAGGACTTTCTTTGATAGCGCTAACATTTATCTTAATCTTTGGATTGTCCTTTTCAAATTCCTTGGCCATTTCCTTCCAATAAGCTTGTTGAGTAATATTCGGTGCTGCCCAAAACTCTATCGTTGTCTCCCCGTTTTTATCTGCATTCTTTTTACCTTCCCCGCTGCATCCTGAAAGAATCGAAACAGCAGCGGTTGCTGCCATAAGCAGAGAAATCACTTTTTTAGATTTTTTCTTCATGTTATCACCCCGTTTAAGATTAATTACTTTACCAGTACATCAACACGTGGATTATCATTACAATTACAAAAGGGAATTACAATTCTTTTATACGAAATTATTGTAACGTTACAATTAAAATTATCACATTGTCTTTTATATTATTCAACGCGATTTTCGGACTAAACACCAAGTATGAATTGTAGTTAATTCACACTAATATTAAAGATAAAGACTTTGTTGCATGACATTATTTTGTCATGTATGTTAGTATTATGAATAATATTGTTTTCAATTAGTTGAAGGAATGATTTCATGACAAAAAAAATTACGATGCAAGATATCGCAGACCAGTTAAATATTTCGAAAAATTCTGTTTCCCAAGCGTTAACAGGCAAAGCAGGTGTAAGTGAAAAAACGAGAAGTTTAGTGGAAGCAACAGCCCGCGAGTTAGGCTATGAATATTTGCCTGCGCGTAAAAACTACCAATATAACACAGACAGCAAAAATGTTAAAATTGCGCTTATTGCATCTGATTATGCCTTTTCTCTTAAAAGCTTTTTCGGTGAAATTTACTTAAGTATTGAAAAGGAGATAGCAAGTCAAAACAACAGCTTAATGATTCAATCGATAAACCAAGCAGCCATACAATCCCTTGAATTACCTGCCTTTATTCTCAATGGTTCGGTTGACGGAGTATTAATTCTTTCCCACTTGAATACAGAGTATATTCAAAAAATTATTTCAACAGGCATCCCTGCTGTGTTAGTTGATCATCATCACCCACACATTAAAGCAGATGCAGTATTAACAAATAATCGGTTTGGAGCATTTCTGGCGGTAGAGCATCTCGTTCAATTAGGGCACAGAGAAATTGGTTTCATCGGCAATATTTCGATTTCGCCGAGCTATTATGAAAGATTGGAAGGATATCATTTGGCATTAAACCATTATGGAATAAAGCATAATGAAGCATTGCTTCTTTCCGACATAGAAGAAGATGAGGATGGTGTTAGAAAAGCGATGCACCAGCTGCCTAAACAGCCAACTGCCTGGTTTTGTGTTAATGATGGCTTAGGCTTTCTCGTCAGCTCGTATCTCGTGCATGCAGGCTACAAAATTCCTGAACAGATTTCCGTATCGAATTTTGACAATGGTCAATTATCGAAACTTGCTACACCGAAAATCACAACAATGGATATCGACCTTGAACTTTTCGGCAAAAGAGCGGTAGAACAGTTAATGTGGAGAATCAGCAATAAAGATACAGCTAATCAAGAAATACTTTTGCCCACCACTTTGCTTGTCCGAGAGTCCACTGGACCTGCCCCCAATTAAAAAAACCAGCTTCCATTTAGAAGCTGGTTGTATCGTTATTCGTTCGTTTTCCAGTCAAACACAAAATCATCATCTGACAACGGCTCCACTTTAGTAGCCTTTACATAACCATTTCCTTTAACAGAGAAGAAGTCATGGTTTTTCGTATCTGTTTTCATCCCGTTCTCCACGATCGGGTTGATTGCCTCTGACTCAAATACTGCTTCATATCCAAGGTTCATACAAGCTTTGTTAGCATTGTAGCGAATGAATTTATTTACTTCATCTACAAGACCAATCTTTTCGTATAAGTCCTGCGTATATCCTAACTCATTTTGGTAAAGAGTTTCCATTAGATCAAGTCTTTCTTTTGCAGCTCGTTCCTGCTCTTCGATTGTAAGCTGACCGTACAGCTCTTGCGCTATTAGACCAACGTAAACTCCGTGTATACTTTCGTCACGAATTATTAAGTTTATTATTTCTCCAGAAGCTGTCAGCTTTCCTTGCCCTGCCAAGAATAATGGATAAAAGAATCCAGAATAAAATAGGAATGATTCCAAGTAGACAGAAGCAACTGTCGCCATATACAAGTCATACTTGCTTACTTCTGGCTTAAAGAGCTTTTGGTAATATTCAGAGATAAGCTTGCCCTTTTTTTGCAATTGAGGATGATTGTGCACCCAGTCAAATACTTGGTCTATCTCTTCCTCTGTAGCAAGCGTTGTAAAGATGGTTGAGTAGGATTTTGCATGGATTTGCTCCATCATTCCCATAAAGGAAAGCACACCTTTACGCTGCAAGCCGCTTACGTGCATGCTGATCAACGGCATACCTTCGCCGCCCTGCTCTGTATCAAGAAGTGTCAAACCGCCAAGCACTTTCATGTATGTGTCTTGCTCTGTAGCTGACAATTCACCCCAAGTATTTTTATCAGATGAAAGACTGATTTCTTCCGGCAGCCAAAACTGTCTCGTATTTTGTGTATAAAACATCTGTGTGTAATCATCTTCATGCTGATTCCAGTTAACAGCATACTTAGTCATTTTCTTTCCCCCAGTGTTACAAAAAATAAAGGGGAGACTTAGGCTCCCCGTGTATTATCTTAAACTGCACATGCGATACATTCGTCAATCGCCAAGTTGCGTGTGCGTGTGTAGTAAAGTGATTTCAAGCCAATGTCGTTCGCATAGATATAATAGCGCGCCAATTCTTTTGTAGAAACGTCTGAGTTTACATAAAGAATGGTCGAAATACCTTGATCGACATGCTCTTGTGCTGCAGCAATCAAGTCCATAATCTTAAATTGATTCATATCGAATGCTGATTTGTAGAACCAGAAATTCGTTTCATCCATATAAGGCATTGGATAATATGTTGTAGAGTTCGCATATGTGCGGGACTCAATTTGGTTAACAACAGGCATTACAGATGCTGTAGCGTTTTGAATATAGCCAATGGATTGTGTTGGGGCAACAGCTAAACGATAAGCATTATACATACCGTGTTCTTTAACTAAAGCAGCTAGTTCTGCCCAGTCTTCACAAGTAGGAATATAGATGCCATTAAACAATTGCTTCACTTTATCTGTTTTTGGCGCATAGCTTACTTCTTTGTATTTTTCGAAGTAAGTGCCTTTCGCATACTCAGACTTATCAAAGTCCTTGAATGTTTCGTTTCGTTCTTTTGCAATCAGCATACTCTTTTCGATTGAATAGTAATTCATCATCATGAAGAATGTTGCAGTGAAGTCTTTTGCTTCATCTGATTCATAGCTGATGCGGTTCTTAGACAGGTAACCGTGCAGGTTCATGGCACCTAGCCCTATCGCATGCAGCTCTTCATTTGCTTTTTTAACAGACGGTGCGTTTTGCACATCTGAAATGTCTGAAACGGTTGTTAAAGCTTCAATTCCAACATGAACAGAATCTCTGAACACATCACCAGGCTGCATCACATTAGGAATGTTAAGGGAACCTAGATTACAGTTAATATCACGGCGGATAATATCTTCTTGGCCGTAATCGGTAATTTCAGAAGTTTCCTGAAGTTGGAAGATTTCTGTCCTCATCTTCAACAGAGCTCGTTACACTCAGTCCGTTTTCTAACTGCTATAGGTCATACCCTATAGAGGAGACTATATCATCACCCTCAGCTCGACCTGATGGGGTGCTCTGCTTTTCGATTTAAAGGATTTTACAGCTTATGCCATTCCGCATAAGCAACCTACCACTTGGCTCTACTCTACTCGCTTCTTCACTGAAGTCTTTCATTCAGCTATGCTTTCGATAGTCGTTAGGCATTTACTTATCTTATTCTTTCAGAAAGTCTCTTATAAGCAGGAAATTTGTGGATATTTTATTTTACCAATGTATTTCATACCATTAAGTTTATTAACGGTCTCATAGACAAACCCATAAGGCACTTTCTGATTCATTGCGTTTCTCCTTTTCATCTATCATGTTAAACATAAACTTTTAAAGGGAGTAAAGCATTATCATAATAAGATAAGATTTAGCACGGCAGGTTATCGCTATTGCTCTCACACAAATAGGACTTCCCCCGTTTAACAGAGTTATTCGACAGCCATTACTGACTGAAGGTGCTAGAAAGTTAACACAGATTACTCATTTTAATCTGGCCAATGTCTTTAAGCGCATGCGCTTTGTTTGCATTGGATTTGTTCATAAAGTATGGATAGCCTGATTCCAGCTGAATTTGGGCAATCTTTGTGATCATTTCACGCGCCGTCATTGCAACACGTTTTTTCACATTTGGATTTGCCACTAACTCGTCATACATTTCATCCATGCGCATATCATCTAAATGTACACCGTATTCCTTAAACACACTGAACGGTGCGAAAACATAAAAGTCTTTGTTTTCCTTTGCTAATTGGAAGAACTTGTTTTCTACGATTAATCCGATGGAAAGTGTTTGAATACGGGACTTCTCGTCGGCATTTATTTTTTTTGTATCCAAAAATTCAACAACATCCCAATGGAAGATGTTTAAGTATGCAGCTCCTGCCCCTTTACGCTGGCCAAGCTGGTTAGCATAGGAGAATGTATCTTCTAACAGCTTCATAACAGGAACAACACCTGATGCTGCATTATCGATGCCTTTAATTTGTTCATTGCGGGCACGCAGCTTCGAAAGGTTAAGGGCTACTCCGCCGCCTATTTTCGAAAGCTGTCCGGATGTATTGATATTATGGAAGATGGAGTTTAATGAATCGTCCATTTCCAATAAGAAGCAGGAAACCATTTCTCCGCGACGGCTTCTGCCTGCATTCAGGAATGTCGGCGTTGCCGGCTGGTAGCGCTGCTCAATCATCGCGATTGCTGTTTTCTTCGCTTTTTCAGCATCTCCTTGTCCTAAAAACAGGGCGACGATGATAATGCGGTCTTCGTATGTTTCTAAGTAGTTCTTCTTGTCATCTGTCTTCAAGGCATAATCTTTATAGAATTTTGAAATAGCCATGTAAGACTGGAATTTAAATTCATAGTTGTAAACGGCATTTGTTATGTCTTCAATGTCAGATATGCTGTATTGTTCCAGCACTTGCGGATAATAGAAATCTTTTTCCACCATATAAGTAAATTTTTGTGCCACAGATTCAAAACGAATCAATTTCGGCTCGATTTCCGATACAAGGAATTCAGCCACTGCCTCTTTGTCTTTTTCCAGACGGAAGAAACCTTTTTCGTTAAGCTGTGTCACTTCGTTGTTTAATTCTATGTGTCTCATAGCTAATATTTTGCACCCTTTCCCTAACTATCTCCACATCCTCGGGCATGCCGCTCATCTCAAACTTATGGAGAATCGGTACCCCGTACATATTTGATATCTTATTTGCACTTAAAGCAAAGTTTTGCCCCCAATTTTTATTACCACTCGATACGACTGCATAGAGATTGGTGTGATTTGCCTTAAGGAAGTCTAAAGTTGTTTGAGGAACCTGCCCCATTCCAGTTGTATAAGTTAATAGTATAAAAGGTTCATAGACTTTTAGTCCAGCCTTTAGTTCTATTAAATTGTGCTCTGGAAGCTCTAGTTTTTGCA
This sequence comes from Niallia laureatilytica, assembly GCF_046613985.1. NCBI lineage: Bacteria > Bacillati > Bacillota > Bacilli > Caryophanales > Bacillaceae > Niallia > Niallia laureatilytica. Next base: position 267,153 of record NZ_JBKKHP010000006.1, on the reverse strand, counting down.
CAAAGCGGCGCACATTCCCGGTTTTACTGTCAAACACGATAAACAAAATTATTCCCTCCTTAAGAATTTTGATAGAATAGGGGCAAAAGCAATATTCTATCCTATACCCTAAAAACATACAAGGGCTACTAAATACAGATGTTTTTTATAAATATATCTCAATATGTTGTGTCTAAACACTATTCAACCCTTTTTTGGTACTAGAGTCAATAGAGTCTCTTTGAATTTTTTTGTCAACAATATTACTCAACTTTTATCGATTTTTGAGTTTATTTGAACCTAAAAAAATGCAAAAAGTCTGATGAGAGTAGTCCTCATTAGACTTTTTTTATACGAAAATATATTCTATTTATCTTACTTCCCACACAGCAACTATATAAAACCTTCCTACTTTTTTTACTTTTTAAAGATGTGCTGAAGGATTTCTCCCGTTCGCATTTTATCCATAAAAAAAATTATATTTGATTATAGCACCCTTACAAATTGTCCGAAAACAATAATTAACTTTTGGAACTGCCAAGTGTATCACTTTCCAATAAGCTTTTTTCATGATCACTTTCATTCCATTAATCTTGAATTAATTTTAGCAACTTTCAAAGTAACTAACCGCAATATATGTACAAATAAAAATTACCGGTGTATTTGCCGATACATTTTTACAATGTTAAAAAAGTTAAAAGAATTTTCCATCTTCCATTAATCTTTTTACTCACAGGTAGATTGGAAGATTAATTATCTACATTCACATCCCCCTTCATCCTTAAGCATGTACATTTAAATAACCACACCATTTCGAATGCATAATTATAATCCGTCTCTTTAATAAATTAAGTTTCCGGTAACCTTAAGATTTTAAAAGGAAACTTTAATTTCCTATATATATAGGAAAGAAAATGTTATTTTCTAAATTTAAAGAATTATATTTGACGAATTTACTTCTCTCTTATATGATAGATATATACATTTCGAATATCCCTAAAGGGGAGTAGCTTTTACAGCAAAGTCGTCATTACAGAGTGCATGCACTCTCGGCTTTGTTGGCAGCTGACAAGCTGTTAGCAAGACCTTTACATGTGAACGTGTAAAGGTCTTTTATTTTTCAAAAATCCTTTACCGTCAGCGGTAAAGGATTTTTTTGTTTAATATGTCCAAAAAATAAAATAAAAAAAGGATGAGAACAATGAAAAAACAAGTTAAAATGAATATGTTTGAACTGATTAAAAAGAATAAAGAAGAACTTCTAAAGGATAGAAGCTTAATGGAAAAGATTGAAAAGCGGGTTGATGAAAAGATTATCAAACAATAAGACCAGCAATCAGTTAAAAAAAGACAGCAAAATTCTATTATATTATTTAAGAAGAACACGTATAATTGGATAGTGAAACGCAAAGACAATCATTTTATATTTTGTTATTATATTAACATTAAAGACTAGCGAAACCGCGTCTTATGACATTACAACTGTTCATGTCATTTCAAAAAATCAAACAATATCCTATAAAATTATAGGACTGGAGGATTATAGTTTGTTTACTTTATTGACTAATTTACTAAAATCAGGTGCCCCTACTGTTGACCTTTCTCTATCACAGCAATCAGCTGCTCCAGGAGAGGTTGTCACAGGCCAATTCCATATTCAAGGGGGACGTAAAAGCTGTAAAATTAAACGATTAGAATGCACCTTAGTAAAGGAATTCGAGGATGGCAAAACCGAAACGGTTGAAGAAGTTACGACCATTTTGATGTCCCGAGTTATAGGCAGTGAAGAAAAAATCGAACTGCCATTTTCTTATCTCATTACAGACAAGCTTGAGCCAACTGCTACTTCCTTTTCTTACAGACTGCATACTAATCTTGTTTTCGCAGAAAATATGTCAAGAAAGGACCATGATGAATTAGTGATAGTCGATAATAGGAAATAAAAAGGAACCATTTAAGGATGTGCCAAATTGGCACATCCTTTTTTTACAATTTATGCTAATTTGTATTTATGATTCAATTCATACGCCAACACAGCTTGTCTCTTAAAAAATATAATATAAAGAATACAATTGAAAGGTGGGATAAATGAATGTGTAATTCCAATTCCAGATGCTGCTGTAATCACGGTTTCCATCATGGCTGCAATCACGCTTTTTATCACAATCGCTGTAATCGTTGTCAGCCTTTTATCCGAATCAATCACTGCAACCCTTGCCACTTTTGTCATCACCATCATAATTGCCACAACTACTTCCCTTTCTTCCCAAACAATATTTGCTGCCGCTGTAAAAAATAACGGATAGAAACACCAATTTTCAAATTTTTTTTGAAACCGCAGATTGCTGCGGTTTTTTTTATTTGGCTGTCAAGAGAGATAAAAGCACAAACATGTCATTCAACCATACATACAATACGACTAAAACAAATAATGAGAAGGAAGGTTATGTATGAACGCAGATAAATACCCATTAATTCCAGAAAACTCGATTTTTAAAGGTCTTGAAGGCACAGACATTTTAGTTGTGACAGATGAAGACCAATTGAACATACTTGGGCAAACATTTAGACCGATTTTCACTGGAACAGTAAGTGAAGTGACAAATGGTTATCTTACGTTAAATCCCGCTATCATCAAAATGAGTAATGCTCCGAACTATCGGTTCCCGACACCTTTAAGCATTCCGTTAGAAGCAATTGCCTGGTTTACTCCTTGGGATCCAGAACGACGTCTTCCATTAGTCTAACTTACTTTAGAAAGGTGATATTATGTCTACGAAAAATAAAAGCAAACTGTTGAAAGAATTAGGACTTAACGGTGAAGCAGATGTGAATGCTATCCGCCAAGCGGTTGTAACAAACAAGTTCAGACAAAGTATAGGGAAACGAACATTTATCCTATTAGGACCATACCCGTTTATGGTTATTGGAACAATTCTTGAAGTTGTGTCTGATTTCGTCAGAATTAAAGTAGAAGTTACGAATATTTCTGAATTAGATGGAGAAATTTTCAGCCTCCATTTAGACGAAATTGATGTTTTCTTCATTGAAGATGGTAAATACAAAATACCTAAGCTGAATGTTGGTTCGCAATAAAGGAGGGATAATTATGCTGCGAAAATTTCATATAGTAGCAATCCCCATCAGAATCGTCTTTAATAAATTCGGAGATTACGATCCTGATGGCATGATGTATGTATTAAAAGAAAATGAAGAGAAAGTGAAAGCGCAAGTTGCAGCAAACCCGTTCATGCCTGTTGACCTAGTTGAACCACTCGTTCTCCGCGCAAACCGCGGTGATGATATTGAGATTTTATTCGAAAACCAGCTTCCTTTTAGCACATCTCTTCATATTCAAAAAGCAGAATATAGTGTCTTCACTTCAGATGGCGCCTTTGTTGGGGTAAATCCCGATACTACGGTGCCTCCTTGTGGACAAATTATTTACCGCTGGCATGTAAATGAACAAGGTATATGTTTCTTCTCTGACATGGGCAACACCTTATCAAGTGAATTAGGGAGTAATGTCCACGGCCTGTACGGAGCTCTTTTAGTACAGCCAAGAGGTTCCTATTGGACAGATCCCGTTACTGGTTTGTCTATTAACAGCGGTGCTTTTGCTGATATTCACAATGCTATGCTCCCTTCTTACAGGGAATTTGCCTGGTTTTTCGCAGACGAACCGGAAGTTCGTGATTTAACAGGACAGAATCCAATCAGCCCGCACACCTTGCAGCCTGAGTCAACATTTCCGATCAATTACCGATCGGAGCCAATGCGAAACAGGTTAAGATTGATCCAAGAAGGTGTCGTAGCACCAGAGTGTGAAAGCGAAGAGGTTCATCATGATTCATGGGTATTCGGTGATCCTTCGACTCCGATTCTCCGTGCATATGTTGGAGATCCAATAAAAATTCGCCTTATCCATGGTGGTGTAAAAGAGACACACACTTTTCACTATCATGTTCATCAGTGGCTGCAAGAGCCAACCGACCAAGATTCAGAAGTTGTCGATGTACAAGCAATCTCCCCACAGAACAATTATACAGTTTCGCCATTGTACGGTGCAGGCAGCCTGCAGAGAGCAAAGGGTGATGCAATTATTCACTGTCATCTCTACCCGCATTTTGGTGAAGGTATGTGGGGTATCCAACGGACTTTTGATACATTGCAAGATGGAAGCCAATGTTATCCAAATGGTGTGCCGATTGCTGCTCTTCAACCGCTTCCAACCCAGCCATTGCCACCAGAGCCTACAGCTGAAAAACCAGGATACCCGAACTTCATTCCTGGAATTGCCGGCTGTAAAGCACCAAGACCGCCGCTCGTCGGAGACAGAGAATCAACCGTTCTTGAGATGAATGCCTTTGACAGTCGTCCAGTCCCTGGAGCAGCATTTACAAATCCATGTCCCCCGGGAGCGCCGGTAAGAGAGTATGATATTTCTTTGATTCAAATGCCGATAGTATACAACAAACAAGGCTGGCACGATCCAGAGGGACGCCTTTACGTCTTGGCGAAAGATGAAGAAGATGTTCTAGCAGGCAGAAAGTCACCGGAACCGCTCGTTATCCGTGCAAATGCAGGAGAGTGTCTAAGGCTTCACTTTACAAATAAACTTCCTGAAGTATTAGGCGGTAATGCCTTCCAGCTTGTCAATCGTACGTATGAAGCTGGCATGCATGTCCACTTCGTAAAGTTTGATCCGCTTTGTTCAGATGGTGCTAACGTTGGCTGGAATTATAACTCAGGCATCTTGCCTGGAGAAACAATCACCTATCAATGGTTTGCAGATGTTGAATTAAAAGCAACCTTTTGGCATGACCACTTATTTGCCAATGAACATCAGCAGCATGGTGTATTTGCCGCAATTAATATAGAATCTAGATTCTCCCGCTTCCTTGATCCACACACTGGAGAAGAAATAGAATCAGGAACGCAAGCAATGATTGTGAACCCGCTAAGTCCTGACTTCCGAGAGTTTCATTTGTTCGTTCATGATTTTTCATTACTGTTTGATGCAAATAATCAGCCTTTAAACCCGCCTCCTTTTCCTGGTTCACCAGATGACCCTGGCGTAATGGGCATTAACTACCGAAACGAGCCGCTGCAATACCGGATAAAGGAACCTGACTGTGATCCTGCCTATACCTTCAGTTCATGGGTTCATGGTGATCCAGTCACGCCGCTTTTAGAGACGTACAACGGCGACCCAGTCCGCATCAGGCTTATTCAAGGTGCTCATGAGGAGTCACACAGCTTCAATTTACATCGCCAGCGCTGGCATCGTGAAAGAGGTGACTTGGATTCAGAGTTAGTGCAGCAGCAGCATATCGGTATATCCGAGTCCTTTACCTTTGAATTTTTCATAGATGGTGAAGGCGACTTTGATATGCTCTATCATTTCGGAACAATCGATGATGTTTGGCTAGGAAACTGGGGATTAATGCGTACATTTAAGGAGAAGGTATCGCATTTGCTGCCATTGCCTGACCAGCCTGCACCGCCGCCACGAACAGAAGCCTTGCCTGTTCCGACCGGCTGCAGACCGCCTATGGCACCGCATCCTGGAAACCCAGCACCTCCTGGCGCACCAGTCCGCAAATATGAGGTGGTTGCACTCCAGATGCCAATCGTTTACAACAGCTTTGGCGATCATGATCCGAATGGTCTTATATTCGCACTTGCTGAGGATGTTCCAAAGATAGTAAGCGGCGAAAAAAATCCTGAACCGCTCATATTACGTGGTAATGTTGGAGAATGTGTGGAAGTGACGCTCTACAATCAAATATTTGGTCCGTTTCATAATGAGGATGATCTACTGCATGGCTATCCAAGTGTGCCAGTCGAGGCTCCCTTCCCTCCGTCTCGACGCATTTCGATGCATGCACAGTTAGCTGAATATGACGTCCGATTCTCGGACGGTGCAACAGTTGGCTATAACTATGACCAAACAATTGGACCAGGTGAGTGTATTACCTATCGCTGGTATTTAGATCAGCCGTTTGGATCAGCAAATCTCTGGGATATGGCCGATATCCGCAATCACCGCCACCATGGGGCCTTCGGAATGCTGATCACAGAATTCAGAGGTTCCAGTTATCTTGATCCATGTACAAGAGAAATAGTAAATACCGGTGATCAGATTATCATCTCCAATCCTTTTGGTGAATATAGGGAATTTGCTGTAGTAATGCATGACGGTATTCGTCTTGTTGATAAAGATGGCAATCTTATTATCGACCCTGAACCATTGTTACTCGATATTGAAGACATTGAATTAGAGGATTTTGAAGATCAAGGATCGCGGGCCTTTAATTACAGGGCGGAAAGATTTAAACACCGCTTAGCACAGAATCCGGATATATCAAAAGTGTTCAGCTCCCTTGTCCATGGAGATCCAGCAACACCGCTATTTTTAGCGTATGCCGGTGACCCGGTTGTTATAAGGTTTACCTTCCCTGCTGATAGAGCCCGGGCCCACTCCATTACCTTCCATGGCCACAAATGGCTCGATGATGATGATGATGTAAACTCACGAATCACTTCCATTGAAGGACAGATATCTGTCGGTCATGCAGATGATTTTGCTTTAAAATACGGAGCTGGCGGCTATTTGAACTTGCCAGGAGACTATCTTTACCGATCTGGTCTTATTCGCTGGGATATTGAACTCGGTGTGTGGGGAATCATGCGTGTGTTAGATATGCCTAGTCCTTATTTGGCTCCGCTGAATCCGAATTTCTCTCCATTTAGATACGATTAAGAAAAGAGGTGTTTAAATAAAGATGTCAGAAAAATATTGTGATTGTCCTTGTCACCATAATCAGGGTATTTGTCCCGAAGGCGGCTTTTGCTGCCCTGAACGAATACCAGAAAGTGTTCCAAACAATCGCTTTGGTTCTCCAAATATTTGTCCACCAGCCATTCCGACACCGCGTTACAACTCGCCGAGCAGTTCGCTGCCGCTTCGGGAGTTAAACGCCTTACAGGCTTGTATTGAGGAAATTAATGATACCCTTCGCACCATCGGCAATCCCCGTGATCCACAAGACCCTGAACAACAGCAGCGGCAAAGACAGCTGCAGCAGCATTTCCGGGCACTTCGCTTTTCTCTTGTGAAAGTAATCGTCACTTGTGATGATGAAGAAATGGAAATACTAGGGATATTAGAGGATGCAGGTTCTAATTTCATCAAGCTTAATACACTCGGAGACAAAAAACTGATTCTATTTAACCGAATTTGCCTTTTGAAGCATGAAAATAACGATGCAGAAACGTTTGAACATCAGCAGGAGCTTCTAAACATTGATATGTGCCTGCGCCGTGAAGTCACCTTGCATTTTGGTGAAATTGTCGGGCGCAGCCCTGAGCTCATCAATATATTTTTCGGGATTCCTCTTTATTTGTTCCTGCTGCCTGTTATCGGCTGTAAGATACGTGTAAAAACAGATGGAGAGAATATCTCAGGCATTCTTTGTGAAGTCGATGAAAATCAATTCAGGATTGAATGGATAGAGGAACCAGAACAAGCTGAAGAGGAAGAGGAAGAACCAGAGCAAGAGAATCCTATTGATCCGTGTGCAGAAGAAGATGGAGTCCGTACTATTAATTTTGACGAAGTCTGTTTTATTTCCATAGATTCATAGCAAAAAAGAAGAGTCTGATGCCTACGGCATCAGACTCTTCTTTCTCCTATCTTTCTCCGTTTCGGCCAAATATTATGGCAGGTTTCCTTGACCCACTGAACAAAGGTTGGAAACATTTGAAACGGAGTACTTCTTTTCAATAAATTTATCTCTTTCATATTTATAGTAGACAGCTCTTTGCCGTGCTTTAATGTCAGCTTCCCAGCTTCAAGCTTTACTAGCTTTCCCTTTCGCTTATCTCCACCTGTAAAAACTGTTACCTTTGTGTTCTTCCATGCCTGAAGATGCACTTCAAGGGATTCTTCGTAAAACTGGCGCTTTAATACGTCATTTTTTAGGACGGTTGAGGAAAAATCAGACAACAGCTTCCGCCTCAATGTATCATCATATATGACTTGCTGGTGGTTATTCGGCATATCAGAAATCCCATAAGGAACACTTGCCGATTCAATTGCCGCATAAGGAATCCAATAGCGCTCTGTTACAGTTGTTAATGCCACAAAGTCTCTGCCGACAACACTGACTCTGCCAAGCAGCTCTACTGCTTCTTCACTGACAATAGCATGAACCTTCGTCTGCTGATTGCGCCTTCCTTTAAGAAATCTGGACAGCATAATCGGCTTTTTATATTCGGGAAGACTTTGACCAATCTGCTTCAAATTAATTCCTTCCATGTAATCCCGCAGCAGATTCAGTTCATGTGCAGGCATAGTGCTTGGCGGAGAGGTATAGCCATCTCCCCTTTTTAACGTATAATAATCATTTTTCAGGAATTTCGTTTTATTAGTGAGTCCCTCATAATATTTCTTCTCCTCATCCGGCCCCATCTCTCTTTTCTCCACAGCGATCCCTCTCTTTAGCTTTTTTTATACAGTATGAAGGGAGACTAAAAAAAGGACGGAAACGAGTAAGGGATAATCGCACATTTTTTTAAGGACTAACTAGGAAGTGGCGCAACAAAGTATTTTATCTCATACATATAGGAACAAGGGGTGATCAGTGGTGTTATCTTTTACATGGGTTCTTTTTGTCAGCTATTTTATTACAGCTGCGGTTTCTTACTTTTATTTGCATAAGGCAAGAAACTTAATAAGCTACCATTTTGGCATGAATATTGCGATGACTTCAAGCGGAGTCATGGGAATATCATGCGGCATTATCCTTGGCAGTCAATTCCCGCTGTATTTTTCTGAAGTGACCGTGTTAACGCTGATTATCGCTGTCACTGTCGGAGCAATCTTCGGCTCCCTTGTTGACTACCAGACACTTTTGACAGGAGTTTCAAGCGGCATCATGGCAGGAGTAATGGGACCAATGCTTGGCGCAGCAGCAAACTTTACTCTCATTGTCGTTGCGACCCTGCTAGTATTCTTAAGTTTTGGACTGCTGTGCTTTTCATTAAGATCATTATAGAGGAGTTAGGAAAATGAACAAAAATAGGTTACGACTAATGACTGTTGCCTGCGTGAGCACCATCTTTTTATTTGGGTGCACAACGACAACCGAGCATGAACAAACATCAGAAAATGAAACACATGAGCATTCAAATGAAGTGAGTATTGAAATCAAGACACCGGTAAGCGACCAAGTTAACAAGGAATTAGATTTAGAAGTGGCAGTTATGGATGGGAATAACCCTCTGACCGATGCTAAAGTTGGCTTTGAAACATGGAAAGAGGGAGACACAACTCATCCGTATTTTGATGCAGAAGAAAACAAAGACGGACACTATAACGCAAAACTTCTGTTTGAAGAATCAGGTGAATATACAGTCAAAGTACATGTGGAAAAAGGCAGCATTCATGAACATAAGGAAATATATATTACAGTAGAGTAAGCTACTCCTTGCTTTCTGTTTTAAATATTCGAAAACCTTTAGTGAAGTTCTTCTCTGCTCCATTCTGGTCTACGATTTTAAGATGTGCGACCCACTTTCCGTCAAAAGGAAGATAATAACCTTCTGCCACATACAATCCGTCTGTCTCTGCAGGCTTTAACGGGACTTGGATTGGAGCGATTTCTTCACTGTTTTCATATTGTAGCCACAGCTCTGCCCTTTTGATTGTATGCTCGGTAAATTCAACTTGAAAGCTATTTTTACCTGGAGCATTTGGAGTGATTGTTAAAGTCATATCTGTTTGGCTGCTTTTTTCTTCCCATTTCAAAGGCGTATTTGCCGGAACAGGGCTTAAATAACTTAATCCTCCAACAACAAGCAGGATCAATACCATAAAACCAAAGTCTACTTTTAACCATTGCCAGTTTTTAGTGAATGATTTCTTTTTTAAATAATAGCGGATAATACCTGCTGTCAAGATAACAAGGAACACTAAAAACACTTTAGTCAGCAGGAAAATCCCCCAAGGCGTTACCCATAAATAATCCAAACTAGGCAAATAGAGAACAGTCAACGCAATCCCCGACATAAAGAGGATTAACATGCTTATAAATGCTCCTTTTGAAAACAGCGGTATAAAATCCTTAATATGAAGACGGTGTTTTTTCCAAAAAATCACTATATACAATAACCCGCCAGTCCAGACTGCTGCACCAAATAAATGGAGAAAGTCGATCGGTACAGATATCCACATCGGTCCATAAGAAGCAGAATGACCGTTGAAGCCTTTCGCTGCGAGCATCAGTATTATCCAAATACAATCGAGCCATTTTGCTTTAAAAAGCAGGAAAAATCCCAACAGTGATAACAACAAGGAAAATATCCAGGAAAGACCGAAACCGGTGTTTAAAGGAATGCCGGAGACAGTCGTATTCATAAGCCACTGAACTGCAATTAATATAATTAAACATAACAGATGATATTGCTGCAAGATAAGAGAAACAAACCGAAATTTACGTCTTTGTATATCATTGTGTTTGCTTTCTTGAAGTACTCCCCATAATATCCAGCCAGTGACACTAAGCAAGCCAAAATAATAGGCAGCTCTTGTCACAAATACAGGGATTTCGTATGGATTATCTCCGCTTATTTCTAAATTAGCCGGCAGTGCTGCATTGCCGACCAAAAATACATAGGAACCACTTATTGGATGCCCATCTGCTGAAATAACGGTATATGAGACTAAATAAGCTCCTTCAGAAAGTGCAGGAAGGCGTGTTTTAAGCTGTTTATTATCATTGCTTAAAGTCGTCTCAGCCTCTTTAATTAATTCTTTGTCTTGATTCATTACTTTAACAGCAGAAAGTCCTGCTTTAATCGCTTCATTGAAGAGAAGAACTATTTCCTCTGGACTCTCGTCAAGCCTGGAGTCTGCCGAAGGATTTGCATTTGTTAAGACAGCATGAGCTGCTGCTTGAAAAGGGAAAAGAAACGGACAAATCAGGATAATGAATAGAATAACAACCTTTCTCATATGCCCCCCTAAAAGTTTGCTTTATGTGTATCCTATTCAGCTCCTGCCTAAATGATAATCAAAAACCGCGTTCTATATCTGCTTAAGTATGTTAAATAAAAAAAGAGTCTTTTCCGCATTAACACGGAAAAGACGATCTGCATTGCAATTAAACTTCTTCTTCTTCCTCTTCATCATGCTTTGCGCCACATTGCGGACAAAAATGATCATCCTCACACGGGAAGTAACAAACCGGACACGGATTGCAATGCTTGTCCAGCCATTCAATCTTGCAAATATGCTCAATCAGTACAGTAACAACCTTCTCGTCAAACATAAGAATATCGACAAAGTTAGTACCCACATTACAGATAACGCCTTCCACTTCATCTGACATATCAGGACATTCTAAAAATATTTTTACTTTGCAGCCTTTAAAACGGAAGAGCTGGAAAGCAAGGTTTCCATTCAACCCGTTGAAGTTCAGCCGTGGATTATTGATTCCGAAAAAGAATGGTGATACTTTTAACGGAACATCACAATCCTTGCCGACAAAATGTCCGTTATTACAGTTGTTATGAAGCGGTTTAAGCAGAAAATTCCCTTGTCCCCTTCTGTCATGATGTTTACCGCAGTTACAATTAGAGTGATGATGGTGGCCACAGTTGCAATCAGAGTAATGATGCTTATCGCATTCACAATCTGAATGATGATTGTCGCAGCCACAATCACAATCTGAGTGGTGGTTATAATTGTTTTGTGAATGGTGATGTGGATAGGAAGGATCATTTGAGTAAGTGGAATAGTTTTGATAATTGTTATTAGAAGGATAATGATAATTATGCTTGTCCTCCGAATCCCAATTATTGATTACTCCATGCAGTGATTTCAACAAATGCTTTGATATTTTACGTGCTTCTCCCCTAACAGAAAAACCCAATATACCCATTAAAATGCTCCCTTCTGATCTTGTTCATACTAATATATGTCACCTTATTCCACTGGTTATGTACAAACGTTTAATATGTAAAAAATTGACTTATGTCCTCATTGAATAAATGTCTACAAAACTGTTTTGTGAAAATAAAAAAATGATCAGCCCGTTAAAAAGCGATCACTTTTACTTGCAATTATTCCTTTCCGTCAAGGAAATAATAAATTGTTTTAAGCTCGGAGCAAGCTCTTCAGCCTCTCCGCTTTCATGGTACCATAGAAAGATTTGTTCTCTCATCACTCCATTAACTTTTTTTAAGCATAATTTATCTCCTGTACCATCTTCGCCAATAACAATCCATTCGTCTGCCATTCCATTATAACGAACTTCAATATTTTGTCTGACAATATCATCCCATGTTTTCTTCACATTTTTTGCAGTCTTTAATCGGAAATAGTATCCATTCTCCAATTTCAGGATTGTTTACTAAATGGTACAGCTGCACATATTGTTCTGGAAACACTGCTTGAAGTTTTTCTTCTGCTGCCTTAATATCTATCTCGTCTACACCAGGCTTTCTAGTTAAAATCAACTTACGGACTGTTTCCATCTGCTTCTCTCTCCTTTATAAACGATATCGCTCTTGAATCTCAGCTGTCCCAGTCCTCTGCCAACATCCCATAAACGATATGATCCACATAATGATCATACAACCACTCTGCCTGCCTGATACAGCCTTCCATTGTGAAATGAAGACGTTCCGCAATACTTCTACTTTTCTTATTCCCTGACGCAGCCCTTATTTCTACTTTATCGAGCCGCAGCTCTAAAAAGGCATAATCAGTTAATGCGTGCACAGCATTTGTCATTATTCCATTGCCCTCATAGCCCGTCCCGAGCCAATAGCCAATATAGGCTGTTTTATTCGCCCAGTTTATACTATTAAACCCAACAACTCCAACAATTTCGCCTTTAAAAAGAATTACTGTTGTTAAACTTGTATTCTCAGAAAATCCTTTTAAGCAATATTGGATAAATTGCTGTGTATCCTGCAGCTTTGTTGTTGTGTCAAGCCAAGGCAGCCATGTTCTTAAGTTCTCTCTCGAAAGCTCTGTTAACGCAAACACACGCTGTGCATCATGTGGCTGTATTAATTTTAGTGCTAAATCTTCATTTATTTTATGTATGAACATGAAAGCTCCCCCCATTGCCTTTTTTTGTATTTTACCATAATACTGAAAGTTAGGGAGAAGGTCATAAAAAAGAACAAGGAAGCTCTCTACCTTGTTCTATATTTTCCTATTAAATTGCTTTCGCCTTAAGAATAAATCTGTGCTGCTTAACTTCAAAGTAGCCTATTTCCTCGATTTGTTGATGAATATGATATAATTCATCTTCCAATTGGCCAATGTTAAAGTTTGGTACTTGCCAAGGGATTGCTTGAAGATATTGACACTCCCACAGCTAAGCAATGGGATTCTAAAGTGCTATTGCGTTCACATTTTCTTATTTGTTGCAGCGCCAAGCTTCCATATGACCAGGAAAGCTTAGCACTCGCTGTTCGTCCTGTTTCTGATAAATACGAGAAATCTCAGCCATTAAATACGTGATTTCCCGCTTTTATTAAGTCTAAAAACAGCTGATCCTGCTCCATGTTTGCCTCCTGTAGAAGTTAGTTCTCATAAAAAACTTTAAAGGCGGCACTCTAAGCCAGATTGATTGATAGAAGGGAGTGTTTTTCAAAAGAAAAATCTGCCGCTTCCTTAAACTTCCACAACCTTAAAGCTATTTCCTCTTTTCTGACCGAACAGATAAGATATTTGCTTCTGCACCATATTCAAGGCGGATTGTTTTTCTTGCATCTACAGGTGTGCGCGCATTGATTGGCTTCACCTGTTTTTCGCCGTTTATCTCAAGCTCCACTAAAAAGCATTTCGCTCCACATCTCAAAAGCGCTCCTCCTTATCTACTCACAAGCCTATCATACTTACATCTAGTAAGAAAATCTGCTTTCTTCCATCCTAAAAAAAGAAGATCACTAAGATCTCCCCTACTCTTTGCTTATAGCACCTAAGCCTTCTAACAAAACTTTCGCATCAGAATTCAAATAATTTCGTGCTGATTTTTTCAGCAATGTTTGTTCATTGCCTTTCACAATCATTTTTAATCCTCTCACATCAAACTTAGAGGCATAGGTGTTGATGGAATGATAAATTGCAAGCTCCTGCCTTGTTGGTTGTTCATAGCCTGATTGGATGGAATCAGTAATGAACTTGAGCAGCTCTCTTCCGTTTTTCTTCAATTTCCTTTCATTTTTCTTTAAGTATTCTATGTTCTCTTCCATCAATTTTCTTGCTGTCACTAGGTCAAGCTCTTCTACCTTCTCATTTATTGTTTGAATTAATTGCTCTATATACATGTACATTACCCCTTCCTATCTTTATATCGGATGGTATTCCATCTAAACGCACGTATAAAAGAACTATTTTTCCCTTCAAAATTTTGCAACTATACTCACAGAAGCACTCATTAGCTATAAAGAGAGATGAGACAGCACTGGATAATTCCCGTAAAATGGAAATATACAATAATTTGTAGTTGTTCTTCCTATTCTTTAATACTACAATGTAAGAAGCGGTTAGATTTAAAATTCAGCTCGCCATATTTGTACGGTATTGAAAAGAGGAGGCGCATCAAATTTGGACTTAGACAAAAAAGAAAGTGGTTATAGATGGATCGTATTCAGCGCCGTCTTGTTTGCCTATTTCTTAATCGTAAGTCAAAGAACAGCTCCAGGACTTATTACGGAGCAGTTAATGAATGATTTTCAGATTTCAGCATCAACCGTTGGAATGATCAGCAGTATACAATTTTTAGCGTATGCAGGACTGCAGATTCCTGTCGGGTTATTATCAGACCGTTTTGGTCCAAACCGGTTTCTTATTATTGGAACATTGCTTACTGGAATAGGCAGTCTTTGCTACAGCATTGCTCCTAATGAATATATTTTGATTGTATCGCGCTTTATCGTAGGAGTCGGAGATGCAGCAATTTTCGTTAATGTAGTCTTAATTATGAACGAATGGTTCAAAGGCAATGAGTTTGTTAAATTGATGGGAATGGTAGCACTAATCGGCGGAATTGGTTCCTTATCGGCGACTCTGCCTTTTTCTATGTGGATATCCCATGCGGGCTGGCGAGTTCCATTTTTAAGTGTCAGCATCATATTGATTGTAGTTTCATCTCTGCTTTATATAGTATTAATCTCAAAGTCGAGGAAATTATTTAAACCAGAGTCACAGCCAAAACCGAGTACACCTGTTAAAAGAGAGAGTGTTTGGAAAATTCTCCGCCGCGTCGTCACAACGCGTCAGGCTTGGGCAACCTTTCTTTGCCACTTCGGTGTAGTCGGGACATATGTTGGGTTTATCGGGTCATGGGCAGTTCCATACGGAATGAATGTTTTTGAGCTAACACGCTCAAGTGCAAGTCAACTCGTTATGTATGCCCTTGTTGGTACAATGATTGGCGGACCATTACTCGGGTGGATTTCCAGTAAGACTGGCCAAATTAAAAAGACGTACACGATGGTTCATTTAATTGTCATTATCGGCTGGGTCGGATTATTCAGCCTAAATACAAACCCGCCATTTTTGATGGTGTTATTAATGCTATTTGTTTTAGGTTTTGGAAATGGTGCGAGTGCATTGACATTTGCCATTGTCCGCAAGTCTTTTCGTATGGAAGAAGTCGGTGTTGTAACGGGCTTTGCTAATATGGGCGGCTTTTTAAGTGCTGTATTGCTGCCGATTATTTTTGGGCATGTTTTAGATTTCTTTCCGAAAGATTCCGTCAGCCTCGGCTATCATTACGGCTTTATCGTGCCTGTTATCTTCGCATTGTTCGGTCTCGTTGGCATTCTGTTAGCTAAGGAAGAGAAACAATCAGATGCGAAAAAGGTTTTACCTGCTTCTTAAACAAAAGGGGAGTCCAATTAGACTCCTCTTTTTACTGCTCTTGTTTAGGTTTATTAAAGTTGCTTTTATTAATAAAAAAGTGGCTTAATAAATAAAAAACAGTCAGAATAAAAAATGAATAGGTCAACGCCCAATTCACTTTTTTGTATAAATCAATGGCACTTAGCAGAGGCAAACCTATATAAGCACCAAAGGCACCAAACCCTATTGCCTTAATAAACGGATTTATCTTTGGCTTGTATTGCATTAATAGCATTACAACAACTGGCAAAACAGAAAGCCGAAAAGAGAAATTAATCGTTGCCACTGGAAAAACCTTAACTGGATATGTCCACAAACCAAACATAACACCAATTGTATCTAATATCTCTGAAAAAACCATAATTAATAGACCGGCAGCCAATAATCTGCCTGTGCTTTTTTTATCACGAATAAATATCCAAACCGTCCAAGGCACAATAATCATACCGAAAGCAACCCACCATTGCCATGACCATAAGAAACCATGGAGGATAGCATCAACTATTAGTTTATTTGCTTCCGTAATTTGCTTATTCGCCTCATCGACGAGACTTAGTGCCTCTTGATACTCCATTCACATCACCTTCATACTAACAATTAATTATGGTTTTCAGCTTGCTTCTTGATCGGTCATTTTTAAAAAGAAATTAGTAATTCCTTTCGAAAATAGAACGATAATGACATACCCTAAAAAAATATGGAAGTAATTAGTTCCTTTCGTTAAAATAAACAAGTTTCCTGCTGCTAGTATTGGTTTGAATATAAATGTAATCAGAAAAATTAATATTAACGAATGGAGATAAAAATTCGCCTTTTTTTCAATGGTATATTGGTACATGAGTATGAATAAGACGGGAACTAATGAGGTATCCATACCGAAATGAATCGGAAACATTGGAATTGCTTTGTAGGGATAGCCAATATAATTGGCCCTTGTTGCCATACCATCCAAATAAGCACTCCATATATGTATATTGAATCCAAAAAAAAGCAATAAAAACAGTCTCTTGCGGTCAATAAATAGATAAAGAAAGATTAACGGAAGAATAACCATTACGACATTTAACCAAAATTGCCAAGTATCAAAGCCCGAATAGTCCCACCAATACTGATTCCAAAGATCAAACACTTTCTCTTGGGCAGCTTTTAATTCTTCGTATTTTTTAGCTTGCTCTGTCGGAAATACAGACATTTTCAGTTCTCCTCCTTTGCTATTTTCATGCCACTAGGAGTGATTGTATGTTGTTATTATGCTTCAGTATAAGGCAGGCTATTCCATAGCGTAATTTCAATTTTCATAAAAAAAACTGCCAAACGGCAGTTTATATATTCAGTAAATGCATAAATAAAAATACGATTGGCGGCACGATTAATGCTGGCAGGAGATTAAGCGTTTTGCATTTTTTTATGCCAAGGATACCTAAACCTGATGCCAAAATTAAAATCCCGCCAACTATTGTGACTTCATTTAAAAGATCGGTACTTAAGGAATTTTCCATCAATAGAGCAATTAAGTAAATCGAGCCTTGCCATGCGAACAAGACTATTGCGGCAATGGCAATTCCGATGCCAAATGTCGAAGCTAACACAATGGAAGTAATTCCATCTAGCATACCGTTAGCCAGTAAGTACGTAAAGTCTCCTTTAAGAGCAGCCTCTACTGGACCTAGGATAGACAAGGATCCAATACAGAATAACAGAATTGCAGTCGATAAGCCTTCCGCTAAATTTCCTTTGGAGAATTTACTTACTAATCCATTAAATCTTGTTTCTAAATCAAGCTTTTGACCAAGCAATCCCCCCACTGCCAAACTCACGATAAAAAGGACCGGATATTTGCTTGCAGGCAAATGCTGGACAATTGCATTGATGCCCAAACCCATCGCCACTAATCCCATTGCCTGCATTAAAATCTCATGGTAATCATGCTTGATGCCCTTTTTAAAAATACTGCCAATAATGCTGCCAGCTATAATCATACCGACATTGAATAATGTTCCAAACATATCTTTACCCCTTTAATAAAATACTTTTCAGACCCTAAAATAAAATTAAACCCTCCAGTAACTAGAGGGTCAAGTATTTCTATAAAATTATTTTCTTGCAAATGGCAGCAATATTTCTGTTACATGCTTATCAAAGTCATTGGTTATTCCATAATCGATTAAAGTTATTTCAATGGAATCATCTATCAGCTGATAATCGTGCTCTATTATATAAGAAAGTAACTTATCATAGTAATACGCTGCTTCCATATGGGTACCTTGAAAGCGAACTCTTAGATACTCCCTTGCAGGTATCGCAGCATAAGCCGAATCAGTCTCATCCCCTTCTTCTAACACCATAAACACACTTGAATACGTAGTAAGTTCACCAGCTGCTAAATTATCTATCGAGATGGATAGGCCGATCTTCCCTAAAAAAACCCCTCCATTTATACCAAAGCTGTTCCTTAATTCTGTGATAGGATACTCCAGATCCTCTCCTAATACATATTGCTTTCGTAAGTATGCTAAACGCATTTCAGGAAGAGTCACTTCACAAATAACATCAAGAGGTGTGTGTACAGCATCATCTATTTGCGTTAAACGGCGGCTAATCTTTTTTTCCATCAGTTCTAATTCTTTTCGTTTCTTTCTTACTTCTTCCTGCTGCTCTTTCAGCATATCAATAAGGGTATCAATATCCCGATAGTTGAAAAATTCAATAATTCTGTTTATAGGTAAATCGAGTGCCCGCAAGTACTTAATCGAGTTCAGCCGTTCGAACTGCTGTGTGGAATAATAGCGGTAATTCGTTTTTTCGTCAATAAATGCTGGAGCTAATAAGCCAATTTCATCATAATATCGGAGTGTCGCAATCTTAACTTGAAATAGCTTTGAGACTTCTCCGATTGTGAAGTATTCTTTCATTTCTTTAAACACCTCTGTTATTTTAAAAAAACTGCCTCCCTTTTCCTAATAAATCTTTTCGGTAAAGGGGGCAGTTCTTCGTTTATTCCTCAGTTGTTAAGCTGTAATTATATTGTGTACGGTCAACTGGAGTAAAGTTCTTCGGCGTGTAGAATCGCAATAGGTCACCATTGACCACTTTATCGGAAAGTCTCAGTGTTTCTTCGACACTTGCCTGGTACTCAGCAGCTTTTTCAAGCTGTTCTTCCTCTTCAATCAGTTCACCTGTTTTTGAATTATAATACTTGCCATCCTTTAATGTAAATTCCGGACTGACAAATTCTCCATTACGGAATGGTATTAATTCATCGTGTTCCTCTGACAGGATGTCTGTTCCAAAATGGATATTATCCTTCGTATCCTCACCTAATAAATGAAGCAATGTCGGAAGCAGGTCAATTTGTCCTGCATATTGATGCATTGTCCCGCCTTCCATGCCAGGAACCCGTATGAACAGCGGAGTTCGCTGAAGTCCGGCACTTTCAAAGGAATTCACTTCTTTTCCGATTACTTGTTCCATTGCTTTATTATGGTTTTCGGAAATACCGTAATGGTCTCCGTACATGATAATAATTGAATTATCATATAGACCATTCTTTTTCAGGTCTGCAAAGAATTGTTCCATTGCTTCATCTGCATAACGAGCTGTCTGGAAGTAGTTATCAACAATTTTGTTGCCTGTATTATTTGGCTCTATCGTTGCTTCTTCTTGATTCATCGCGAAAGGATAATGGTTCGTCACGGTAATAAATTTCGTATAGAAAGGCTGTGACATAGAACTCAAGTATGGCAGCGACTGTTCAAAAAACGGCTTGTCCATAAGGCCATAATCAGCAAGCTGATCAGGATTCATATCATAAGCGCTTGAATCGTAAAATTGGTTGTAACCAAAGGATTTATATATTTCATCCCTGTTCCAAAAGCTTCCCGTATTCCCATGAAATACGGCAGAAGTATAGCCAAGCTGGCCTAGAATTCCAGGTGCTGCCTGATAGGTGTTTAACCCTTTAGTCGTGAAAGCAGAGCCTTGAGGAAGGCCATACAGAGAATTCTCAATCATAAACTCGGCATCAGCTGTTTTCCCTTGAGCTGTTTGGTGGAAGAAGTTATCAAAATACAATGTATTTTCGTCTTCTACCAATGAATTAAGGAATGGAGTAGCTTCTTCCCCGTTCACTTCATAGTTGATAAGGAAATTTTGAATTGATTCCATATGAACGTAAATGACATTCATCCCTTTTCCTTTACCGAAGTATTCGGGATTAGGCTCGGCATAATTGGATGCTGTATAGTTAACAACCTCAGCCATATCATCTGTATCTGCAAGCACCCGTTGCGCAGATGCTTTCGTGCTTTGCACTGCATCATAGATTGTGTAGTTATACATTCCCAAGTATTTCACAATATAATTCCTGTCAAATCCCCTTGTCAGAAGCTCTGGGCGGTCGATTTCTGCTAACGCGAGATTCGTTCCAGAAATCCCTAAAGCTAAACCGATAATACCTATCCCTTGCTTGAATCCAACTGCCTTACTGTCCATTTTCACAACTTTAAATACAAGCAGTGCAAGAAGCAGTAATGTATCTGCAAAAAACAAGAAGTCATACGGCTTTAACAATGCATAAATACTGCCGCTAACATCACCGAAGTTTTGCGTCTGCGTTAATGTCGGCAATGTAATAAAGTCATTGAAAAAACGGTAGTACAAAACATTCGCATACAATAGAAAAGATAACACAAAATCAATAATTAACAGCGCATAGTATTTTCTTTTGTTTTTGAATGTCAGGGCTAAGCCAAGAAACAGCAGCGAAGACCCTAAGGGATTAAGAAACAGCAGAAATTGCTGAAGTGAGTTTCCAACACCTAAATCAAATTGTGTCAATTGCACAATATACGTTTTAATCCATAGAAAAAATACAGCCGCAAAAAAGAATAGGATATATTGTTTATTTGTGTCTTTGTTTAAGTTTAATTTTTTTATTTCAAACACCAACCTCTATCAATCATCTCTTTACATCATTTACAAAAATTTAATAATACAAGTGTACCATTTTTTCACCACAAATTTAAATATTTTTGCGTATTGTAGAATAATGGCAATTTTAATTTGTGTTTTACAAGGAATTATTACTTGGGAAATAATTGGTAAGACACCAGGATATAGAACTGATTATACTATCTCTATTTAAATCATCTACTTATTATACGATAAAACATAGAAAAAAGTTTCACTTGCGATGGAATCTTCTCCCAGCAAAAATAATGTGTTATATAATCTAACAAGTTAATTGACGGTCTTTTCTTTCTCATAGATACTCAGTACTATCAAACAAAATAACGGTTCTCATCATAACGGAGAACAAAAATGCTGTCTAGGGTTCCGGTTTAAAAAACGTCTGGACCGAGAGACGGCGTACAGTATTTTATGAAAATACAGTATACACGGAGGGATAAAAGCCCGGGAGAATTTTGCAAAAAAATTCTCCCGGGCTTTTATTTTTTTCCTGAATTTCAATTAGAAAAGAGGAGAAAAAAGGATGACGAACAAACCGACACTTGAGAAATCGTTAAAATTACCCCAAGTTGTATTTATGGGGCTTGCATGGATGACACCAATGATTTTTTTCACTGTTTATGGCGTAGCTTTTGAAGCCGCCGGCGGCATGATGGCTGCTGCCTATATTATTGCATTTGTAGCAATCTTCTTTACTGCGTTCAGCTACAGCCGGATGGTTAAGGCATATCCGATTTCCGGTTCTGCTTATACGTATACAAAAAAATCTATCCACCCGAAGGCTGGTTTCCTCGTCGGCTGGGCACTTCTGCTGGACTATGTATTCTCTCCAATCATTGCAATCTTAACTTTCGGGATTTTTATGCATACTGAATTTCCTGCTGTCCCGGTATTTGTGTGGATAATTATCATGAATATAGTGCTGGTTGTTGTTAATGTCGTTGGCATTAAGTCTGCTGCTCGCATCAGCAGTTTATCTGTCCTAATTCAAATCGCCTTTATTGCTTTGTTTTGCGGCTTGATTGTGAAAGATATTCTTGCAGGTGACACACAGGCAGCTTCCCTCTTTTCACTATCTCCCTTCTTTGGAAACGAAGGTTCATTAAGTGCTGTATTTACAGGAGCTTCTCTAATCTGCTTTTGTTTTCTTGGATTTGATGCTGTCACCACCATGTCAGAGGAAACGATTGATGCTGATAAAACAGTATCTAAAGCCATCTTTTTAATTGTCCTGATAGCAGCGGTTATGTATATTGCTATCTCCTATTTGACACAAGTCGCTTTTCCTGACTTTACTTTTGCCAATCCAGATAATGCAGCATATTCCCTTGTACAGCTTGTTGGCGGAAACTTGTTAAGCTCGATATTTATTATGGTGTTAATTATTGCGACCTTCACCCAAGGTGTTTCTTCTGTAACAAGCGTCAGCCGTTTTCTGTACGCTTTAGGACGAGAATCGATTCTTCCAGAAAAGCTGTTTACTTCCTTGCATCCGAAATACAGAACGCCTGCTGCAAATATTATCTTTGTCGGGATTATTTCTTTTGCTGCTGTCTTTTTTAATCTTGATACAGCAGTAACCTTTGTCAGCTTCGGTGCATTAACGGCGTTCACATTTGTCAATCTGTCTGTTATTGCTCATTACTTTATTAAACAGAAACAACGTTCCTTCAAGTGCACACTTCTATATCTTTTGTTCCCGCTGATTGGAGCTGGCTTTATTTGCTGGCTTTTGACACTGCTTAACAAACAGACACTACTTTACGGCGTTATTTGGCTGGTTGTTGGCTTTATTTACTTAGGTATACGAACCATGTGGCTCTCCGCAAAAGTTAAGCAAGCAGCAGAAATAAACCAAACAGAAAAAACCGTGTTAGATAATCTGACAAAATAATAGTTTTTATTTTCAGAATTGTTATACTTTTACTCAAGATCTTAATAAAGGTTTCCACTTAAGAGTTGGAAACAAAAAGCTGTCTAGGGTTCCGTTTAAAGTTATTCGCTTTAAAGACTGGTCCGAGAGAGAGCGTACAGCAAGTGCTGTATACACGGAAGGACAAAAGCCTGGGAGATTATCTCCTATGTGCTTTTGTCCTTTTTTCATTTCAAGGAGGTTAATTATGAAGCTAAACGTTATGAAGTATGTTCCTGGCGGAGGTAAATGGTCCGGCACAATCAAACGAGGAAAATCAATCAAGTTTACTGCACTGGAAGATGGCGCTAATATTTCTCTGCTTTTGTACTCAGCATCCGATACTGCAGAACGGTACAATATGCCGGACACGTTAAAGGCACAGCACACTTCTCATTTAACAAAGGGCCATGTGCTGATGAGTGATAACGGCCGTGTACTTACAAGTATTACAGATGATTCACTTGGCTGGCATGATACTATTTCCGGCTATATAACGCGACGTATTGTTGATGAACGCTACGGAAAAACCACTTATCAAGATAATCGAAATGAATGGTACCGAAGCGGAGAGGAAAATTTCGCCGTCGAGCTTTTTCGTAATGGATTGTCCGTCCGTGATCTTGTTCCGGCAGTCAACTTATTTTCTAAGGTTTACTGCACAGAGGATGGAAACATGCATTTCGTGCCAGCACATGCTAAAAAAGGGGATTATATCACATTAAGAACGGAGCAAGACGTTCTGCTTATTGTATCCAATACACCAAACGCTTTAAACCAAACAATAAACTATCCCTCTGTACCTATAAAGATAGAGATAACAGATGCAGGCAAACTTTCCGATGATGATTTATGTTTGAATTTTTGTCCAGAAAACAAGCGTGCCTTTGAAAATACATGGGATTATGCAGCCTTACTTGAAGGAGGAATTAAATAATGGCCATATTAAGCCGGATTGAAAGCAACCGCAAACAAGAAAATGCTTTTTTTAATAAAACAATCGAAGCAGGTGACGGCTGGACATATACACTTGAACCTGGGCAAGTCCTTCGCATTGTTGATTTGGAAGGAAACCAGGCCGCAGACACACTTTTTTATGATGCCGACAATCCGACAGACCATTATAGTGCTGTCAATACGATCACAAATCAAAGCAATATCTACTTAACTGCTGGTTCCGTGCTGTTAGCTGAATCCGGCAAAGAGCTTGTTAAAATAATAGCAGATACTTGCGGAAATCATGATACGCTCGGAGGCGCCTGTTCTGCCCAAAGCAATACCGTTCGTTATGCCCATGAGACTTTACCGATGCACAATTGCCGAGATACATTCATGCTTCAGCTCTCAAAGAATGAACCGCGCCTCTCTAAACGGGACTTGGCACCAAATGTGAACTTTTTTATGAATGTTCCGGTAACTCCTGACGGCGGATTAACATTTGCTGATGGTGTTTCGGCACAAGGCTATTATGTAGAAATGCAGGCAATCTGCCGGGTGCTTGTCTTAATCAGCAATTGCCCTCAACTAAACAATCCATGCAATGCTTATAATCCAACACCTATTCAGGTGCTAGTTTGGGACAAATGACAAAAGGAGTGACAGCAATGTATTCAAAAGTATTGATAGCAAACAGAGGTGCTATAGCAGTTCGGATTGAGCGCACTCTAAAAAAATTAGGAATTGCTTCTGTTGCCGTATACACAAAAGCAGACCAAGACAGCCTGCACGTTGATCTAGCAGATGAAGCGGTTTTGATTGGTGAAGGGGCGGCAAAAGACTCTTACTTGAACGCCGAGTTGCTCCTTAAGATTGCCAAAGATACAGGAGCTCAAGCAATTCATCCAGGCTACGGATTTTTAAGTGAAAATGCTGATTTTGCAAGAACGTGCTTTGAAAATGGCATCTCCTTTATCGGACCAACACCTGAACAAATAGAGCTATTTGGCTTAAAGCACTCTGCGCGGGAAATTGCTAAAAAAGCTAATGTTCCGATGCTGCCTGGCACATCGCTAATTACCGATCTGCCAACAGCGCTTACCTCGGCCGCCAGCATTGGCTATCCAGTGATGCTAAAAAGCACTGCTGGCGGCGGCGGAATCGGGATGCGAGTGTGTGAAGACGAGTCCGCCCTGCAGCAGGCATTTGAATCAGTAAGCCGATTGGCAAAGTCGAACTTCAATAACGGCGGTGTATTTCTGGAAAAATATATCCAAAAAGCCCGGCATGTGGAGGTGCAGATTTTCGGCAATGAATATGGCGAAGTAACAGCACTAGGTGAACGTGACTGTTCCATTCAGCGCCGCAACCAAAAAGTTGTCGAGGAAAGCCCCGCTCCCCTTCTTTCTTCGACTATCCGCGCGCAGATGCACCAAGCAGCTAAACGCCTTGCAGAAGAAGTTGGTTATCGAAGTGCTGGAACGGTTGAGTTTCTGTATGATCCGAACAGCCAGCAATTCTATTTTCTTGAAGTAAATACCCGTCTGCAAGTTGAACATGGTGTTACCGAAGAAGTTCTTAGCATTGATTTAGTGGAATGGATGATTCGGGAATCTGCAGGCGACTTGCGTGGACTTGATGAATTGTCTAAACAACCTGTTGGGCACAGCATACAGGCCCGCATTTATGCAGAAGATTGTCTGAACGACTTCCGTCCAAGCGGCGGTCAACTTGATCATGTTCGGTTACCAGAAGATGCCCGAATTGAAACATGGGTGCGAGATGGCATTCAAATCACCTCCCTATACGATCCTATGTTGGCAAAGATCATCGTCCATGGAAATACACGGGAAGAAGCGCTAGGAAAACTGCACAAAGCTCTTGGAGACACTCGCTTTTATGGTGTGACAACGAATATTTCCTATATTCGCTCCTTGTTAGTGGAGGACAGCTGCAAGAGCGGTCTCGTTCATACACGGATGCTGGACGGATTCTCCCCTGCTGAACAGGCAGTTGAGGTGCTGGACGGCGGGATTCAAACAACAGTGCAAGACTGGCCAGGCAGAATCGGCCATTGGGATGTTGGCGTTCCACCATGTGGGCCGATGGATCCTCTATCCTTCCGCATTGGCAACAAGCTGTTAGGAAACGCAGAATCGTCAGCAGGTCTGGAATTAACACTTCGCGGCGGAACGTACCGTTTCCGTGGTGATATCGCATTTTGTATAACTGGAGCTGATATGCACGCCGTCCTTGATGATAATATTATCCCGATGTATACAGTTATTCATGCGAAACGGAATCAAGTGTTACGGTTTAGTGAAGCAGAAACAGGCATGCGCACTTACTTACTCGTTGCAGGCGGCTTGGATATGCCTCTAAACCTTGGCAGTGCAGCAACTTTCACACTCGGCGGATTCGGAGGGCATGGAGGCAGAGCTTTGCGGACTGGTGACGTATTATCTGTTAAGGTCACTTCTGCCCCAAAAGTGAACACTCTTGCTTGTAACAGTCAGCCTCATTTTAAAAAAGAGTGGACGATTGGTGTTATTCCTGGTCCCCACTGCACAACAGAATTTTTACTGCCAGAATATTTGCAGCAGTTAACAGACGTAAGCTGGGAGGTACACTTTAACAGTTCTCGTACAGGTGTGCGCTTAATCGGCCCTTCTCCCCTCTGGGCACGAACAGATGGCGGAGAAGCAGGTTTGCATCCATCAAATATCCATGATAATGCTTATGCAGTGGGAACCCTTGATTTAACTGGAGATATGCCAATCTTGCTCGGTCCGGATGGTCCTAGTCTTGGAGGATTTATCTGTCCTGTTACAACCGCTTCAGCTGAATTTTGGAAGATTGGCCAGCTTCATCCAGGCGACCGCATCCGCTTTAAGCTGATTACATTGGAAGAAGCCGAAGCTCTACGCCATGCACAGGAACAATACCTTGAAAATATCTGTATGGAGGAAAATTTATTACTGCCAGAGCTGAACAAACAGACAAACGAGCTGACACCTGACTATCCTATCCTGCTTGAGCAGTCAAAAGAAAGATTTCCACTGGTAATCAGAGCAGCTGGTGATAAGCATGTGCTCATAGAATATGGCGAGATGGAACTTGACTTGCTTCTCCGCTTTCAAGTGCATGCTTTAATGGAGGCAATACAAGCTGATACAAGCCTCCCTGTTGTTGATTTAACGCCAGGAATTCGTTCCTTGCAAGTCCATATTAATCCAGCTCAAATGTCTGTAATCGAACTAAGTAAAAAAATCGCGGCCATTAACGAAACATTGCCGCCATTGGAAGAAATAGAAGTGCCATCACGCATTGTCCGTCTTCCCCTCTCTTGGGATGATCCAGCAACACAGCTTGCGATTGACCGCTATCAGAAGAATGTGAGACCAGATGCGCCTTGGTGTCCTAGCAATCTTGAATTTATTCGACGCGTTAACGGATTAGACAATATAGATGATGTAAAAAGGATTGTATTTGACGCAAATTATCTTGTACTAGGACTTGGGGATGTCTATCTCGGTGCGCCAGTAGCAACACCACTAGACCCAAGGCACCGTTTAGTTACGACAAAATACAATCCTGCGCGAACTTGGACACCGGAAAATGCAGTCGGCATCGGCGGAGCGTATATGTGTGTCTACGGGATGGAAGGTCCTGGCGGCTACCAGTTTGTTGGCCGTACTGTTCAAGTTTGGAATAAGCAACGAGAAACAGAAAGCTTCCGGCAAGGCAAGCCTTGGCTGCTTCGCTTCTTTGACCAAATATCGTTTTATCCAGTCACTGCAGATGAATTGCTGGAAATGCGCGAAGACTTCCCGCGCGGCCGTTTTGAGATTGAGATAACAGAAACAACCTTTAAACTTGGAGATTACTTAGCTTTCCTTGAATCCATCAAAAAAAGCACCAATGAATTCAGAAGCACACAGCAGACTGCCTTCCATCAGGAGCGGGAAAGATGGCAGGAGCTTGGTCTTGCTGAATATGTTTCTGAAACAGAGCAAACACCGCAGACGGAAGAAACACTTCCAGAAGGTGCTGAAGCAGTCCGCAGTTCGATGCCAGGCAGTGTTTGGAAGGTTCTCGTGTCTGCTGGTGATGTTGTCAAAAAAGGAGATCCGCTAATAATTGAGGAAAGCATGAAAATGGAGTTTCCTCAGCTTGCCCCATTTGATGGAGCAATTGAGGCTGTACATGTTGTACCTGGTGAAGAAGTCCATGCAGGCCAGCTGATTATTTCTATTAAAAAAGCAGAAAGCGGTGATAATAATGCAAACAATTCCGTATCCAATGAAATTATCCATTCATGAATTACAAGCAAACTATGAGTCAGGGAAACTAACTCCTGAGAATGTTATCGAGCATATCTTAGAGAGAGCAGAAGCTGATAAAGATATGAATATATGGATAACTCCCCCTTCCTGGAGCTTCATTAGACCCTTTTTAGAAAATCTATCCAAGATGGAGCGCTCACACGCTCCTCTATGGGGAATTCCGTTTGCGATAAAAGATAATATAGATCTAGCAGGGGTGCCAACGACGGCAGGATGTGCGGAGTTTGCTTATACACCAGACAGAAGTGCTGTTATTGTACAGCGTTTGATTGATGTAGGTGCCATTCCAGTAGGAAAAACAAATTTAGACCAGTTTGCTACTGGCCTTGTTGGTACTAGAAGCCCTTTTGGGGAAACGAAAAACGCATTAAGACCAGAGTTAATCAGCGGAGGTTCCAGCTCTGGGTCTGCTGTATCTGTTGCCAGAGGGCAGGCTGCTTTTTCCCTAGGCACAGATACAGCCGGCTCCGGCCGCGTCCCTGCCGCACTAAACGGATTAATCGGATACAAACCAAGCCTCGGAGCCTGGCCAGTTAAGGGTGTAGTGCCGGCATGTGCTAGCATTGACTGTGTTACAGTATTTTCACATAATATTTCTGATACAATACTTGTTGATGAAGTGGTTCGAGGCTTTGAAGAAGAAGATTCTTGGTCAAAAGAAGTAGAGCGTAAAAAGACAGCTCTTCCGAAAAAAATCTTCATTCCTGAACAAACACCAGAATTTTTTGGACCGTTTGCTGCCGAGTATAAAATTGCCTGGCAGAATACATTAGAGAAGCTGCACAAATTGGATATACCGCTAGAAAAATTAGATGTCAGCTATTTATCGGAAGCAGCGTCTGTTTTATATGATGGGCCATGGGTTGCCGAAAGATGGTCTGATTTAGGAAGTTTTATTGAAACCCATAAAAATACAGCACTAGCTGTAACAGAAACGGTCTTGCGAACAGGTGCTAAAGAAGACTACAATGCAGCATCGGTTTTTCAAGCTATGCATACACTGCAGGCTCATAAACGGAAAGCCCATCTCGACCTGCAGGATGCTGTATTAATTATGCCAACAGCCGGTGGTACTTGGTCCAGAGAGGATGTGCGAAAAGATCCTATTCATACAAACAGCCAAATGGGGGCTTTTACGAATCATTGTAATTTACTGGATTTATCTGCTATCAACATCCCATCTGTTGCTCCAGATGAAACATTGCCATTTGGTATCACCCTATTTACCGGCCCTTACGCTGAACATTTATTGATCGGCTTTTCTGATTTGTATTTAAATAATATTTCTGTTTCAACAGTAAGGAGCACTGAAATGGTGGCTGTGTGCGGACTTCATATGAGAGGATTTTCATTAGAGAAGCAAATGCTAGAACATCAAGCTGTTTATATTGGTCCAGCTAAAACATCAGCACAGTACCGAATGGTAGAATTAACGACCAATCCAAATAAACCAGGACTTATTCGTGCTGATAAAGGCAGTGCCATCGAAGTTGAGCTGTGGGAAATGCCTATTAGCCAGTTAGGTTCATTTGTCTCGCTGATTCCGTCACCACTTTGCTTTGGAACAATTGAGCTAGAAAACGGCTCTGCAGTTAAAGGCTTTCTATGTGAAGCGAATGCAATGGAAACTGGTTTAGACATAACCAGTTTTGGCGGCTGGCGAAATTTTGTTGCAAGCAGCATAAAGTGAAAAATGGCGGAGGGTATATACCCTCCGCCATTTTTCTTTAGCTCCTAAATGTTTAATTCCATATACTCATCGGTTTCGATAAACCCAAATTTTTTATAAACTGGTCTGCCCATCTCTGAAGCCCCAAGCCATAATTTTTTTATGCCTGCTTCCTTCGCTTCCTCAACGAGTAATTTTAATAGCTTTGTAGCAATCCCTTTGCCTCGGTAGTCTTTATTAGTATACATATTGGTTATATACGCTCTTTTTCCACTTCGGTTCGTAAAGCTTGGCGGAAATGGATAAATGATGAAAGCTCCACATGCAACAACCTCCTCATCCTCCTCTACTAAATATTGAATTAAGGACCCACCACTTAACTGTTTTTCAAAAAAATGATACAGTTCCTCGTCAATATCTATATCTGCCTCTAACCCTTCGTCCACTAATTGGGCTTTTCGTAAATGCATCATTGCTTTAATATCCTGTCTTGTTGCTTTACGGAAATTCAACGTAAACACTTCCCATTCTAAGATATTTATATTTATAATATAACTCATTTCCCATACGGAACCTAATGGTAGCATCTCCTCTTTGAGAATGTAAAAAAAGCTGCTTAAAGCAGCTTAATTATGAAAGCACCCAATTATAGGGATCCTCCAGCTTGTTCCATTCACTGTTGTATTCAGCTTCTGTCAACAAACACTCATCTAATTCCTTCGTGATGACATCAATATCTAAATCCATTCCAATAAACACTAGTTTCGTATGTCGGTCGCCGTGTTCCTTATCCCAATTCTCCATTAACTGAGGGTTACTTTGAATAATCTCTGCTTGTCTGTTTTCAGGAAGAGAAGCAACCCAATAAGAAATTGGTTCAATCTTAACAGATGGTCCTGCTTGTGAAAGCAATAATGCTAAATCATTGCGAGAAGCACACCAGGCAATTCCTTTTGCGCGGACAATCTGCATCGGCATGGAGCTGCACCATGTATGGAATCGTTCTGAATGAAAAGGTCTCTTACGGTAATAAACAAAAGAACTTACGCCATATTCCTCTGTCTCTGGCGTATGTGCTGCAGGTCCTGCTTGTAACTCTTTAAGCCAGCCTGCTGATTCACTAGCTTTTTCAAAATCAAATCTGTTCGTATTCATAATTTCCTTTATGTCTATCAAACTGTTTTCCGTGCGGATAATTTTTGCTTCAGGCTGTAAAGTTCTCAAGACATTCTCTAGATTTGCGGCTGCCTCTTCTGTTACTAAGTCACATTTATTCAGTAAAAGGATATTGCTAAATTCAATTTGATCAATAAGCAAATCAGCAATATTCCGTTCATCATTTTCACCGACTGCTTCCTTGCGGTCAAGCAAAGAATCACCAGATTCATAGTCATGCCAAAATCGGTTTGCATCCACAACGGTTACCATTGTATCCAGCCTGCAAAATCTTGTCAGGTCAATCCCTAACTCGTCATCGATATAGGAGAAGGTTTGGGCTACAGGAATGGGCTCACTAATTCCTGATGATTCAATGATGATGTAGTCAATATCCCCTTGATTAGCTAATTTCTCTACCTCGATTAATAAGTCTTCCCGTAATGTACAGCAAATGCACCCATTGGACAATTCAACCAATTTCTCTTCTGTTCTTGAAAAACCGCCCTTTGTTTGAACTATTTCACTATCAATATTTACTTCACTCATATCATTAACGATGACAGCAATCTTCATGCCTTCCCGGTTATTTAAAACATGATTCAGCAAGGTTGTTTTACCTGCACCTAAATAGCCGCTTAATACTGTGACTGGTATTTTACTCATACCGCATCCCCCTATTTATATTCATATGTATCACATACGATTTACTGTTGTGTTTTTGTAATTAGCTGACAAAAACATATGTCCAGTTCTTTCTTTCTGTGTCATTGGTATTAGAATCGTCACTCATATCTACCCATTTTATTTGCTTTAGTCTCTCTACTATCTTATTGTCAATTTCTGCTTGTGCTTCAGTCATTATGTTTTTAATTGTTTGAAAGTCGAGAGAAAAATGACTTACCGCCGCTTGAAATGGAGACTTTTCATGAAACAGCTGTCTAAAGTGGCTCTCATTGACCGCCTCCATCTCGAGTTCGTCCTCCCTGCTTTCTATGAAGCGGTAAATCTCTTTGTATTTATCTGGCAAGCTTTCAATTGCACTGCGATATAAAAACTGGACTAAGACAGGATTAAGAGTATGCATGCCCACTTCCCTCCTTTCCCTTTATTATACTTAGCCGCCAAATCTTCTCTTTGGCGGCGCTTAACATTTACCAACTGGCTTTTTTTACTCCTGGAATTTGCCCTTTATGCGCATACTCCCTAAAAGCAATACGAGACATGTTAAATTTTCTCAAATAGCCTCTTGGTCTGCCTGTGACTTCACATCGGTTCTTAAGTCGTGTTGGTGAAGAATCCCGCGGTAGCTTTCGTAGCGCTTCATAATCTCCCTTCTCTTTTAATTCCTTTCTAATAGCTGCGTACTTTTCTACCATTACTTGGCGTTTTTTCTCTTTTACTACTTTAGACTTTTTTGCCATTAGTTCTTTCCTCCTCTTAAAACGTCATCATTACGATTTAAATTTTATAGAAACTTAAATTCCTCGATAGCCCTTACTTTGTTTCTCTATGCAAAGTACGCCTTTTTAAACGAGGGCAATACTTCATTAATTCAATACGGTCAGGATTGTTGCGTTTATTTTTAGTCGTGATATAATTTCTGTCCCCTGTTTCTGTACAAGCTAATGTAATTTTTACTCTCATAATTATTCCTCCTAGTTATTAGGATAAATGTAAATCATAATGATTACGATTTACAAATCCGTTATAAACATTTATTTTAATGAAGGAAAAAGGATTTTGCAAGTTATTTTATTATTTTTTTGTTTTCTAAGGATTTTTCATAAAAAAAATCAGATGGACACTGCCACCTGATTTTTACTTTATTCGTTTTTCTCTTCCTCCAATAAACGAAGCTCATCAAGAGGCAGAGGCTTGCTGTAAAAGTAGCCTTGCGCTTTTTCGCATTTAAAACCTTTTAAAATTTCAACTTGTTCTTCTGTTTCTACCCCTTCTGCAATGACCTTCAGCCCAAGATTATGGGCCATGACAATGATGGTTGAAGCAATATTATAATCATCTTTATTCACTACGATGTTTTGGATAAAGGATTTATCAATTTTTAAGTAGTCAATTGGAAACTTTTGCAAATATTGTAGAGAACTGTAACCAGTCCCAAAATCGTCTATGGAAATTTCCACGCCAAGCTCCTTCAATTGATAAAGAATTTGACTAGCTTTTTCAACATCCATAGTCATACTCTCGGTGATTTCCAGTGTTATATAAGAAGGTTCAATTCCTTCCTCTTCTAATATACTTGCCATCGTTGTAACAAGATTGCTGTCAAAAAACTGACGTAAAGATAGATTGACAGAAAAGTTTATTGGAATAAATCCTCTTCTGATTATTTCTTTAATTTCTTGGCAAACTTTTCGTATTACCCATTCCCCAATCGGGATTATCAGACCAGTATCTTCGGCAATACGGATGAATTTATCTGGGGAAATGAGTCCAAATTTAGGATGCTGCCATCTTATTAAGGCTTCAGCACTTGTCACAGCATTTGTCTTCAAATCAATAATCGGTTGAAAATGTAAGATGAAGTGTTTAGTAATGTCTGCCTTTCTTAATTCTGTTTCTAATACCAACAGTTCTGATGATTGAAAATCGAATTTCTCATTATAAAACTGATAATTATTTCTTCCTTTTTTCTTTGCTTCATACATGGCAATGTCTGCGTTACGGATAAGTGTCACATCATCATCACCATCTTTTGGGTGCATCGATATACCAATACTTGGAGTAATAAATATTTCATGCCCGCCGATTAGGAAAGGCGAAGAAAGGATATCAATTACCTTATTTGCTTTACTTCTTACTTCTTCTTCAGTAACATTTTCAAGCAGGAGAATAAATTCATCGCCCCCCTGTCTGGAAACTACCCCATTCGTTCCAACACAATGCTTTAATCGATCTGCAAACTCTTGTAAAAGTTCATCCCCAATATGGTGACCAAGTGTATCATTAATAACTTTAAAGCGATCTAAATCCATAAACAGCAATGCTAAATGCCGAATGCTGCAAGTAGGTTGAAAGTTAGTGATTGCCACTTTTAAATTATCAGCAAAAACCCGCCTGTTAGGCAGTCCAGTCAGATCATCGTGGTATGCAAGGCGATGGATTTTTTCTTCAGCTAAACCTCTTTGAATAACGAGACTCGTTAGATAGGTAGCCTCCTCTATCAGCTTTTTTACATTCGCACTTGGAGCCGTCGGTATACGGTGATAAATAGCAAAACAACCAATTACATCGTTATTGCTGTCAAAAACTGGAGTAGACCAGCATGCTTGCAGTCCATGCTTTAATGCGATATCCCGATAGTCTGCCCATAAACAATCATTTGAAATATCTTCAACAACTACCTGCATTTTTTTATAGGCAGCAGTTCCGCATGATCCTGTATTTGGTGCAATCGGAATACCGTTAATAAAGTCAATAAACTCATCTGGCAGATTAGGAGAGGAAGCTGTATAGAGCTTTTTCGCTTCCTGATCGGCAATCATCACAGAACAAAGGCAATCTTTTGCAAAATTTTCAACAATCGAGACAATTTCATCAAGGATCAGCGTATATTTTGTTCCGCTAACAATCATTTTTAAAATTTTATTTTGTTCTTTTACAAGTGATGCAATATAATTTTTACTAGTGACATCCTTCGCCACACCAACAATCCCTATTGTCCTCTCATCTTTATAGATTGGAAGGGCCACTATAGATAATTCAATTCTCTCTCCCTGTTTGTTTTTGATCGTTAACTCAGCATTCTCAGCATGACCATGAAGCAATTTTTCGATACGGTTAAGGGTATTTTCTAACTGAGACTCATCAATTAATTCGGCGTATGATAATGATGAAAACTCAGCACTGGTATATCCAGTCAAGCTTTCTGCCGCTTTATTAATATGCAAAAAGTCACCATTAATGCTTATCGCAAAACATGGATCACTATTATTATTAAACAAAGACTTATACATATCGAATATCGAATCATTTCTTAAAGGATTATCCATCTAGTTCTCTTCCTTCTTTACTAACAATCATAAATAGTAAGTTATACTCCATATTATATCGGTATATTTATAAATTTTTTAACATGAATAAACAATTGTTGTATAAATCTTTCATTCTGAACAAAAGAACAATCTTTTTCGGCGACTCCCTGGCAAGGATACTAGCGTTATTGACAATGTTATAAGAAGAATGTGCAGAGATGCCAAATAATTGTCCGCCTCTCCCTAATTTCAAAGTGATTTCTTTGTTATTTTTCCTTACCGCCACTGCATTTGATTTGTCTTTAACAAACGAAAGAAGCTGCCCGTCAGGCAGCCTCTTAATTTCATATTCTAACACTCTATAAAGCTTTCAAATGCCAGCAAAAGCTTTGAAAATCGCCTTGTATCATTTCAATAGGAATACTTAATCCGGCAAAAGCAAGTTCATCTCCACCGTAAACTGTGTCTGTGCCGTTTACTTGATACTCTTTATTTACATCAATCCCTCTCAGCTTCAAAACAGAAGCTGAAGCGGCTGGTTCTGCGAGCACTTTAAAGTAATAGACGATTACTTCCGTTTTTTCCTTATTAGTAAAAAGCCATGCTGTTTCATTTCCTTCAAAGGGGCTTTTCAAGCGGTAAAACTCACCAAACTGAATGAGGCTTCGGATTTCTTTATAATAGGAAACCTGATTTTTAACGGCGATTTTATCTTCTTCTGACAGCCTTGTTAAATCCAATTCATAGCCTAAGTTGCCTGACATTGCCACATCGCCGCGCATACTTATAGATGTAGTCCGCTGCACCTGATGATTAGGGACCGCTGAAACATGTGCTCCAATTGAAGAAACAGGATATACTAAGCTTGTTCCGTATTGAATCTTTAGTCTGGATACTGCATCCGTATTATCACTCGTCCAAGTCTGCGGCATATAATGGAGCATCCCTGGATCGAATCTTCCGCCGCCACCTGAGCAGCTTTCGAAAAGTACATGTGGAAAAGAAGCTGTTATTTCTTCAAGTATTTTATATAAGCCGAGCATATACCGATGAGCTGTTTCTCTTTGCCTGTCAGGTGGAAGAAGTGCAGAACCAATCTCTGTCATGTTACGGTTCATATCCCATTTCACATAGGAAATAGGCATATTTCCTAAAATATCACTAACTCGCTTCGTAATTTCTTTACATACATCTTCTCTCGATAAATCCAAGACCAATTGGTTTCTGCTTTCGGAGCTTTGCCGTCCCGGAACATGGAGGCACCAATCTGGATGCTCACGGTATAAATCACTGTCAACGGATACCATCTCTGGTTCAAACCATAGACCGAATTTCATCCCTTTCACTTCAACATCTGATGCCAGCTTATTTAGGCCATTTGGAAGTTTACGATTATTGACAAACCAGTCTCCAAGTGATGTTTTGTCATTATCTCTTTTGCCAAACCAGCCATCATCGAGAACAAATAATTCGATTCCAAGCTCTTTTCCTGCTTCTGCAATTTCCAAAATACGCTCAGCAGTAAAGTCAAAATAAGTTGCTTCCCAGTTATTCACAAGAATTGGACGTTCTTTATCTCGATATTCTCCTCTAATTAAATGGGTTTGATACAGGTCATGAAACGTTCTTGACATGCTCCCAAGTCCCTTTGACGAATACACCATAACCGCCTCTGGTGCCTGAAAAGCTTCACCAGGTTCTAGCTTCCAGCTGAAATCAAAAGGATTAATCCCCATTGTTACTCGTGTACAGCTAAATTGATCCACTTCTGCTTGTGCCAGAAAATTACCGCTATATACAAAGTTAAAGCCATAAACCTCTCCTTTATCCTCTGTTGTTTCTTTTCTAAGCAGCGCTATAAACGGATTATGCTGATGACTGCTGGAGCCTCTGCTGCTTTCAATGGATTGGATACCATGGCGGAGCGGCTGTCTTTCAATATGTCTCTCCCTAACATGAGCACCATGTAAGTGCAGAAAATCGAAATCGGCTTCGCGGAAGTCTACACATAGACTCTGCACATTTAACAGCTTTAAGGAATGCTCGCCGTCATTAATGATTTTTACAGATCTTGTAATCACATTAAAGTGTTCAAATACACTGTAGCTCAATACCACCTGTAATCCAATAAGCTCATCGACCATCGTAATTTCGAGTGTTTCTGCTTCCTCTTCCTTCTCAACAAAGGTAGCCGGCAATCCTTCTAAAGGCTTCTTTCCTTTATAGATTAAATGTGATTGATACCGCAAGTCAGTTATAGTTGAACCGTTTTCGAGCTGAATTTGATAGCTGGGCTTTCGAAAATCTGAATTGCCGTACTGTGGGTACTCTAGCGGCAATGTATCTAGTGAAAAGGTTCGATCCTCTTTATGCTGATATGGGTTCCCAGAAAAACCGCGATCCATGAGCTGCAGAAAATTAGAATGGCGGTATTCCTTTACCTTTCTTCCCCAATAAAGATGCAGCAAATAGCCGTCTCTGGCAATTTCCATGACATAACTTGTGTTACGTGCTTGCATATGAAAAATTTTCCTGTTCGAATCAAACAAAATACCCATCAACTCTCACTCCCCTATATTAGTTCAAACCTTTTACACTTTCGCGCAAAATCAATTCAACAGGTAATGTCACTTGCAATGGTATTATTCTCCCGTTCAATTGATCATGCAGAAGCTTAACAGCTGTTTTCCCCATTTCCTCCCCATGAATCTTTACTGTAGAGAGTCTTGGATTCATAAATGCTGCTGCTTCAATATCATCAAAACTGATAACAGAAATTTCGTCGGGAACCTTTATGCCTTGTTCATGCAAGCAGCTGAGCACACCTAATGCCATCGGATCACTGGCAACAACAATGGCTGTTGGTCTCGGAGTTAAGTTAAGCAGCTTTTGTGTAAGAGCGTACCCGCCTGTTGGCCCCCAATCTCCTTCCAATATCCTGCTTGCTTTATTTAATTCCTTCTCTTTTAGAAAATTTTCAAAGGCTTTTCTGCGCACATCTATCTTGTCCGTTGTTTCAAGATTACTGACTTTAAATACCCTGCCCTCGCCTCCTATATAGGCAATATCAGTATGTCCGAGTGTTAGAAGATGGTCTAAAACCATGTTTGTAGCACGAACGAAATCGGAAATAACAACATCCACATTTGCATTTTTAGGAATCTGATCAACAGCAACTATATGCTTCGCTTCAGGATAGATTGTCTTCAGGTCAGCAATATCGACATCGCCTATAACAATTAAGCCATCTAAGGAGTCGAGACCGCTTCCTGTAATCTGGTTTTTGCCTATAATCATAGTGGAAGCAAGATTCATTGAATACTCATGGCATATACCTTCTATACCAAGGCGAATTGACTGAAAATAAGGATCGATTGTTTCATCATTCAGAATGATAATGCCTATTTGATAGGTACTAACTGCTTTTATTTCCTTCGTTTGCTTCTTTCTGGATGGCTTGTAATCAAGCTCATCAACCACTTGTAACACCCGTTTTCTTGTTGCTTCTGTTACAGAGAGGGTCTCGTCTTTATTAAGTATTCTGGAAACTGTCGCCGTGGATACATTGGCTTTTTCTGCAATATCTTTGATTGTTGCCATGCTTTCACCCCCTTTTTAGTAAATTTAACTAAAGTCTTTAG
Organism: Niallia laureatilytica; assembly: GCF_046613985.1. Classification (NCBI taxonomy): domain Bacteria; kingdom Bacillati; phylum Bacillota; class Bacilli; order Caryophanales; family Bacillaceae; genus Niallia; species Niallia laureatilytica. Next base: position 228,621 of record NZ_JBKKHP010000006.1, on the reverse strand, counting down.
CGAAAATATAACACAGAATACGCTTACATACAATAATATTCTGAAAAATTTAGCATTCTAGCTATTTTCCAAGTAAATAATTGATAAAACCAGCCAGTATTTTATTATTTATTAGTAAATTTATAGTTATGTTTACTAAAAATAATTGTAAATCCACTATAAAACATCATAAAAAAAGCATTCCTTCACAAAAGGAATGCCTCTCTTTTATATTTCACTAAAAGTAATATGGAACATAGTTCCCCTTTTTTTGTCGCTGGTTACACGCCACTTTCCGCCTAATTCCTTAATGATTTGCAAAGTGACCATCAAGCCTAAGCCTGTCCCTTTTTCTTTTGTCGAGTAAAAGGGTAATCCAAGCTTATCCAGCTGGTCTGCAGACATCCCTTCTCCGTCATCACAGATAAAGATATGGACTTCCTTTTCGTTTTGCCGAATGGATACTTGAACGTTTTTAGCCGCTGCTTCTATAGCGTTTTTGATGAGATTCACAAACATTTGTTGAATCTGCGCTGAATTGCCCATAATGACTGCTCGCCCTTGAATCTCAAAAGCAACATCCACATTAAACAGCATCGCATAAGAAGAAAGAGAGCTTATTGATTTTTTTGCTTCTAGCTCCAAATCAAGGACACTATGTTTCTTTCTGCTTTGGCTTTTTCCTAACGATAAATAATCAGAAATAATTTCATTGGCTCTGTTCAATTCTTCTAAACTTATGTTTAAATATTCCTTTTGCGGAGCTGATAAATTGTCTGCTTTCGTAAGAAGCTGCAAAAAACCTTTAATACTTGTCATCGGGTTTCTTATCTCATGAGCAACACTTGCAGCAAGCTCCCCGACAACTTGCATTTTTTCATTTCTTTGGATTTCTTTTCTTAACAGCATTTTTTCCCGGTGTGACTCAATCAAATAGATAGAGAACCAGGCAAGAAGGCCGTTTACAAGAACAAAAAGACTATAGTTCAATAATGTGGTCATTGTCGTTAGGTCTTTCCCAAATAACAATGCAATGATTGGCAGCATGGCAGATGAAAAAGAAACGAATAAAACGGATAAATAAATCTTCTTTTTCACTATTAATGTATGAAACTTATTTTTAGTCCAAAAAATAAATACCACCGAAATAAGCATTCCAATAAAGGAAGGAACCATACCGATTCCTCCATATAACAATCGAACAATAAAGAAACAGACGGTTACTAGAATTCCGGCATAATTACCGCCATATATAAATGCTAAGTACCACGGCACCATGCGCGAATCAAGGCGGATGCCATCAAGAATAATGGAAAAACTGACAGAAAGCCCCATCGTAATGGCACATAAGATACCCCACAGCACGTTCTCTCCAGCTTTATCACCGCGGTCATTTGATATTACTAAATAAAGAATAATAGGTATTTGAACAATCAGCATTTGTAGCAGCAGCTGGTCATATTGAAATTGCATTGTTTTCTCCTAAATTGTAAGCTTAACATTTCTCATGTTTTTACATCATCATTATATACATATACTAACAAAATAGATAGTGAGATTATGAATGCAATACACAAAGGGAATCTCCTGTTATAGGAAACTCCCTTCAAAATTCAGCCACCAGTATAGACACTTTCACAAGTCCCTGCTTTAGGTTCATAATAACAATGATTTTTATATTGACCAGATTGAGGCTGACCGTACCATGTCGGTGGGCATGGAGCATATGGATTGAAATACCAAAGAGCAAACTTACCTGGGTGATCTCTCCAATAATCTAAGTTCATTTTAGCCAATTTTTTTTCGGCTGTTCTCGCTCTTTGATAAAAAACATTTCCCTTTTGAACCGCTTCAAAGGAATAGTTATTACCTTGCACTTGATAAATGACTTGAGGTATCGTTCTTAATCCTTCAAAATCAGAACAGTTCGCTTTCAGACGATTGACAATAACATTGCCAACATACAGCATACCTTGCTGGCCTTCACCTTCTGCTTCTGCTCTCATCATTCTTGCCATTAAATCAACATCTGAACTTTTGTAATTTACACGCGGCATTTTCTCACCCCCAAAATATAGTATGAAAAAAACCGCCTAATGATGTCATTGTTTAAACCATAGCGATTTGTTTTCGCTAATTGATGTTATTAGGTGCATCCATTATCAAATCAAAAAAGAACTGCCCAGATTGTCCAATCCAAAGGCAGTTCTTTTTTAACTGAAAGGCAGACTCAGCTGCAGGCTGATTTTATTGGAACTTCCTTCTCATTGTCTTCCCATATATCGTCATATTTGTATCCTGTTAATGCTTCCACGACTTCTCGTGTTTCTGGATCAACCTCTTTCTTTGAACCGTTATTTTTTAATCTTTCGATTTCATCAACAAGAATCTTATGCGTCTTCTTGTTCAATTTAAAAGTGAACACAACCACTAATGCTGCGATTAAAAGCAAGGCTGAACCAAAAACTAATGTGTAAACAATCGTGTGCACTGCTTGAGGAGATTGTGTTGATTGGCCTGCAGTAAAACCGCCAAATTGCAATACAATTCCGACAAAAAATGTAGCAAGGGCAACCGTGCTTTTACGAGTAAATGTCATCACAGCAGCAAATACCCCTTCACGACGCTGTCTTGTGACAATTTCATCTATATCAGGTATGAACGGAAAGACATTCCAAGGCGTAAAGTCTAATATCGCTCTACCAACTTGGTACAATGCTGAAATAATAAACACATACATAATCATGGATTCAGGTTTCATTAAATACACAGCATAAAACGCAGCTAAACAAACAATCATCGTAAGATATGACACTTTATATAAGCTGTTTGGACCGAACTTAATCATCAGATATCCAGCTAAAATAGTAATAGGAACTCCAATAATACTCAGTGACAGCATGTCCCCTGCCAGAGAAGAGGAAATACTTAATGCAAAAACACAGAAATACACAAATACTGCATTAAAAACATCCTTCGCCGTATAGGAGAATAAATAAATCATTAAATGCTTGCGGAAGCTTTTAATTTTTAAAGTAGAGAAATAAACCTTAATAGTTTCAGCAAATGCTGCTAATAATTCCTTGGCACCTTTTCTATTAGTAGTTTCTCTGCTAGCAATCCATTCTTCTTCCTCTTCTGGAGTTAGCGTTTTTTCCCATGTTACTTTATAAGATATAAAAATACAGATTGCAAAAATAATAGCGAAAAATACTGCATTAATGAAATAGGCATACCCATTATCTTCTCCGAAAAAGGAAATTAGTCGTCCCGGAATAAAAGTGGCCAGAAATACACCTAACCCTGATAAAAACATTCTTGCAGTAGATAATTTTGTACGGTCATTAAAGTCTTTTGTCATCTCTGATGGCAGTGTTTCCCACGGAATCAGTACTAAAGCCATCACAATTTCAAACAATAAATAGCTTAATAAATAATACCAGTAATTCATCCCCGTTATCCAAAGCAAAATATATGTAAACATTAAAGGAGAGCCAATTAGAAGAAAGAAGCGTCGTCTTCCAAATTTTCTGCCTATTTTATATTTATAAAGGTTATCGGTAATGCTTCCAATTGCTAAAGAAACAATCGCATCAACAATGCGGGCAATAGCAATAATCGAGGCCCCTTCAACAGGAGTTAAACCGACAAATGTTGTATAGTAGTATAACAGCCACGCAGATATAATGGTAAAAGCCCCGCCTCCCATAATATCCGTTAATCCGTAGCCGATACTTCGTGGAATCGTAATTTTCTTCCTTGTGTTTTTCATATAAGCTCCTTCCCCCTGCTAGAAAAAATGTATGTGTAGAAGATTGACCGGTCTTGTATGCGTACGCTTTTTTATTTGTAGTTACTTATTCCCAGGTAACTTGCTAACTAAACAAAAGTTTAATAAAGCAGCATTATAAGGTTGTAACTCTATTTGAAGACAATTCTTATATAGGAATAGAATTATAAAGAAGAAACATACTAACTAAAAATATGTAAGGGTGAGTTATGTGCTTTATAAAAATATTTCTAAAGGCTTAATGGTAAGTACCATCTTATCTTCCTGTTTCAGTATCGCTATTATTATTTTTTCGGTGTATCATCATTTTACTGTTTTGTCTCACTTGCAACGAAATAATAAAATGCAGTAAAAACCGGCTTTTTATGGTATGTAAATTGTCTATAAAAGCTACGGAAAAGGTGCGCTTATAAAAAGCAAACCTTTTCCTGCAAGAGAAGGATCGTGCGAGGGTTAATGTGAGAGGAGTATAAGAAGAACACATTAAAGAGGAGAGTCCCAAAATCAGTTTGGAGAAATGTTGTAATCTATTTAAACAGCAGGTTAATTAATTTAAGCTCCTACTGAAACAAACTTAGCTTCTTTAACTGGAATACGGTATAGAATACCGGAAGCCAAAATTAACGCAATTGCTTCTTTAGCGTCTTTAATGATTCCTTGGAAGATTCCTGTAATAGCAGGGGTTGCATGGTTGTCTGTATAAACAGTTACAGTAGTTCCGACTGCAACTCCAGCAAAACGTCCTAGCTTTACAATTGGAAGGTAAACAGCGTGAAGTTTCATTGCTTCTTCTTCAGGCAGTTCTTTCATCAATGCCATTGTATCATCTCCTTTTACATGATTTACAGGAGGTGCACACAACTCATCCTCAAGTTGCTGGACAACTGCATGATCTTTTTCAAACTGACAGTTATCCTTTGGCTTGTCCATCATTTCACACTTGTCCGCTTTTGGAGGATGAGGACGAGTATGCTTTTTGTTTTTATGATTCTTATGCTTTTCAAACAACATTACTTCCAAAGTAAATTTCATGGTACTCTCTCCTTTCACTAATGAATTCTTTTATACAATACAGTATATTATTGCTTGTCCTTAACAGAGATAACATTTCCCCATGACAACATCCATTTTTTTGAAAATAGTAAAAATACATAAAAAAAACAGCCACTTTTCGAGTACTCGAAATGGAAGCTGCTCATTCATAATATCCCCTTCAGACTAATGCCAATAATAAAGAAAATACCAGCCAGAATATAGATCCATCCCATTGCTTTATTTTTTAAGTTGATATTATCAATCCCAAACGCTATCATTGCTGTACTAAAAATTAGAAATGCAATATTATAGTGAAAAAACACCATAATCAAAGATATGGCTGAAAGAATTAGTCCCATTTTCCCCATCAAATTTGCCTCTTTCTTAAATATAAGTTAATTACTCTTAAACAAGAAAAACCTCCACGTAGGACAGGTGGAAGTTCCTCTAACTTTTCTATAACTCACTATATTCATACGAGAGTTATCCTTGTAATTATAACATGGAATTAATTGTATTTTTTTAAAGAATCCTAATATTAATTTACCTTATAGCAAAATAACCTATTACAGTGCCTACTCTTTTTTAAATTGGAACGATACCGTTCTTTCTTCACTAGTGCGCATAACCTTTATTTTATAATTATTCCCTAATAAAAATATCCTCCAATGTCCTTCTAATATCCCTTCTTAATCGTTCCTTTTCCGGTAAGTAATCTTGTGTGCCTTTTACATTTTGGTAAATCATTTTTTTCATTTTTATAAGCCCCATTTTTTAATAAATAAAAAAACCGCATCAGATCTAAGTTTTCAACTTAATCAATGCGGTTTAATAGTAAATAGCCTTCCTTTTCTGATTAAAAAATCAAAATAGCAAGGCTAATTTTTATGATGATGTTTTGGAGACAGACAGGAATAATTGCTATAATCTTGCATTGTTCTCACCTCTTATTCCAATTAAGTTAACATAATATAAGATGGCTAACAACAGATTTAACTAAATTTTTCCTTAAAGCTGTTTTCTCTCTGCTCCATTCAGCGTGTAACTAACAGCGATTTCTGCATTTAGTGAGTTAGATACAGAGCAGTATTTATCCTTTGACAGTTTAATCGCACGTACAACTTTATCTTCAGGCAATTCTCCTTGAAGTGAATAATGGATATGTATACCTGTAAAGCGCTGAGGATATTCCTCTGCCCGCAAGCCTTCTACTTCCATTTCGAATGAAACAATATTCAAGCGCATTTTTGTCAAAATAGAAACAATATCAATGCCTGTACAGCCTGCGGTAGCCTGCAGCAGTAATTCAGTCGGTCTTGCGCCTGTATTATTGCCGCCGGATTTTTCTGCTGCATCCATGATAATCTCATGTCCAGAAGGTGTTTTACCTGTAAACGCCATCTGTCCATTCCATGTAGTTGTTACTTTCATGCATTCACATCCCTTACTATTATTTTGACTTTCTTATAAGTATTCCCTAAAGGTTATGTTCATACCGTGATGATGTGATTTTCTTATAACAAGTAAGCAATCATTATTGCTTACTTGTTATAAAGCTTTGATAGTTTTTATTTCCGCCAGACAGATTATATAGATCCGTAAATCCTATATTGCGAAGAATATTTTGCGCTGCATTTCCAGTGACTCCACTGTTACAATATGTTACAGTAGGCAAGCTTGGATCTAAGTCCTTGCACTTTTCTCGTAAACTGCCAAGCGGAATATTAATTGCCTTGTCTACCCTCGATACATTGAATTGCTTTTCTGCTCTTGTATCGATGATTTGGATAGTCTCTCCTGCTGAAACTCTTTCTGTTAACTGAAGAGGTGTCATCAATTTATTCTTCTTTTCGATCGCATTTTGCAACGCCATTCCTGTGTACATAACAGGGTCCTTCGTTGTACTGAATGGAGGAGCATATGCAAGGTCTAGATGAAACAAGTCCTCTGCTTTTGCTTTAAAAGTCATCGCCGTAACAAAAACATCAAGTCTTTTATCTACGCCTTCTTCTCCGATAATCTGCACACCTAGAACTCTGCCAGTTTCTCTGTCTGCAATGGCTTTAATCACTAATTCCTTGCCGCCAAGATACTCTGCTCTTGCTGGTTTAATATTATGAAGCACTTCAATTGTATAGCCTTCTTCGAGCGCTTCTCGTTCATTCATTCCAGTCTGACCAACAGCGAGGTCAAACACTCTCAATATGCCAGTGCCTAATATGCCACGATGTTCTAAGTTTCCTCCTGTGATAACATCTCCGGCTATTCTCCCCATCTTGTTGGCAGTGCTCCCTAATGGACGATATAATGGTTTCCCTGTAAGAACAGAATAACTTTCTGCCACATCGCCAACGGCATATACATCCGGTAAGTTTGTCTGCATTTTTGGATTAACCGCGATTGCCCCTGAAGACCCAAGCTTCACACCTATGCTTTCAGCCAATAGAGTGTTTGGACGCACACCTGTTGCGAGTAAGACTAAGTCTGTTTGTATTTTTGTACCAGACCTTGTTATTACTTCCTGCTTGTTTATTGCTGTTACTTCCTCATTTAATAAAAGGCTAACTTCTTTATTTTTAAGATAGTCTTCGACTCTTGCAGCCATATCCTTATCCAAGTGGCTAATGATGTGATTGCCTCGTTGTACAATTGTTACATCTAAGCCTTTCAGTTTAAGCTGTTCTGCCATTTCTAATCCAATGTATCCTCCGCCAATAATTGTAGCTTTTTTCGGCTGGTTTGCTTGCATATATTGATGTATAGCAGCCGTATTTTGGATTGTCCTCACTTGAAAGACATGCTCCTCGTTTACACCTTGAATAGGCGGTGTTATTGGTGAAGCACCGGTTGCGAATACTAATATATCGTAGTCATCTGTTTTTACTTCACTTGAATCAAGATTCTTAATCTCCACTTGTTTTTGTTCAGCATTGACTGAGATAACTTCATGACGAGTAAAGATATCCACGTTGTATCTCTTTTTAAACCAAGCAGCATTTCTTGGCGTTAATGTTTCTATCTCCTCTATCTCTCCTCCAAGAAAATAAGGAATTCCGCACGCTGAATAAGAGATATCATAGTCTGCATTATAAAGGGTGATGACAGCATCTTCATCATTTCTTCTTGCCTTTGCCGCAACAGAAGTACCTGCTGCTACAGAGCCTATTATGATTATTTTCATGATATACCCTCCTGTTTTAAACTTTCTTTATGAAATGATAGTTAGCCATAAGTATAGGCCGATAAGTGTAACCAGCAAGGTTGGCACAGTTAAAATAATACCTGTTTTAAAATATGCTCCCCAAGAAATCTTCACATTTTTTTGGGATAGTACATGCAGCCATAATAAAGTAGCTAATGAACCGATTGGTGTTATTTTTGGTCCTAAATCAGAGCCAATAACATTTGCATATATAAGTCCTTCTTTAATTACTCCCGCTGCATTTGTATCCGCAATTGCCAACGCATCAATAAGCACAGTAGGCATATTATTCATAATAGATGAGAGAATGGCTGCAATAAAGCCCATACTGATTGTTGCGACAAATAAACCCTGGTCTGCAGCTGCCTGAATAACACTTGAAAGCAAGTCTGTCAAACCCACATTTCTCAGCCCGTAAATGACTACATACATACCGATTGAGAAGAATACAATCGCCCACGGCGCTCCTTTGACCACTTGTTTAATCGAAACAGCCGGGCTTCGTCTCGCGAATAATAGGAAGATTGCTGCGATTGCAATTGCAATGAACGAAACCGGGATAGAAAGATATTCACTTCCAAAATAGCCTATCAGCAATACTGCCAGTATACCCCAAGACAGACGAAACATTTCTTTGTCTTTCAAAGCCTCTTTCGGAGCTTTAAGCTGGCTCCTATCATATGTTTTTGGAATGCATTTGCGAAAATATAAATATAGAACGATAATGCTTGCAAGTAAGGAGAAGATATTTGGAATAATCATCCTTGAGGCATACTCTGCAAACCCAATATGAAAGAAGTCAGCCGAAACAATGTTCACTAAATTGCTTACGACTAACGGCAAGGAAGTAGTATCTGCAATAAATCCACTTGCCATAATAAAGGGAAAAACCATGTTCTCTTCCAGCTTTAACGCCCTCACCATCGCTAACACGATCGGCGTTAAAATAAGGGCGGCTCCATCATTGGCAAACAATGCGGCAACAATTGCACCAAGTATGGAAACATAAATAAACATCTTCAGGCCGTTTCCTCCCGCAAACCGGGCCATATGTAAGGCTGCCCATTCAAAAAAACCAATTTCATCTAGAATGAGCGAAATAATGATAATGGCAATAAATGCAAGAGTTGCATTCCACACAATCCCAGTCACATCGACAACATCATGGAAGTCGACTACGCCTGCAAGCAAGGCTAAGACAGCCCCTCCACATGCAGACCAGCCAATTGACAGATTTTTAGGCTGCCATATAACAAATGTAAGTGTTACTAAAAAGATAATAATAGCTAAAAATATTTGCAGCAAAATGTTAACCTCCACTATATACAAGTAATTCTAAGTCCACTTTCTTCCAGCCAGTCCAATTTAGCCTGCTGACTTGGAACATGCTCTAATAAGTCGCTTATTAACGGATAGCAGTTACTAGCCCTATTTATAGAATAAACGACCCATTGTCCCTGTCTTTGCTCTTTTACTAGCCCAATATCCTTAAGCTTTCTTAAATGCTGACTAATTGCTGATTGGGACATATTAAAAATATCAACAAATTCACAAACACAGCAATCCTGACTTGACAGCATGCTTATCATGGACAATCTTGTTTTATCCCCTAACAGTTTTAAGACAAGTGCCGTTTCTTCTATAGCTGCCTTATTAAAAGAAGTACCCTTATTTGTCATTTTCAAGCCATCTCCATTCTATCTGCACAATAGGATATAAGCATATGCTTATATCCTAAATTACATTATCATATGTGTCAATGACATTTAGTTTTACCTATTGTCAGGCTTCATAATTAAAACATTACATTAATTTATAGAACTATTAATGCCGAAATAAAAAACTGCCAGCAACTATTATCTTTTGACTGGCAGTTTATGAATGTTTTTTCAAAAAACCTTCTGATGCCCTGCGGGATACTCATCTCATCCCTTCCCTAAACTAAGACTAGGCGGCACAAACCCTTCTCCAAATACTTCAGTTGCATCACTCATAATAATAAAAGCACTATGGTCAATGCTTTGAACCAATGTTCTTAATTGATTTACCTTTGCTGTATCAAGAACAATCATCAAAATGATTCTTTCTGTATTCGTATATCCTCCTGCACCTGTCAGTTTTGTCATGCCTCTGTCAAGTTTATGTAAGACAGCATCGCTTATATTTTGTTCATAATCTTTAGCTGTTATGATATAAGCAATCTTCGGTCGCTTGTGTTTCCCTTGAACAACATCCATTGTTTTGCGTGTTACAAACGCCCCTACAAGAGCGTATAATGCATTCTCTGCTGAAAACACTAAACCGCCTGCAACCATGACAAGAGCATCTAAACATACAATAGTTGTACTATGCTTAACTGATTTATACTTATACAATAACTGGGCAATCAACGTAAACCCGCCTGTATTACCGCCTGCCCGAAACACTATTCCAAGCCCTATTCCTACTCCCAATCCTCCGAATATTGCAGCCAAGAGCGGATCGTTAGTTAACACCGGCATGCCGCTTGTAAGCAATACGAATAACGGTATTAACAGTGATCCAATAACGGATTTCAAGAAAGAATTCTTTCCTAAAAAATAAGAGCACACAAGCAACAAGAGCATGGTCGCTACCCATAACAGCATCGTTGACGGCATATGCAAGATAGAGCTTAGTACTAGAGCTGCACCTGTTAGCCCTCCTGATGCAATATGATTTGGCCCTTGCAATAACGTAAATGATAAAGAAATGATAAAAGTCCCTATTATTAATAAAAGGTAATATTTTATTTGCTTCATATTATTTCCTCCCTTTCTTACAAAAGCATTATAAACACAATTTCACTTTAGCGCAATAAAGTGAATTAACGCTTTCATGTATTTACACAGCTTTGCTTTCCTGCTTTTATTTATCAAAGCAAAAAAGGAGATGTGCAGTTCATGCACACCTCGTGTATTAAAGGAGTTTAGGTTTGTCATACATAGAGATATGTGATGAATTATCCTGATACTATCCTATTCATCTTGTCCATTCTTGTACAGGCACTTGCCCTTTCGCTAAAAAAAATTTATTAAAATAACTTTTACTGGATAACATAAGGTATAAAAGTTAGGGAGGTAGCGACATGAATTCGAGGGACGTTCCTATCACTTCATCAGAATTGGCAAATTTGTGGATGACTTATCAAGAAAAGACAATGATCCTCAGAATGCTCGAGCATTTTTTAGAACATGCAGATAGTGAAGCAAAACAGCTATTACAAACCCATTATGAGAGTGCTGGTAAAGCTATTGATATCATTACAGAAATTTTCAAGCAGGAAGGTGCAGCTATCCCTGTCGGATTTACAGCAAATGATATAAATAAAGGAGTTCCTAAGCTGTTTGATTTCCTCTATGATATTATGTATTTACATATGATGACGAAAGTGGAAATGAGTTTATTCTCCCTGTTCTGCGGCATTTCCTATCGCAGCGACATTAATGACCTTTTCATCAGTTGGACAGCTGAGTCACAAGCCCTCAATAATGAGGTGACCCAATTCCTCCTTGAAAAAGGCGTGCTTGTTCGTCCAGCTTTTGTTTCGATGCCAAAAGAGGTGCATTTTGTACAGGAAAATCATTATCGAAAGTTCGGATTGTTTGGAGAAAAGAGATCGTTAAATACAATTGAGGTTTCCCTTATTCATCATGCTATTGAAACCAATTTGGTTGGAATGCAACTAATGATTGGCTTCGCTCAAGTTGCGGAGAATAAAGATGTGCAACAATACCTTGTTAAGGGCATGAAACTATCGAAAAAAATCGAAGTCGATTTAGGCGAATTTTTGCGGCAAAGCTATATTGAACCACCTGCAACACATGCTGGTAAAGCAACTTCTTCCCAAATCGCACCCTTTTCTGACAAATTAATGATGTATAATACCAGTTTATTGACTTCCTTTGGGCTTGGCACAAACGCAATCGGCGGTGCCTTCAGTTTGCGGAATGATCTGCCAGCGAAAATGTCATTACTGGCAAAAGATATTTTTACATTTGCTCAAGAAGGTGGAAAAATTTTGATAAAAAACGGCTGGATTGAGGAGCCTCCTCAAATGGAGGACCGAAATCAGCTGACTCAATAAAGTGGAAAATGCCCCTAATATAATTGTTATTAGGGGCATTTCTTTTAAAATTTTATTAGTTGTTTCCCTGCAGATATTGTGCTGACAGCGCTTTTAAAGACTAACTGCTGCTTACCATCTACTTCTAATAATAATGTGTATGTATCATTCCCTTTAATCTTACATCTGATTGGAACACCTTTTTTTCCCATAAATACGGTTACGAATATCTCTGTTTCGATGATGTTACGGATGATGCTGTTTTGTAAATCAATAACTGCCATGTTAGCCCTCCTTCTTTGTCTTATATTTATACTTTACTACAATGAGTCACAACTTTTGAGAATTTTTTAGCTGGATTAAAGAAATCCAGCATCTATCCGTCTTAAGAATACATGCTGGAGCAGATTTTTAGGAAGGATTTCTTTTTTGCAGAATCATTCGCAGTCCGCTTCTTGGCCTAAGTGTAATGGATGGAAATGTTTTAATTGGATGATGATTTGGCGCTAATTTAAATTTGAACCGTTGAGCTACAGAAACAAGGACAAGCGCTGCCTCCATTATCGCAAAGTGATTGCCAATGCATACTCTTGGTCCTCCGCCAAACGGAAAGAATGCATATTGGGGAATTGTCTTAATAAAATTATTTTCAAATCTTTCTGGTATGAACGACTCCGGATCTTGGAAGTATTCTGCCTTTCTATGCATCGCATACTGACTGACAAGAATCATATCCCCTTTTTTAAAGCGATATTCACCAATCTCAACATCCTTATCCACTTTCCGGCTTGTTACAAAGGATGGTGGATACAAACGCAAGGACTCCCAAATGAGGTTTTGTGTGTAGGTTAATTTCATAAAATCAGAAGGAGCTGGTGGTTTTTTTCCTAGTACACTTTCTATTTCACTAAATAACTTCTCTTCAGCCTCCGGATGCTGAGATAATAAATACAATGTCCAGGACAGTGCGTTGGCAGTCGTTTCGTGTCCTGCAATAAAAATAGTCATTACCTCATCTCGCACCTGCTTGTCTGTCATCCCGATGCCATCGACATCATCTCTGGCATCCATTAAAATACCAAGCATATCCTCATGCTTAACTGGGTCCTTTCTGCGTTTCTGGATTATCTCCATAACGACAGAATCGAGTTCCCTTATCGCCTTCTTCGTATCACGATTAAGCTTTGTCGGAACCCATAACGGCATTTTTTTAAGGCTTCTCATTCGTTTAACTGCTAATATTAAAGCAGTTTCAAGCGGTTTTCCGATGACCTTGTAGCCTTCTTTAAAGTCCATGTTGAACATTGTTTTACAAATAATTCCGAGTGTTATGTTCATCATATCATTCGTGATAATTCGTTCTTCCTCGTCTTTCCATGTTGATAAATAATCATTCGTTATATCTATCATATCTTGTCCATAATCCATGATATGAGATTTTTTGAATGCTGGTTGGATCAGCCTCCTTTGCCGCATATGGAAGTCTTTATCACTCGTGAGCAGACCTTCACCGAAGATTGGTTTTAATGCTTTAAAATCATCAGATTTAACAAAGTTTTTCTGCTTTGTCACCAGGATTTGCTTAATCATATCCGGATTTGATACTAAGAAGACATTCTTCAAAGGACCTAAACGAAACTTTGCAACATCACCATATTCAGCCGCCATTCTTTCAAGGAATGCAGGCGGATCTGCTCGGAATTCAGCCAAATTGCCTGTCAACAGCTTCCCTTTTGGCCCTTTTGGTGTTTTAAATATGGCAATCTCGTTACTCAACTATTTTTCCCCCTTTAAATTCCCATACTTCTTTTATAGTATGGTGCAATGTTAAAGCAGGATTGTACTTAAGTGGAGGACAGTAAAAAAGAGGACATAATAATTACAATACCGGCACAGACTCATTCAATCATTTGTCTGTTCGATTGTTTGTAAGCGTCCCTTTTCTGGAGTTCGTTCATTCCAGGCATATTGTATAATGTATGTTTTATTCTCTTCTACCAATTGAAATTCATTAAAGGATACATTCAGCTTTTTATTTTCTATTTTAACATAGTATCTTCTATCTTCTTCAAACTTTTCTTTGATTGTATACGCCCCAAAAGTAACCATTTCAGTGGATTGATATGCCGTAATATAGATAATGACAGAGAGAGACGCAATGATGAATATTGCTTTAAAACTGATTCTTTTATAACGCCTCCCTCTCCTCAGCAAAGTCCTAATGAACAAATAAAGATAGAGGATGAATAGAATTGGCACTACATATACGGCCATAATTATAGGTATTTTCAGCATTTCGAGAAGTGCATCATTATGAATGAAAAGAGCTTGGATGTTTTCAACTTGCGAGCAAATAAAGCCTATATAAATAAATGATAACAACAAGTATAACACCCATTTTTGAGCAGCAAACCTTCTATCTGTTTCTTTCTCTATATGATTTTGACTCATTTTGTTTCTCCTTTAAAAAAGTAAGTTCATTATTTAATTCTATAGTATGTAAGAAATTCCCTTCACCTGCTCTTAATTAGTCAGAATGATGTAATACTTCCATAAAAAAATACGCGCCCATAAATGGACACGTACAAATAACTTACTCTTTCCCAGATACCGAATTTTCTTCCTCGGCTTTCTGTTTATCCCATATTCTAAAAAATGGGAAGTAAATGATAAAGGAAAGCAGAATAATGACTAATTGAAGGATTGCTCCTGAGATACTGCCAGTAATTAAATAGCCTTGAATAATTGGCGGCATCGTCCATGGCGGCACAATACCGATTGGCTTGGCAACAAGTCCTATATCCATAGAAACATAGGCGACTATAACAGACAGAATTGGTGTCAACACGAATGGTGCCATCATTAAAGGGTTTAGTACAATTGGCATACCGAAAATAATTGGTTCATTAATATTAAAGATACCTGGGCCTATACTTAACCGTCCAAGCTGTTTCATTTGCTGGCTTTTTGAAAAAAATAACATGGCCAGCACTAATCCTAAGGTTGTTCCAGAGCCGCCGATAAAAATGATGTCATTAAATTGATCTGTCACAATATGCTCTACAGGTTCACCTGCTCCAAAGGAGATGGCATTTTCGTTTGTTAACGTCAGCCAAACTGGTGTCATTACAGCACCAACTATGCTTGCGCCATGCAATCCTGTCGTCCACAGCAAAGTAATAAGGAAGAAAATAAAGATTGTTCCTAACAAACTTGTTCCTATTTGTGTTAATGGCTCTTGCAGTAATACTGTCACGATATTATGCAAGCTGCCAAAATCCCCTACATTTTCAACGATTAGTCGTAAAATCCACACTACAGAAATCGCAAAAAATCCAGGAATTAAAGCGGTAAACGACTTCGCAACAGCAGGTGGAACTCCGTCTGGCAATGTGATTACGATGTTTTTCTGCAATATTTTCCGATAAATCTCTGTACATAATACTGCTATAATCATTCCAACAAACAATCCTTTACTTGTGAAAAGGGCGGTTTGATAGGCTGTTTCAACCACATCAACCCCTTCTGGCGTTTTCCCAATTACATAGGAAACAAAAGGTGTTCCTACAAAGTAGGCAGCTAGCGAAATGGCTCCAGAAGCGAGCGGATCGACCTTATACGATTCGGCCAGCCGATAGGCAATACCAAAGGTTGCAACTAATGCCATGATTTCAAATGATCCTCGATACGGGTAAAGAATGCTTGCTTTAAGCTTCGGATGCTCCGCCATATAATCTAAATAACCTTGAAAAGGCAGATTTGCTAATATCAAAAATACAGAACCGATAATAATAAGGGGCATAGAAAGGATAATACCATCTCTTAATGCTTGTAAATGTCTTTGCTCAGCTACTTTCGCAGCGACAGGCATTACTTTTTCTTCTAAAAACGTATTAAGCTTACTCACATAAATACCTCCTCACACATAATGAAAACGGTTACATTATTATATGTGCAGATTCTAGATTATGTGATATTTTTAAAATTATTTTTTATATTTACCTGCTTTATCCGATAGAATTTATCAACTTAGTAATGTCTCTATCAAATCAACTAGCAACTAAGCATTATACCCGCTTATTAATAAAACAGCTGCTTTTTACAGCAGCTGCCTTTCAAATACTAGATTGCCGGCAATAAAATAATAAATTCTGTCCCTTTGCTTCTTTCACTGTTCACCATAATTTTACCATGAAAGGAATGAATGATTTGAAAGCTTACCATCATTCCCAATCCTGTTCCTTTTTCCTTTAAGGAGTAAAACGGCGATCCTAGACTGTCTATTTGTTTTTTCGTCATGCCTATCCCTTCGTCTTTGACACTGATCTTAATTTGACCGTCAGCTGTTTTTGAACAAGTGATCCAGACCGTTCCACCGTGCGGCATAGCTTCAACGGCATTTTTTAAAATATTGATTAATGATTGATTCAATTTTTGGGAGTTGGCAAATATCCAGCATTCGTCCGTCATATCTGTTTTTATACGGACATTATTGTTTAAAGCATAGTTTTCAAGAATATTAATTACCCGTTCTAACTGGTGTGCGGCATTAATTTTTCCGTTATTATTTATGGCAGGCTTACCTAATGATAGGAAATCATTGATGATGTCGTTTGCTCTGTCTAATTCTTCTATTGAAATCTTAATATACTGCTTTTTAGTTTCTGGGAATTCGGGATCATCTAGAAGCTGCAGAAAACCTCGGGTAACTTGCATAGGATTTCTAATTTCATGTGCAAAGACACTTGTAAGTTCACTTATTACTCGTAATTTTTCCGCATTTTGCAACTCAAGGCGCAGCTGTTGTATCTCTCTGATTGTTTCATTTAACATCGTAAAAAACCACGTTACACATACAACAAATAATAGATGAATAATCTGTACTTTCAATGTATCCAAAGAAAATCCACGGATTACTCCTAAAAAAGTGAGGCCAACAAGACAATAATATGAGGAAAGACCTACTGCGATCATAACCCTCTTATCTTTTGATGAACGAATAAATAATCTTTGGAAAAAGAAAATAACCGGCATCGTTAAGAGCAGAACTAATACTGTATTGTAAAAACCTGCACTGATCCCAAAATTAAGACGGTAGACAATAACTAGACCAGATAGTAAAATGCCTGGCCAAAATCCTCCATACAACGCCCCAAATAGTAAAGGAATAATTCTGATATCCAATCTGTTTTCACCAAAATTCAGCGGAAAGGACATGCATAACAAAATTGAAATTCCCCATAATACGGTCATTAGTATCGTCTTATTTCTATCACTCTTTACTCGTTCAGTGATAATTGTGAAATAAATAAATATGGGCAACACCATTAGCGTCATTTGTAGTAAAAAATCTTTTAATATACTCATATTGGCTACCTTTCCAAGTTAGGAGCAGTTTTGTAAAAATGCTAAATTTGACATAATTATACTCTATATTTATCATATTTTGTCGGTTTTTGCCGAAAAAAATATTGTTCGACATGATTTTCATATCACATAAAGAGTATTATCTCCTTTCTATTGTTTCGGCAGAAAACAACCTCACTTTTATCTACATTCCGACAAATAATAAAAAAAAATGTGGTTAATCTAATTAAGTAAATAGTTTAACTAAATTAGGAGGATTATTATGGGTATTTTAAGCGGCAATCCGAAAGATGAACCACTGCATTATGGTGAAGTTTACGATATTTGGTCATCAGTATTTGGAGCTAATGGTATGATTGGCAGTTATCAGATCATGAAAAACCATACAGGTGACGATGACTTGAAAGAGCTGCTGGATGAAGCAATCAATTTATGCAAAAAGCAAAAAGAACAATTAGAAAAAATCTTGAAAGAAAATGGAATTGGCTTACCTCCAAGCATGCCAGAACCGCCAGAGGCTTGCTTAGAAGATATCCCCGTAGGTGCCAGACTTCCTGACCCTGCTGTTGCTAGTGCATTATCTCTTGATTTAGCTGCAGGGCTTGTTTTAATGAGCCAGATTATGGCCAAAGCCATTAGAGAAGATGTTGGGATGATGTATGAGCAATTTCATACTCAAAAGACCGCCCTTGCTGCAAAAATGCTTCGTTTAAACAAAGACAAAGGCTGGCTTGTACCTCCGCCGCTGCATGTAAATAAACAAGGTGATTGTTAAAAAACAAACCTGTCCACTTGCTTTAGTTGGACAGGTTTGTTTTTTTATCGTCTCGTCTGCTCATATAAATACTGCACACCGTATAATAAGTACGCTTTGTAATTTAAATATATAAAAAACTGAATATGATTTAAGCCATTTAAACTAATAATCCGATATTTTTTTAAAATATCAATTAACAAAAAGGCAAACAGTCCATCTGAAAGGAGATTAAGCAACACATACTTTTTAAAGTTTCCATACGAATATTTTAAAATCCACATAGAAAGGGGCATATATGGACCAACACTAAAAGGAAGTTCATCCTTTAAGAAGGATTTATGGCCATCGTATGTTTTCCACCAATTCCGTCTATGTCCATAAATATGATTAATGATTTCAAACACGACAATAAAAATACCTGAAACAGAGTAGCGTTTAAAGCTTTTCTTCCCGATAAACAGCAAAGTGAGCCACGGGAAAATAATAATGGATAAATTAAATAGTAAATGCCTTCTTGTAATCATGTTATTTCCCCTTTATGCCGATTTCTAATCCACCATGTTATTTTATGGCATTTTATTTATTCTATACTGTTACTCTAATTATTCTTAGTTTTGACTTAAAACTTAAAAAGACCCTTCTACTCGATAGCAGAAAGGTCTTGTCAGTATATACTATTTTTTAAAATCATGGAGCCAGTGAAACAACCCAAAAATGACTGTTGGCTGCATCAATCACCGTTTCTGAAAACTGGATATCTTCTTCTTGCTCTGGAAAAAAGTAAGTGTATACCATAAAGCCCTGCACAGCCATTTCTCGTAAATTCACACTTCGACCGATCGTAACAAAGCGGCTTTCGGTTTCCTCGGCATGCTTCTTAGCAAACTCCGTTACGAGTTCATCTTTTTCTTTAAGATATGCAAATACCTCCATTGGTTTTGAGCCTTTTGGAATTCTAACCTTTTCTTTTGCAAGAAAGTATGTTTTATTTTTAAAATCGATTTTGGCAAAATTAGTTCTTCTTAGTGTTTCGTTGATTTCTTCTATCGATTCTTCATTAAGTTTTAAAATCACAGACTTACCTCTTTCTAATATAATTTATAGTCTTTTTATAACAAAGGCGCCAAGAATAACGACAATATAGATTACTCCTAAACAGACGATCAGCAGCCCTGTTTCAATTAAATGAATACCCATAGAGTAGACAACTATTAATGCGGCGCCGCTTCCTAATAAGATAACATAAAGTGTTATCATAAAATAACGCTTTAAAAGCATAATACTGCGTTCATCAACCTCTGGAACATTACCATTTCTCTTTTTAGATAACTTAGCAGCAATGAAATAAAACAACAGACCTATAGCTGTACCAACTACGACAGCACCAGCTAAGTCATAGTCAAATCCGCCTGTTTCACCTCTAATTAAATATACTCCTAACAATCCGCCTGTTAGATTACAACAAACCATAAAGACTAAAGCAATTATCAGCAGCTTGTTTTTTTTCATAACTACTCTCCTTTCGTCTTCTCCAAATAAAATAACTCTTCAATTGGAACATCAAAATACTCCATTAACTTTAAAGCTAACTCAAGGCTGGGATTATACTTATTCTTTTCAATTGCATTGACAGTTTGTCGAGTAATTTGCAAATCCTCCGCTAATTTAACTTGAGTTATCCCTTTTTTCAAACGAATTTCGCGAATATGGTTTACCACTTTCATATACATGCCTCCACACTGGAAGTAAAGATATCTTTACACTTATTATATGCAAACCAACTAGGATATGTAAAGACATCTTTACACTTAAGTGGAGAAAAGTAAAAAAACGCCAGATGAAAATCTGACGTTTTTCCTAAAAAACTTTATTTTAGTTACCCTTATTTATCGGAATAGTGACTCTTGCGATTGTCTGATTATTATCAGAGGTAATAGCTATTTCTCCACCGTACCTGCTTACAGTTTCCTTTACAATAAACAGACCTTGTCCTCGCAGTTTTCCGTGCTGTTCTTTTTTTGTTGAGTAGCCGCTTTTGAAAATAAGGTCTTTATCCTTATCCCGAATAGGATTTCCAGTGTTAGCTACTTCAAAAATATAGTGTTTAGCATCGACTTTACACACAATCTTCATTTTTCTTTTCTGCTCTGGCAATTCTGTTGTAGCATCAATCGCATTGTCTATTAAATTGGATAATATCTTAATTAAATCTGTTGTCGTTAAAGTAGAATATGAATCTTGGACTACCTCAAACTCAATATGTATTTGATGATTTTGGGCAGCCAGCTTTTTCGTTTGCAACAGAACCGAAAGTCCTGGGTTATTAACATCTAATGCAATAGATTTAATCATATGAATTTCTTTAGCAAGAATGGATAAGTATTCAAGTGCCTTATCTGTTTGGCCAAGTCTAAGTAAACCATGAACGACCTGAATATGATTGGAATAATCATGGCGTAAGGATTGAACAGATGACACTAATGATTGCAGTTCAGTTTGATAGGTATCCTCTGTATCGCCTATTTCCTTTTTTAATTCTCGTGAATACCAATTTTGCAGAACAAAAAAAGCGGCAACCATCAGGATAACAAATAGACCATTAAACACAAAGCTTGAAATACTGCTTCTTAATGCTTTATCACTAATATTATTAACAATGTCTGCACTTATATCAATACCAAGATAGCCGATAATTTCATCAGACTTATCCTTAATCGGCACGCCAACCGTTAAATAATCACCATAAATCGGGTCTGAAATAATGTTTGTGGAAAAAATTTTCCCAAAGTAGGCCATTCTAACTTGTTCTTCTGGAACAGTACAAATGCCCCCGATTGGAAATTCCTCCTTTTCCTCATCTGACATGGCGACAATCATTGCTCTTGATACATTAGGATTATTAACTAATAGTGTGTACACATGAAGTGCACCGTTTTTTTCCCTGGCATCCTCTAAATAACCCTTCACTTCATAATAATATTCGTTTTTCACTGGATTTCTTAGAAATAACTTATAGGTTTCTGTATCCATTGAGGCAGCAATTGATTTGGCAGCCTCTATATTTTGATTCACAACGGAGTTTACCGCTGTTTTTTTTATATTAAAGTAGGAAGAAAAGATATTAACAATCATAAACATTACTACTATAAGAATGGATAAAAGAAAGATAGATTTTAATTTTTTATTTTTCATTGTTGCATCCTCTTTAGTACTTTGTCGAAATTAACTCAAAACGATATGATATCACTATATTTACCTAGTTTACCATACAATCTTAAACCTTTCGTACTAGGAAGCTAGATTTATTTTATTCAGAGCTTAATAACTAGGAATTAATAACCAATTGGGTTTTAAAACCATTTTAGAGGTTAGTATTGGGAAAGGAGAGAATGTGGGGGATTAGGCTGTTTTTTTATTAAGTGCTTAGTTTTTCAAGTAACACCAGCAATATGCCAACAAGAATTATCTCCCAAATGCCAGCCCTTCTAGCGAACAAAATGCAAATAATGCTTAGCCAATTTCTCTTTCCATAATCACATACTCTTTGTCTTCTTTTTTAAAGCTTTCGCCTGTTTCATGCAAACTGAATTTCTGATAAAAAGCCGCTTTATTCTTTCTCGCATTACACCAAATTTTCTTTATGCCAAGCTTTTCTGCTTCCATTAGTACATATTGCAATAATGCACTGCCATATCCCTTGCCTTGTTCTTCTGAAAGTGTGGCAAATTTGCGAAATTGAGCTTCCTCATCTGAAACAAACAGAGAAATAACCGAAACTAGGTCGTTTCCTTTAAAAAGCCCATAGTGGATTCCTGTATCATCATCAGCTAACTTAATAAAGTCAAAATGCTTTTCAGGCCACATCACCTTATGCCTAAGCTCCCATGCCTTTTCTTTATGTATGGCCGAAATGATAGTTTCCATAATATCTCTCCCTCCAAATATATTTAAAGGCTGTCATGCAAGAATATGGTGACAGCCTCTAAACCTCGTTTCTTATTCTGTTCATTTTAGTTGATTTTTGGCGCGGTACATCTCCGCATCTGCTTTTTTAATCAGTAATTCAACAGAGTCACCATCCACTATAGAGATTGATAAACCGATGCTTGCACCAATCTTTAGCTGTTTGCCCTCAATAATAAGTGGTGCTGAAATTGCTCTCTTAATGTTTTCCATGAGCAATTGGAGATTAGCCTTGTTTTCGATATTGGCGCAAATAACTGTAAATTCATCCCCGCCCCAGCGAGCAACCAATCCCTTATTTCCAATGGCAGCGGAAAGTCGGTTCGCTACTTCAATTAGAAGCTGATCACCTATTTCATGGCCAAAATTATCATTAACGAACTTGAACCCGTCCAAATCAATCAACATCAGCCCATGAACTTGCTGCTTACTATCATCAAGCAGCTCTTGGACTTTTTGTTTGAATAATCTTCGGTTTGGCAGTTCTGTGACAGAATCGTGATACGCAAGGTGGGAAATTAGTTCCTCAGCCTCTTTGCGTTCCGTCACATCTCGACCGACGCCAATCTTTTGCAGGATATTCCCAGACTCATCACGGATAACTTCAACTGTTGTTTCATACCAGCGATATTCACCATTCTTATGCAGAACTCGTCCCGTAAATCGTACTGTATCCTTATCAATATGGTAAGTATTCTGAGTATCAAGCAGCCTGGCATAATCATCAGGATGATTAAAGTTAATCTGTGGTTGTCCAATAACCTCCTCTGGTGTATAACCGAGCAGTGCCGTCACAGTTGGTGAAATGTATGTAAACATTCCGTCGCTTGAGAAGGAAGATATAATATTTTGGGATTTTTCAGAAATGAGTGTGAACATTTCTTGTATATTTAATAATCCCCTGTTCTGTTTCAAGTATTGGGTAATATCTTCGAATGTAAGCATCTTGCCAACTTCTTTTCCTTCACTCATAAGGGGTATAACTGTCAAATTTACATATAAAAGCTGCCCCTGTTTATGCGGAATGGCTAATCTTTGCCGAGAATTGTCAGCAGTGCCATTCATTAGCTGCTTTAAAGGAATTTCTAACAGCTCTTCTTTTGTATAACCAAATATATTTAAAACAGCAGCATTTGCGTCTACCATTTGACCGTTCATATCCATAAGAATGATTCCGTCTGGATGATAGTCAAAAAAACGTTGAAAGACACCATGTTGCTCTAATATTTTATTTTGCAGTTCCATGTAACTATCCACCTTTAACGACATCTGGACTATTGAAAATTATTAAATCTTATCCTTTTATTATATTTCCTGCTTACAAATGAAAGCAAAGGAAATTTCTAGTTTTTGATGATAAAAAAGATGACTGCGAACAGTCATCTTCACTCTTTATATATCCTCTGTTTTTTCTTGTTTTGAAATCAATACTTTATCCACTCTAAATTGATCCATATCGACTACTTCCAACACTAAATCCTCGATTTGAATTGTATCCTTCACTCTCGGTATATTTCCTAAGCTATTGGTGATCAATCCGCCAAGTGTGTTATACCGTTTATTCTCTATATCTGTTGCTGTTTTCTCTAACCCGAAATACTCTAGAAAAGTATCGATGGAAACGAGCCCATCTGCCAACCAGGATGTTTCTGTTCGTTCAATGATATGAGGCTCCGCTTCATCTTCTCTCTCCGGCATATCTCCAACTATATTCTCCACAATATCATGAAGTGTGACAAAACCTTCTATTCCTCCGTATTCATCAATAACAATCGCTTCATGGTGACCAGCATTTTTCAAGCTTTCAAGAGCTTGATACACTTTCATTGCTTCTGGCAGCACTAATGTATTTTCTATACAATCAGCTAATTGGAAATCTTGGTTTGCAACCATTTTGGAAAAAACATCTTTAGTATGAATTATCCCCTTAAAGTCATCTAGACTCCCCTTTCCAACTGGAAACTTAGAAAAAGGACTCTGTTCCATCACACGAATACTTTCTGAAAACGAATCTTCTAAATCAATCCACACTAATTGCGTACGTGGTGTTAAGATATCTCCAAGGCGCTTGTCTCCTAAGTAAAAGATTTGTTCTACAAGATCTTGTTCAATCGCTTGAACCACTCCGCTGTATACACCTTGTTCAATTAATTGAGTGATTTCTTCTTCCGTAACATCTGGTTCAGCAGCAGGTTTAATTCTTAAGAGGCGTAACACTAGTTCTGTCGATTTACTTAAAAACCAAATAATCGGCTTGCCTATTTTTGAAAAATAATACATGGGTTTAGCGATGAGACAAGCAACCTTCTCTGGATTTCCCATCCCTATCCTTTTCGGCACCAATTCTCCAATAATTAATGATAAATAGGTAGATAAACCAACAACGATGATAAAACTTATTTCATAACTGAATCTTGACAGCACTTCTATTTTCTCGACGTAAACAGCTAGTTGACTGGCAATCGTTGCTCCTCCAAAGGCACCAGTTACAACCCCGATTAACGTTATACCAATCTGAATAGTTGACAGCAGCTGATTCGGATCTTCCGCTAATTTTAAGGCATACGCTGCCCGTAAATCGCCACTTTCTTTTATTCTTTCGAGTCTGTTCTGTTTAGAAGTAACAATCGCTATCTCCGTCATCGCAAATATTCCATTTGCAATAATTAATATGAATAAAATAAGAATGGAAACCCATATGCTCTCCAATAGACTGTCACCAACCTTTGGTAAAATGTTTTATTATTATTTGTTAATACCCGTTTTATCAAAATTATCTCGTGTAATGACATATAATTTGGGTGTTATAAGGTATTTTTAAGTCCTCGGTTTGTTATATGAGCAAAAAGCGGACTTTATTGTATGTTCCTACAAAAGAACTCTCAAGTTGGCTGGTCCTAAAACTCATTCTCGTTAATGTATTCAAAAAAGGATAAGCAAGGAAAAAAACTTTTTAGAGTAATCCCTTATTAAACCAAAATACAAATCTTCTTACGATATATAACATAAAAAAGTTAATGCCTACACTTAAGAAAAAGTTCCAATGCTTAAATTCAATGAGCGAACTATATTTATTTAATAAAAAAGTATAGGTTGCTAAAAGCAAATTGAATAGAAAGGTATGAAAAAATTTTCTTAATGTGCTTTTATCTGTCGGATAATAAACAATAAAAAAAACAAAAAATGTAGGATATACTGCGTAATGCAAAGAAAAACTTAGTTTAGTCGCCTTTGCAAACTCTCTGTATGGAAATTCCAATAGTCCAAACAATACCTGTATATACTCATAAGCCCATGCGATTGTGGAAGAAAACAAAAATGCTATGATAGATACTCTAAGATATTTCTTCGGAATTAACAGCAGTAATAAACCTATGGAAATTACCCACGAGACGATTAAGATGAGTTCATTTTTCATTCATTTGCACCTGTTTTAGACCTTTTTTAAACCATTTATAAGCACTATCATTTAAAAAAAGAGCGATATTCACGGTAATAAATGTCCAATACCAGTTCCATTTTATATATTTCACTAATGCTGTAAATTTCTCTAAAAGCACCTCAATTGTGGTAAAAAAACCTGAAATTCCAACATAATACAATATAATGATTAGCCAATGTTTACTTCGCGGAAAATATAGGCTAAAAAAGATAGCTACGACTGGAAAAAAGAAAAATTCAAACGAAAAGCTAGACTTATTATAGGAGTTTGTATTCGGTAATAACTGTGTCGGATACTCAATCCACCCTAACTCCACTGTAAATAAGCCGGCCGGCCAAGTAATAACCTGTAAGAATAAAAACAAAACCCACGCATCTCTCCACTTATGTTTAGGGATAAATCGCCATAATGCAAAAATACAAATTATAATAAAGCCGATTAGAAACCATCTTTCAAAATTCAATTAAGATCACCAAGAATATTTTTAACTTAGTTTGTTGAGATTATGTATTTATCAACTTAAATATAAATTTTTATCGCCAATTTTACTCATACAAAAATTACTACTTGAAAAAACAGCTAGGAACTAGTACACTTACACAAGTGCTCATTTAACTTCATATCAATACCCTGTATAACCTTAAGAATATGGCTTAAGGGTCTCTACCAGGAACCATAAAATCCTGATTACAGAAAATGATTTAATCATTTTTTGTAATCAGGATTTTTTTATTTTATTTAATTAGAAAGGATGTTTTCTCTAATATGAATTTAAAGGTTTTTATACTCGCAATATCTACAGTCGCTGTTGGACTTGTAGAACTTATTATAGGCGGAATACTGCCGACAATAGCTGACGATTTTAATATTTCCTTAAGCACGGCAGGACAGCTCATTTCTGTTTTTGCACTTGTCTATGCAGTATCTGGTCCTGTTTTACTTGTGTTAACCAGTAAAATAGAACGAAAAAAATTATATCTAGTGTCTTTATTTATTTTCTTTCTCGGAAATATCATGACATATTTCAGTCATACCTTTACCTTTATGATGATTGCCCGAATCCTGACATCAATGAGCACGGCATTAATTGTAGTATTGTCCTTAACACTTTCTGCTAAGGTAGTCGCTCCTGAACATCGTGCAAAGGCTTTAGGACTTATTTACATGGGGATTAGTTCATCACTTGTGATGGGTGTGCCGCTTGGAATACTCATTTCCAATTCATTTGGCTGGCGGATTATATTCTTAGGAATAGCGGTTTTATCAATCGGTTCCTTTGTACTTATTTCCGTTTTTCTAGAAAAAGTTCCGGGAGAAAGCACCATCCCACTTTCTCAACAATTGCGGGCTGTTGCTAGTACAAAAATCGGCAGTGCCCATCTTGCTACTATGTTTATGCTCGCAGGTCATTATACGATTTATGCATATTTCACACCATTTTTAGAAACAGAGCTTCACCTAAATTCTAATTGGATTAGTCTTTGTTATTTATTATTCGGACTTGCTGCAGTTAGCGGCGGTGCATTTGGTGGAATATTATCAGACTCTATTGGAGCACAGAAAAGTATTATCGTAGTTATCAGCGCATTTGCTGTAGTACTTTTCTTATTGCCATTTACAACTTTCTCACTTATCGTATTTATCCCAATCATGATGGTTTGGGCAGCATTAAGCTGGAGTCTCGCACCGCCACAGCAAAGCTACTTGATTCAAACAGACCCAGCCACATCTGACATCCAGCAAAGCTTTAATAATTCAGCATTACAAATAGGGATTTCCTTAGGCTCTGCCTTCGGCGGAATTGTGCTAACACAAACCGGAACTGTTTCCAAAACAGCGTGGTTTGGCGGTGTCATTGTCATCATTGCCTTATTATGTGCAATCTTCTCACTAACTCGAAAAACAGTAAATAGATCGAAGGCAATTGTAATTTCATCCGTACAAGAAGAAAATATTAATTAGTTCTAGAAATACAAGTAAGACACTATTCTTCAGATGTGTTTTACTTGTTTTTTATTATTTTTAGAACTTTTCTAATGGATTTTTTCTTATTGTATACACATCAAACTTGCTGAGACATCTGCACTTATGTAATAAACCATTTATTATAAAAAGGATGAGGAATGGGAAAACCCATTCCTCAATAAAAATCCTATTGAATGAAGCGAGTAACATTTAGCCATCTTACTTCAGAAGTTACGGTTGTTACTGCTGTTGCTGTTGTTGTTTGTATGTTTACTGTATAAACGATATTCCCAGATGTAACAGGAGGAGTATCGACATAGCTGAACGAATCATTAAACCTTTCAATAGCTCCAAGAATACCAGCACTTCCCGCTCTTGTAACAGTCTGTTGCGCAATCGCTGTACCATTCCTGCGAATAATAATATTGAAACTTATGCTGTAAGATAAATTCAAGCCAATAACAAAGGCCAATTGCTGTGAAGTATCAATCTTTATTTCATTATTACCTGTGACCGCAATACTTACTGTATTTACAGTCGTTTCTGTACCTAATGGAATTGCTGCCGTTGTAGTTGGCTGATCAAAAGTGAGAGCGGCTATAGATGGGAAACCGGCTGTACCTGCTGGGCCAGTTGGACCGGTTGCTCCTGTTGGACCCGTTGCTCCTGTTGGGCCCGCTACTCCCGCTGGACCTGTTGCTCCTGTTGGGCCCGCTGCTCCTGCTGGACCCGTGGCTCCTGTTGGACCTACTGCTCCTGCTGGACCCGTGGCTCCTGTTGGGCCCGCTACTCCTGCTGGGCCTGTCGCTCCCGTTGGACCCGCTACTCCCGCTGGGCCCGTGGCTCCTGTTGGACCTACTGCTCCTGCTGGGCCTGTCGCACCTGTTGGGCCGGCTACTCCCGCTGGGCCCGTGGCTCCTGTTGGTCCCGCTGCTCCTGCTGGACCCGTGGCTCCTGTTGGACCCGTGGCTCCCGTTGGACCTACTGCTCCTGCTGGGCCCGCTGCTCCTGCTGGACCCGTGGCTCCCGTTGGACCTACTGCTCCCGCTGGGCCCGTGGCTCCTGTTGGACCTACTGCTCCTGCTGGGCCTGTTGCTCCTGTTGGGCCCGTCGCCCCTGTTGGGCCCACTACTCCTGCTGGACCCGTGGCTCCCGTTGGACCCGCTACTCCCGCTGGGCCCGTGGCTCCTGTTGGACCTACTGCTCCTGCTGGGCCTGTTGCACCAGTTGGGCCAGCTACTCCCGCTGGGCCCGTGGCTCCTGTTGGACCTACTGCTCCTGCTGGGCCTGTTGCACCAGTTGGGCCAGCTACTCCCGCTGGACCTGTCGCACCTGTTGGCCCCGCTACTCCCGCTGGACCTGTCGCCCCTGTTGGGCCTACTGCTCCCGTTGGACCGGCTACTCCTGCTGGACCCGTGGCTCCCGTTGGACCCGCTACTCCCGCTGTGCCCGTGGCTCCCGTTGGACCCGCTACTCCCGCTGGGCCCGTGGCTCCTGTTGGACCTACTGCTCCTGCTGGGCCTGTCGCACCAGTTGGGCCAGCTACTCCTGCTGGACCCGTGGCTCCTGTTGGGCCCGCTGCTCCTGCTGGGCCTGTTGCTCCTGTTGGACCCGCTACTCCCGCTGGGCCTGTCGCACCAGTTGGGCCCGCTACTCCCGCTGGACCTGTTGCTCCTGTCGGACCCGCTACTCCTGCTGGACCCGTGGCTCCCGTTGGGCCTACTGCTCCTGCTGGGCCTGTTGCTCCTGTTGGGCCCACTACTCCTGTTGGACCCGTGGCTCCCGTTGGACCCGCTACTCCCGCTGGGCCCGTGGCTCCTGTTGGACCTACTGCTCCTGCTGGGCCTGTTGCACCAGTTGGGCCCGCTACTCCCGCTGGACCTGTCGCACCTGTTGGCCCCGCTACTCCCGCTGGACCTGTCGCACCTGTTGGGCCTACTGCTCCCGTTGGACCGGCTACTCCTGCTGGACCCGTGGCTCCCGTTGGACCCGCTACTCCCGTTGGACCCGCTACTCCCGCTGGGCCGGTGGCTCCTGTTGGACCTACTGCTCCTGCTGGGCCTGTCGCACCAGTTGGGCCAGCTACTCCTGCTGGACCCGTGGCTCCTGTTGGACCCGTGGCTCCCGTTGGACCCGCTACTCCCGCTGGGCCCGTGGCTCCTGTTGGGCCCGCTGCTCCTGCTGGACCCGTGGCTCCCGTTGGACCCGCTGCTCCCGTTGGACCCGCTACTCCCGCTGGGCCCGTGGCTCCTGTTGGTCCCGCTGCTCCTGTTGGACCGGCTTCTCCCGCTGGACCGGTCGCTCCTGTCGGACCGGCTACTCCCGCTGGACCTGTTGCTCCTGTTGGGCCTACTGCTCCTGCTGGGCCTGTTGCACCAGTTGGGCCCGCTATTCCCGCTGGGCCGGTTGGTCCCGTGGCTCCCGTTGGACCCGCTGCTCCCGCTGGGCCCGTTGCTCCTGTTGGTCCCGCTGCTCCTGCTGGACCTGTTGCTCCTGTTGGACCGGCTTCTCCCGCTGAGCCTGTTGCCCCGGTTGGTCCCGTTGCTCCTGTCGGACCCGCTTCTCCCGCTGGACCTGTTGCTCCTGTTGGACCCGCTACTCCCGCTGGGCCCGTGGCTCCTGTTGGACCTACTGCTCCTGTTGGACCTACTGCTCCTGTTGGACCGGCTACTCCTGCTGGGCCGGTTGCCCCTATTGGGCCCGCAGCTCCTGCTGGACCCGTGGCTCCTGTTGGACCCGCTACTCCTGCTGGGCCTGTTGCACCAGTTGGCCCCGCTACTCCCGCTGGACCTGTCGCACCAGTTGGACCCGCTACTCCCGCTGGACCTGTCGCACCTGTTGGGCCTACTGCTCCCGGTGGACCGGCTACTCCTGCTGGACCCGTTGCTCCTGTTGGACCCGCTACTCCCACTGGGCCGGTTGCACCTGTTGGACCCGCTACTCCCGCTGGACCTGTCGCACCTGTTGGGCCTACTGCTCCCGTTGGACCGGCTACTCCTGCTGGACCCGTTGCTCCTGTTGGACCGGCTACTCCTGCTGGGCCTGTCGCTCCTGTTGGTCCCGTTGCTCCGGTCGGACCCGCTGGACCTGTCGCTCCCGTTGGACCAGTAGGCCCCGCCGGACCAATTATTCCAGTAGCAGATAACAATGCTACATCATCAACTAAAACATCAGAAGCGCCTTCTAAAGGTATTACGTTTATAAGCAAATATGCCTGTGTTGTTCCTGCCGGGGCTATTTCGGTAGTTAAATATATTTCCTTCCATGTGCTAATTTGAGCATTTGGAAGCCTGTTTGGAGGTATAAAATTTGAAGCACCTGTTCCTAACAACTGTAAATTTTGTCCAAAAAAGAAGACTTGAATTAATACAGCAGGCGCTTGAAGACTATTGGGGCGCGCAAGTGAAAGAATAAGCTCTAAAGTATCACCAGTAGCTGCAGGCACGAACTGACCAATATAAGAAGGAATTGTTCCTTGCTGCAACAAAGCTGCATAAGTGCCTGAATGAGAGTTAACATTGGTAGTAGTCGAATTAGATCCAGTAACCCAGCCATTCAGGTTTCCAGTTTCGAATCCACCGTTCGTAATTAAATTCAGTAAACTCATTTTTCTCTCCTTTCAAAGTAAATACTTATCCGTATATACTATGAAAAGGAAAAAATGATGGATAAGCTGTTATCCTTACTCTGATGATGTTTCTTGCTTTTTTTATCATATAAACTACTAAGCTCCTATTTTAACTTTTAAATTCACAAAAAAAGCCGCCAAACGGCAGCTAATATTGTCTACAAAATGTTATTTAATATAATCATAGATATTTTTCACCAACAATAAACAGGTTACTGTAATAAACAGCGCGCGAACAAAACTGCTGCCTTTTTTTATGGCATATTTTGAGCCGCAGACAGCTCCTGCAAGCTGTGCTAACCCCATAATTATTCCATATGTATAATTCACTTGTCCTAAAAACATAAACATTAGCAAGCCAGCAATATTACTGCCAAAATTCAGAAACTTTGCATTACCTGCTGCCTTTAGAAAATCAAAACCTATCAACAGAAAAGCAAAGATCAGAAAAGAACCTGTACCAGGGCCTAAAAACCCATCGTAGAATCCAATTGCAAAAATAGCTGCTAGAAAAATAGTATAATGGCGAAATGATAATTTTTTCGGGGTAGAAACGCTGCCCCAATCCTTTTTGAAAATTGTATAAACTGCTACTGCTGCAAGCATTATCAGCATTAAGGGTTTAAGCATTTGCGGATCCATTAAGTGTACACACCAAGCTCCTAACATCGAACCAATAAAGGTGAGCGGAAATAATTTATACACTGATTTTAAATCAAGCTTGC
Organism: Niallia laureatilytica; assembly: GCF_046613985.1. Classification (NCBI taxonomy): domain Bacteria; kingdom Bacillati; phylum Bacillota; class Bacilli; order Caryophanales; family Bacillaceae; genus Niallia; species Niallia laureatilytica. The sequence goes on along the minus strand of NZ_JBKKHP010000006.1, from coordinate 196,684 downwards.
CGGAGCGATAAAACATCAATGTACTCGTTAAGGAGCCCATTGTTGACGCTAGTTTATTAGTAGCTACTGCTGCTGCTGGATTCATTCCTGTAAATAAAAGGGCTGGTAATGCAATCAAGCCTCCTCCGCCGACAACTGAATCAATGAATGCAGCCAAAAAACCAAACACAATCAAAATTATTAATACCGTTGGGTCTAAATCAAACAATATCGACAGCTCCTCTATTAGTCACTATTCAAATAGTAACTAAATATTTGATAAATGTAAACAGTTATTGTATCGTTTAAACTATAGAAAATGTATAATTGGAGGACGTGGAAAAGTGAGCGATATTGTACAGCAGCTCAAAAAACTTGGTTTTAATGAATATGAAGCTAAAGCTTATGTATCTTTAGTAAAATCAGGCCCTGTAACTGCCTATCAAGTTAGCAAAGAATCAGGTATTCCAAGGGCAAGAATTTATGATGTTTTAACTACGCTCGTGGAAAAAGGGATTGTCTTAAAGGAAGAAATTAATGAGGCTGCTCGCTATTCACCGCTTCCTGTTGAGATTTTTCTGCAAAAAGCTAAGTCAGAATGGCAATCAACTTATGAAGTAATTAATGATTCATTAAAAGAACTTGAAACGTCTGCGAAGGAAGTCGACAATCGGGTTATTACTTTAAAGGATTATCAAACAATCATTAGCTATTGTCAGACATTAATTAATAAAGCAGAAAATCGTATCGTTATTTCCATGTGGGATGATATGTATTCAGCATTGGAGGGTTATCTTGCTGCTGCTGCTAAAAGAGTGGCAGTAAAAGGGATAACCATACATGTTAACAAACCGCTTAAAAACATAGAAACACATCGTGTTACGTCCTTTACGGAGACATCCTCCACTGAGCATTGGTTTATTTTATCGATTGATTCTAAAGAGATGATTTATGGTCCTTCTTTTGAGGAGCGCAGCATTGCTTTTTATACAGATGACCCTGTCCATATTTATTTGTTAGAGGATTATGTATGGCATGATGTTCTTGTCAATCGGCTTGTACGGCGCAGTTCCGATGACTTGGAAAAATGGATTACAACGGAACGCCAAGCCTTTTTTAAGTAAAATTAAGAATATAAACTTCTTACGAGAATAACGTTATATGAAAATATTCGGTCCACTTACAGCTAAGAAACTTTTATAGGGGGAATTAAAGTGTCATTTAAACCTAAAGCCATCTTTTTAGACATGGATGGTACCATTTTAACTTCTGTAAATAAAGTAAATATGAAAACAAAAGAAATAATTGATGATCTACGAAGCCAAGGCATTTTTGTTTTTATTGCTACTGGAAGAGCTTTCGATGAGATAGCAGATTTAGTTCCAGAGGGCTTTCAAGTAGATGGCTTTATTACATCAAATGGAATGGCAGGATATATTGGAGACAAGCCAATCTTTCAACATTCCTTGTCTATAGATTTAGTAAAAACAGTGATTGAAAAAGCACGTCAAAATAAAATATATTATGAGCTTTTTCCATACGGGGCGTCGCGCATTACTTTAAATGAAGACAAAGATTATGTAGTAAATGAAATCAGAGATCCAAAACCAGACGATGTGGAAATTAATGAGTGGCTATCACGCAAACAAGCAATTAAAGAAGAAATCGCTTGGAAGGATAAGATTGAAGGAGATATGTTTTCGAAGTTTTATTTCTTTGCCAGAACAAAGGAGCATATTAATGAATGGAAGGAAGTCCTTCATGAATTAAAACAAGAAATGGATTTTACTACTTCCACCTCTTCCAGTCATAATGTTGAATTAATGTTCGCAAATGTTAACAAAGCAACAGGAATTAAACAAATGTTAGCTCATTTCGAATTACCGGAAGAAAATATATTGGCTATCGGTGACAGTTATAATGATTTGCCTATGTTTGAGTTTGTCAGCTTTGCAGTAGCAATGAAAAATGCAGCTGAGCCAATTAAGCAAATTGTTGATGATGTAACAGAATTCACTTGCGATGAAGATGGCGTTCATCATTATTTAACTAGATTCTCTACTGTGAAAATCTAGTAAATTAAGAAGTTCTTATTCATATAGATTGGTTCGCTCTAATTAAACAAAATTTACCGAGGTGATAAATATGTTTTGCAAGCCATTGTTTGAAAATGATGTACCAGCAGCATCCTCCTGCTTCTAATGGATGTGATGGCTGCATCTCTCCGTTAGGGCATTTATTGACCTGAATAATAATCGGAGGGAATATATAAATGAAAAACACCTTATTAGGTTCATTATATTTAATATTAGCATCCAGTATTTGGGGCGGTATGTATGTTGTTGTGAAAGTGGTCGTAGCGGTTATACCTCCCCTAGAATTAGTATGGATGCGCTATATGGTCGCCATTCTTGCACTTCTTTTAATCGGATTACTTACAAAACAGAAGTGGAGAATTGAAAAACGTTATATCCTGTTAATTATAGCAATTGGCATAATCGGCAATACCATTTCCATTGTTGCTCAAGAAACGGGTACTATGCTGTCGACTGCCCAAATGGGTGCGATTATTACATCCTCGACACCAGCGTTTATGGTTGTATTCGCACGCCTTATTCTTAAAGAACGCTTGACTATAAAAAAGGCAATTTCTGTTTGTTTAGCTACAGTTGGAGTGGTATTAATTGTTGGAATCGGAAATATGAGTGTGTCAAACACACTTGGCGGTGTATCACTTGTAATTGCCGCCTTAACATGGGCATTAATGTCCGTACTCGTAAAACGTGTGCCAAGTGATTACTCACAAATAGTTGTCACAACATACGCCACATTGGTGGCGCTAGTATTGCTGACGCCGTTTGTTTTACCGCGTCTGTCTGCAATCAACTTTTCTGAACTTACTCACCCTACTATTTGGGGAGGTCTCTTATATTTAGGAGTTATCTCAACAGCAGGCGGATTTCTGCTATGGAATCGCGGCTTACAAATGCTGAATGCTTCAAGCGGCGGTATCTACTTCTTTTTCCAACCAGTTGTCGGAACATTACTAGGCTGGCTTCTGCTTGGTGAGAGGATTGGCATTATGTTTTGGATTGGCTCCTTCCTAATTCTTATAGGTGTCTTATTCGTAATTAGAGAGGATAAATAGTCGGTTGAACCCCTTCATAGGAAGGGGTTTTTTATTATCTAAGAGGATTCTTTTCGGTATTGCAGACAAAAAAATCAGGCCATCCAGAGATATCTCGACAGCCTGATTCAAATATGTTTACTCCAAGGAACAAGATGTTTGCAACAAAAAGGATAATCTCACTAGTTAGGTCATCAAATTACCTAGTGCTGCTTAGGAAAAAGTACAGCTTTTTTTTACAGAGTTACTTCCTAAAATCTATACCTCACTTATTTACAGATATAATCTGCTCACCTGTTATAACCGACTGACTATCAACAACTAAAATTTCACGATAGTCAGTAGAATTTGTAACAATAATAGGTGTAATTGTATTCAAACCAGCTTCCTTAATTTTTTCTATTTCGAATTCTAAAAGAACATCACCCTTGCTGAAATAATCCCCTTCTTTTAGGTTTAAAGTAAAGTATTTTCCTTCTAAGCTGACAGTATCAATACCTACATGGATTAACAGCTCTGCTCCTGTATCTGATTGCAAACCAATCGCATGCTTGGATGCCATCACCGTAACTATTTTCCCATCAAAAGGTGCCTTGACGATACCAGCTGCTGGTATTATTGCAGCCCCTTTTCCCATTAACCCGCCAGCAAATACTTCGTCAGGGACAGATGAAAGCGGTACTAATTCACCATTCAATGGACTAAAAATAATAGTGTTTTTTTCTTGTTTTTCTTTCGGCTCTGCCGCTGGCTGTTCCTTAGTGTTAACTTTACTGTTTTCTTTATATCCGAATAAATAAGTCAGAATAAATGCTAATACGAATGCAAGGACGATGGAGATTAAAAATCCGAAAAAGCCTTGATTAATGCCGTCAGGACTAATAAACAATGGAATTCCAAAAATACCGCCTAAAGCAAATCCATATACAGTGGATCCCATTGATCCAGCAATAGCCCCTGAGATAGCTGCACTGATAGAGCCTAAAATAAATGGAGTTTTCGTTGGCAATGTTACACCATAAATAACTGGTTCTGTTACACCCATAATACCTGCTATTGTTGCAGATGTTGCTGTTGGTTTCAATTTCTTGTCCTTTGTTTTTAGTGCAACAGCAAACGCTGCACCGGTTTGTGCAAATGTTGTACAGAATAACATTCCGTTAATTGGATCAAAGCCATTTGCAGTAATGTTGTTTAGTAAAATCGGAATAAATGCCCAATGCAATCCAAAAATAATTAGAATTTGCCATACTCCTGCTAAAATAAATCCGGCAACTAACGGACTTAAATCATAAACACTCATTGCCCCTTTTGCTAAAAAGTCACTAATAGTTGTAGAAATTGGGCCTACTACTAGAAAAACTAGGGGCGATGCAACAACAATTGCCACTAATGGCACAATAAACATGCTGATTGAGTTATGAACTACCTTCTTAAGAAGATGTTCTATTTTTGCTAAAATAAACGCTCCAATAATAATTGGCAATACAGAAGATGTATAGTTAATTAATGTAATAGGAATCTGCAAAAAGCTGAGTTCCGTGCCATCATTAACAGCTGTAGTAAATGTAGGGTATACTAAAACGGCCCCCAGTACTGCTGCTAAATAAGGATTACTATTAAACTTCTTACCTGCTGAAAAACCTAAAATAATAGGAAGGAAATAAAATAGTGCATCTGATGTCGCATATAGAACTTTATATGTTCCCATTTGGTCTGTCAGCCAGCCAAGTGATGTAAATAAAGATAATAGCCCTTTTAATATACCTACTGCAGCCATAACACCAACAACTGGCATAAAAATACCAGATATCATATCAACAAACCGGTTAAACAAATTGCCCTTCTCTTCTTTTTCATCACTTTGAGCAGAAGCTGCTGCTTCGCCGCCCATAAGTGCGGTCACTTCTTTATAGACATGGGGAACTTCATTTCCAATAACTACTTGGAATTGTCCTCCGCTTTCCACTACTGTAATAACTCCATCTATTTGTTTAATTTCCTCTTTATCTGGCAGATTAGTATCCTTTAACTTAAAACGCAGCCGTGTCACACAATGTATGACACTGTTTACATTATCTTTTCCCCCAACTGACTTTAAAACTTCTTCTGCCGTTTTTTTATGGTTCATTCGTAATCACTCCCCTATATTAATACACTGAATACGCTTTCTTATTTCTTAGAAGGAAAGAGCATTTTGCTCTAGTTCCCTCTTTTTTCCGTAAGATTTCTTGTAGTTACACAAGCAATGATAACAGCGATTATTCCCCCTGCTAATTTTGCAACTATCATTGGCACGATCATTTTCTGATTGATGCTGGCGATAAATCCTAAATGCCCTCCCAGAACAAAAGAAGCACTTACCGCAAAAGCAATCGATATGATTTTTCCCTTTGGCTCCATATCTTTGACGATCATAAACATCGGAATATTATGTGCTAAGGAGGCGATCATTCCACCTGTTGTATTAGTATCAACAGACAATACTCTTCCTAACTTGACCAACGGCCGCTTTAGCAGAGCTGTTAAAATGTGGACGAGCGGAAAAGCCCCCGCAAGAATAATCGCTATCTTACCGACAATTAAAATCGACTCTGACAAAGGAACTAAATTAGGCAATATCGTAAAGCCAGTAATTGTTTGTATTCCGATAAATGCCAGACCTATTATAGAAATAACACTTATCATTTTTCCAAATAAACGAAAAAGGACGACTGTCTGTTTCGGAAAGAGCTGTAACCCAATAATGATTAATATAGATAATCCGATAGGAATAATAAGATTATAAACAATAATTGCCCAATCAAATCCTCCTACAACTCCACCTACGATGCATCCAAAGGGAATTGCTGCAATTCCAATCAGAATGCCCTTTGAAAAATATTCATAATCGTCTTTTCTGACAATTTCAAGCGCAACTGGAATAGTAAACACTAATGTTGAGCCAAAGGTTGTGCCAAGAAAGACAGAGGAAAAAAGGCCTACTTGTTCATTTAAAGCCATTTCTTGCGCTAATGAATATCCTCCCATGTCAACAGCAAGGATTGTATTGGCAAAAGATGCAGGATCTGCACCGATAAAGCTGTAAATCGGTGTGATAATCGGGATCAGGGCATCAGCCAGCAGCGGGGCTAATGAGACAATTCCAATCATGACTAATGCCAAAGATCCCATTGTTTGTATACCTTCATAAAATTTCGCTCCAATGCCGAAACGATTGCCAAAGCTGTAGTCTAAAGCTCCTACAAAAAACAGCAGAGCAATAATAATCATCAATAATGTATTTATGATCATAGCAGATGTTAAAAATGAATCACTTGCTTATTCTGGCTGCTTTCATATGTGCCAAATACAAGCTGTAACGTTTTTAAATTATCTTCCCCGCTTGTTTGGAAATCTGTTCCTTCATTTAAGCATTCAATGAAGTGAGCATGCAGCTTTTTATGACTTTCAATATAATTGAGCTCAGTTGATTCTATATATGTCTTCTCCGCACCTTTATTATCGATAATAGATATTCTGCCATTGTTATACAGCTTAATGGTAGCTTTATCTCCTTCAATAATTAATTGCTCTTTATGATCAGGCAATACTTGTTCTGGCACTTCGGCTTCTAAATCTCTTCTAGTCGCCCAGCTCATATCCATATAGCCGAAGAAGTCATCATAGCCTAACATAATTAAACCGGTATCCTCCCCTTCTATAAACGGACTAATTTGTTTCGTTTCTGCATAGAGGCGTTTTGGTTCCCCAAACAAAAATCTCCACGTATCAAACCAATGTACACCCATCTCAAAAAATAACAGCTTTGGCATATCGCGAAAGAATGGCTGAGGAAGGTTTTTTTCAGGTGAAAACCTTGGTGAATACCAATCTGTATGGATGTAGCGCACTGTTTGAACTATTCCTGCAATGTTTTCAGCCAACATGCTTTTCATAATTTGGAAAGGCTCTAGCCAGCGCCAGTTTTCCGTAACCATTAAACGCACTCCTGCCTCATTTGCTATTTTCACCATTTCTTCTGCTTCTTCTAATGTATTAGCGAACGGCTTTTGGCACATGATATGCTTTCCAGCCTTTGCTGCCAGCTTCACAAGTTCTAAGTGCGTCTCAGGAGGCGTCACAATATCAATTACATCTATATCTGCATTTTCCATCATATTAATGATATCCAGATACAGGTTTTCACTCGGAATATGAAACAATTCGCCTTTTTCCTTTAACAGTTCCGCATTTTTATCGCAAAATCCGTTAATTTGAACCGTTTCAATGGACTGCCATGCTCTTACATGCTTTTCAGACCAATAACCAGCCCCTATAATTCCAACTTTCCACATCTTAAGACACCTCTAGCTTTCTATAATTCTAGTTGTTTCGTGTTCCTATTATCAGGACATCGTTTGTAAAATCGTGTAAAGGGATTATTGTGTTCGCCTCTTCTGTTGCTACTACTTCTGTTTGACTAAATCTTCTATTGACTAAGTCGATAGTAGTGAATGCATAATCACTACTGTCAAGCTCAAGCTTCAATTTCGTATTAACAGGCATATAGATTACAATCGTATCTTCATTCCCAGCAGCTCTAATTTCTTTTGATTTGTCTTTAATAATATCCAACGGTTTTAAACCATGCAGACAATACAATTCCATTAAGTATTTCAAGAAGGAATAATCCCATGCTCCTTCAAACTTTAAGGCATCCCGCCAATCATATGGTGTGTCAAACCCTTCCCCTTCAACGATTCCGAAGCTTTGTCCTTTTTTATGCCAGCTCCAAATACCATGTGCTCCATAAGTTATTCCCGAAGCTCCGCCTGCAAGCACGCTTTGCCAAGCAGCTTTTCTGACATCAAATCTTGTAAATCTTCCATATATATTACGGCTGTAGCTGATTTCTTCATAACATGGCTCCCCGTTAACAACAGGTCTTCCTTCTGAACTCTCGTACAAATATTCAGCAATTTCATAGGCAGTGGGCTGAAATTGAGAATTATGTCCTGATTGGTACATATAAAAATCCAAATCACGTCCTTCTGTAAAGACATCCGGTATCTCTCTGAGCCTTCCTTGAATATGAAGAGTTGTTACACTTTCAGGACTGATTCTTTTCACTGTTTCCAAAGCTTTTTCATAGTAAGCAATAGATCGCTCTGTTGGGAAATTCGAATCACCGCTAACTAAATAAATCGGTGAGAATTTAGCATATCTTTGCACTACATACTCGACGTATGGCTCAACATTTTCAAGCGGCATTTTGTTATCAGCTTGAAACATGTCTGCCCAAGTGTCTGGTACATAATTGCACCATAATAGTACAAGTGCTGGGGTAAACCCATGTTTGACTGCCATTTCCAGCATAACTTCAGCTCGGTCAAAATACTCTATGTCCATTGAGCCGTAATCATATGTGCCATCTTCCATTTGTTTAAATGGATGCAGATTCAGATTTGATCCACTTGCATCCCACTGTCTTAACATATTGATTTGGAGTACATTAAACCCTTGCTTTTTACGGTAGCTGAGGTAGTCCTCCCATTCTTCCAATGTTGCATTTGTAAAAGCACTCCATACGGTGTCAGCTAAATAAAAAAATGGTTTATTATTTTTTATAAAAATCTTTTCCTGTTTATTGATTTTTATGGTCATATTTTTCTTAACCTCCTAAATTAAAAATAATAATTTTAGTTAAGTTTATATAAACTTTATTGAATGTATCCGCTTCACAATTAGATATTAACACCACCATCCTTTAACGTCAATGTATTTTTCAGTATTCTTCACATAAATTTACTAAACTATACTAAACTAAATCCACTAAACTAAACAGAGTAAAAGTGATATAATTAAGTTACGATGAGAAATATAGGAGGAATACGATTGAAAATAGATGATATTGCAAGATTAGCCGGTGTTTCTAAAACAGCTGTTTCCTTGGCTTTTAATAATAAACCCGGCATCAGTCAGCAAACAAAAGATCATATCTTGAAGACAGCTTCGCAATATGGTTATAAACCTAGATCCGTAAAAAAAAGAAATGATACGCCACTAAAGAAAAATCATATTATCCGCTTTGTTGCTTGTAAAAACACAGAAGTAATTACGGAACAATACGATTCCCAGCCCTTCTTTAGTGAACTGCTGAATTATTTAACCGATATCGTAAGGGAAAATGGATTTACATTAGCTATCTCTTCTATTGATATCCATCAATTGGCGGATGACTTGTCCCAATTGGAAACAGAGCAAGAATCAGCAGGGATTCTTTTACTGGGAACAGACTTAACATTAGAGAAGATTGAAGAAGCCAGATCTGTGCATCCTAACATCGTTGTATTGGATACTCTTTTTGAAGCATCAAATACGAGTTTTGTTTCCATTAATAACTTTCTCGGCGGATACCAAGCTGGAGAATTTCTGTATAATCTAGGACACCGAGAAATTGGCTTTATTAAATCAAATATGCGTATATATAACTTTTCACGAAGAGAGGCTGGTTTTCTGCAAGCATTGGACAAGCATGGCCTTAGTCTGAGGGAAGCTAATGTGTTCGAAGTGCCGCCTATGCAAGTCTTGGCACAAGAGAGCTTAAAAAAAGCTATTTCAAACTTGAAGAGCCTTCCTTCTGCCTTCTTTTGTGAAAATGATTATATGGCCATTAGTACTATTAAAACACTGCATGAGCTTGGCATCAAAGTACCAGAACAAGTATCAATCATGGGCTTTGATAACATATACGAAGCAAACATTATAAGCCCTGAACTCACAACGATTCAGGTAAGAAAAGATATTCTGGCTAAATCAGCTGTGGAAAAACTAGTCACATACCTTGCCAATGCTAATATTGGCGCTACTCAAAGCCTTGTCAATACGGAGATTATCCAAAGAAATTCTTGTATACCTTATAAGCTTCAGCAGAAAAGGTCCCTTTAAATCTCAACTTAATAAATGCAAAAAGAATCCGCTTAGCTTTCTAAAAACTAGGCGGATTCTCTTTAACTATTCTTCAGTTCATGTTAACTAGCATTCTGTTTTCTGTTTTGAGGCAGATTGTTTAGTGATGTTTCATTAAACCCCTTTAAAATGAGCCAAACTGCCAACGTCATTTCATTTACTGCTACTGGCAAAGCTAATATCCCTCCCCAAACAGATACTTGTTCAATCACATCAAACATTACTAATAGAGAACAGCTAAATACAAGGACAGCACCAATCATACCTATCATAGGGATAAACCTTGGAACAAGTTTAGATTTATAAAATATATAACTGTACATCATAGTATTGATACCCAGCATAAAGTTAGGACCAAGTAAAAACGTCCAATCGTGAATCGCTTTTAAAACCGTTCCAGAAGCATGATAAGTTTCTGAATTTGGAGAGTTTGCTGCTATAAATTCTTGGCTTAATGTCAGCAATGCCAAGACACTAATAATGCCAATTGCAATAATAACTGCTTCAAAAAACCGGAAACTAACATGCCAAAGTGCAATCGTTTCATCATATTTCTTTAGATAAGGAAACATCGTGACAGCAGTGCCAATTGCAGAAACAACCAGAATCAATTCCATAACTGCACCGACCAGGATTTGGTTTGAATGCTCAGCTCCTGCAGTAAGATAGTCAGAATTAGATAAAATTGGGTCATACATTAATAATCCTACAACTGCACTAACGGCTGCTAGTATAAAAAATACTCCTACAATTCTAGCCTGCTTTTTGTTTGAATTCATAAAAATCCCCTTTTCTTAATAAATTCAAAAACGGTTAAACGGTCACCTTAAACATTTTTTTCATAAAAAAATATTTCTTCTAACGGCAATTGAAACACATGGGAAATACGAAAGGCTAGTTCTAATGATGGGGAGTAGTTGCCCTTTTCGAGTGCCACGATTGTTTGTCTTGTTACGCCTACCTTGTCAGCCAATTGCTGCTGGGTCATTTCGTTATGGCTGAATCGCAATCTTCTGATATGATTGCCGACAAGATGTTTACCCATGATTAAACTCCTTTTCTGTAGTGATAAAGTTTTGTGACAGATCCAGTCATATCAGCAATAAAACCAGCTGCGATGAGGATGATAAACATTACTTGCAATGGTTGCAGAAGTACTAATGCTGTCATGGAAAAAAGAAAGCCTAAGATAAATATAAAAAAGGAATTGCGGTTTGCTTTAAGAGCAATAATCTTATCTAGTTCATCTTCAAAGGATGGTTCCTTTTCATTGGTCGTTATTCTAAATACAATATTAAAAATAATGCTAATAAAGATATGGGCCATGATAGAAATTAGTGTCAAGAGAAGAACAAAGGTACCCCAAAAACGTAAGGTTTCATTTACTATCAAATCTCCTCTAGGGTACTGGGGGGACATGTAAAATGAAAAAGCGGCAAAAATAACAATCGAACTGATAATCGATACAATACTTTTCTTTTCTTGATAAGTCATCCTCAACATCCTTTGTATATTTAATTTGACAATTAGTAAAGTTTCTTATACATAATGTATAGTAAACTTTACATCAAATCAAGGAGTTTAGAATAAATTGAGCAAATAATCTTAGTTTTCTGACTTTTTTCTAATTCTCTTGCCCTATTTGTTTGAAAACAATAAAAAAGCAAGCTTTGAAGATTATTCAAAACTCGCCCTTGTTTTATTACATATCTAAATCTGTAAAAGCGTAAGGCAATAAATCCTTTAAACTCAATTCTAATATTTCTTTCTTCTCATTTGTTAAATATACAGGCATATCTGGCAAACAGAATTCCGCCAATACTTGTCTGCAAATACTGCAGGGCGGAAGATAATCTTCCGTATTACCGGAAACAGCAATAGCACTAAAGTCTCCTTTTTTATATCCATTAGCAATTGCCGTGAAAATAGCTGTTCGTTCGGCACAATTTGTTGCACCTAATGATACATTTTCAACATTAACTCCATTAATTACGGTGCCATCTTTAAGCAATAATGCTGCACCAACTGGAAACTTAGAGTAAGGTGCGTATGCGCTTTCCTTAATCTTGCGTGCACTTTCCACCAATTGTTCTTTATTCATACTAGCCATCCCTTTCAAAGAAGAATGAACTTTTCAAAGTTCCCTTTATGCCAAACATTTAATTGGCAGGACTTTCATATTAAAATTTTCCGAAATATTTGTCAACCAAAAAATTCTGCCGCTCTATACTACTTCAATTTTTTTTATCCCATTAACATGGAGTTAACTCCAGCCATTAGGATAATAACTGCACTATTATATAAAAGGTTGTATGTAAGATGTTAAAAATCATTATTTCTATTATTATGGTCACATTTATTTGGGGTTATTTATGGGTTCCGATGAAAATCAGGCTTAACTATATGCCTCCTTTCCTTTTTACTGCCTTGCGTCTTTTAATTGGCGCTATCCCATTATTTATTGTCCAAGCTGTCCGAAAAACCGAAAAAAGCTGACTGGGGTAAATTAATAATTATGAGTACATTGATGTGCTTAGGTTATTATGGATTATCTACATTTGGCATGCAGTTTGTCAGCTCAGGCCTATCTTCTGTACTAGTTTATACCATGCCTATTATAAGTGTACCAGCTCATTATTTCTTAAATGAAAGATTAACAGCTAAAAAAACGACAGGGTTCGTTATTGGGGCCATAGGACTCTTCCTCATTATTGGTCCACAAATAAAACATCTAAGCTTTGACCGAACAGTTTTGGGAGAAGGTCTAATTGTTCTGGCTGCCTTCTTTTGGGCATGTGCCTAATTACGACACAATAAAAATGACTACATGGCAAATGCTAATAGGCGGATGTTTCCTGTTTGTCATTGTAGTTTTAACGAATCCATTACTGATATTACTTTTGCTCCGCCTTTAATTTGGTCATTATTATACAGTGGCTTATTCTTGTGAGCAGTAAAGAAGGACTAGATCAATTTGATGATTTTAAGCATAATAGCAGCAAATATTTTTCGCGGTAGAAGCTTTTGTAGCTATCGTCTTAAATTATATGAAGAAAACGACCAATCAATTATGATTACACCATAACGAAATTTCCGAGCAAAAAAGAAAGTTTCAAATAAAATTCCTTTCCTAGATAAAAACAAAAATCTCCCCTGCATCCTGCGGGGAGCTTCATCATCTTGCACTATGCTTTTCTTTTCTTCTCCTTCTTGTAAACTTTCTGAGATTAACAACACCTATACTCATCATAGAAAAACCTACCAGTTTATAAATAATCGTTTTAACCAATTCATCATGAAAGGTAATACTAAGCAAAATACTGCCAATAATAATAAGAATAACTGCAAAGACTGCTCGCAATGTAATTTAATCTCCTTTAATCAAGCACTTATTATATTGCTTTTTTAATTATCATTTGTTTATATATGATGCTGAAAACAAGATGAAACATATTGAAAGTCACCCTGTTATCAAAGAAAAATTATAAGGATGGAGGACTATCGCCCATTATATTTACTAAAATTAAATAAATCAGTACATTTCCAGGCAAAAAGATAAATACCAATCTTACCGAAAAAGAAGAAATGCCAAAGTGCTCAGCCAGTCCTCCGCAAACACCGGAAATTGATTTGTCTGTTGCTGATTTTCTGATAGTGTGTTTCACGATTCATTCCCCCATCCTATATAATCTAGTTATTAATAATTAATAAGGTACGGAAGGCCATAAACAGAGGCAATGGTTGTAACAACAGACCAAATTACTAGACTAATACCAAGCCAAGAAATCACTCTAACTTTAGATAATCCGAATAAAAGTGCCATTAGCGCAGCTAAATCTGTTCCAAGAATGGCGGGTGAAAGTAATGCAAATACGGGAAGACCGTATTTTTCCCAAATATGTCTTGCTCTTGTTTCTCTTTTAGTTGGCTCTAATTTCCCCTTTTTTTGTCTCCGTCTATTTCTCCAGTCAGAGATTTGTTTAAAGAATATTGCAAAAACTAACACCATAAGAAAATTCCCTAAAAAAGCAATTATACCGACAGCAACAGGTGACATATCTAACAAAATTCCAGCTGGAATAAGGTAAAAAACATCAAGGAATGGCAATAAAGAAACGATAAATAACGCCGCATATTGCCATATTCCATCTGCCTGTTGAACCCAATCCATCATCTAAAACAGCTCCCTTAATTTTTGGTTAATATTTAATACGACTCATGATGGAAAAAGTTTCTATAATCTGCGCGTTTTATCGTTTTTTACTAGTCAGCCGGTAGCTTTGTTGAATCATATCAGATATTTCAGCCTGTGGAACTGAACCATCAAGAATTATTGAATTCCAGTGGTTTTTATTAAGATGAAATGCCGGTACTACTGAGTCATGGATTTGACGCCAATACTCGAGAAAACCAGGCTCTGCTTTTACATTAATCCAAATACGTTCATCTTTTTCAAAGATCCACGCAAACACTTTCTTATTTTCTTTATGACGGATTACCGTCCAATTCTTATCACGAAACGGGTAATCTTCATATGTATTTTCTAAACGCAAACAAAAATCAATTGCTTCCTTTCTGCTTTCCATTGTTGCCCCTTTTCCAAGGATTAAATTTCTGTCCTTTCCATTTAACCTAATAGAGATACTACTATAACTGCAATAATGATGACAAGAATAAGTATTCCCGTGCCCTTCCCCCCTAAGCTGCCGACTAAATCAACGAGGCCGCCAGTCTCTGCTCGATTGAAAGAATCACGCAAATTTCCTGCTGGATTTCCTTTTATCTCTTGTTGTCGTAATCTTTCTCGTTTTCGCTCCGCTGTTTCTTTCGTTTCTTTCATGTAACTCCTCCGCCTCTTACTTTTTTTACCATTATAACATATTAATTTGCTTCTTTTATTACAGCAAAAAAAGAGACTGCCATAAGCAGTCTCCATTATTTATTTAATTGCTTCTTTTTTAGCAAGCAGCTGCTTCAAGAGCTTTTTAGCTAATGTGGCCGAACGGACACGCAGATGAAGATCAGGTGAAATCTGTACTGAATACTGTCTATTCTGAATTGCTGTCTTTAATTCTGTAATCGTCGAACAGTCTGTTTCTAATTGGTTATAAACGGAACCGTATTGAAGAAATTGATGTGTATCACTTCCGGCAACAACTGGAATATCTAGTTTATCAGCCAGCCAATATACACTTTCGCTGTTTTCTTCTATGCCTATCGAATAGAGGTCTTTTCCATTTAAGTCAAGCGCATCTAGTCTTTTTAACTGGCCCGGATCATGCTGGGTAAGAGGTGTGCTTGGCCGGAAGGGATGACCGCCAATTTTGACTGCATGATATGAATCAGCAAGATCGATTAAGGCAGCAAGTGAGATGAAATTCTCCTCCTCTAAATGAGATTGCAGCTTATTAAACATCTGCACAATAGATTGACGATTACTTATGATAAGAATATGTCCAACTTCTTTTACATCTACCTCCATTCCGGGGAAGATCTTAATCCCTTCTACTTCATAATAGTCTTCTATATAAGCATAATGACGATCCAAATAGCTATAAACGTCCAGAAAGTTTTGAGTATTAAAATGCTCAGTCAGTGCAATGGCATTTAATCCAGCATCTCTTGCCTCTTTTAACATTGTCGTAAAATAGTCTGGTGAAAACTCCGATTTCTTAGAAATTTTCACATGTGTATGTAGATCTATCTTCATGATTTTAAGCTCCTTTAAGATTATTAGTTTTTAAGAAAATAAAAATAACGAAATAACATAAAGACTGCTGATTGCTAAAAATACGTAATCATTTTTGCGAATTTTTAGTGATTGCAGCTTTAATTTTTTTACATCAGGATTTTTGAAAGCATTTCTGCTCCCTTTTGTTTCAAGCGCTTCCACCGTTGTTCTTGCACGTTTTGCAATGCTGAGCAGAAGAGGATAAAAGGACAAGACTGCCAGCTTAATAAAGTAACAGGTTATTCTCCAATACAGAAATCCCTGCCTTTGTGGTGCTCTCCCTCTTAACCTATATGACATAAACACATGGTTATATTCCTCAAGGAGCAACGGAAGCATTCTGTATCCGTAGGAAATCGAAAATGAAACTTGGCCTGGCACCCCAATACTTAATAAACCTACACTCAGTTTTTCAGGGCTCATTGAACAAAAAACCGTAATACTTGCAAGGGATATGACTGCCAGCTTAACGGTCAGTGTGATTAAAGGCAATAATACAATGAAATCTCCGCCAAAAAATAATGTGGCAATAATGAGATAGCCCCCTTGACCGAGGATTCCCAGAATCAATACAACTAAAATCAGCCTGCTCACTTTCGTCATTACAGTTGTCACAATGGTGGCAGCAAGCATTCCTGTTAAAATAGCTGCATTATGGATAAACCATGGTGCAATTCCGAAAAAACCATACCAGATAAATAGGATACGCGGGTCTAATTTTGCAATGAACGTATTATCATTCGCATAAGCTGTGTTCATTAATTCGATTTTCATTTGCTCTACATTCAGCTTGTCTATCATGTTTTTTGCATAATCCATCCTGGTTCCTCCTGAAAAAGTTCAATAAATGAGTCAATCGTATATTTCGCAGGAGTTATGTTTAATTGATGCGATAACTCCACAATTTGCGGTGGAATGATTCCTGCCCTTCTCATCAGCATAGGGTTAGAAAATAATCCGTCTTTATTGCCATCATAAATAATTTGGCCATTATTCATTACCACCACACGTGTCGCCCACTCACTGACAAGCTGCATATCATGGGTAGCCATTAAAACTAGCTCCGTTCTGTCAGCCAATTTATCAATAAATTGAATTAACTGCTTGCGTGTGGCAATATCAAGATTGGCTGTCGGTTCATCAAGCAAGATAACAGCTGGATCCATAGCAGCTCCTATAGCTAAAGATGCTCTCCTCTGTTGGCCACCACTCATAAGCCTGCTGTCTTTATTCTGCAATTCTGTTAAATGAAAAAGTTCAAGAATATAATCTACGGTTTCTTCATATCCCTTTCGGTTACGTGCTTTTAAATAGAATTCCACATCTTTGCGGACAGAATCTTCAATAAACATCTGTTCTGGATTTTGATAGATATATGTGACAATATCTGCAAGCTTTTCTGGCGACTGTTTTGCAGTAAGCTTTCCCTTTACGTAAACTTGGCCTGATTGAGGCTTGCGAAAGCCTGTCAATAACCGAAGCAGCGTGGATTTTCCAGCACCATTATTGCCGACGATTGCCACCTTCTCGCCTTGATAAAACGAGATATTTATGTTTTCTAGTATCTTTTTATACGACCGCTCCACCGTTTGATAGGAGAAATCTACCTCTTTAAATTCTGCTACTGGTTTTGATATGGATGAAGAACTGACACCATTACTACTAGACAATTCGTGTCTTTTAAACTCTGCAAAGGTATCACAAGCTTCTCTTAGCGTAATTGGCAATGTTTCAAGTTTAAGTGCGTTTGCTGCCTGAGTTACTTGCGGTGGAAAAATATTGCGTACCGTTAAGTCAGAAACTGCAGTCAGCGCTTCTTTAACAGATTTCTTCCAGACAATCTTCCCTTTATCTAATAACAGCACTTCAGAGCAATATTCAGCAATAAACTCTGTATGATGTTCAATCACAATTATCGTTTTATTGTGCTCGCAATGAAGCTTTCGCAATATCTCATACATCTGCTTTGCATGGTATGGGTCAAGCTGTGCAATCGGTTCATCTAATACAATAATTTCCGGATTTAAAGCGAGACATCCTGCCAAAGCCAGCAAATGCTTTTGCCCTCCGCTCAGCTGCCACACAAATTCGTCCTCATAATCTTGTAAACCGACAATTGTAAGGGCGTTCCGTGCTCTTTCCAGATAATCGGAATAACCAAAATGCAATGGAGCAAAGGCTGCATCCTCTAAAACCCGCGCCTGGACGATTTGGTTTTCGAAATCTTGATACACATAGCCAACATGCTCAGACAGCTCTGCTACCGTACTTGTTGCCGAATTTAGACCATTAATGACCGCTTCTCCTTCAAAATCGCCTGAATAATAATGAGGAATTAAGCCGTTTAAAAGCTTGCATAGTGTCGACTTCCCGCTTCCATTTCCTCCAATAACAGCTAAAAACTCTCCTTTTTCTACTGTCAGATGGACATCCTTAAGGATTGGTTCTTTCTCGTTTGGATAAGTAAAGCTTACATTCTTTATGTCTATTAATGAGTTCATGCTGCTTTATTCCTTTCCTTCTTAGAACGTTTTAAAAGAGCAATAATGATAGAAACAGTGACTATTGCGGCAACAACGATGGAAATCAGTGTTAGCATCGATTCTGACAAACTTGAAAAGGATGCCTCCCATTCGAATATGTTTAAATCTGTTTCTGATAAGTACTCAAAACCAAATGCAGCCATTGCCAATACAATAGAAGGAATAATTAACTTCGGATGCAAGATACCCGTAATAGCATAAGAATTATCAGGCGTCCGCGGCTTCATACCTAGCAATGGTTCTATCTTGCCGTAAAGGCGCGGGACAAGATACAGTGTTGGCAGTAAGGTAAATAAGATTCCGGAAAATAGAATATCATTCAGGAAAGAAAAGCCCTCTACTACTACAACACTTTCGGCAAGACCTGGAAGTGTTTCAAAATCATCTACCCCTATCCATACTTTTCCAATATCAACCATCATGCTGATTAATTGATGAATAGTTACTCCAGTTATCGCAGCAATCCCAACCTGCCGTTTATTTCTTGGATCTTTGACCATTATTCCAGCTATATACATGGCTAGAGAAAAAGAGATAAACTTCTCCAGCTCGCCAAACCCTCCGAATTGACCGAGCATTATTTCTCCGAAGATAATCTCTCCTAATGCCGCACCAACACCAGCAATTAGCGGGTGAAACAAGATACATAATGTAAGAGGAATAAAAGCAAAGTACTCAATGGAAAATTCGACTGGGCCTAAATAAATGGAAGGTACAAGTTCAGTAATCATGTTGGACAGGCCGTAAAGTGACATAGACAAAATAAAAACCATCATTTTTTGTGACTGGGTAAGTGTGTACTTTTGTTTCATAGTGCTAGCTCCCTTCTTAGTTAAACTTCTATTTCATTGTAAGAAGGCAATATAAATATCCGATATGACAATTGTAAGAATACTGTAAACTTTTTATCATTTTCTTACATTTTGATATTTTTTTATCACTTCATGCTACGATGAAAGAAAAAGGAGAGAATCGATGTTTGACCTAAATTCGTTGTCACCAAGTCATTGCAGAGTTGGAAATTGGATTGTTCACAATGAATCTGCTGTTCTTATTTCTACTGAAAAGGACATAGCAAAGGCAGCCGGTGTTAGTATTGCTTCTGTATCTCGTTTTTGGAATGCAGTCGGCTTTAAAAACTTGAAGGAATTCAAACAATTTTTGAAGGAAAAACGAGATGTTACACCAGCTAAAAAATTGCTGAACACGATGACAGATTTAGAATATTCCAACTTGCAAAGCCATCATTTAAACCGGAGTATTCAGCATCTGCAAGCTACCTTGAATTTTTTCCAAAAAGAGACGTTTGAACAGGCGGTATCTTGCATTCGCAACACTAATAAGTTATTTATCTATGCTCCTGGTCCTTCTTTTGGTTTAGGTGAGCTATTATGCTATCGGCTGCGCCGTTATGGACGGGATGTACGGATTATCCGGTGGCTGGGGAGTGAAATAATGGAGGAGCTTATACACATCGATGAGCATGATTCTGTTCTGCTCTTCAGCTTTGGAAGGCTTTTGAAGGAGGCAGAGGTGCTCCTAAAGCATGCTAGTCAAAAAAAATGTAAAACCATTGTTGTCAGTGATCAATCTGTATTGGAAGCTCCTGTAAAGTTTGACATTTTGCTTTATGCAGATAGAGGCGAAAAAAATGAATTCCATTCGATGATTGCCCCTCTTTTTCTGATGGAAAATTTGATTGTGGAAATAGGCAAATCAGGTACATCATTAAAAAATATGGAGCAGCTTGATTTACTTCGTAAAAGATTTAAAAATTATCTGCCTCGTTAAAAAAAACAACATCCTGTCTGTTTGGGAAGGATGTTGTTTTCTTATCATGATTGGGGAACATAATTGTCAGCAAAATCAAATTGATAAGAACCGCTGCCAATTTGAATTTGTAAACGTTCATTTTCATCATTTTCAAGGACTGTACCATTTAATCGTATATTTGATTTATGTGACAGCACAACTGTTGCTGTCGTATTAGCAGGCACCTCAACAATCAATGTCACCAAATTGTCTGTTTTTGTCCAAGAGGAGCTTAATTTTCCGTACTTCGTATTTATTTCAGCAGCTGCCGACGTTAATCCACAATCTGTATGTGGTTCAATGATGCTCGTTTTATATCCAGGCTCGCCTGGATTAATCCCGGCAATATAACGATATAACCAATCCCCTACACAGCCAAAAGCATAGTGGTTAAAGGACATATGGCCGACCGTTCCGTCTGGAGCAATTGCAGACCACGACTCCCAAATCGTTGTTGCTCCATTTTCCACCTCATATAACCAGGAGGGACATTGTGTTTGAAAAAGCAAACGGTAAGCTGTTTCGTGCTCGCCCTCTTTACACAACACATCCATTAAGTATGGAATCGATAAAAAGCCCGTGTCTAACTTATATCCATTCTCTTTAATTAATTGAATCAGCTGGTTTACTACGAGAGGACGTTTACTATCCGAAACCATATTCATTTGCAGCGCTAAAATATAGATGCCTTGTGTAGGTGAGGATACTCTGCCGTTCTTATCTATATACTCTTCTTCAAAGGCTTTTCGAATCTGTTGATTTAATTCCTCATACATAGCTGCTGTTTCTTTTTTGCCAAGGATAATGGAAATTTTCGCTAAAAGCAAAGCCGAATTGGCATACAAGCATGTGGCTACAAGTTCTTTTGTCTTAAGTGCACTTTCAATTGGATCCTTCATGCTTGGTATGAGCCAATCTCCAAAGTGGAAGCCTGTGTTCCATAAATATTTTTGCCGATTTAAGCGAACAGCATCTTGTTCATCCTTTAAACTGTCAGGGATTTCTGACTCTGCTGTTTGCCGAACATAATTCAACCACTTTGTCATTGCAGCATAGTTCTCTTCTAAAATTCTTGTATCACCATATCTTTCATACAGCACCCATGGGACGATAATGATAGCATCTCCCCAGCCTGCACTAGAAAGATTTCCAAAACTAGCTTTACTTTCACTCACATAATATTTTCCAGTTGGTACATAGTTAGCAATTTGCCCGTCAGGAAACTGTTCTAAACGAACATCCTTAAGCCACCTCGTTAAGAAGGAAGAAACATCCATATTATATGCAGCTGTAGAAGCAAACACTTGAATATCACCTGTCCATCCAGCCCGTTCCCGCTGCGGACAATCTGTCGGGATCGACAGCATATTTGTTTTTTGGCTCCACTGAATGTTTTGCTGCAGGCGATTTAGGCGCTCATCTGAACAAGTGAAGTTCCCTGTCATCTCCATATCGCTGTATAAAACAACTGCTGTAATATCTTCTGTTTGAATAGGTGTAGGATGACCAGTTACTCGCACATACCGGAAGCCATGGAACACAAAGCTTGGTTCATATGTCTCTCTGTCATCTCCTTTTGCCACATAAAAGTTCGTTTGATCTTTATTTCTGCCCATAATATTCATAAAAAATTTGCCGTTTTCATCTAATACCTCACTATGCTCAAAAATTATCCTTGTATCTCTAGGAACAGTCATTTGAATACGCATGCGGCCAGCGATCACTTGGCCAAAATCAATGATTTGAGCTCCATCCTCTTCATAATGTATTTCTCGGGGAGCAATTTCCTCCATTGCTTTTACAACAGGACCATATTGGGCAGAAAGATTTCCCAAGGAATATTCTGCTCTTTTAACCGGAGTCCATTCTGCAGCAACATACTCTGCACAGCTCCAATTCTCTTGCTCTAGACGGGCATCATAGCTTTCGCCTATAAACAAATCAGCATATTGCCAAGGTCCTGAGCTTGACACAAACTGTTCATCTGAGGTGATAATTTCTTTCGTTCCATCCTCTAATTCAATCTCTAATTGGAGCAGCACACCTAATTTATTACCATATTGGCAGCTATGGCCTGTTAACTGAATCCGGCCGATATACCAGCCATCTGCCAATTCTACACCAAGGGCATTTTCTCCTTTGTTTATATATCCAGTCACATCGTATGTCTGATATTGCAAATGAACATTATATGCTGTAAAGTCTGGAGCAAATTCAATATTTTCTAGTTTCCGCCCGTTTAGTTCCAGCTTATAAATACCATGACTTGTTATATAGAGACGGGCTTTTTTTACCGTCTTATTAATTGTAAACAATCGTCTTAACCGCTTTGGCGGATGAAGATTTTTTGTTCTTTCCTCAAGACTCTCCCCCTTTAACGCTCCTGAAAATATGTCTTGAACAGTAATCTCCGCTTCCTCAACTGCCTCTTGCTGCTCTGGTTCTATCCATGCTGCCAGCCAATCTTCTTTGCATAATAAACCCATTTCCAGATTTTGCGGCACACTCCAATTTGTCTCATTTCCATGATTATCCCATATCTTAACTTGCCAGCTGTAACGTGTTCGAGACTGGAGGGGAGAGCCATTATATTCAATCCATACTGACTGATCCGTTTCTACTTTGTTTGAATTCCATACTTTTATCCCCTGCTCATCTGTCACTATAATGTGATACGCCGTTTGCAAAACATTATGATTAGATGAAAGAATTGTCCAGCTAAATCGTGGTTTCATTATATCTATTCCCATTGGGTTTACCTGGTTTTCTACTTTTAAGTTATCCACCTTAACCTTACAACACATTGGAACGGTCACCTTCTATCTGTGAGTTTATTGCTTCTGCCTTATTGGAGTTATAAAACACCATTAATATAGAAAACAAAAGGGCACAAGCTGCTGGTATTAATGCAGATGTTACGAGAATTCCTTCTAAGCTTTGAGGAGTTGGCGCATTGCCTGTTTGATAGCCATATGCAGCTAACACAAAGCCAGCAAGACCGCCGGCAAGGGAAGTTCCCAGCTTTTGAATAAAGTTGTAAAGAGAATAATAAACACCTTCTATATGCAACCCATTCCTTTTAATAGAATAGGAAATGGCATCTGGAAGCATGCCCCAACCAGCAAACATCGTTAATCCAGTCAATGTTCCTGCCATAATATTAAGCGTTAAAACCAGTGGAATATTGCTTACTGGTGTAAAGTAAATCAAGAGAAAATCTATAACAGTAAATGCACCTACAAGAATATAATATTTTTTCATGCCTATCCTCAATGCGAGCAATGGAGACAAGAATGTTAAAACTAACCCGATAATTCCGCCAATACCAGAAACGATACTGAATAGATTGGCATTGCCTACATTATAGATAAAGTAATAGATACCGGCAGCACCGCGAATTCCTAAGCTAAGCTGGGCCAATAGGAACGAAGCACATAATATCAAGAATGGAATATTTGTCATGACAGTTTTCAGTGCAAGTCTTAACGGTACTGATTTGTTATCCGTATTTGTAACCTGTTCTGTTGTTCCCCTAAAACAAAGTAGAATAAAAATGATCGCTAACATTCCTAATGATGCTCCCATAAAAAAATAGCCGCTCTTTTCATTTGGAAACAAACTAACAATCGGAACAGTAATAACTCCTGCTACAGCTGCAGCGATTCCTGAGAACATAACCAAGTATTTAGAAAGATGTGCTCTTTCTTGAATATTATCTGTCATTACTGTGTTTAAAGCTGCATGAGGAATGCTGACAATACTGTATAAAATG
The DNA here is from genome assembly GCF_046613985.1 of Niallia laureatilytica. NCBI lineage: Bacteria > Bacillati > Bacillota > Bacilli > Caryophanales > Bacillaceae > Niallia > Niallia laureatilytica. The sequence continues at coordinate 172,769 of NZ_JBKKHP010000006.1, read as the reverse complement.
CTAATCAATAAATATAAAGTGAAAGCATAAAAAATCTTTCCTGACTGAGAAAAAGCAGGAGCATAGAATAAGAATGCAGCGCAAGCTCCGTAAGGAACCGCTCCAAATAGCAAGTACGGTCGCAGCTTTCCCCATCTAGTCCTCGTTTTATCCACTAAAAAACCAAAAGGCAGATCAAACAGCGCATCTACAAGGCGAACGATTAAAAGGATAGCACCAGCTGTTGTCGCCGGAATCTGCAGTACATCTGTATAAAAGTACAAAAGATACATCGATATAAAGATATAAACAAAATCCTTACCGAAAGCACCCATGCCAAAAGCAAGCTTTTCTTTTAATGCAAGTGAACCAGTATTCTTCATATTAAAACCCCCTTTAACCTTAATTTGTAAACGTTATCATATTTATCATATAAGGATTAAAGCAAATTTTTAATATCAAAATATATCTCGTTTTATGGCAAATGATAACCTTAATGAAAAAAAACTGCTTCACTATCATCATAAAAATAGAACAAAAAAGCGAAGCTTAAGTCTATGTAAAGACAGCAGCTTCGCTTATTAGTAATTATATCCCTTTTGTCTCTTTAACCTTCGTTTCCACAAAGCTAATTTTTATCATAATCTTATGGATAAATTTTGGGAAGAAGTAAGCTCCAAAAAATGCACAAATGAATGCTTGTCCCCACATTTTTAACCATTGTGGGAGAAAATGACTGCTGTATCCAAAATTAATGGATACAAGAATAAAAGAAATAAATACGCTCATACTTAACGACATAAAGAATGCAAATACAAGCTGTTTATATTTTATATGAATCTTCATAAATACCCCTTACAAAATTCTTATTATAAAGCAGAAACCTCTACCGTTTCGTATTGAACAATCGTCTTTTTCATCACAGGCTTCTCACTAATGCCTTGTTTCTTCTGTTTAATCATTTCTTTATGCTCGTTAACATGCTCTTCTCTAGATAACCATGCTGTGAAGTCCTTTTTTGCTGTCCATTTTGAGACAATTACATATTCGACTGTATCGGTTTTTTCTTTTTTCCAAAACTCAACAGCATGCAATCCTTCTACACCACTCAAGTCCTCTTGCGTTTTTTTCATCTTGTTTATTAATTTATCTTCATTGTGCTTCTCCCCTTCAAAATGGGCCTGATTAACAAACATTATGAATACCTCCTTTATATTATTAAATAATTATCTTACTAACTAAGATATTAGTTAGTAGTAAAGTTATCATTGTTACTGATAATAGTCAATGAGAATTTATATCAATTAATGATAATATTAGTTATTTTAGTTTTTTATTTAATTTACGAAATACGTTTAACATTTGATCAATTTCTGTTTCCTCTAAATCTTGCAGAAGTTCTACAAACGCAGTTGCTCTGCTTTCAATAATTCGATCAACAATTTTCTTTCCTTCAGGTGTTAAAGTAAGCTCTACGACTCTTCGATCACTTGCAGACCTTTGACGATTGATTAAATCATGCTTTAATAACGTATCAGTTAATACCGTTCCCCCACCTGATGTTATCCCTAAATATTTAGTAATATCGGATGCTGTGCAAGTCTTGATTCTGTACAAATAAGTCAAAATTAAGATGTGACCATCACTAAGATTGTATTCTGTTTTCGGGAAAAAATTATGCTGTGTTTTCGTTTTACTAAAAATATTTTCAAACAGCTCCTGAAATTCTTTCAGTTTCTTAAATCGTTGCTCAGACTCCATATCTTCCTCCATGTCCATATATTAAAGGGCAGCAGCATCATTCAACAGCGGCTCCCCCACCTCAAAGTCAATATAAAAATAAAGTCTAACTCAAATATTTTTTCACCTGCTGTTATATTCAAAATCTTAATGATAATGAAACTTATGCGTATCCGTTAAATATTACGTATCATTTCTATTATTTCTTCCCTTGTTTGAATACTTGCATCCTTTTGGTTTGGAAAGATAGCTGCTGCACCGCCGTCATTTTCCGCATCAATTAGCAGCTCCTCTATGAATTGGCTCAATGGCATGTTAAATGCTTCATATGGATCCTCTAAATGGGTTGACTCCATTTCGGCAAAGCTTCTGCTTGGCCAGACTGGCAGTACAAAAGAATACTGTTCATCGCCTTCTAATACTAATAAGTCATCTTCTTCATTACGCAATAGCCAGACTTGTTCATCTGTTGCCACAACACCGTAGAAATAGGCCATTCTTTTATCAGCAGGACGATTTAACATAAACTGTTTAATTAACTTCATCACAGGTCATTCCTTTTGCAGTATATTTTTAAAGAAAATACCAAATAAAACAATAAGTTACTAGATTTATTTTTACTCTAGCAGGATAATAACCACTATCAAGGCATATATTTATTAACTTCCTAGAAGACTATATACCTTTGTAGTGAAGGCCGTTAAGGAATAAATGCCTATAACAAAAGCGCTTGGGATAATCCCAAGCGCTTCATATTATTACAGATTTTCACCATTTGTTGCAATTACATCTTTATACCAGAAGAAGGATTTCTTCTTGCTGCGGTCAAATGTACCGCTTCCGTCATCATGTTTATCTACATAGATATAACCATAACGCTTAGACATTTCTCCTGAAGATGCACTTACTAAGTCAATACAGCCCCATGAAGTATAACCCATTAACTCAACACCGTCTTCGATAGCTTCACCCATCGCTCTAATATGTTCACGAAGGTAATCAATGCGGTAATCATCGTTAATAGAACCATCTTCTTCTACTTTATCGTATGCGCCTAGACCATTTTCTACAACGAACAATGGTACTTGGTAGCGGTCATACAGATTGTTTAAAGAGATGCGAAGTCCAGTCGGGTCAATTTCCCAGCCCCATTCACTTGCATTCAAGAATGGGTTTTTAATTCCGCCGATAAGGTTACCTTGTGATTTTTCCTCATCTGTTTTAACCTTTTTCTCTGTACGAGACATATAGTAGCTTAAGCTGATGAAATCAACTGGATATTGCTTTAACAATTCCAAGTCGCCATCTTCAATCTTCAGATTAACGTTATTTTCTTTAAAGTAGCGCTTGGCAAAAGTTGGATATGCTCCTCTTACTTGAACATCACCACACAGATAGTTAAACACTTGCTCCTCTTTAATAGCATGAAGCACATTTTCAGGGTTGCTATCATACGCATAAACTGGTGCGTAAATTAACATACAGCCGATTTGTGCATCAGGAATAATTTCATGTCCTGCTTTAACTGCTAAGCTGCTAGCAACAAATTGGTGATGCAAACCTTGGAAGCTGTCTTGCAGCTTTGTTTCCTCGTTTTCAGGAGAGAAGCCTAGTCCTAAAATAGGCATATGTGTTGCACCATTGATTTCATTGAATGTTAACCAGTATTTTACTTTGTCTTTATAGCGGTTAAATAACACTGTTGCATAACGCTCAAAGAATGTAACTAGTTCACGGCTTCTCCAGCCACCGTATTCTTTAATTAAGTGAAGCGGTGTTTCATAGTGAGAAATAGTAACAACTGGCTCAATACCATATTTAGCTAGTTCATCAAAAACTTTGTCATAAAATGCTAGGCCTTCTTCATTCGGCTCTAGTTCGTCGCCATTTGGGAAGATACGAGACCAAGCAATACTCATGCGGTATGCTTTAAAGCCCATTTCAGCAAATAGTGCAATATCTTCTTTGTAACGATGATAGAAGTCAATTCCATCATGGTTTGGATATACATATTTTGATTTATCGATTTCAAAATCAAAGCCAGTTTGAGCGATAACTTTTAGACGGACTTTTCCACCTGGCAATACATCTGCTAGGTTTAGACCTTTACCGCCTTCATTATATCCACCTTCTAATTGGTTGGCAGCAGTAGCTCCGCCCCATAAAAAGTTTTCTGGAAAGTTAAGTTTTGACATGAGTGACTTCCTCCTATTTTAACTAAGATCTAGTAATAGATTTTGTAATATCTAACCTAATGATACTATTATCAGCTGAAAAAAACTGGTCTGAAAGAGACTAGTTTTGTAATTTGCATTTTTATCAAAAGTAAATATAGTAAAGGCTATGTAAGAAAGTTTAACTTAGTAAAAGACGAGCTAATTAGTTATTTAACTGGCTTCTGTTACTATTCCCATACTTCTGAGTTCCTACCATATTAAATAAAAATAGGGCCATTTCTTATAGGCCCTTGTCCGTTATATTTTAAGAATTACATTTTTAAAAGTCCTCATTCACTAAATCACCAACAACTGCCATAGCGGCTTTGCTTCCCTCTGCTGCTGCAACAATCAATTGAGCTGGCGCAATAACAGCATTATCTCCGCATGCGTACACTCCTGCAATATTCGTTCGGCCAGAATTGTCTGTTTCGATTCCGCCCATATTGTTCAAACTGCATCCTAATACTTGTGCTAACGGTGATGCCTGTTGCAAACCTGCTGTTACAAAGCCTCCAGCTCTTGCAATTTCTCTCCCGCTTTTCAATATAATATGGCGAAGCTGCCCTTTATCTCCTTCTAAGTATTCTATCTCTTCTTCAATTAATTCTATATTGTTATTAGCTAATAACTGCTTTTGCTCGTTTGTAAAAACAGCTTTTCCGTTTGTACAAACAACAACATCTTTGCTCCAATTGTATATCATCTTTGTTATATGAAAAGCGCGCTCATTTTCTGATATCACAACTAATGGGCGGTCTTTCAATTCCCAGCCATCACAAAATGGACAGCTGAATATGCTTGTTCCATAGTAATCATGTATACCTTTAATGTTTGGCAATATATCTTTAAGTCCTGTTGCCAGAATTATCTTACGCGATTGATAGGTTAGGCCGTCACTTGTTAGAATAACAAAATGATTATTTTCTGTTTTTATATCGTATACCCTTTGATTTTTTATGGTTATTTCCGGGTATGCCTTTAAATCTTCCAAAGCAATCTGTTTAAATTCTGAAGGTTTTATCTTATCTCTAGTAATAAAACCGTGAGATTCATGTGTAACAGCATTTCTTGGTTTGTTTTCATCAAATAAAATGATCTTCTTTTTCGCTCTTCCTAATACAAGTGCGGCATTTAATCCTGCTGGTCCTCCGCCGACTACTACACAATCTAGTAACATAATCCAGTTCCTCCTATTAAATATATTAAAGACTCTTAATATCTGTAATTACACAAAAAAAATTACTTTAAGTCTGTAACTACTGTTTTTCCTTTTTTTGTTTTTTCTAATTTTGCAGCAATATCAATGATGTACTTATTTGCCAGCTCATCAGCCATATTTCTTTCTGCTTCCATCATGACATTTTCAATTAAACATACACCATTTTTAGCATCCTCATGCTCCCGCGAACAGCTGAACAATGATGTTTTCCCTTCAATTGCCTGAATTACATCTAAAAAAGAAATTTCACGTGAATGTTTCACAATACTATAGCCGCCATTCACTCCCGGAGTTGATTCAATTAGGCCAGCTTTCACTAATTTAGTTAATATCTTTGACAAATATGTCGGGGAAAGATCTTGGATTTTAGCTAATTGCTCTACTCCAACTAACTTTCCTTTCGGCATTAATGATAGATATACCATTGTATGCAAAGCGTAGTTAGTAGCTTTTGAATATTTCATAAAAATCCCCTTTAAGCATATTAAAGACCTTTGATGTCTATTATTAATAGTAAACTAAAAAAGGATATATAACAAGTTATTTCACTTTATCAATATTTATTCCTAAAAAAGGCCAAAACTACAATACTATCACTTGCTGTTCTTAAACTAAAAAAGCGAGGCCCGTTATAGTTCAGGCTTCGCTTTTTACGTAAAATTATCTCTTTTCTGGACTTCCTTCTGCTTCGGCGATATCATTGGCGAGATCAGCGCGATCTAAATCGGCTTTAAAAAACTCTTCTGTCTGAGGCAGTCTTAAGTTCATTATTTGTTTTTTACAAATACGAATTGTGACGTTCTCTATCGTAAAATCGAAAACATGGCCGCCGCTTTTTCTGTCTTTATCAATAAAATGTAAATGGTAGCCAGCAACTGCTATACCATTTGCATATTGTGGTGTGCGGAATCCAGCAATCGTACCTTCTATATGCTCTAAATTAAAAATTGGCTGTGTTTGAACTGCCTCAATCATTGGTACATATGGTTTGCTTTGAGCTTCTACTGTTCTAGTTTGGACCTTTTTAAACGCACCGTCCATCCTAATAGCATAAAATACGTTTTTACTAGGAAGAATTTCGTCTAATTCTTCTCCTAATTGCTCTAATGTCAGGGGCCGATCCACACGATGAACGATTTCCGTTTCAAAGAATGTCAGGGAACAAAATGGCGATTTGTCGTTTTCTTTCACAGGTGTTGCTGTTCCATCTGAGCGGAGCCTGTAAAACTCTCCGTCAAACCCAATTAATTCTCCGTCTAATTTATTAAAAGTGCCAATCCCGAAATCTCCGTGTTCAGGTATTTCTCCTAAACTAAAGTCTCCGTCGTAAACGCCATCCAGAAGTGCAGTCATGGTGGATACTTGATAAACTTCCTGCTTTTGATCTTGTTCGTCTTTTATTATGTCAGCATGTATTGATTTAACCATCTCCATGCATAATCACCTCTATTCTTTAAAATTCACTTATAAATGGGATGTGGCATATTAGATGGAAGAATGCCACAGTTCTTTTTCCATCATTTGTTGTTTAAAATAATCCGGCCATTTTTGGTTAGCCAAATCCATATTCTCACTGTAGTCGATTGGAATATCAATAATCACAGGTCCTTCTTGCTTTAAGCCCTCTTCTATTACTCTTGCAAGCTCTTTAGGAGAGTTTACCCTAAGTCCTGTTGCTCCAAAACTTTCAGCATATTTAATGATGTCAACTTGCCCGAAATCGACACATGAATTGCGGTTATACTTCATTTTTTGCTGGAATGAAACCATATCATATGAGCTGTCATTCCAAACTAAATGCACAATGTTTGCCTTAACTCTGACTGCTGTTTCAAGCTCCATGCTTGAAAAGAGGAAACCTCCGTCTCCAGAAACGGAAACGACCTTTTCATCTGGATTTATAATGCTGGCCGCAATAGCCCATGGCAGGGCAACACCAAGTGTCTGCATACCATTGCTAATCAGCAGTTTATTAGGCTGATATGTTCGGAAATGACGAGACATCCAAATCCCATGAGACCCAATATCACATGTTACAGTTACATCATCTGCAATCTGCCTTCTTAACTCATGAATTACATTCAGAGGATGAGACAATCCGTTTTCTTCTACCGTTCGTGGGGCTTCCATTTCCGTGTGAAGCTCTTTTAGTCGAGAAAGAAAGTGTTTATTTTCTTCATTTAATCTAACTTGGGCAGAAAACATTTCCATTTTATCTGCAGTTGCCGGGATGTCACCAATCAATTCAAGAACAGGCTGATAATAATGGTCTGCGTCTGCTTGAATCTCATCGATATGAATAATAGGAGACTTCTTTTTATTCCAAAACTTCGGATCAAATTCGATAGGATCATAGCCGATAGAAAGAATTACATCTGCCTGCTCAATCAAAAGATCACCTGGTTGATTAGGAAAAAGACCGATTCGTCCATAATATTGATGCTCTAGCTCTCTTGAAAGAACGCCAGCTCCTTGATATGTTTCAACAAAAGGTATTTGGAGTGTTTGCAATAAGTTCCGGATAGCTTTGACAGCTGCCGGTCTACTTCCTTTCATTCCTACTATGGCAATAGGAAATTTTGCTGTTTGGATGTTTGTAACAGCTGCTCGAATGCTGCTTTCACAAGCAGGGCCGAGTGCTGGCACAAACAGCGGTGCTAAAGCTTCAACTGAAGTTTCTTCTGTGACGACATCTTGAGGAAAGCTGATAAATGCAGCACCAGCCTGGCCTGATTGAGCTGCCCGAAATGCATTAGTCAGTGCTTCTGGTATGTTTTTAACATCTTGTACTTCCACACTATATTTGGTAACGGGTTTAAACAAAGCTGCGTTATCTAGCGATTGGTGCGTACGTTTTAATCGATCCGTTCTAATGACATTACCAGCTATCGCAACAACTGGATCTCCTTCTGTATTAGCTGTCAACAAACCTGTAACAAGATTGGAAGCCCCAGGACCTGAAGTAACCAAGCATACTCCTGGAGTCCCTGTCAGCCTGCCTACGGCCGCTGCCATAAATGCTGCATTTTGTTCGTGTCTGCATAGAATTAATTCTGGGCCTCTGTCTTTAAGCACATCAAACACTGCATCTATCTTTGCACCAGGTATAGCAAATACATGTGTGACACCTTGAGCAATCAATGTATCAACAATCAGCTCAGCTCCACGTCTTGTAATGTTTGTTCCTTCGTGAGAATCCATTCTTTGTTCACTCCTTAAAAATTGAAATTCTTTCTATAAGTTGGAATTTCATGATATGATTTACTATACATTTCACATGATATTTTTTCCAATATCCATTTAATGTGTTATTGATATGTTTTACGAATGAATTAGTAAGGTGGGAATATATAATGGAGCTTAGACACTTGCAGTATTTTCAAACAGTGGCCGAGGAGCTTCATTTCGGAAGGGCGGCTGCCAGACTGAATATGACACAGCCCCCTCTTAGCCAGCAAATAAAACAGCTGGAGGAAGAATTGGGTTTCCCCCTGTTCCATCGCTCCAGTCGAGCTGTGGAGTTAACAACTGCCGGAGATGTGTTTTTAGGGCAAATTCGGTCTATCTTAAGTCAATTAGACAGAGCAGTTGATACAGCACGCCATACAGCCAGAGGCGAACTTGGAAAAATCATTATCGGCTTTGTCGGTACCGCTACATACGAAATTTTGCCGCCAGCTATTAAGGAATTTAGGACTATTTTCCCGTCAATTGATATTGAATTGCGGCAATTATCAGCGCCAAATCAGCTGAATGCGTTATTGAACGGTGATATTGATATCGGCTTTTCCCATCCTCCTGTAGCAAGCTGTGAGCTTATCAGCAGAAGCTTGAAAAAAAGTGAATGTGTGATTGCGATACCTAAAAATCATCGTTTAGCTGATAAACAAGCTGTTGCGATAACAGACATGATGAATGAACCGATTATCTCCTTATCGAAGGAGGCGTGGCCTTCCCTCTACGAGGACTTTATCCAACTATGCAATAAGCATGGATTTCAGCCGAATATTGTTCAAGAGTCCACTGAATACCAAATGGTAATTGGTTTAGTCACCGCTGGTATTGGCATTGCCGTTGTGCCTGACTCTGCTAAAAAGCTGTTTAATCTAGATGTGCTTTATAAAAAACTGGATCAGGAAGAACTAATAGCTGAATGGATTATTTCTTACCGGCGAGAAAATCATAACCCAGCTCTTTTTCACTTAGTTCACCATGTATTACAGCGCACGAGCTTATTTTAGCTCCTCTAAACCTTCTTCTAAACTATTAAAAAAGCTGCCCATCGGCAGCTGACAAAAGCTAAAAATGATAACGCTCTCTAACCATCTATCTTTTACATTTTACTCCCATTGTTAACATCGCTTGCTTTTATCGTTCGATGAATACGCTTTAAAAATTCTCTAATAATACGGGATAACCCATTGTTGGCATTATAAAAATAGCCAAAGGAATATGTTTTGTAATGAGGTTCTGCAAAGTTAATGACCACATATTTATCACTTCTTGATAATCCCGCATCTGTTTGAAAGGCATAATCAAATCCTATATTTATGGCAGTATTATTTTCAAGCGTATGACGTATGGTATCCACATTATTTGTTGTGAACAGGATATCGTAGGGGAGCGAGCTAAAACTCTTCATAAATTCCTGAATATATATATCATTGTAAAGAACGATAGGCTGGTTAATTAACATTTCTTGTTTAATGAGTTTGTTACGGGCCAATGGGGAGTCCTTATTAACCGCTACCACCATGTGTCCATCCAGCAGCTTCTTAAATACGAGATTCTTATACTTTTTTTCCTCTTTTTCGGTATAAGTTATAAAACCAACATCCACTTCCCCTTCTAGCACTTTCTCAATAATATACTCAGTGCTATTTTCATAGATAGATGCCTTAATATTCGGATATTCACATTTTATGTCAGAAATTAAACCAACGAGCATTTCCATCGGTCCAGGATATGTTGCAATCTTGATTTCACCATTCATTGTATTCGTGTAAGCTTCGGCCTCATCCATAAACTCCTGTAATTTCTGCAAAACTGAATTTGCCTTTTCCACAAGCTTTTGTCCCTCATCAGTCGGAACAGATCCTCTTCTGGAGCGATGAAAAAGCATAATATTTAATTCTTTTTCAAGATTTTTAATAGATTGACTCAACGCAGGCAGTGTTACATGCATATTATCAGCCGCCTCCTTTAGCGAGCCTGTCCGTGCTATTTCTACCATGTACTTCAGTTGTTCAATATTCATCAGTATCTATTCCTTTTAATCTCTTTAGTTAAGCAGCCCTTAACCATAGTTAATATTAACTAAATTTATCATAAGTGAAACTAGCTGTATACTAATATTTGTAAACAACATTACATAAGGAGCTGTTTTGAATGAAGGCATTGAGATGGCATAATCAAAGAGACATTCGTTTAGAGGAAATAGACGAACCAACAGTAAAACGTGGCCAAGTGAAAATGAAGGTTAAATGGTGCGGTATTTGTGGCAGTGATCTTCACGAGTATTTAGGCGGACCTATTTTTATTCCAGTTGATCAGCCTCATCCGTTAACAAAAGAGGTTGCTCCAGTAACATTAGGACACGAATTCTCTGGTGAAGTCGTGGAAATTGGCGAAGGAGTAACAAACTATCAAGTTGGCGACCGCGTTGTCGTAGAACCAATTTTCGCTACATATGGACACCAAGGGGCGTATAATCTTGATGAAAACATGGGCTTTTTAGGCCTTGCTGGAGGCGGCGGCGGTCTTAGTGAATATGTAGCTGTAGATGAAGAACTTTTATTTAAATTACCGGATGATTTGTCATATGAACAAGGTGCACTCGTTGAACCAGCAGCAGTAGCACTTTATGCTGTCCGTTCAAGCAGAGTGAAGGCCGGCGACAAAGTGGCAGTTTTCGGATGCGGACCAATCGGCTTACTTGTTATTGAAGCACTAAAAGCAGCAGGAGCTACCGATATATATGCTGTTGAGCTCTCTCCTGAAAGACAGGCAAAAGCAGAAGAGTTAGGAGCAATCATTATTGACCCGTCTAAAATTACAGATACTGTTGCAGAAATTGCCCGCTTAACAGACGGCGGTGTTGACGTGTCATTTGAAGTGACAGGTGTGCCAATTGTGCTTCGCCAAGCAATCCAATCTACCGGAATTGGCGGGGAAACTATCATTGTCAGCATATGGGAAAAAGGCGCCGAAATTCTGCCGAATGATATTGTTATTAAAGAGCGCACTGTTAAAGGTATTATCGGCTATCGCAATGTTTTTCCTGCAGTCCTGTCTTTAATGCAAAAAGGCTATTTTTCGGCTGAAAAGCTTGTGACGAAAAAGATTGCTTTAGACGATGTTATTGAAGAAGGATTTGAAAGCTTGATTAACGAAAAAAAGCAAGTGAAAATCTTAGTTAAATCAGAGCAATAATAAAAAAAGCAGGCTGTCTTTAACGACAGCCCTGCCCTGCACATTATACAGTTAACTCTAACAAGTTCCCTTCCGAATCTTCTATAACACTTTCATAATAGCCGTCACCAGTAACCCGAGGACCATTTACGTGACGATAACCGTCATTTTTTAATCTGGCGGTCATATCATCCACTGCCTCCCTGCTTCCTAAAGAGATGGCAATATGAGCCCAGCCGAGTATTTCCTCGTTGCTCTTCTTATCAATACCTGCTTTGCGCATTATCTCTAATCTTGCACCTGAGTCAAATGAAAGAAAATAAGACTCGAATTCTTTTACTTTATTATGATACTTGCTTGATGACTTACCATTAAAATACTTTTCATAAAAAGCTTTCGTCGCTTCCAAATCATTGACCCAAATGGCCACATGCTCTATTCTCATTTCTGAATCACTCCGTTTTCTGTATCATAGTTCAATATATTTAATGATTCTTGCCGGATTTCCACCAACGACTGCATTGTCTGGAACATCCTTTGTAACAACCGCACCTGATGCAATAACAACATTATTCCCTACTGTCACTCCTGGATTAATAATCGCACTGCCGCCAATCCAAACATTGTTTCCAAATGTGATTGGTTTACCATATTCCTTGCCTGAATTTCTGTCTGTTGGATGGAGCGGATGTGTTGCTGTGTAGATTTGCACACCTGGAGCCAGCATGCAGTTGTCACCAAAACGGACTTCACATACATCAAGAATAGTGCAATCGAAATTGGCATAAAAGTTTTCTCCAACATAAGTGTTTCTTCCATAATCAAAACGGATATTAGGTTCCATATAAATGTTTTGTCCTGTTGCCCCAAGTAAGTCTTTTAATAATGCAGTCCGTTTTTCGCCCTCCGTTTCTATTGTTTGATTATATAGCCTTACCTTTTGTCTTGCTTCCTTACGCTCACTAGTTAGTACTGGATCTGCTGGATCATACATTTCTCCCGCAAGCATCTTTTCTTTTTCTGTTTTCATGACGAGTCCTACCTTTAATATGTTTTTATAAAGCAGTTTTTGTATTTCTTTTTAATAGTTGGTTCAATTTTTCAGAACATAACAGCATTGCCGCAGCAAAGATAATGATACAAATTGGAAAGATTCCAATTGTTAAGGAAGATGAAATAAACCCAACGAGCGGCGGCATGAAGGTTGTGCCAGTATAAGCTAATGCCATTTGGTAGCCCATGATCGTTTGTGAATGTCTCTTTCCAAAACGGGCAGGCGTTTCATGAAGCATACATGGGAAAATCGGTGCTAACCCTAAGCCTATAATGATAAAGCCTATTAGTGAAAACAGTGATGGCAGTGGTAACAATAATATGATTGCACCAAGCAAGGCAATTAATTGCCCTGAACGTATTAATGTTCGATTAGTCAATTTGAAGGTGATAAACCCTGTTAAAAACCTGCCCACAGTAATTCCTGCATAATATAAGGAAACCCATTGTGCGGCAGATGCGGCACTTAGTCCTTTCACGTTTACGAGAAAACTACTGCCCCATAGCCCTAATGTTGCTTCCACTCCACAATAAAACAAGAACGTCGCCATAGCCAGTTTTACCCCTTTAACCTGTAAAGGCTTTAGCGCTTTTTCATCATCAACAGAAGCAGCTTCTAATAACTCTTCCTGTACAGATGTATTATGATTATTACCGACTCTTTTCCATAAAGGCAATGTGAACAAAAGAATGACTACTAATACAAATTGAATGGCAGAGATAACAAAATAGCCACTTCTCCACATATTTCCCTCTGAGATAAACTGAGCCATAATAATCGGGCCAAGAGTAGCCCCCACTCCCCAAAAGCAATGCAGCCAGCTCATATGATGGGCTTTATAATGAACAGCTACATAATCGTTCAAGCCTGTATCAACGGCCCCCGCTCCTAAACCAAGCGGGATAGCGCATACAATTAGCCAAACAACAGAGGGCGCAAAGCAAAATCCAAGCAAGGCAGCAGCTGTCATTAAAACACTGACAAATGTAACCTTGCCAGTTCCGAAACGTTTGAGCACCTTACCGCTGATTAAACTCGAGATAATTGTACCGCCCGCAATGACCATAAAAAGCAAGCCGGCAGTCTCAAGCGGTGCGCCAAGGTCTAATTGCATGACCGGCCATGCTGCCCCAAGCAGCGAATCCGGCAAGCCTAAGCTGATAAATGCCAAGTAAATAATGATTAATAGAAATAATGCCATAGTTAACCTCGCTCATCATTATTTTAGTAATTTCATTGCCGCTTCAAGGACTTTTTAAAACCATTTAATAAGTCTCCAGAAACTTATTAAACAACTTTAATAAGTTATGAAAATACTATAACATATAAAATTAGCCAATTCAATTACGATTATTAAATCCTCATTTTATAGTTATTTATATTACTATTCTAGATGATTAAATTTAATGTCTATTTTTAAGCAATCAATTCATTATTGTTACCTATACGATATTACTTTCATTATATCAGGGCTTTTTTAAAATATAGGATCCCTTTCTTTTCATATAAAAAAACAGCTGCAATCTGCAACTGAAATTTATTTTTAAATATACATTATTTTCTATTTCATGATAAGACGTTCATTTCTTAGTCCAGTTCTTTTTATTTCCGAATCAAAAATAATTTGGATCTTTGATTTTGCAAACCCCTCATCCCAATTATTCTTATATTTTTTAAAATGCTTGTAGTCTTGTTCTCTTAGCAGTTCTCCCAACCCAAATATGTCTGCATTAAAATCCTCTTTCATTTTTTCAATACTATCGGTTATTTCTTTTTCCATCAGAGTGTTAATTGCTTTTTCAAAGTCCTCAAATGCATATGGCTTCTTAATATTAGTTAGGCATTGCGTCCCTAGGAGAAATCCCTCTGTTTTAACTTTTATTGTAAAGGTTGGTACCCCTTCCTTTTCTGCTGCAGTTACTTTTGTCAGCGAATTTGTAACACGATAGCCTATTTTTTTATCATCTTTCCCACACACAGCAGAAATAACGGTACTTTTAATATTATTTTGGACAAACAGCATATTTCTAACATCGTAGAAAGAGATATAACCAAGCAATTTACCACCTTTTACAATACCGAGAGAATCAACGTCTACTTTACTTTCAGGAGTTACACTTTTCATATTTTCAATATTGCCGCCTTTTTTGGGGTCTCCTCTAACCTTCATCGCTACAAGTACAGGCGTTTGTCCGTCAGAATTATAAATTCGAATAAAATCATTCAGCTTTAATTCAGGCACCCCTCCCCAGTCTTTATACATGGATACGAGCTGTGTATAAACTTTTAAGGATGAACTTTTTTTGTACATGTTATTGACTTTTAATACATCGGCAGCATCGCCGCCTCTTGCGATAACTACTTCAAAATCATCGCGTATTTCCCGATTCCTATCCAAAAAACCCATAAATTCAAGCATGCCTTTTTCTGCTATTTCTTCACTAATCACTAACAGCCTCATATGGGAAAGTATAAAACTTTGTTCACTTGTAATATTAAATTTATGGGTAATCTCCGCAATCGTGTTACCTTCTAATGTCTGAACGTTTGCAGGAGCAAAGCCTTCCGCCGTACGAGGACTGACTTCTGAAGCTGCCGTAGTTTCAACTGTCAGTCTATATTTTTGATTATCACCCTTGTCCACCGCCATCCCTGTAACAATGGAAACATTCATCAATTCTTTCCGATCCCAACAACCGCTTAAAAGATTAACTAAAACAATCAATATTATTAATTTTGTGATTTTCAAAAAATCCCCTTCTTTAATCAGCGGCATTTTCGCTAGGAGTGAGACACTTCCATTTATTATGCTTTTTATTTTGAATTTTTATCCGATACCACCAATTTACTTGCTATTAACAAGTTAAAAAAGTGAACAAGGAAGCTGGACGGAGCTCCCTATGTTTTACTATTTCCAGTTTAGTTAATTTCTGTCGGCTGACACTGGCGGCTGTTCTAACCACTCATGATCAATCATGATATTTGAACCGTCTTCAGAGAGCTTCAACACTTCCCCAATTAAACGCAGATAATCCGCAACTAAATCGCTTCTCTGACTTTCAGAAATAGATATTCCATAGTTGCCAATCCCAGCATAAACCATCAAACTAAAGTGGAACATCATGAGTTTATCCGAAAAAGGTGCTTCCATTGATTCTGTTATTTCGTGAACAGCAGACATGGGAGTCGGCAGTGAAGCCATTTCTAAATAACTGTCTAATACCTTCACATGCTTGATAGCAATTTCTTTCCCTCTTAAAAAATATTTACGAACCTTTTCATTTTTTGTAACTTGGCTAAAAGCCATCGCTAAGCATATTCCTGTATGATTTGTTTGGACATTAGCAAACAGATTGGTTACCTCAGTGCCAGATAGTACCCTCCTTCTGCCAAAACCTTCTAAAATAAAGGCTTGCTTATGTACGAACTCTAATTTTTCGGGATATGGAATAACAGGTGGACGAACTGCTATTCCTTTTTCTAATAACAGGCTAGTTATTTTATTATCAATTTCAATTGTCTCAGTTAGGCAAGCGGTAAAAAAAGTACGTATATCTTGACGGTAAGTGTTCTGCAATACTCTTCCATGTGTAGCTAGCCCGCCTTTAGACATATTTCTAAGATAAACTAAGTAAAAAGTATCTGAAAACAAGCGCTTAACATTTAAATTGACATCTTCCTCAGTAAATCCTTGGGGTATTTGAATTTTTTCCATTGAATATATCTGTCTAATAAATTCAACATGCTCTTCTGAGAGCTTCATTGCATGAATAATAATTGATTTAATATCTTCATCTTCGATATGTTTAAGAAAATACTTAAAAACACAAATAGACATACTATCTGCAAGGAAGGTAGCCCATAAGTAGGACAATTCTGCAGCAGTTAATTTAATTCGGTCGTGATTTACTTCCATTTTACTCCTCCATCTTTATCCTTACTATTGGCCTTAATATTGTTCCCTTACTTTTCCTAAAAATATGTCCAAAAGTTAAAGTAAGCTGATTGTTTTGGATTTTTGACCAACGAATCTACATATAACAACTACTAATAGTCTGTAATAATTTATTCATTAATATTAAGCCGAATTTCCTCCAGCTCCTCTTGTATTTGCCCAATAAGGGAGATGACAGAACCTGCAGCTTGTATCCAGCTGCCAGCAACCCCTGTTTTACCTTGGTTTAAGTTATTTGTGTTTAACGCTTGCACACCACCTACAGCTTGTAACGAATTGCCGATTCCTTGCAGCAGATTACCGATAATATTCTCTGCCCTGCCCATTTCTGTTGAATCAAAGAATTCATCGGCAAGACCCACAAAGCTCCCTAATGCTTGAAGCCAGTTACCAGTAATAATAAGTCTTTGCTCCGTTTCTGTATTAGTAGTTCCATAAAGGATCAGACCAGTAATGACTGTCGAATTACCAACAGCCTGGATTTCGTCCCCGATCTTTTCTAACGATACGGTTCCTTGACCATCAGCAGATAATGCACTCCCAGAAGCCTGCAGCACATTACCCACTAAGCGGAGTTCATAGTTTTGATTTTTGCTCAAATGAAAATCAGGAGTGCTCCCAATCGCAGCTTGGATCGTACCAATTGTAGAAAGAAGGGAACCAGTTATTTCTTTCCAATGACCGTTCATATAACACCATTCCAAATAAAGTAATTGATGTATCTTATTCGTCAGGCAGCTGTTTGGTTAGTGGAGTGATTCTAGTTAACGAGTGCAGAGCTTCGGACGTCCGTATTAGCAATATTGTTTATCCTTTTCATGTATGGGCCATAATGATTTTATAAACTAATTAGGAGGGATTTAAAAATATGAACAATCCTACTTTGAAAATAGCAATCGAGATAGATGACAAACAAAAGGAATATTTAGAAGTAATAAAAAATCAAATTAAAGAAAGACTGGTTGATTCTAATCAAGGCTATTTCAGCATTATTGATGAATCGAATGAAAATATATCTATTGCTTTTTCTCCTAATACTTATTCCATCCAAATGAATATGCTAGCATTAGAAAAATAATTTTGTGGCATCCAATAAAGCCTTCACATTACTGTGAAGGCTTTATTACCATATCGAGCTTATTTCATAGGCTCATTAAGAAGAGAGGGGAGCATTAAAAAAATTCATACAATCCATTTACATAAAAATCGTAAATATTTTCATCTATAATATTATCTCCATATCCTTTAAAAAATAGTTCTTTATCTACTCTTTCATCAAAAATATTGGTTCTTGGCTGTACAGCTAAGGCTGCATCATATCTTGGATCGCCAAAATCCCCGCGTCCCCAATCAATGACACCAGTTATTTCGCCAGCAGACACTAATACATTATCAATCGTAAAATCTCCATGAATGAGCGTTGATACATAGCTTGTAGGTTTCGTTTTCTTCATTTTTTCTAATAACTCCTTATTTCCATCCACCTGATAATTTTCTAGGAAGAAATCCGCCTCCTCTAGCATGCGGCTTAGCCAATGCGTGTTCCTTAGTTCACCAGGACATGGAGTGGCATGAATCTGAGCTAAAATTGCGCCAAAATTAACCAATATTTTTCGCCTCTGCTCCTTATTTTCTTCTTTCGATAAAGCCGCTCTCACTGTTTCTCCCTCTATAAATTCAAGAAGAGCCCAGCATTCATTTAGCTTGGCTTGTTTTACATACTTTATCACTTTTGGAACAGGTAATGTTGTCTGATTACTTAAGCAGTTTAAAACAACTATTTCTTTGTCCAGCCATGAGCAATAAAGGTCACCCTTTGCCCTTTTTAGCGCATAAGTTCCTTGTGTACTTTCAATTATTCCAACATCTGAGGTGCATCCCTGCCGAGGAAACTTAATTGATTTAATATTTTTAAGATAATCTGTTATAGCAGCTGGAATTTCCGTAGTTTTGATAGGCTGCATTCAAATCCCCCCTATTTATTATGAAATAATTCCCCATAATTTATGGCTGTTTACAAATTTCACTTTTACTATTGATTGCATACAAGCTACATGATATTTTAATATTTATAATTATTTGAACCTTTAGGAGGCTAATAGTAATGAAATGTTATTTTGTCGATGCTTTTGCTGAAAAAGTATTTGAAGGAAATCCAGCTGCTGTGTGTATTTTAGAGAAATGGCCTTCTGATAATCTCATGCAGTTAATTGCCAAAGAAAATAATTTATCAGAAACTGCTTTTGCTGTAAAAACCGGTGATAAATATCATTTAAGATGGTTCACACCAGGAGGAGAAATTGATTTGTGCGGCCATGCTACCCTTGCGACAGCTTTCGTTTTAGCTAATTTTTATACAAAAGAAGCAAAACAATGGATATTCCAAACACTAAGCGGTGATTTAACTGTATTAAAAAAAGGAGATTTATTTGAAATGGATTTTCCAAGCAGGATGCCAGCTAAAATAGACATCTCTAATAATATAATAAACGCACTAGGCGTTACTCCTGTTGCAGCCTATTTAGCGAGAGATCTTATGTTAGTTTTGGAAGATGAAAATAATGTGCTTCAAGCAACTCCTAATTTCACTGCACTGAAGGAAATAGAAGACGGAGTCGGTGTCATCTTAACAGCTAAAAGCAATCAGTTTGATTTTGTCTCAAGAGCTTTTTTCCCGAAATTAAATGTTAACGAAGATCCTGTGTGCGGCTCTGCACATTGCCAGCTTATTCCCTACTGGTCAGAAAAATTAAACAAAACAGAAATGGTAGCAAGACATCTATCTGAGCGGGGCGGAACTTTATATTGCAAGCTGGATGGTGAGAGAGTCAGAATCAGCGGCTATGCTGTACTCTATTCTGTTGCAGAATTGCAATTAGAAGCAGACTATTAACAGGGGTGATATTCTATCACAGCATGCATAGTTAGCGCTGTACTGAAAGTTATATATTTATTTCCAAAAAACGGAAGCAGCATAAGCTGTAACTCAAATAACCAATGGACAATCTAATAGCTGATTGTTTTTTGGTTTTTTAAAGGAATTGTTGCTTTAATCACTCCATGCCTCAATCGTATTAACTCCTTTTCCAAAAAAGAATATTGATTTGGTTTGCTAAAAACACTGCTAACTTTTCTGTATACTTCCTATTCATCTACAATGGTTACCCAATAAGCATCACCACCGCTAGGAGCAGAAGCTTCAACTATCCCACTATAGTAAATTTTCACTTCTTGGCCTTGAGATAGATTTTTTATTACTTTATCAGGAATATAGGCTGGCATATCAAAAACAATCCCTTGGTATTCATACATCTTCCTTAATTCTCTTTTCGTTTTATTTGTGGTGTCATCAGGGGAATATTCCTTTACCCATATGGAAGGGTGCCTATCTTGCTGATTATTTTGCTGAACTTCTAAAACGGTACCATGATAAATCGGGGTAACAGTGAAAAATAGCAAAACACCTATTGCTAATAGTCCTAATATCGCTGCTGCAATGATAAGAAAAAGTTTTCTTCGTTTTTTCAAAGTCACAGCACCTCCACCATTTTAAGCAGCGTCAATTCCAATTAATTAGAATCACCGCCACAGCAGTGTCTTAAACATGCCCTTTATGTAAATTCATCCAAGAGGATTTTCTCCAAATCTTTTCCATAGTATTGGAAATAAACCCTCTAAATCTTCTTCTTCCCAATCAAACTCTATTTCTTTTGCAGGCTGTAAGCCCTTCTGATCAAGTGCATCTAGAAACTCATCATAAATACTATCATTCCATTCTGTATCACCTGTTTTAATGAGACTATAAGCATCTAAGCCAGCAGAAAGCAATTCTTCATTTTGAGGGAAACCTTCTTCGTCAAGATTATCTTCGCTGATATACTCTGCTAGAAACTCAGGGTCTTTCAATACTTTATTGAACACTTCCTCTCCTTGTCCAATCAGCCATCCTCGAAAATAATCAAAAGCATCGTCAGAACATCCGCCCATTAATACATATGCCGCTCCCCATAGGCGAGATTGATAACTGCTATTCATCAGTGATTGGAAATGACATTCAAAATCTATCACTTCCTCTATTTTTTTCTGAGCTAGTTCCTCAATTATCCATTCTGCTTGATCATCACCTGATTTAGACAATTCTATTAAGCTCCACAAGTCCTTCTGTTCCACTATAAAACCTCCATTATGTTTTATAAGTTTATGTTCGACATATTGTAAACGACTTCCTTCCACCATAAATTCAATATTGTTTAAGTTATTGTAAATAAAAAAAAGCGGACTCTTTTCATAAAGAACCAGCTTTATAATATAATAAACAAGTTACACATAATTAGGATAATCCTCTAAATACAATACCTCTATTTCTATTAAAGTTATAATGTAAATGTATGAACAAAGTAAGCCATAACCAACAATCCTCTTCATATGCTGACTCTACTTCAAAGCTATGCTTATCCTCACTGTGATGCTGATATGTTGCCACAAACGATTTGTCCTTTAAAATCTCAAATGTTAAGCCATCATCATCAAAAAATAGTTGATAAATCTCATCATTAAAGGGAAATTCGTAGAAATATTTTACGGTTTCATTGTGATATGTGAGTGTAATGGTTTGGCTGCTTCCAGCCTTTTTATAAACCACTTCTCTATTTAATACACGATTAGCTGCTGATGACATGCTTGTATCGCATGTCGCTTTTATTTTTATTGTCTCCAAAGCATTTTGAATTGTGATATGGTTTTGTCTGACAAAAACCTCTTTTTGGCCAAGAATACTTCTTTTTGCTAATTTTTTAGTTGTCCCCTCTGTTTCTAATCTAATAGTACCTATTACATTTCCGTTGCCATCTTGCATATTTACAATCGTATCAAAAGAAGAAAGCGCTTTATATTGCCAAGGAATTACTTTTATCATATTAAAACCCCCGAATAAGTATTACCTATATATACGGAAACGTATGAAAATGGTTTCATTAAATCTTTTGAAACAGCCCAAAACCCCTCTTTATAAAAGAGGGGTAATAAACTTCTATTACTTTACTGGATTTCTTGCTTGGAATAAACTTGTTGATAACAATGATACTACTAAAACGACTTCAAAAAGATTAGTAACAGCATTACTGTTTATTGGTATTCGTACGGCACTCATAACAATCATTAAAAAAGCTCCGACAAAAAACCAAATCCATTTTTGTTTAATTAGAACGATAATAGCAGCAATCAAAAGAATAATAGAAACAAGGATAACCATAATAGGCGGCCCGCCGCTGTGCTCTGAACTGTATGAAAGAACACCATACTCCCACTTAGGAACGATTCTCAGGCCAACCACTTCTGTATAAAGTTCTATTAGTATTAATAATGGCGTTACGATAAAAGGCGCTATTTGAAAACTAACACTCTGACCAAAACGGCTGTTTGTTTTCTTTATCGCAGCCCAAGCATAAAAGACCAGAAAAGGTGTGAATAGTGCATGAAGAAGAAAGCGCAGGAGATTTAAGTTCTCTGCTAGCGTTCCTTCTCCAAGAAATTTCCCTATTGTAATAACACCATTATCGTATAAAAGGCCGATTACGACTGGTAATAGGAAAAACAGGCTTAAAATAGAAGATTTTTTTAATATTTTAAGGATTATAATAAGGATAACTAAGTATATAATCGTAAATAGCAAAAATAACAAACTGTCCATACATTACTCCTTACTCGAATTATTTAGTCCAATTATGCTCTTCTGCCCATTTTTCTATATTGTCTACGATACTATCTTGTTGTTCCTTCACACTGATTTTGGCTTCATTATCGCCAGACTGCTCACCATAAACACCAAATTGAGCATGGTTTCCACCTGCGATTTCAACATACTCAGCAGTATCAGGCAGATAAGGTTTATTTTCTTTAATTTTTGCTTGTGTACTTAAGCCATCTTCTGAACCACTAATGGATAGCACTGGCAGACTGGAACTAGACAGCGTTTCATTTTCAGCTGCGTAAGAACCTAATAATACTAGCCCTTGAACTTTATCAATATTCTTATCGGCATACATCGCAGCTGCCGCTCCGCCCATTGAATGTCCGCCTAAAATCCAATTTTCCACACCTTTATATTCACCGATCAGCTCATCAGCTTTACTATAATCGAAAATAGGCAAATTCAATGTTACATTTGGAATAGCTACCAGCATATTATTTTTAGCAAGCTCTTGTGCTAAGTAACCGTAAGCTTCAGGTTCCACTTTTGCTCCAGGATAAAGGATGATACCTGTTGTACTGTCCTTATCTCCATAAATTAGCCAATCACCATCCTTAGAATATTTATTGTCCATCTTAATTGCTGGATCATCAATTGCTTCATAAGTGATCTGTGTCCAGACAAAAAATGCTGAAACAGCTAATAAAATAACGATTAGTAAAGAAAGAAGAACTTTTTTGTTAAATATTTTTTTCATATGTCTAATACCTTAATTGCCTAAACATGGATGAATTGCGGCAATTATTTGCCCTTTCTAGTTTTTTCTTTAGTAGTTAATATTTCCGTTAGCCTTATAACTTAAAACAGCAATTACTAACTTCGGATTTAGAATCCTTTAGTAATTTTATTCACTTGTATACATCTTCACTCCTAACCTAAATAGTCATATGTCTAAAATGACATATGTTAATAATATAATAATATATGCCTTTATTCAACTTAGACAAGGAGTTATGGTATAATTTGATAACATTATAAGAATGGAAAAGAGTGGGATACATTGAGTTTACGGTATGCTTTATTAGGAATAATTGCAAAAAAACCTGTTAGCGGTTATGAGGTTGTGAATATTTTCAAAGAGCAGGTAGTGTATTTTTGGAACTCTACCCATAGTCAAATTTATACAGAGCTTCATAAATTAGAAAACGAAGAGTTGCTGCAGCATGAACTTATTATCCAAAATTCTTCACCTAATAAGAAAATATATACGATTACGGATACGGGAAAAAAAGAATTATTGGATTGGATACTCCATAGCCCATTAAAGCCTGCCAAAATAAAGGATGAATTTCTAATTAAGGCAGCAGCATTTGATATTATGTCAAAAGCAGAAATTATTCAGTTATTAGACGAAGTTATTACAAGAGAGGAAAGAGTGCTGAGCATGACAAAAGAATGGCAGGAAAACTTCTCTGAAAAATCTCCAAACACAAATTTAGGCTCTGTAATAACTTCAGAATATGGTATCCGTTATGCAGAAATGTATTTAAATTGGTGCAAATGGGTGAAGGAATATTTACACAATTATAATTCGGATAACAACTAAAAGAGTAAAAGCACAAAGGCAATAATTGCTCTCTGTGCTTTTTTATTTCCTATTTATTTCTTCAACTATCCTGACCCAGTAATTCCATGCAGTCAAATAGTCTTCTAAATCGCTTGGGTGATGCTTTATGCATGTTGCAAGACGAAGATATAATCCAATAAGTACTTCTTCATAGAGGGAAGCTTCGTTCAGATTATGTTTGCTTGCTAGCAATCCTACTGCACTGTTGAACGTTTCTTTCGTCAAATCATCTGGGCTCGAACAAAAGGCGTATATTAAGTCATAAAGAGGTTCGCCAATTACTGGGGTTGGATCAATAACACCTGCTAATTGCCTGTCATGAAAGATAAAATTGTGCACACCGCAGTCGCCATGCAATAAATATTGTTTTCTTTCACCGCTTCTTTTAGTAGCAACATTCAATATGTACTGATAAACATAGTTGTCTAAATAGTGCTGTAAAATGTCATTCGCTTCCTTCATTTCCGCGGTAATAAAATCTTCCCAAGATACCGATGGCTCATCAGCCCAACCCCACCCACTTTCAGTTGCTACAGGGGTATATGTATTTAAAAGACCTTGTACAAGCTTTTGTAGCATATCTTTTTTATTTACTCTCTTGTCATTCACAGTGCCTTCAATGAAGGAATAAACAAAATATCCATTTGTTTGTTCAACAAATAAAAGCTTAGGTAGTAACGAATTATCCTTGTAGCATTGCAAAAACTTTGCCTCTGCTTCCACTATCTTTGGCTGATTTTTCTTCACTACCACTTTACTATTATCAAGGTTTAGAACATACAACTCACTTACCGTTCCACCATTTAACCTGTGATAATCAAGTGGTGCTTCATGAAGAATGTTATTGTGCAGCAATAGCTTTATTACTTTTTGTATATCCATATTTTCTCCTATATCGTGATTTTATCTTCTTTTATAATGGCTAATCCATACTGCTGTCTGTTAAAGACAATTGGTTGCATTTTGTAATAAAAATAACTGTATCTTTTTCAACTATACCTTCAAAGTCCCAGTGAACATCTCTTACCTATGCCAGATTTTAACAACCTCTTTCAATACTGTTTTATCAAAGCTTAATTTATAAATATCCGGCATATCCAAACCTCTCCAGAAATTTAAATCGTATTGTTTATCGAAATAATTCATTATTAAAGCAATCAGATTACCGTGTGATCCTACTACAATATTTTTACCTTTAAATCTTTCCAAGGTATTTAACGTTGCATAGACTCCACGTTTTTGTGCAATTAAATTCGATTCTCCGCCTTCCCAAGAAAAAGATGGCTCTTCCCATAATTTCGAAATCGCCGTTTGAAAGTCCTCTACAGCATTTTTTGAAAGCATTCGTTCCTTAAAGCTGTTATCAATAATTATCTCTCTGCTACTCTTTAGGCCAACTTCCTTGACAGTTTGAATTGCCCGCTTATAAGGACTAGAAATAACCACATGTATATTTTCTTTATTCAGGAGATCTGTTACTTTTTTTACGTCGGCCAGCCCCTTTTGTGATAAAGGCCTCCCTGATTCATCAGAAGAATAAATAGAGTGAGCGTGGCGTACAAAATACAAATTTGTTAGCAATATTACCTCTCCTAAACTTTAAAGTTTACTAAAAAATTTCCGCATACATTTTATACCCCAAAAAACTCTGGTAACTGAACCCCCAGATCAAATAATGTACTCATTATAAAAAAGAACAGAATGATTATTACACAAAGGTTTACAATAATTTTTCCGATAATATTGTCATCTTGTTCTATTTCTTTCTGTTTTTTTATCTCTCTGTATATTCCTTGAACCTTTTTTTGCATGCGGATTTTATGTTTTGCTTTTTCATTCATACATTTTCCTCCTGTATTCAAGGGGTGATAAACAATCTCCAATTACCAACAATTTTACCATATTGATACATCTATGTATCTTGTGATTTGACAGAAAATTGACTTTTTTACGTCTGCAACTAAACTATTATTTACCAACTTAAAAAGACTGCCCACTATAGAGGCAGTCTTTTTAAGTTATATGAAGTTAATAGTCTAGAGGTATTCATTAGAAACAGATGCTTTCTAGTCTATTTTAATAATATTTCGCTCCAAGTAGCTTTTCACACTTTCTTCAACTGTTTCTAAAGTAGTATGACGGGGACGAAAATCAATAAGTCTTTTTGCCTTTTCCATACTAAAGTGACCACTGCGTGCAAGATGGTAATAGGATGAACTGATGTCTTCTTCCTTTTTAACATGCTCACACCATTTTTCCCACGGCAGAAATTTTATGTTTGGCTCTTGTCCAAAGAAACGATACATAGCTGTCGCAAAACCAAATAATGTCATTGATTCATCAGCAACTGCATGGAAGCTTTCGCCTATAGCTTGGTTTCTGTGTGTAATCGCATTCATAAATACTTGTGCAACATCGTCTGCATGCACATGATGCAATGTTTCCATTCCAAAATTAGGCAAGAATATCTCTTCGCCGTTTGCAATTCTTTGGAAAGTATCAGGATTTACATTTCCTAATGGGCTTATAATATTCCAGCCTGGACCTGAAATTTGCCCCGGCATAATAGTAGTTGCAGGGAAACCCTTTAAACGATATTGCTCTTGTAAATATTGTTCACATTTAAGCTTTTCCAATCCATACTCATCAAGTGGCTCTTTAACACAGTCCTCTGTTACAGGTAAGCTTCGCGCCCTGCCATGTGCCCATATGGACGAACAAAATAAATAATGAGTTAATCTTGTTGCTTGCAGTGCTTCTACCATATTCTTTGTATCTTCTAACGTAAAGTTAATTAAGTCTATAACTATATCTGCATCCATGCTTGCAATTTTCTGAGCAAATGTCTCATCATTTTTTCTGTCTAAAACAACATTTTTGACTTCATTCCATGCATAATCTTCCTTATATGGTTTGCTTTTACCTCTGCTGATATTTATAACTTCGTTTCCAGCTTTAACTAGCTTAGGTACTAAGTAAGATCCAATATGACCACATCCACCTATAATAACAACCTTCATCCATCATTCCTCCCTTAAATCTGAGATTAACAAAATCCCTTAAAAAAGAATATAGCTTCCATCAATCCTTGAAGCTTTTTCTATTTTTATATGATTTTTCAGCGATAATATGTAAAAGATTTTTCATTGCCCTTCAATCAGTAGCTCGTTCGGCTAATTCCGTCAGTATGTTGGTTTAGCTATATCTTCCTTTCTCAAAAGGGTCATAAATACTCCTATATCATTACATAACAACGGGTAATATAAAATAATTTATATATACAGAATAAGCCAAATGTTGAAATTACCTCCTAACAAAAACTCAAAAATTATTGTAGGAGGGATAAGTATGTCCTGGCGGATATAAATAGGAATGGAATAGAGAAAGGATTTAAGCATCCAGATCCTATTAAACTTAGAGAGAAACTTGATGTTCTTATCTTGAAAAACAACAAAAGAAAAGATGTTAAAAATATCGTTAAATAAAATACAGGAGATTTTGTTCTTTATTTTAGTAAAGAACAAAACCTCTTTCTCCGTTGAATCAGAACATAAGTTTAAGAATATTACATGATATTAAGGAGAAGAATTTCATGAATAGGGATAGCAGGAATATTAAATCAAAGCAATAACGCTTCCTGAACATCTTGTTAAAATAACCTGCCCATTTTAGGTGGAGAAGGATAGCTGCGATTGAGATGCTAATTCATGAAGCAATGGAGTATAACTTGCTGCTAGAATTTTAACCAATTAAGATTGTTTCCACTCATTATCTGTCACTTTTTTTTATAAACATAGCACTCAGCATTATCCCTAAACAGTATAAAACGAATAAAAACTTAATCGCTTAAAATAAAATTCAAAAGAAAATAAAGCATGGTTGACAATACAATAACGGGTATAATCCCTACACCAGCACGTGCAAGATATAGCTTAACACTACTTGATTGATATTTAGTGAATTTTAACTTTTTTACATAATTAGACACCACAATAATTGAGGCGACTGTAACTATAATAGTGACTGTGCTACTCATCACTGTGACCCACCTTTTTAAGAAAAATATTTTTCCCAAATCTAAAAACTTTACCATGTTTAATATTTGTACTTAAATGAGCTTTTATTTATTTATCCTCCTCATAAGTATATTTATCTAACTTATAATATGATATAACAACAACATATTTAAAAACTACTAAATTATGAAAATGTATACAAAAAAATACATTTTATCTCATGATATTTTTTATTTATAATTGTGATATTTTTAAAAAAATTACTGTTGTTACTGCCGTAACAAATCCAGCTGATATTTTAAATAACGGCAAGAAATGAAGTGCTTAGAAAAGGGATTATAGCTAGTTCTAGTTGGTGGACAGACAAATTCTATGAAGATAATAAAAAAGACAGCTTACGCTTGTATTTTTTTAAAGAACGTTTTTATTTTTCATCTTCCTTATCTTCAATTAGTATTAAATTAAGCTTTTTTATCAATAATATCTTATGTTTGTATCATTCTTCGTCTTCTTGTATAATCTGATTATTTATTTGACGTGTTTCCGTTTTTTGAGCTAACTTTACTTTAAAATCATAGTTACTATGATATTTAACAGAAAACAAACTAGAATATAGGATATCTAAAATAAGAGAAATCGATTCAAGTGAAGCGAAGCCTGCTATTTTAGAATACGATTTTTCTCTTGTTGTTATATGTAATGTTACATCAGCAATTCTTGATAAACTATTTTCCCCCATACTTGTAATGGCAATAAGCGGAACTTTGTTCATTTTTAAATATTGAGCTGTTTCTAATAATGAAGATGTTTCACCAGAATAAGAAATACAGATAGCACAGTCATCAGAAGATGTCATCACAGCCTCTTGATACATCATACTTTCAGTAGGATTTGTATCAGCCTTTTTACCAATATGTCTTAATTTATATACAAATTCTTGTCCTAAAAAAGTTAAATTAGAAATGGTAAATACTTTAACTTCACGGCAGTTACTCAATATTTGAACTGCTTTTTGCAAAGAGTCATGGCGAATGAGAGCTAATGTATCTTTTGCACTTTCAATATGAAGCTGAGTAATTTTACTGGCGATATTCATCATAGGATCACGATGGGTAAAAGGGGTATTTGCATCGATGTCTTGAAAATTCGTTTTTAAGTATGCAACCTCTTTAAGAAATGCCCTTTTCCATTCATTCCAACCGTTAAATCCTAATTTTTTTGATATTCTAACTAAGATGGAAGGAGAAGTGTATGTTTCTTCAGCAATCATTGTTGTAGAGTATTCCTCTATAAGTTCCTGTTTGTCTATAATAAAATCCAGAACAATTCTTTCATTAGGAGAGAACTTTAAATTTTTCATTTTCTCTTGTAGTAACACTGTTATCACCTTTTCTACAGGATGTGGAATGAATGTATCTTAATTATTATTTATCGGTATCACTACTATAAAAGCCATTCTCAAAATAAGGAATTGCAAACTTAATATATTCTTCTGGTTGTAATTCCCTGTTCTTGCTCCACTCCATTGCAGCTCCATATATTCCCCAGCTTAACAAAACAGCGGAAACTTTTGTGCTAGTTTCTGCTCGACCTTGCTTTTGCAGCATTTTATAAAAGATAATTTCAAGCTGTTCTTTAATAATCCGTGCAATGGTATCTTCATAGCCGCGATGACAGCGATTATGTAAAGTACTATGAAAATTAGTTATTGCTGTAAATATATTTATAATAACTTCTTCATTCAGTATATATCTTTTTATTAATTCATCATTTAAATTTATTAAGAACACCTCGGACAGTACCTTTTCCAGCAATTCATATTTATCAACAAAATGATAATAAAATGTTGCTCTGTTTATCATAGCCTCTGTCGTAATATCCTTTATGGTAATATCCTTAAAATCCTTCTTCCCCGAGATTTCGATAAACGCATCCATAATTGATTTACGGGTACGAACATACCGTAAATCCTTTTTTGTTTCTTTCATCATTGTTTCTCCTTTTTAGACAAATAGCTGAATATGTCGTATATACGATAATAATTCATTTTTATTGGTATTGTTGTTTTTCATTATGTACTAACATAATATCGTAAATCAACTTTAAGCCAGCTTCTTGGTTAGAATGATAGGAGTGAAATGTAATAATGAGTAAAAACCCAATGGCTTGTGATTTGGAAACAGGAATTTGTGGGGCAGCTGAAGAGGAAGCAATGGAAGTAATCGATTTTAACAAGTCTGATATATCCCTTAATTTATACTATGTAACAGATCCAATTTGTTCTCATTGCTGGGCACTGGAACCAGTACTTCGCCGTTTTGTCTCTCAATATGGTCACTACTTTAATTTCCATACGATAATGGGCGGCTTGTTAGAAAAATGGGAAGATTTTAGTGACAGTGCAAATGGTATTTCTAAACCAGCTGACGTTGCAGATCATTGGCGCGAAGTTGGTGAACATAGCCGCATGCCAATAGATGGCTCACTTTGGCTAAATACCCCGATACAGTCTTCTTTCCCTCCATCGATAGTGTTTAAAGTTATTCAGCAAAGAGATGATTCTTTAGCAACCGAGTTTTTGCGCCGTGCGAGAGAAGCAGTTTTTGCTTTTAATCAAAATATTGGAGATCCTGTTGTGCTCCTAGATATAGTAAATAAATTAAATCTTGATGGAAAATCTATATTGAAAGACGCTCAACAGGAGATTGGAAAAAATCTTCTCAACGAAGATTTTCATTTAGCGGCTAGTTTAGGAGTGAGAGGATTTCCATCTATTATCATTGTTAATAAAGATAATAAAGGTGTAAAAGTTGTTGGTGCGCGTCCATTAGAATATTATATAAACGGACTAAAGCAAGTGCTCAATCAGGATAAACTCCAACCAAAGACTCTGCCTTCTCTTTCAGAACTACTAAAGAAGGAACAGCTGTTATTCTCAAAAGAACTGGAAATCATGTATAGCATTAAACAAACAGACATCCACTCTTTTATAAAAAAAGAACTTTCCTCAGATAGTTACGAAGAAAAGGAAATACTAGGCGAAGCTTATTATCTATCAGCATATTAACTTAAGGAGAATAAAATGGCATATATTTTACAAATAGATTTTAACATGAATGGTCCCTTTGGTGATGAAATGGCGGAAGCTTTTTCAGAACTGGCAGAAAGCATTAATAAAGAAGAAGGTTTCCTGTGGAAGATTTGGACAGAGAACGAGGAATCTCGTGAAGCTGGTGGTATCTATTGCTTTCAAACAAAAGAAACAGCTCAAAGTTACTTAGAGATGCATTCTAAAAGGTTAGATAGCTTTGGTATTACTAATATTAACACTAAAATTTTCTCCATTAATACGAAATTAACAGCAATTACAAAAGGAATAAATTCACAATAAACAACGCTAGAGAAAAGGACATCCCCTTTTCTCTAGCCCTTTTTTAATCTGTCATATATTCATTTATCAGCTCATAACATCTTTCCTTTGTTGATTCGTATGAAGAAATATAATAAGCAATCCATTCATGTGTTTTCCCACTGTACTTTAGTCATTCTTCCTTGCTGACAGATACAGTCGCAAGAAGTTTCACCATTTAAAAAGTTCGAAGAAAAACGGCACATAAGCCATGTTTAATACAATAGCAAGAACTGATTTGAGAAAGGATTCTTTTAATACGATCGCTCCTATTCCAAGTAAGACTCCACAAAAAGCAAACATCGGACTTAAAAGAAACAAAACATTTATATATGTGACAGGTGTAAAGGCAAGTATAAGTAAGGCTATATTGAAAGCTATACAAGAAAATGAAAGGTTGTTTGCAGGCATCAGAACTCCCCATTTATAAATGGTATATTTCAGCATAAATGTACGAAGAATTTCTAGATAAATATAATAATTGTAAATAGCACTCTGCTTTAGTATCCTTCAATAAAAAATTTTCTTTTTAGTATCCTTTTTCGCTGTTCCGTTCGTTGTAGTTTTTGATTTCTGACATTCCTATTAAAAATAGAAGACTTGCTCATAAATAAAAAAACGGTTCTTTTTAGACGGCTTCAATTAGATACTTTCGGATAATCGATTGACTTCATCAATAAGACCTAAATTGACCATTGTCTCTATTACTATTTGAGCTAGTTCTGGGTAATCTTGCAAAACATAATTAAACTGTATGTCCCTAAACACTGCAAGTCGTGAGGCAACTGGTGCAGAATTAAGATATTCCCGCAACAAGTTCAAATCCAAATCTTTTTCCTTATTAATCTCAAATGGTTTATGATTTTCACATGGAAGTAGTGGAGTAATAATGCCTAATCCATCCTGTGTAGCAATACTTACATTTCTTTTTCGCTCCAATTCAACCTCTTGAATATATCGAAACGGATTCTCAATAAAAGGTATTTGAAAATTATTCATTATATAATTTTCGACCCTTTCCTGAGTTAACTTCTCATTTTTTGTTTGGTGGTAAAATGAGTGAGCTTCCTCTTCTTCCCATTGTTCTCTAGCTGCTAAATAAGCACCTTCACTATTAAATTCATTATAAAACAGTTCACTATTCGAAACATTTAATCTTAAAAATTCACTGAGGCTTTGGGCAATAATACGGACTGGCCTGTCAAAGTCAACGGGACAGACACAAACTATAGGTGCCTTCTCAAGATTCATAACAAGACCATAATCAGTAAGGAATCCATAATGAACACCATCTACACCAATATTTCCAAAAACAACTACATCACTTGGGGTATTGAAATATCTAATATCGTTTTCTAGAGAAAGGTAAAAATGAAGACCAAGATAAAATTGTTCAGGATCACTAAGTAATTTCTCTAATTCAACTAATCTTTGAAGCGTGGCTGGTACTTCGTATTTACCAAAATTAGTATTCATTTTGATAGCCCCCTTAAGTTATGGAATATAATTTACACCATTGATATAATCACCCATAAGTTACTTGCAGAGTGTAACAAATAAAGAAATTAATTCCATACCCTAAACCTCTAAACCTTCTTCTTTCCGAATCATGCAAACAGTCCACATCTTAACATTCACTGATTGACTCATTGTTTCCCTTCCTTTAATTCCTTTTTCAAATAGTAATGCTTATGTTCTCTCCCCACATTATCTAAAGTACCGTATACTTGGTAACCATTCTTTTCATAGAAGCCTAATGCTTGAAAGCTTAAAGTATCTACCTTTATGAAATCACAATCTTTTTCCACTGCTATTTTCTCAACCTCTGCTAATAATTTCGTACCATAACCAGATTTTCTCATGTCTTCATCTATCATAAATGTATGGTTTTCTAACCAATTCCAGCATACTTCACTCAGGATTCCGCCACGGACTGTTCCTTTATCGTCCTTCAGAAACAGACATATTTCTTCGAATCTGCCTCCTAAATCTTTAGGAAAATGACTTAGGTTATACTTGTACAGTGCTTCTTCAATGTATTGTTTATCTTTTTTATTTACCTCTCTCGTAATTTGCAATGTCACTTGAATTCCCCCTGTCTGTCTCTTTTAATAATATTCAGATTATCTAAAAAAATAGCGTCAAAAACTGACGCTACGATAACCTTCCTAATTCCACTCGTTTCCATGTTCACGAATAAATATAATGTCTTTTTGATAATGTTCGAGATGTCCTTGTTTCAGCATATTTTGAAAAGCAACATCACCTTCATTTGCTTTTTTTATCATATATTTACATAACCCAGCCAACCTTAGCAAAACCATCTCTAAATAATTCTCTTTCAGCCCCTCGATCCCGTAAGCTTCAAAAAACACGTTCACTCTATTTTTAATACGTTCGGCATCTTTTATAGAATTATAATAGATTTCCTCTCCATTTTCGTTGTGATAAAGTCGACTTAAAGGAACGCATGTGTATAGAGTATACGCTATGTCCCAAAGTCTCGGACCAGGTGCAGCGACATCAAAATCAATTATCCCAACTGGCTTTTTGTCATGAAAAATGATGTTGTATATAGCAAAATCATTATGACAGATAACCTCCATCTTATCTGGAGTATTAACCATAGGAACCCATTCATCTGTTATCGGAAAATCACTGACAGCATCATGATATTGACGAAGCATTTTTGCTATCTCTGCTAAAACACTATTAGACCACATATACTCTTTCAAAGGATAATTTCCCGCTTCTCCTTCAATAAATGTTAAAACCTCTCGACCTTTGTCGTCAATGCCTAATAACTTTGGAGCATATCCAAACCCTTTATTTTCCAAATGGTTTAATAATTTATGAATTTTGCTGCTTTCTTTTTTTAGTTCACGGCGAACAGTATCTCCTGCACGATAGACATTGGAAATATTACCGCCTGTTAATATTTCTTCCTTTTCAAATTGATTTGTCATTAAAAAAACCCCCAATTAGGGTATTTATGAATGTGACA
This sequence comes from Niallia laureatilytica, assembly GCF_046613985.1. Classification (NCBI taxonomy): domain Bacteria; kingdom Bacillati; phylum Bacillota; class Bacilli; order Caryophanales; family Bacillaceae; genus Niallia; species Niallia laureatilytica. The sequence continues at coordinate 138,447 of NZ_JBKKHP010000006.1, read as the reverse complement.
ATAGCGATGTTTTTTACTCATAAATAAAAGCAGATTAGAAAAGTATCTGCTTTGAAAACGGGAGTTTCTATTGTCCACACCATGAATCCCGAAAATGATTACAGACAGACTTATAAACTTTCGTTACTACTCTATCAATTAGATAATCATTACAAAGTCCACATGTGCAGTATAGATTCCCCTTTCTTTACATCTCTACTTCATATTACCAAAAGATGTTAATTATGTGAATCAATTTGCAGAACTATTCCGTTTATTCGATAAGTCTCTATACTCCGTAAACATAAAATCTCTCATTTACCTTTTGTATACCACTTATTTGTATGAAATTCCTTTGGAATATTTTGCTCCACTGGATCGTCAAACCCTAATTGTGCTAATGTATCAAACCATAAGTCACTTTTTGATTCTGGTAATTTTGTACCGCACCACGGACAGAAAAATATTTGTATACTCGAACTTCCTCCATCATGGATAATTAAGCCATATTCATCAAATTTTTCATGATAACTTACTAAAATGTCTGGACAATCTGATTCGTTTGTATGAAATTCACCTTTATAATTAATTTGCCCTGTCATCATTTCACAGCAGTGTTTACTCATGTAAGTTTCCTTTCTCCTAAAGAAAGTATGAGTCTTAATGTAAATCTTCGGACCACCTATACCAACCTTCATATAGATTCACTTCTCCTTTTCCCTTCCATAGGCATAGAAACAGTAAATGGCTATCGCAATTAACACTAATGGCAGTATTTGAAAAATAGAATTATATTTTGCAGAACTCACTTCTTTCAATCCGTATAAATAAATAATCATCCAAAAACTGCAACAAAGCGATATAACAGCACTTAATAATTTCATATACTCCCTCCTAATCAATTCAACAAGTTATTGTTAATATTTCTTATTTAAGTTTTTGAACTGCGCTATATAAAATGAGGCCAAACATCCTTAAAGCATCAAGATAACAGGAATATTTTAGAAGTGTAAGATAATGCAGCATAATTTGCGGTTAACATAACATTATTCCCCAGCCGACTGTAACATTACCTATAATAAAAAAACATCCTCCATGATTAGGTGCTAGTAATACGGTTATTAAATCATGGAAGTTTCAAAAAAACTTTACTGAGGAAACCTAGACTTTTTTGCAAAGAGATTTATGAAGTATTGATAGACAGGAATGTCAGAGCTGCTTTTCCGATAAAGTAATTGGCTGTAAAAATGGAAATTTTCATCCTGAAAAGGAATCCCGGTAACTTGATCATGGTCTTCCATACTAAACTCAGGCAAGAAGCCGATTCCCCATTTATTCTGAACCGCTTTTTTAATTGTTTCAATGCTGCTTAGCTCCATAGATAAGGTAAATTCAATATGATTTTTTTGTAACTGGTTCAATATATAAGCTCTGTATGTACAGCCTTCTTCTGTTAGAATAACTGTTTCATCCTTAAAGTCTTCCAACGTAAATAATGACTTTCCTGTATAAATATGATCAAGAGGTAATACGACTTTCATTTTTTGTTTTTCAATAGAGAGACTGTTGATTCTTTCTGACACAAATGGTTTATCAATTATTAGTCCAAAATCTAGTTCTTTATTATAAATTTTTTCAATTATTACTGCTTCTGTATCAGGAATGATTTGCACTTTTACATCAGGATACTGCTTTTTAAATTCGGATAATATTGCGGGCAGTTCATAAATTGCTAACGATTCAATCGACCCAATTCTTATCGTTTTTACTTCTTGGTTATGTAATCTTTGCTGTGATTCATCAAATAATGCGAGCATTTTCTCTGCATAGCTATAAAGAAGCTCACCTGATGGAGTTAATTTCATTAATTTCCCATGTCTTTCTAATAAGCGCGTTCCCCCATAAAGTGCCTCCAGCTTTTGAATATGGGTTGTAACACTTGATTGTGCATAGTCCAATACATACGCAGCGCGTGTATAATTGCCGCTTTTCACAACTTGAATAAATGTTTTGAAGTATAACAGCTCCATCTTCTCACACCCTAACTATCAGTATTATTGATAGTATAAATCAATAACTATCAGATCAGCGAATACTTTTTCCATTTATACTGAAGAAGAAATCAACTAAGGAGGAATTATTTTGAAAAAAGAACCTAGATATTCATTAACATTGGACATTCAGCCAAGTGAACCAGAAGCAGCCTATGCTCATTTTATGAAAAAACTATCCTTTGAGGCAGATGTTGCTGATTTATTAATTGATTTGAAAAAGGGATACCAAGGCCTGACTGTTATTGATGTTAGAGATGAATTGGCTTATGAAGAATGTCATATTACGGAGGCTATTTCTTTTCCAGGAAATAAAATATCTGATCGTACTGTTGGTACACTACCTAAAGATAAACTAATCGTAGTTTATTGTTGGGGACCAGCTTGCAATGGTGCAACAAGAGCATGTGCTAAACTGTCCAAATTAGGATTTAAAGTTAAAGAATTGATCGGCGGGCTTGAATACTGGCGGAAAGAAGGCGGCGCAGTAAGCGGGACATTAGGTGAAAAAGCGCCTATGTATTGGGCTCATAAACATTAACTCCTGTTCCCCATATAAAGTTAGAAGGAACCTTAAAATATTATTCTAAGGTTCCTTTATGCACAGTCATCTTAACAACTTATGACCATACTTTATCAAGAAGTTTTTTCAAATATTTCGGGGATTCATTATTTGCTTATTAACAACATTACATGTCTACCTTGATTTAAAAAGGACCTCATAGATTCAGCAATTTTTCTATAAGTGGTAGTTATCTATATTCATATATTGCCCAAGGCAGCCACAAAACTGGTTCGGTTTCTACTTCCTCATCATTACAATAATGACAATAGCTGATTGCTTCTTCTAAAGAGCTGATAAAGCCATTTTCATTTAAAGTAAATCTAAAGTTCTCTTTAAAATCCTTTTCCAGTCCGTTGCACAAATAGGTGTGAAATTTCCCACTTTCGAATCCAAGGATTTCATAGCCCAACATCTTACAATCTGCTTTTGACATCAAATTTTTATTTAAAAGCTTCTTTTCTAGTACATATTGGTTTTCTTCCGGTTTAGTTTCAGATTCTTCTTCTGCAATAAACTCATGTACCAATCCTTCTGGCAAACCAATACCAAAAATTTTGGTATCCTGTAAATTACTCAAATATTTCTGTTTATATTTTCTAGCAACAGCCACAGTTGTAAATAGATTTGGATAAGTAATTTCACCTAATTCAAACATTTCTTCAACCTCTGCTTCTAAATGATAGTAAGTATTTTCAGATATTCGCAGTTTTTCACTATATTCTTTTTTGCTCTTTTTAGAACTAGCCCATAAGATATTTATATCAGGATGAATATCACATAGACATTCACTCGCTGAGTATATTAGCTCTGGAATAACTTCTTTATCTAAATATTCAGGCCGTTCTGATGAGGAAATAATATAATACCCACCTAAAATATGTCTCATATCACATACTCCTTGCCTCTGACATGTTAGTAATTCTTTAAAATCCTTTTTAATATAAAGATAATCAGTCACTTCATCATTAATAAAGAGCTAACTAAAATGAAATTTTAATAATTACTCAGCTACAGTAATGACAAATTCAAGGCTGGTCGGTTTTCTTTTAAATGGTTCATTGTATTCCTTGAACAGGAATTTAATTTTTGACATATCGTCAGGGAGGGGCGGTGACACTATGTACTGATAAGATATATGTCCATTTGAACCTCCTCCTACTCTAATTTATAATTCGACTTTAACATATAATGGGTATTTATTAAAACTAATACTAAGGTGAGTATTTACCTAAAGTTCACACAAATATGAACCTACCATGACCTGATATTACTGATAATATATTATTTTTTCTTTCAAGCTAATATTTCTGTTCCCATAGTTCCCTTTAAGGCAGCTTGTGTAATGTAGACAGTATGAGGGCATTCCTTTATAGTAACCTTGAAATATAAATACAACCCCTGACATCACAGGAGTTCTTATATCTCTTTTTCTGTTTTTTGCAGTTCACTGATAAATAAGTCATATAGAGCTGTGGATGGTTCCTAATGATACTACCACCATACGCAATAATTTTTTCAAAACAAAAAAGACACCCAACTACAGGGTGTCTTCACATGAATTTAAGAAACAACTGGTAATTCACCTTTTACATCACTAACGTTCTGGTTGATAATTTCCACTAGTTTAAATTCTTTGTTTTCATATTCAAACTTCATGATGCAGCAATTTCCAATTTTCTGTAGCTGATTGATCGTGCTTGTATGTTCCCAAACTCTCATAAAGTTTCGGCATGCTCCCCCATGGGATACTGCCAACACTACTTCATTATCTTCTTCCATTATTTTTTGACATGTCTCAGCCATTCTTTGCTGTACTTCCTTCTGGTCTTCTCCTCCGTACTGTACAAAGAAATCATTGTAAGGCAAAGGCGGATTTAAATCTTCACTTTCTCCTTCAAATGTCCCAAAATTCCATTCCTTTAACCCTTTTAATCTTGTATATGGTAAATCTGTAATAATCTCTAATGTGTCACTTGCTCTTTCTGAGGTGGAGCAATAAGCTTGATCGAAGACAATATTTTGCTCTTTAAAATAAGCTGCAGCAGCCTCTGCTTGCTTAATCCCCAATTCTGTTAGCGGTGAATCACACCAGCCTTGTACTTTTTTTCGTAAATTAAACAATGTTTGACCATGTCTCATTAAATATAATGTCTTTTTCACGTGTATCCCCCTCTTTTTTATAAAGAACATCTTTTTAGTCAATAGCATTTCAACTACCTTATTAAAATTATCCTCTAAATCGAAAAAAAGCGTTATCATAATTCTCTTAAATCATTGCCTAAAACTCTCAAAGTACATCTTAATAACACTTTCCCTATATCTTTATTTACGTTAAAATCTAAAAATGACAAATAAGCATGAAAAAGACAGCTGCAATTGTTAGCAGCTGTCTTTACCTTTACATTACCTTTTAAGAAAAAAGCGACTGAATACCTATGTAGAATTCATATAAGAAATAAAACCCAAATCCAAATAATAAAATGCCTGCAATGATGGAAGTCCATTTAATCATTTGGCGGTTCATTATTTTTCTGGTGAAAGACACAATTGTCAGTAAGCCAATATCGTGTAATAAAATGCCTGAGATAATTCCTAGCGCTACAATAATAAAGCTGTTTGAATCACTGCCTTCATATGAATCTGCTAAAACAGCTCCAAATACCGAAATCCAAAACACTAAATTCCCAGGAGAAACAGCTACAAGCAGACCATTACGATATGTTTTGAAAAGTGATTTATTAGCTTTCTCCCCTGCCATTGTTATATCTTTATCGGCATTTTTTATGGAATCATAGGCTAGAAAGAATAAGAAAATCGCCCCGACTATCCATAATGGCATTTGAATAAAAGGAATCGCCAAAACTTTTGCTAATCCAAAATACAGGGCAAATATTAAGATCAGATCAACTGTCATTCCGCCAATACCAACTGCCCAGCCATGCATAAAACCATTTTTCAAACCTTGCTTTGTCATTTCAACTGTAATTGCACCTACTGGCATTGCAATAGCAAGTCCCACCATTACATAAGCAAAATACAAACTCACATAAACACTTCTTTCAACTTAAAGAATAGCTTCTTACGTCCGTTTTATATGCATTATTATACATAACATTCAATAAAAATAAAAGATTAATAGACAAATTAAAGAAAAAACCAGTTAGTTTATACTAACTGGTTAAAATTATCTTCTAAATGTTACCGGCAAATTTGGTCCTAAATAAGGAAAAAAAGGATGTGCCCCTGGAGGTCTTGGAGCAATATTATATTGTTGCCCTCCTAACATATAGTGATATGGTGTGACTCCAAGCAGCTTTTGATTCCAAGCTCCATATGATGGATTCGGAAAGTTTTGATAAAGTGCACCACCATTTAACCCAGTAATAATACTCGGATGCATAATAATTCCTCCTTACAGTTTGTTTATTATATGCTGCCGAGGCTAATTACGCTTAAGTACAAATAAGGGCGATATATCCTTTAAGACCTTATAAAATATACAACTGCCAACATAAAAAACGAAATAACTATTATACTCGTTACCCACAGCCAAGCCATGTCCATATTGCCTGAATCAATAGCAACATAGATAGCTGTTGGGATTGTTTGTGTTTTTCCTGGGATATTGCCAGCAAACATTAAGGTTGCTCCGAATTCCCCTAATGCTCTTGCAAAGCTCAAGATTGCTCCAGACACAATTGACTTTAAGGTGAGCGGAATGGAAATAAACATCATTAAACGTAATTCACCGGCCCCATCCACACGTGCTGCATTTTCTATATCTGCATCAATCGCTTCAAAGCCTGTTCTGGATGACTGATACATAAGAGGAAATGCAACAACTGTAGAAGCAATCACTGCTGCCCACCAAGTAAACATTATCGGCTGATTAAAAACCCATTCGATAAATTGACCTGCCGGGCTGTTCCGGCCAAAAATAATAATTAATAAAAAACCTACCACCGTTGGAGGCAGTACTAAAGGTAAAAGCAAAATTGTATCAACTAATACTTTTCCCTTAAATTTTCTGCCTGCCATCAGTTTCCCGAATATTATTCCAAATACAATGACAAATAATGTTGAAACAGCTGCAATTTCAATTGATAATATAACAGGTGCTAAAAAGTCAGCAGTCATCTTTTTTACTTCATCCCTTTAAAACCATATTGTTCTAATATTTTTAAGGAATTAACACCTTGCAAATAGTCATAGAAGGTCTTTGCTTGTGCATAGTAAGTACTATTTTTGATCACCCCTGCTGGATAAATAATCGGATCATGGCTACTTTCCTCTGCAGTTGCAGCTATTTCCACTTTATCGGAAGTTAATGCATCTGTTTTATATACAATCCCGGCGTCCACATTATTTGTTTCAACATATGTAAGTACTTGGCGCACATCTTTGGCGTAAATCACTTTATCCTCTAACTTAGTCCAAAGATTTAAACTTTCTAATGTATCCTTACCGTATTGTCCTGCAGGCACAGATTCAGGCGTACCAAGAGCTATCTTACCTGTCTTTGTTAAATCTTCAAAGCTCTTAATCCCTTTATCCAAATCTCTAGGGACTACCAATACAAGTTCATTTCCAACTAAATCTGTACTGTCACTCTTTTCCATAAGTCCATCATCCACCAAAATCTGAAATTTATCTTCTGCTGCCGAGACAAATACGTCAACAGGTGCTCCTTGGGAGATTTGCTGCTGCAATGCTCCTGATCCGCCAAAATTAAAATGGAGGATTATGTTTGGGTTTTCCTTTTCAAAGTCTGCTTTAATATCAGTCAAAGCATCTTGCAAACTCGCAGCAGCAGAGACCGTCAATTCCACTTTATCTTGACTAGCATCTTGTTTATTACTATTTTCTGCAGTCGTTTTGTCGTTTGCTGAACACCCGCTAAGGATAATCAATAGCAAAAGCACACTTAATACGGAACGATAGTAATTCTTCATTTTTTATCCCCTTCTTATAATTAGTTATAATTGATTATAACTAATTATAACTAATTGCTAAATCGAAAATTGTGAAAACTTTTAGAAATTTTTATTTACTTAATTATTTTTTTAACGATTACGTTAAAATATTAATGGAGGGGTGCACAATGTCAAAAGAATTTTCTTATACGATTGAAGAGGTATCTCAACTATTAAAAGTTTCCAAGCTTACCTTATATGATATGGTTAAAAAAGGAGATATCCCAGTTTTCCGTGTTGGGAGGCAGATGAGGATTGATTCAAGAGATTTAGATGTTTATATAAATAACCATAAAACAAAACAAACTTCGAACCTTTCTGTAACTGTACCGAAAGGCGAAACTGATGCGAAAACCATTGTAATAAGCGGACAAGACATGGTTCTTGATATTCTGAGTAAATATATGGAGAAACACTCATCTTATCAAGCATTGCGTTCCTACACGGGAAGCTTAAACAGCCTGATTTCCATGTACAATGGCAAAGGAGATATTGTTAGTTTACATATGTTTGACGGAGATACTGGAGACTATAATGTTCCTTATTTAAAAAAAATATTAGTCGGACGCCCCCTTATTTTACTTAATCTCTTATCAAGAAAAGCAGGCTTTTATGTTCAAAAGGGCAATCCGTTAAGCTTGACTGCTTGGACAGATTTACAGCGAAAAAACATAAAAATCGTCAATCGTGAGAAAGGTTCAGGAGCACGCATTCTCCTTGATGAACAGCTCAGAATAAACAATATCCTTTCAAGTGAGGTAAATGGATATGATAAGGAAGAATCGAACCATTATAGTGTAGCAACAGCTGTTGCAAATGGAATGGCTGATGTTGGGGTTGGAATTGAAAAAGCCGCAAAAATGGTCGGAATCGACTTTGTACCGTTAATATCAGAAAGCTACGATTTAGTTATGTTAAAAACTCCTGAAAATGAACCGTTAATCCAGACAATAAAAGATATTTTAAACTCTGCCCACTTTCGGGATGAAATACAACTTTTAAGAGATTATGATATTTCTAGAACTGGAGATATTGTTTATGAAACATTTTAAAGGAGACTGCATTTTTTGCAGTCTCCTTTTTAATGTCTATCAAAGCCACTGAGAACGGATGATATCCTTAACACAATTCATTTCAATTACACCCTCACCTGTAGTAAAATGCCCTCCATCAGGCAATAAAATAAATGGAATCCCTAATTTTTCTGCTAACACATTCGTTATCTGCCAATCAATTATCTGATCTGTTCTAGAGGATATTATAAAAGACTTTCCTAATAAATGCGTGATTTTGTTTAAATCTAAGTTATCCATATAATTATCGAATTGTGGAAAATCTTTAATTGCTTGTGCAAATCCTGATACAAACACCGCTCCCTTTATCTGTATATGATGACGAAGAAGAAATCTTAAAAAAGTAACACAACCTAAACTATGACATACAAAATACGCATCTTGCGCATTGCTGACAGCTCGGTCTAAGTCACTGTCCCATTGTTTTACATCTGCAACTGAGGCAGTCGTGTATTCCACTACTTGTATCTCTAAAAAATCTTTAAAGTTTTGTTTAATATCAGCAAGCCAATTTATATCAGGTGAGCCGCCGAATCCATCTATCAAATATAGTTTATCCAAGATTATTCTTCTCCTTTTATGCCGTTGTGTCTTTTATTTATTTCTCCTCTATAAGTATTTCAAACAGTTCTGCCGACCTTTTATCGTCGCTGTTTAGTTGCATATATTGGTTTTCAGAAGATGGGATAATAAATTCTACTTTATCTTTCTCGTCATTTAGCCAAATATCATAGCTTAATGATTTAATTTCTGTGTCAGAATCATCAGACTGCGCACTGTATCTGTAATCTGCTGGGCGTATATCTATACTTCCGTTATTCCATTCTAATCCGCCTACAATCTGATTCACTCTTTCAATCTGCTTTTGTTTAGTGATCTTTTTGAATTCCTTGTAATCAGCATTTTCTCCTGCACGTTTTTCAACGACTATATAATATCTGTCATTACTTAAACAGCCGCTCAACAAAATTACTAATAAACCAAGACTTATGAAAAAACAGTTACTCTTTTTCAAAAAAAGCCCCCCTAACAATCGATTTAAAAAGCTGTAATCCAAATATTGCATAATAATATTTCTGTAAGCTGAAAATAAATACAAAATACATTTACTTAGGGGTTTTTATGCAATTATGCAAACAATGTTTGTTGTATTTTTTATCTTCATTAGTTTATTTTTTGGTGTTTGGAGACGTTTTAATGAATGGTATTCGACATTATTATTTTGGATAATTGGTGATTTGCTGTACGCTTCCCTACTTCATGATTTTAGAGTGTGGGAGTTTCACCCTGTCTGGGTTGATCACTTTATTCTCCCTACCCACACATTAATTAGCACCGCAATCGCATTTTTTATTTATCCGTCTGTTATTGTTGTGTTCTTAGGACGATTTCCTTCTTCTTTCTTTCATAGAATTGGTTGGATTATATTATGGGCTGTGATTTTTGAAAGTATTGAAATAATTGCTTATGTGAATAAAAGTATTTTCCATCATTACGGCTGGACTCTTGGCTGGTCCTTTTTGTTTAACATCATTACTTTTTCTTTATTAGCTGTACATAAATGGAAACCTTGGGTCGCTTGGCTATTATCCTTATTAAGCATAAGCTCGCTATGGTTTATATTTCAGCCTCCCCTTCCTAAGTAATGGAAAGGGAGGGCGCTTACTTTATAGAGACTGCTCTTAATAGTACTAATAAAGTTGACTACTTGACCTTCCGATAATTCCACTAACTTCACCTCTTTCAACAAAAACCTACTAAGCACATATTAACACTTCCACACTTTTCCATAAATAAAAAATATCCCATGATTCTGGGATATTTTCTTAACTTACCTTTCTATACACTGTTCCTATAGTTATGGAAATTTAGAAAGGTGTGGTTTTTTTGGAAAGGAAAGATATTGTTATCGTTGGTGGTTATGGACATGTAGGAAGATTGATATGCAGTAAGTTAGGAGAAATTTATCCCGGCTATGTGTATGCTGCTGGCAGAAGCATGGAGAAAGCGGAAAGGTTTTCTGCATCAACAAATGGAAAGGTATTGCCGCTGTTACTAGATATCAATAAAGCTGTTCCTGCATCCTTACTGGCGAGTGTAAAACTCGTCATTGTTTGTCTGGAACAAGAAAATGCTCTATTTGCTACCACCTGCCTTCAAGCAGGGATTGATTATATCGATATTTCTGCATCATACCGGTTTTTAGCTGAAGTGGAACAGCTCCATGATTTAGCAGTTAACTCCAATGCTGCAGCGATGCTCAGTGTCGGGTTAAATCCGGGAATAACGAATCTACTGGCTAGTTGGATGGCAGAAAAAGTCGACCATACAGACGCAGTGGATATTTTCTTAATGCTCGGGTTAGGAGATACACATGGGCATGCTGCCATTGATTGGACAATACGGCAAGCAAAAACGGACTATTATAAATGGATAAAAGGTAAACAGGTGAAGTTGAAAAGCTTTGGCGGCATGAAGTCTGCCTATTTTGGTGAACAGCTTGGCTGGCGAAACGCTTATCATTTTGATTTTGCAGATCAACATGTTTTGCATCATACAATAGCAGTTGATGATGTCACCACTTATCTTTGTTTTGATTCACGCTTTGCAACTGGTGCTTTAGCCTTTTTGAAAGCAATTGGACTGATTCGTTTCCTGCCTATTCGCTTGTCTACAAAATTGTTAACTAGAATTTCAATTGGAAAGCCGATGTTTTGTGTAAAAATTACCGTTAGCGGACGTAAATCAGGGAAGCCAATCGTGTTAGAAACAGAGCTTTATGGGAAAGAAGAAGCAAAAATAACTGCATTGGTAACCGTATGGGCTGCTTGCTATATGTGTGAAAACAATTCCTGCACAGGTGTTTTCCACATGGAAGAAGTATTGGATTGGACTGCTCTTCAGGATGAATTAAAGAACTATATTATTTGGGAAGCTCCGCAACTTTTACAAAAGGAACAATGAACAAATTTTGCTAATTTATACAAATAACTGGAATAACTACTGTCTTTCTATCCAAACTATAGTAAAGGAGGGTTTATATGAAGAAAATCGGTAAATTCCAGGCGATTATGTGGAGTATTGCGTTACCAGGTTTCAGCCAATTATTAACTGGACATTTCTTTAAAGGTACATTATTTGTACTAACAGAGATTCTTATAAACGTATATAGTCATTTTAATACTTCCATTATGTACAGCTATTTAGGGGAATTCTCTAAAGCAGAAGAAGTAATCAATTATGAATGGTTATTATTTTATGCTTGTTTATATTTCTTCCCTATGTGGGATGCATATCAATACGAGATGCCTGCTGATGAACAATTGTCTTTTCTTCCCTTTTTATCTGCGGCTGCTTTCGTTACACTCGGCTTAATTTATTCTAGTAAGATTACTTTATTTGGCCAGTCACTCGGCCCTGTTTTTTTGCCAATGATGTTTGTAATTCCTGGGGTTGTTATTGGTTTTATTATTAGATACATACTGCTTAAGTTTTCCAATGAAAAAAGAAGTTATATCTAAATGAGATTAACTTCTTTTTCATTTTGGAAATCAGATTTCGGCATTTATTTCTTCTACTAGACAATACTTAAGCTTGCTAATGGCAGCCTGCTCATCTTCCCCATTTACAAATAAGGTAACTTTATCACCTTCTGCTACAGATAAGTCCATCACTTTCATTATATTTTTGCCATTGGCGGACCTTCCTTTTTTAGTCAGGATTATTTCGCTGCGAAAGGTCTGAGCTATTGCCACAAAAAGGGCAGCATTTCGCGCTTGAAGCCGATTTACTTCCACTGTAATCCTTGTTATTAACAAATGCTTTCCACCTGCCCATTTATAGTGCTTGTTAGATATTAACCAGCAAGCTGATTAGTTCTAGAACGATATTTATAGTTTCTTAGCAAGATTGAGATGGTCCCGAAAATTAATGATATAAAACCTACTAAGACTACATATTGAATTCCTAATTGAGCTATAAATAATCCGCCAGCAGCAGCGCCAATCGTTGTACCTAAATTACAAGCTGAAATAAATAATCCATTAGCAAAGTCTGGAGCTTCTGGTGAAGAGGACATGATCCAATATTGATTGATATTGCCGCCCACCCCAGCTAGAATTCCCCAAATAAACGTTATGATTGCCATTGGGATGGAGAAATGACCAAATAGGAACAACACCATATAAACAGCTCCTAATAAAAACGGAAATGCGATGACCGTTCTTCGAGCATTATTCGTCAACAGCTTTCCTGCTGTTATATTTCCAATAATATTGGCTGCACCGAATACAGTCAGCATAATAGTAATCGAGGCAGAAGACATGGATGTTACTGATGTTAAATATTCAGCAAGATAACTGTATACACCAAATATTGCAGAGTTAAGGAAAACGACTGCAATGATAGACTGCCAAGTAATCAGCTTTTTCAAGATCGCTAACTGTGAGCCGTATGAAAGCTTTTCTTTAACAGGCATGCTTGGCACGAATAAATATGTCGCAATAAACGCAACTATATTCACCGCAGCAAAGAACGACATCGCCAATTGTAATGACATACTGCCAGCAATAAAGCTTGCGACTGGCACACCAATGACCATTCCGGCAGATACTCCTATGAATACTTTAGCAACAGCTTTAGGTGCTTCTTCTTTACGGACCGAAGCACCTGCTACCGAAAACGCTAATGAACAATAAATAGGATGGAACAGCGCAGGTACAACTCTAGCAGCTAATGCAATGGTAAAATTAGTAGTAAAGATGGACACAATGTTACCGATAATGAAAACTCCAAGCACAAGTAGCATTACTTTTTTTCGGTCTAAGCCTGAAAAAAATAATGGCATTGTCGGCCCAGAAACTGCGATAACAAGGGCAAAGAGACTAACCAGCAGGCCTGCTTTTGAGACACTGACACTAAAGTGATCAGCAAGAGCAGGCAATATTCCGATAACCCCCATTTCTGTATTGATAATGCCAAATACACCGATGGTTAATATCATGATAAGCAATTTATTATTCTTGACCAAAATTACACCTCAAACTTTCTGAATTTCAAAACACAAAACCCCGTAATGATGACTACTTTGTTGGCAATTACGGACATTTTTTTATGTTCCCTTCATATGTGATTTAATCATTTGCTTTTATTTTAGCTTCGATTTTCACATATAACCAATACTTATATCTCATATCTAGAAATGCCTGTTAAGCATTTCTGGATACATGTATACTTAAACATAATGAAGGGGGAATACAGATGGAAATAAGGGTGTTACGCTACTTCCTCGCAATTGCCAGGGTTGGTAATATCACAGCTGCTTCAGACCTGCTGCATGTTACACAGCCGACTTTATCAAGACAAATGAAAGATTTGGAAAAGGAATTAGGAAAAAAATTGTTTATTCGCAGCAGTCACAGTATCATTCTTACAGAAGAAGGCATTTTGCTGCGAAACAGAGCAGCAGAAATTGTTAACATGGTCGATAAATTGGAATCGGAATTTCATTCAATGGAGGAAACTATTAGCGGAGATGTTTATATCGGCGGCGGTGAAACGGATGCGATGAGATGGATTGCCCGTGTAATTAACGACGTAAAGTTAAAGTATCCTAATATACGCTATCATCTTTACAGCGGAAACGAGGACGATGTTACAGATCGGCTTGACAAAGGGCTGCTCGATTTTGGCATCCTAATTGAACCTGCAGATATATCCAAATACAACTATATGAATATCCCAGCTAAGGACGTTTGGGGTGTTGTTATGCGCAAAGACAGTCCTCTCGCTGATAAACCGGCAATACGAGCAGCTGAACTTTTGGAGCTGCCTTTAATATGTTCACGACAGGCTATCAAACAGACATACTCGACAAATAAATTTGCAGACTGGTTCGGTGAAGATTTTGATAAATTAAATATTGTCACAACATATAATCTTGCCTATAATGCCGCCATTATGGTGGATGAAGGGATTGGTTATGCGGTTACTATTGATAAAATAGTGAATACATCGAGTGATAGCAATTTATGCTTTAGACCGCTAGAGCCTAACCTTGAATCTGGTTTAAATATTGTGTGGCGCAAGCATCAAGTTTTTTCTGAAGCTGCTAATGTCTTTATTAAAGCTATCCAAGCGAAATTTTAAAGCTTTCTGATAAAATTTGTAAACAGCTAAAAAGGATGCCCCTTTGGGACATCCTTCACTCAAAAAATCACATGGTGCTTGTATCAATAACGAATCGATATTTTACATCAGAAGCTAAAACACGTTGATATGCTTCGTCAATTTCATCTGCAGAGATAATTTCAATATTAGGAACAATATTATGCTCCGCACAGAAGTCGAGCATTTCTTGTGTTTCTCGGATACCGCCAATCATAGAACCAGCAAATGAACGGCGATGGCCGATTAAAGACATCACATTTAGTGACAAAGGCTCGCCAGGTGCGCCAACATTCACCATTGTACCATCAAGGGTTAACAAAGAGAAATACGCATCAAGGTCAAGCTTTGCACTTACTGTATTGATAATAAGGTCAAATTTTCCAGCAAGCTTCTCAAATGTAGCTGGATCGCTAGTAGCATAATAATCAGCTGCCCCAAATTGTAAGCCGTCTTCTTTTTTGTTCAATGTTTGAGATAAAACAGTAACCTCAGCACCCATCGCATGGGCAATTTTCACAGCCATATGACCAAGTCCGCCTAACCCAACAACGGCTACTTTTTTACCTGGTCCAGCATTCCAGCGATTCAGTGGTGAATAAGTTGTAATTCCTGCACATAGCAGCGGTGCTGCCACATCTAATTCAATATTATCAGGAATTCGGACAACAAAATCTTCTATTACAACGATATGTGTAGAATAGCCACCTTGTGTAGGCTCGCCATATTTATCTACACCAGCATAAGTAGGGATATTTCCTTTCAGGCAGTATTGTTCCTCTCCTTTTTGGCAGTTTTCACACTCGCCGCAAGAATCAACCATACACCCGACTCCAACGCGGTCACCTACTTTATATTTTGTTACTTCCGCTCCGATTTCCGTAACAATACCAGCAATCTCATGACCTGGAACAAGAGGGTAATTTACAGGACCCCATTCGCCGTGGGCAGTATGAATGTCAGAGTGACATATACCTGCATATTTAATTTCAATTAAAACATCATGTAAATCAAGGTCCCGTCTCTTAATTTCTGCCGCTCTGAACGGTTTGTCTGGACCATCAACTGCTCGCGCTTTAGCTGTTGTCATGTTTCTTAGCCTCCTAGTAGTTTCATTTTTTTTAACATTACTAGAATACGCCTTCTAGTTAACTCTAAGTCAAGTAAAAAGACTAAAAAAAACACCTGAACGTTATATAAATTAGTTCAAGTGAATTTATTGCATGTGTATATCAACCCAGTCCTTCTATTAAAGTACCTAAATTATCTAAATCCTGTGTGATATTTAAGATAATCACAAATCTCCACTCTTTATTAATTTTGCCTAGCTTAACTACTTGGTGGACTTCAATCTGATCATTAGAATAAGTTCTGTGAGAATCACAAATCTCGTATAAAGTTGCTGCAAAATTTGTATTGTTCCAATCTCTAATTTCTAACGAAACATATTCTTGGCTTTTTTTAAGATTCATTTTTAACTCCTATTAAGGTTATTGCCTTGCTAAAATAAAATTTTGTATCCAATGATGATAATGATGATTCCGATAACAATAAAGCCACCGATGGTAGGACTGCCATACAGCGCTCGATTCCAACTGTCGTCTGTTTCAATTTTACTTTTCTCTTCATCATTATTTTTCAAAAAAGCCCTCCTATCCATTTCTTCATAATCCGGTAATGTTACATACGTTTATTCATCAGATAAGTTTCATCCTCCTCATGCATAAAAAAACTGTTAGACAAAGTCTAGCAGTCAATTTAAATTAGACAAATATTCATATGCTGTCGTTCCATAGACACTTTTAAAATGTTTATTTAAATGAGGTAAATCTACAAAACCGCATTCTGCTACAGCAGCATAGATATCTCTCTTTCTTTCTATTAACTGCTTTGCTTGTTCTAGCTTGCTGTTTAGAAAGTATTGATATGGGGAGATTCCTGTATGAGCATTGAATATTCGGATAAATTGATATTTTGATAAATCAAGCTCACCGCTTATATCGTCAAGCTTAGGAACGGCCAGTAAGTTATCACGAAGCATCTCCTTTGCTTTTCTTATCAGAACATTATCTTTTTTATATTCTTGAGAGAGGTTTGTTTGAACAAGACTGTCTGTTAGCGACAGCAGCAACTCACTGCAGACAGCTTCCCCTTTTTTATTAAGAATAGCATTAGCTAGTCTTATAACTTTTTGCTGAAGGATTTTATCGTATACAATAGGTGTTGAAAACTTGATTATTTCCTTTTTCTCCGATACCTCTAAGAACAGTTGTGGATCGATATAAAGCATCACATAATCAAGGCCTGCATCATCATGTGCCATCCCGTCATGAGCTTGTTCTGGATTAAAAAACATGACGCCGCCTTTATGGGACAACTGCAAACTGCCATCTAAATGATATCGTTGAATGCCGCGTAATGTGACCCCTATTGCATACTCTTTATGAGCATGCTTTTTATAGGTAAACTCATACATACTGGCTGCTAAGGCAGTTATGCCAGCTGATTTTTTATAAATAAATTTCTCCACTGCAACCACCCCTTTTTTCTCTGCTAAAACCACATCATTCCAGCGGCGTATACTAGAAATAAAGCCATTAGAAGATTGACTGCCTTTTTATGTTTTTGCAAAAAGGCTTTAAATATTGCGCCGAAAAGCACCCAAGTAATAAAGGCTAAAAAACCGATGAAAGTAATACCGGCTATACTTGTCATCAATGCTGATGCTGACTGGAAATACGGCATGATATAGCTTGGAATAATGGTCATCGTAAACAGAATTACTTTAGGATTTACAAATTGCATGATAAATCCAGATAAAAACGTGCCTGTATTATTTATTAAATTGCCTTTTGCTGAATCACTTTTATATATTTGCACTGCCAGATAAATCATGTATAAGCTGCCGATAATCTGCATCACCATTAAAAGCTTGGGTATGATTGTATAAAGCACAGAGTTCAGAAAAGCAGATACAACAAGCAGTAGGCCGAACGCAACCGTTGCTCCATATGTATATTCCATTGCCTTTCTAGTACCAAAATTGTGCACTGTTGATAAAATAACGATATTAGTAGGACCTGGTGTGAATGTTACGATAAAGCAGTATATTATAAATGATGTAATATTCATGAGGGAACTCCTTTCCTTTTGTCCTTATGAATATTACATCTATGTTTATAATGTATATAGTATATTATTGCAGATATTAACTCATTTACTCAATAAAAGGCCGTTAAGCATTTCTTATAAAAGTAAAAATTGACATATCTAAAAAAACCGATATAATCGGTACCATGGAACCTATTCATGTATTTAAAGCACTCTCTAATGAAACAAGATTGAATATTTTAGAGTGGCTGAAGGAACCTGAGAAGCATTTCCCAAAACAAGGCGCTCATTTGCCTAAGGAGGTAAGCTACAAAGGCGGAGTTTGTGTTGGGGATATTCAAGAAAAGGCTAAAGTTTCTCAATCTACCGTTTCTAGCTACTTAAACATGATGCAAAAAGCTGGACTGCTTGACTCTATTCGTCATGGTCAATGGACATACTACAGGCGAAATGAGGAGTTTATTCAACAGCTAGCAAAGTATTTTCAAACAGAAATCTAACTTTGCATGGATTTCTGTTTTTTTAAGACTCTATATCTATATTTCTAGATATATAATTATTCAAAAAAGGAGAACTGATTTTATGCGCTATCTTTCTTATTTGTTAGCCCTTCTGGCTGGAGCAGCGCTCAGCTTTGAAGGAGCTATTTATGCTGAACTGGGAAAAACAATTGGACAAATAGAAACAAGTTTTTATAACTTCTTTATGGGCTCTATTATTATGGGGCTATTATGGATTTTCTTTGGTAAAGGAGATCTTTCTTATACATTAAAAGCACCTAAGTGGACATTGCTTGGCGGCGGATTAGGTGTCGTTTATTTAACTGCTATTGTTATTAGTGTTCCATACGTCGGTGTTGGAATCTCAATGGTTGCAGTCATCATCGGACAACTGGTGATGAGCATGGTAATTGAGCATTTCGGATGGCTTGGCAGTAAAAAGACTAAAATTAACAAGGAAAAGATATTTGCCGTAATCTCTATGATTATCGCACTTATATTAATAAACTAGGAGGTTATCAATTTGGGGTTATTTATGATTTTATTCACATTAATCGGCGGTATCACACTAAGCGCTCAATCTTCTATCAATGGTACATTCAGCCGCAAAGCAGGCACAATTGAAACTACTTTTTTAACTTTTCTAACTGGAACCTTGTTTCTTACTGTTTTCATTATCTTTTTTGGACATGGGGATATTCTTGCACTTTTAGAAGCACCTAAGTGGCAATTAAGTGCAGCCTTTTTAGGCACAGCCTATTTGCTGCTGACTGTTATCGCCGTTCCTCGAATTGGGGTAATCGCAACAAATATCGCGGGGATTGCCGGTCAACTAGTAATTGGAGTGATAATTGATCATTTTGGCTGGTTCAATAGTTTAGTTATTGAATTGGATATGAAACGGGCCTTTGCATTACTATTTATGATTATTTCTTTATACTTCATCTATAAAGGCAATAAGCGTTCGAATGAAGAAGCACAAAATTCTTAACAACCTGATAAAAGGTGGTGTTCCTAACAATAGGAACACCATCTTTTTTTGATATATCAGCTATATATAAAATTGCACTGCAAGATAATTCAGTGTGTACAGCATATCAATACACCGTCAGGACATAATCGTTCCGCTTAAAGGAAGATCCATACCATATAATAATTTTTAATATAATAAGACAAGTAGCAAGAGCTGTTCGTACTTCCCTTCTCGTAGACGAAAAACACATGCAACCAAAGATGGTGTTAGATGACCCTATACAAGGAATTAATGATGTTTATCTTGTCGTTGGATTGCTGCCGAATGGAGCAAAATACAGAGACTGCTTTCTAAAAGTGCTGAAGCGTTAAAAGACTAAGCAAAAGAGAAATGAACGTTATTCTTGTTCATTTCTCTTTTGCGCCTTATTAAAGTGTTTTACACATGATAAAGTCAGTCTGTTCTTCATCACCCATATAAAAGGAATGAGCTCCCTTTTGCCTAAATCCCATTTTCTTATAAAAGGCTATAGCATTTTCATTTTTTTCCCAGACGCCAAGCCATATTTTCTTTTTATTGTTTTCTCTGGCAATATCAAGTGCTTTTTGGAAAAGAACCTTCCCAAGTCCGTGTTTTTGAAATCGGCTTTTGATATAAATCCTTTCGATTTCAAGTGACTCAGTCCCCATTTCCTCAGTTTGTGCGTCATTCGTATTTACCTTTAAATATCCAGCCAATTCCTTATCTAAATATAGAAAGAAAAATTGGGATGAAATGTTGGACAGCTCTTTCTCTAACTGCTCTAAAGTAAATGCTTTATCTAAATAGTTCTTCATATTTTCAGGTGAATTTTGGTCTTTAAATGTTTCATTAAAGGTTTCATAACTGATTTCTCGAAGCTTTTGTAAATCTTTAACTGTACATATTTTAAGTTCTAATGTCATTTGAATGCTGCTCCTTTTATTTATAATAAGCCCACTAATTTTATTGCAAATGCAATAAAGATATCTTATATTAAATATAATGTATTTTTGTTGCATTTGCAATAAAATCTCAAGGAGGCAATCATGTGAAATATGTATTTTATGTAATAGGGATATTTATTTTAACCTGTGGAATTTCCTTAACGATTCAATCGAATCTTGGAACTTCACCTTTTGACGCCCTTTTAGTTGGCTTATCTCAAAATATAGGGCTAACTGTCGGCAGCTGGGAATTTATCTTAGCAATTATCTTGATTTTATTTAACTCCTTGTTAAAAAGACAGCAGCCTGAAGCTTTAGGATTGGTAACAGCTTTTATAACTGGAATTGGCATCGATTTATGGCTGTTTTTATTGCACGGTTTAATAACACCTGAAATTTGGTATAGCCAATTGATTTGTTTTATTAGCGGCTTAATTGTGATTGGATTTGGAACCGCCATATATTTACACACAAACTTCGCTCCAATTCCAGTCGATCGGTTAACATTAATTATTCAGGAACTAACTAACACAACTATTTTTCTTTCGAGAACATTTATTTATTTAGTATTTTTAATTATTGCATTCAGTTTAGGTGGACCAATTGGCATTGGTACGTTACTAACGGTTTGTTTAGGAGGACTTGTTCTGCAATACTTTATGCCAGCAGCGAAAAAAGTATTAAACAGGTTTATCGCAGATTCTAATCCGTCTACACATGATAAAAAGCAGGCCATATAAAAAGACGTGAGACTTCTCCATACTCACGCCTTTTTACAAGCTGCTATAATTTATGCTTCTCTATATAAAAAACAGGTTCAGACTCAACATTTTTAATCCATATACTATCTTTGCCTTCAAGCCCTTCTCTAATCCAAACATTATTTTGCTCATTTTCCATATGCCGGACCCAAGTTATATAGCCATTAACGGCTTGAGGGGTATCATCTCGTTCCTTTTCTTTAGGTGCTGTCAATTGCTTTTGGTCATTAGACTTCAAATGAATGGAATAAAGGCTAGTATACATTGTAGGTACCGGGCCTTCCTTCCATTCTTTATTTTCCTTAGAACGAGCAACAATCACTACATCAGGAGAATACCATGACAAATCCAAGTCAACATCCCCCTTTGGTGTATAAACTTTCTGTCCGATAAAAGCAGGCATTTCTGCGATGGTTGTCCGCTTATTTTCAACGAGAAATCTTCCTTCGCCAGAAATATAGGCAAGCTGATTTTTATTCGGGGCCCAATTAAACCAATCCTGATTGTTCAGCATTTTGCCGACCTCTTGAAAACGTTCTCCCTTTGCTGTAATAACACATAATGAATTACTGTCATTGGACCAGGATGCTGTCGGAATAGCCAGAAAGCTAAGCCACTTTCCATCATCACTCCACTTAAACTCCTCTGCCGTTATTGCAAATAAATCTTTATTAGTCAGGATTGTAAAAAAGGGATGAATCTTTTCTTGTTGTAAGTTTGCATCAGCTGCAACTTTAAATAATTCAATGGGGCCCCAACCTGTCGGTAATAAATTGGATTGAGAAGACACAATAAATTCTTTGCCGTTCGGAAACCATTCAAATCCGCTGACACCTAAAGAAACGTTCTCAAACATTTCAGGCCGTCCGTTTTTTATTTTAGTGACGTTTAATATTCCTTGATCATTATAAGCTAACTGATTATTATTTGGTGACCATTTGTAATCCGTTGCACTCACTTGCACATATGGTTGATAGCTTTCGTTTTTGACCATATCATAAATATACAGATCAGACTTTTCACCTTGCTCATGCCCATCTATATACGCAATAAAACGGCCATCAAAGGACCATTTAGGGTTGTATACATGCTGAGAATAGGTGAGCTGTCTTTCTTCACTTCCCTCCTTCACCCACAGCTGATTGTTTCGCACAAATGCAGCTGTTAAAGGCACTTCCCCTGCGGCTCCAGCAGCAGTAGATAAACTAAAAAAAATAACAAAAAGAGATAAGAGCATTCGATAATTCATAACTAGTCCTCCATTCTGCTACTAAGATGCCCCGGGTTATTATTTCTAATGCTATAAAATACACTAAAAAAGCTCTACTCCCAAGTGGATAAGGGAATAAAGCTTTTGATTTTTAGGCAGGGTCTTTCTTAGCCTTATTTTTATTGTTTGGCGCAAACCAGCCGATTAATGCTACCGCTACTAATACTCCATAAAAGATTAACGTCCAGCCAGTGCTATGGGGAAAATGATGGTCCAGTACACCAATATCTTCGTGTGCCAGGGTAATTACGCTCAGCTTGACACCGACCCAAGCTACAATTACATATGCTGTTGTTTCTAATGCAGGTCGCTTATCAAGCAGCTGTACAAACCATGTGGCTGCATATTTAATTAAAACTAGGCCGGCAATCCCACCAAGAAGAACAACGAGAAACTGTCCTCCATCCATACCGCCGAACTCACCAAGCGGTGAATCAGGAAGGCCGAGGGCAAGAGCCACTGCCGCTAAAATGGAATCAATCGCAAAAACTAAATCTGCTAATGCAATCTTTCCCACAGTAGGTAAGAAGCCCTTTCCTTTAGCCTCTTCTTCCACTTCCGTATGCGGCTTTTCTTTCTTAAACCATGCCTTAAAGATATGCTTTAAGCCTAAATAAAGCAGATAAACGGCACCGATTGCCTGTACCTGCCAGACGTTTGCAATAAATGATATCGCAAACAGTGCTGCAAATCGAAAAATAAAGGCGATAATTATACCGTAATTTATTGCCCTTTTTTTCTCATCTTCAGGTAAATGCTTCGCAATTACTGCAAGAACCAATGCATTGTCAGCAGATAACAACCCTTCTAAGCCAATTAAAATCAACAATGCCCAAGCATATTCCAACCATATTGACTCCATTTTTTTCTCTCCTTTCTAATATGTATTATGTGAAAGGTTTAAGCTGACAATAAAGAAAATTAAATAAGTCTGCAAATTTCCAAATAACCCTGTAACTTTATTTATTCCTTAACAAGGGTATTTATTTATAAACTTATTTAAAATTTCTTTAACTTTCTCCAGCCACACCAAACTAAAATACATAAGAGAATAATCTTCTTTGGATAACTCAATAAAGTATACCCTTAATTCCGTATAGTTATGCTTTGTTAGTTTTTAGTCTGCCAATAACAATGCTAATCATACTTATTTCCTTCAAACATATAGTATTTCGTTTTAGCAGAGATATTTAATACTAATGTTAAGGACAGTATCGTTCCGAAAATGGAGCTACCGCCATAGCTTAATAAAGGCAGAGGAATACCGGTAATCGGCACAAGTCCTGTTACCATGCCAATATTCTCAAAAATATGGAAGGTTAACATTGATATAATTCCAGCCGAAATGATGCTTTCGTATTCTCCTTTGTTGTTTATTGAGATTCTAATAATTCGATAGATTAGCAGAAAATATAAAACTAATACAACACTTGCCCCAAAAAATCCATATTCTTCCCCAATAACGGAAAATATAAAGTCCGAGTGGGCTTCGGGGATAATGACTTCTCCATTGGAGTAACCTTTGCCTGATGTTGTCCCTGAGCCAATGGCCAAGATTGATTGTGTTAACTGATATCCTATTCCTCCTCTGTATTCAAACGGGTTTAACCATGAATCGATTCTCTCTATTTGATATTGATCTAGAAATAACAATAAAGTATCAGGTTGATATATATAGATATAAACGCAGGCACCAATGATGGAAATTACGCTCGAGAAGAATATGACAAGCAGCTTCCAATTTACACCTGACACAAAAATAATCCCAAACATAATGGTGGCAATAACCATTGCTGTTCCTGCATCTGGCTGCTTTAAGATAAACAGGATGGGAATCGCTGTAACTCCTAAAATCTTCCCAATTAATTTTATATCAGTCGCAATTGTTCGATGAATGGTGTTCTTGTTATGGTCGACGGTGACCTTTGCTAAGAAAACAATTAAAAATACCTTCATGAATTCGGCAGGCTGCAAGGAGCCAATCTTATCAATCACAAACCAGGCTTTCGTTCCCTTAATAACAGGCGCAATCGACGGAGGAGCAAAAAATAAGGCAACGAGCATTAATACTCCTAATAAATAAGCATAAAAAGACATTCTTTTTATTTGTTCAAAATCAAAATAATAAATGACAGCCGACATAACCAGTCCAACTATGTACCAAAATACTTGCTGGCCAGCAAAATTTGCTGTGTATGGCAGAAATTTTTGAGCACTTTGGATATTTATCGTGCTGATTATCATTAACAGCAGAATGATTAACAATAAATAATAATCAAACTGCGATTTGTTTTGGTTGTTCATACTTTCCATCTCCAACAAAACTTGAATAAGTCCTCTATTTTTATTACCAATACTTATAACGGAGTTAGGAATTATATTGTTTCAACAAAAAGATGCAACCAGCATTTTTTTGGTTGCATCTTTTTATTATTCTTGTATGCTTTGCCATTTTTCCATTAAGCTGTCTACTCTTTTCACAATTTCCTCTTCTGAAACTGTCTTAATTTGACCGTTTTCTACTATCAGCTTTCCATCGACGATAACATCTGAAATAGCATTTGGCTGCATGGAATAGACTATATTGGCAAATAGTTCAGATTTAGGAGAAAGAGATAAATCATTTAAATCTAATGTAACAAAGTCTGCTTTCATGCCTACTTTCAACTCTCCAGTTGGAAGCTGCAACATCTCAGCTCCTGCTTTTGTGCCCATGTCGAATACTTGTTTAGCATTAATGCATGTTCCATCAAGGCGTGTAACTTTTTGCAGCAGAGAACACATTCTCATTTCTTCAAAAATACTGATGCGGTTATTGCTGCAAGCTCCATCAGATCCGAGTGAAATGCGAACTCCCGCATCCAGTAAGTCAGGAATTCTTGTTACTCCATCTGATAAAAACATATTGCTGGATGGGCAATACGCAAGCCTTGCGTTTTTTTGGCCTAATATTTTTATTTCACTAACTTCTAACCACACTAAATGAATAGCAATCATGCTTTCATCTACCACACCAAGTGAATGGAGATAATGAACTGGACGCAAGCCGTATTTTCCAAGGATTTCATCGACTTCAAATGTTTCTTCTGCCACGTGAATATGAAAGGGTGTTCCTAGCTCCTTAGCGAGGCGATGTCCTGCTTGAATCATTGCAGGAGAAGCTGCATGAGGACTATGAGGTGCAGGATGAATGGAAACCATGGAATCACCTTGATACTTAATCGCTAATTTTCGTGTCCGGTCCACTGCCTCTCCCACTGTTTCTCGATAACTTATTGGGGCCCCTTCCCAATCGTACATTGTTCTTGCAAAAATGAGACGAATACCTAAATCTTTAGCAGCTTGAATGACAGCTTCATCTGTAGCAGTACCGCCATTATGAACATAGAAGAAATCACTTACTGCCGTAACTCCGTATTTCAGCATTTCTCCAAATGCAAATAAGGCACCTGTATAAATTGCCTCCTCATCTAGTAAGGGAGTATAACGGTAAAGTGCTTGATCTCTCCATTCTAGAAATGGGCGATCTACAGCAATTCCTCTTAATAAGCTTTGAAAAGAATGATTATGAGCATTCACAGTGCCAGGCACAATTGCTTTTCCTTCCCATTCAATTACAGTAACGCCTTTGTATTTTTCTAATAAGCGATTTTTAGGACCAATTTCTTTAATGACTCCGTCTAAAACATAGATTGCTTGATTTTTTTGAAATTGATTATTTATATAAATAGAATCGGCCATATATAAAACACTCAATCTATTATCCCCTTTATGTGTCTAATTTTTGATCTAGCATAAGAATTGTATGCAGCAAAGTATTTGCTGCTTTTTCAATGTCTTCCAAGCGGCTTTCCTCGTCTGGACAATGGCTCTTTCCGCCAAGACTTGGAACAAACAGCATCCCGCTTTTGGTGATATTCGCCATATGGGCAGCATCATGACCCGCCATACTGCCAAGGAGATAATAAGGATATTCCCAGTTACTCACAATTTCTTTCATCGTATCAATTATGAATGAATCCATACTTGCAGGCGATTGATTAAGCAAGACCTTCCTGTCTATATGAACAAACCGCTTTTCTGTCACTCGTAAGCACTCTGTCGTAAATGCCGCCAATATATCTTGTATTTCTACAGATGATTTCCCTCTAATCTCTAAAGTCATACACACTTTGTGAGGGATAATATTTGGCGCATTAGGGAGTATGTTCATCCTGCCGATTGTGCCAACCACTTCATTCGAAGGATGATTTAAGCAGGCACGCTCAAGGGATAAAATAAGCTCCGAAGCGGCAGTTAAAGCATCTTTTCTATCTTCCATAATTGTCGTTCCCGCGTGGTTCGCCTCGCCAATTACCGTAATGCTCTCACGATAAATTCCGGTAATGGCCGTTACTATCCCGATGGGAACGGACCTATTTAGCAATCTTTTGCCTTGTTCTATATGCACTTCTAAATAGGCACTTAACTCCTCAGGCTGAAGCACACAATTCTCAAAAGTATCCAGATCGCCGCCTGCTGCCTGTAAGGCATCAGTTAGTAAAGTTCCTGCTGGATCTGCTACATTTAAAATTTCCTCTGTTGTTAATTTACCAGTAACTGCTCTGCTTCCAAATGTTGATAATCCAAAAGGGTTCGGCTCTTCCGCACTAAAAGACACTAATTGTAACGGATGTCTTGTCATTATTTCGTTTTCTTCAAATACTCTCATGATTTCAAGCGCAATCAGCACACCCAACGCTCCATCATATTTCCCGCCATTTGGAACAGTATCAAGATGTGAGCCGAAAACAATGCTCGGAAGCTTTTCTTGTCCTGTACGCTTGCCCCAAATATTAGCTGCCTGATCCGTTTTAACAATCAAATTCACTTGATGAAGTTGATCTTTCAGCCAATTTCTTGCTGCCAATTCACTTTGAGTAAAGGTGGTCCTGTCAAGACCACCTAAAGCATTTATGCCAATCTGGCCGAGCTCATCAATATCTGTCATTAAGCGAGCTATATGAATGGAAAGTTCCTTTCCTTTCAACAAATCGCACCACCTTTGACTACAATTTCGCCGCTTTTAATAACTGTATCTACGAGATTAACTGCATAATTGTATTGAAGTGTTTGATAATTAACAGCATCAAATAAAACTAAATCTGCTTTTTTGCCTACTTCAATACTGCCGATCTCTTCAGCTCTGTTAATGGCATGGGCTGCATTAATAGTGCAGGCTGTCAGCACTTCTTCTGGTGTCATCTTCATTGTTAAACAAGCTAAATTCATAATAAAAGGCAATGATTCTGTTGGAGAGGAGCCTGGATTCCGATCTGTCGAAAGGGCAATTGGCACGCCTGCATCTATCATTTCTCGGGCATTGGCTGGTTCAGTCATTAAGAAAAAGGCAGTCCCAGGCAACAGCACAGCAATCACCCCTTTTTCTGCCATTGCCTTTATCCCCTGCTCTGAAGCACGTAACAAATGATCTGCTGACACAGCACCTAACTCTGCTGCAAGTTCCGCCCCTCCAAAAGAGACAATTTCATCTGCGTGAATCTTTGGTAATAACCCCAGCTTTTTTCCTTCCTCCAGAATACGTTTTGATTGCTCAATTGTGAAAACACCTTCCTCACAGAAAACATCACAAAACTCAGCCAGTTTATCTTGAGCAACGACAGGGAGCATCTCCTCTACAATCAGCTGAACAAAATCGTCAGGATTTTCTTTATATTCAGCAGGAACAGCATGTGCGCCCATAAAGGTTGAAACTAAATCAATGGGATGTATGTTATTTAGCTTTTGGGCTGCCCGTAATTGCTTTAATTCAGCTTCTAAGGTTAAGCCGTAGCCGCTTTTCGCCTCCAATGTTGTGACACCATGTAATAAAAACCGATTTAATCGCTTAGCGGTCTGTGCGATCAGTTCTTCTTCAGAAACTGCTCTTGTCGCTTTCGTCGTGCTTAAAATGCCTCCGCCAGCTTTTAAAATATCCATATACTTGGCGCCTTTTAAGCGCATTTCCAATTCTTGTTCCCGGCTCCCTGCAAACACAATATGTGTATGAGGGTCAATCAACCCTGGAGTTAACACTTTGCCTTCCCCACTTACAAGAGTTACAGTCTCAGGTTGCGTGTTAACAAATTCCTCTGCTGCTTGATCTGTACCGACATATACAATGCGGTCACCGCTTATTACGACACTGCCATTTTCAATGACGCCTATTTCAGCCATTGCTTTTCCAGATTTCGGCTTGTCACTGCTTCCGCTTACGGTAATTACTTGTGAAGCTTTTTTTATATAAAGAAGATCTGTCACTTGTATCTCAACCTTTACTTTAGATTTGGAATATGGATACCTTTTTGCTTTGCCGTTTCAATTGCAGCTTCATAGCCTGCATCCACATGCCGCACAACGCCCATTCCAGGATCTGTTGTCAGCACTCTTTCAAGGCGCTTGGCAGCATGCTCTGTGCCATCTGCAACAACAACCATTCCAGCATGAAGGGAATATCCCATTCCCACACCGCCTCCATGGTGAACAGAAACCCAGCTTGCACCTGCTGCCGTGTTGAGCAATGCATTCAATATCGGCCAGTCTGCCACTGCATCACTGCCATCCTTCATTGCTTCAGTTTCCCGGTTTGGTGAGGCAACAGAGCCAGCATCTAAATGATCTCTTCCTATTACGATTGGTGCAGACAATTCCCCGCGTGCCACCATTTCATTAATGATCTTTCCAAATCTGGCCCGCTCTCCATAACCTAACCAGCAGATTCGCGCTGGCAGGCCTTGAAATTCTATCTTTTCTCGGGCCATTCTGATCCAATTGCACAGATGCTCATTATCAGCAAACTCTCGTAAAATAACTTCATCTGTTTTATAAATATCTTCCGGATCGCCTGATAATGCTACCCAGCGAAATGGTCCCTTTCCTTCACAAAACTGGGGACGAATAAAGGCTGGAACGAATCCTGGAAAGTGAAAAGCATTTTCTACTCCTTCATCAAAGGCAACTTGACGAATGTTATTGCCATAGTCAAAGGCGACAGCTCCTTGCTCCTCCATTGCCAGCATAGCTTTTACATGTACAGCCATGCTTGCTTTTGATTTTTTTACATACTCTTTTGGATTTTCTGAACGAAGCCTCTCTCCATCTTCCAAAGAAAAATGAGCTGGCAGATAGCCATTAAGTGGATCATGGGCAGATGTTTGGTCTGTAACGATATCTGGAATAAATCCGCGCTTCACCATTTCTGGCAGCATTTCAGCTGCATTTCCAAGCAAGCCGATTGAAAGCGGTTTGCCCGCATGCTTTGCATCTTTTGCTAGTGCAATTGCTTCATCTAATGTTTCAGCAAGTACATCACAATAACGAGTCTCGATTCGCTTTTCAATCCGGCTTCGATCGACATCAATGCCAATTAACACACCGCCAGCCATTGTTACAGCCAGTGGCTGGGCCCCGCCCATTCCACCAAGTCCTGCTGTTACGGTAATTGTTCCTTTTAACGTTCCATTAAAATGCTGGTTCGCGCATTCAGCAAACGTTTCATACGTTCCTTGAACTAT
This sequence comes from Niallia laureatilytica, assembly GCF_046613985.1. Lineage (NCBI taxonomy): Bacteria > Bacillati > Bacillota > Bacilli > Caryophanales > Bacillaceae > Niallia > Niallia laureatilytica. The sequence continues at coordinate 108,508 of NZ_JBKKHP010000006.1, read as the reverse complement.
TCCCTGTGTGCCAATATAAATCCAGCTTCCTGCCGTCATTTGGCCATACATCATCAGTCCTTTTTTATCAAGCTCATGGAAGGTATCCCAATTTGCCCAAGCCGGCACAAGATTAGAATTAGCCAATAAAACACGGGGTGCTGCTTCATGTGTTTTAAAAACGGCCACTGGTTTGCCTGATTGAATAAGCAAGGTTTCATCGCTTTCTAACTCTTTTAATGACGCAACTATTCGTTCAAAGGATTCCCAGTTTCTAGCCGCCTTGCCAATCCCTCCATATACAACCAGTTTTTCTGGATGCTCCGCTACTTCTGCATCTAAATTATTCATTAACATTCGGAGAACAGCTTCCTGCTCCCAGCCTTTCGTATTCAAAGCAGTTCCCCGCGGCGCTTTAATTGCATTTTTTTCAAGTTTCATTTTCCATTCCTCCTGCTACTCATTTATATAATTAGATGGATAATCTTCTACTTTTATTCCTTAGCTAGAGTGATAGTTTCGCAGCAAAGGACCATTCTTGTGTTTTCATAGCTTGTGCTAAGTTTTCAATATCTGTGGAAAAGATACGATCGCTTGTGATTAATGGCACCTCTGCACGAATTTTTTCATGCAATATCTTCGATTGGGGAGAGAGTTTTTCAGCACCTCTAATATCTGCTGCCTGTGCACCGCATATAGCTTCAATTGCAAGCACTTTCCGTGTGTTTTGCACGATTTCATAGGCATGGCGTGCCGCAGTAGCTCCCATGCTGACATGATCTTCTTGATTTGCAGACGACGGGATGGAATCAACACTGGAGGGATGTGCCAATGTTTTATTTTCCGAAACAAGGGCCGCAGCAACATATTGGGTAATCATTAATCCTGACTCAAGTCCTGGATTAGCACTTAGAAAGGCTGGCAGATCATTTAACTGCGGATTTACGAGTCTTTCAATTCTTCTCTCTGAAATATTTGCCAGCTCTGCAGTTGCAATACTTAAGAAATCCATCGCAAATGCGATAGGCTGACCGTGAAAGTTCCCTCCTGATATGACTTTTCCGCTTTCAGCAAAAATCAATGGATTATCTGTTGCCGCATTTATTTCAATCATCAGCTTTTCTTGTACATAATTTAATGTTTGCCATATAGCACCATGTACCTGTGGTATGCAGCGTAAAGAGTAAGCATCTTGCACGCGGAGCTCTCCCTGCTTTGTAGTTAATTGACTGCCTTTTACATAGGAAAGAATACGTGCCGCTACTTCCTGCTGCTCTGGATAAGGTCTTACTTGATGGGATTCAGGAGAGAATGCATCGACTATTCCTCTAAGTCCTTCTAACGTCAAGGCAGCTACTCTGTCTGCTAAAACAGCGAGGGATTGTGCTTCTAAATAAGCTATCACGCCTACTGAAGTTAAGGCTTGCGTGCCATTTATTAAAGCAAGCCCTTCTTTCGCTTTAAGCTGTATCGGTTTTAAGCCAGCACGCTTTAATGCTTCCTTGCCATCCAGCTTTTCCCCTTGATAAACAGCCTCTCCCTCCCCAACTAAAACGAGGGCCAGATGAGCTAATGGTGCAAGATCACCGCTTGCTCCAAGTGAGCCTTGACTCGGAATGACAGGAGAGATTCCGAAATTTAAACAATCAACCAGCAGTTGGAGCGTTTCCGGGCGAATTCCTGAGAAGCCTTTCGCCAGAGCATTCGCTCTCAACAGCAGCATCAACCTGCATATATCTTCAGAGAAGGCCTTACCGACACCACAAGCATGACTTCTAATAAGGTTAATTTGTAAATGCTCTAAGTCTTCATTTGAAATAACCGTATCACTAAACTTGCCAAATCCAGTGTTAACACCATAAATAACCTTTTTCTCCTCAATAAGCTTCTCCACAACAGCTCTGCTATTTTTTACATTTTCCCAAGCTTTTTCATGGATGGTTACCGTCGCTTTGTTGGCTAATACTAATTGAATTTCCTTTAACGTCAAATGGTTCCCATCAAGTAGGATATTCATGATCCTTCAACCTCTCTTTATGCTTTTTTTAAATAAAAAAGGGGCTGCACAAAGAAAATGAATTCTTCATACAGCCCCCTAATAGACTATAAACTATGGGCATACAATTTATTTGGTTTTATAAACTAATTAAAAATCGGCTAAATGGCTAATAACTGAATACCATTATTATATATGTAGACAGAATATTTTGTAAATATTTATTTATTAAATATGATTAAATCCAAGCCCTAAAGCATCATGCTCAAAACCCTTTTTTGGTGCACCGATTGTCCCGAAAATACAGACACAGATCCATTCCCCATTATATCCGTACTTTTCAATTTCCCCTCGTACAATACCAAATGTCAAACCGACTGTCCGCAATATTTCTCCAAATTGAACATTGCCTCTCCCTACACCTTGCAGTGCTTCTAAAATAGTATGATATAGAGCATGAACCTCTCTGTAGGAGTCTCCGTCAATTATCTCATTTGACTTTGCAGTCGTTTCAATAGCGGCAATAACTTTAAATAAGTCCATTGCTCCTACTTTACCAACAGTATAGCGGTATCCTCTTCTGCTTAGTTCATCTTTTAGTGTTTGCTCGCTGCTGCTGTTATTTAAAAGTGTTAACAATGAAGTTAACTTACCCATTGAGTAGTTTTTCACGAAGACAATCCTCCTCCCTGTAGTTTATTTTAGGTATACAACAAAAAAACCTCGCATGAAAGAACAAAAAAATTCCTCTTGCCAAGTCTCCTTCTACTAACTAAACACTAAACTAAGACTCATATGTATGTACCTAATTCCACAACCTGCACTGTATTTCTTGCTCTTACTTACTTCTCTTACATCTGTTTATTGAACTAAATATCTATTTCTATTTTCTTACATCTCCAAATAGGTGTCAATATAGATTTCTTAATTTTCCGAATCATCCACTTTTTATATTTAGCTCTCACTTCACAAATTAGTGTTTGACCTTAGAATTACTAGAAGGTTTATACTTAAGGCAATAATAAATATATATAAATGGAAAGTTGGTTTAAAAATGATTAGAATAGCTTCACAGAAGGATGCGAAGGCGATAGCGTCCTTACTATGGGAAATATTCGAGGACATGGAATTATCATTGCTCAAGAAAATACCTAAAAACACATTATTAGAAATGGTAGCAGAAGCAGTTGCAGACCCTGTTTACCGATATGGCTTTAAGAGAGGTATTGTATACGAACTAGATGGAGAAATAGCTGGTGTATGCTTTGGATACAAGGCTGTTGATGAGCTGGTCATTGATGACCCGTTCATGGAAATATTAGTAAATAACGGGTATGATAATAACGAAAAATTATTTGTTGATAAAGAGGCATTACCGGACGAATGGTATTTAGACTCTATTGTTGTTAATCCAACATACAGAGGGTTAGGGATTGGTTCTGCGTTACTAAGAGAAATGGAGCAAATGGCGTTAAAGGCAGGCTCTAAGAGAATCGGGCTCAATGTAGATATTGCCAACCCTAAAGCAAAAAAGTTATATTCAAGTATAGGCTATACAAAGGTGGCAGAGCTTGTCTTAAGCGGCCATCGTTATGAACATCTATGTAAAGCATTATCTAATACTGCTGCAGCAGTAGTACAAAAATAATCTGCAGAATTGCCATTTCAATAGAGATGGGCGCAGTTATGGAGCGGAATTATGAATTGGAAAATAAACGAAATCGCTAATCTTTATGACATTAGTGCACATACTTTGCGCTACTATGAGGAAATTAATTTAGTAGTCCCTAGCAGAGGCGAAAATAACTATCGTATTTATACAGATGAACATTTACAACAGCTGAATATCATCCGTGATTTAAGGAAATTTAATATACCATTAGAAGAAATTAAAGACTATTTAGAGAAACGCACGGTTGAGAAGACCTTAAACTTATTGAAAAAACAGCAAAACTTTCTTGAACAAGAGTTAGCTGCACTGCAAGAAATGCAGCATATCGTCGAGGAAAGAATTGATTTATTTACACATACTGCCCAAATGTCTGAAGGTGAATGTCAGGTGATTGAGTACCCTGACAGATATGTGATTGCCAGTAATGATAAAGATACTGATGGTGAACATGTAGACTTATCATTGAAAGAGCTGTATAAAAAATACGAAAACAATCTTCCGTACTTAGAGCAACAGATGATTGGCAGCTTTCTGTACGTTAAAACTTCAACTAATTCGATTAATCACCGTGTATTTTATTATATCGAAAATGATTCAGACCCGAATACAATGATAATACCTAAAGGAAAATATGCATCTACTTGTTATAAAGGCAATTATAAAAAAACACAGCAGTATATTACGAAGCTGAAAGAGTATATCAAAACAAACAATTACACAGCCGATGGCCACCTTTTTGAAACGTATCTCATTGATTTTCATGAAACTCATATAACAGAAGAATATGTGACAAGAATGGAAGTAAGGATTAAAGACCCTATATAAAGTTTAGTGCATGAACAGATTTGTTCATGCTTTTTTGCGCTTCATTGACAATTCCCCTATTCTATTCACTCTTTTTATTATAAAAGTACAAAAATTCTTGAAATTATTATTAGTAAGTATTAAACTAACTACTATAAATATACGTAAGTATTACCCTAACTACTAAAGTAGTAAAAGAAAGGACGTGTTATGTTGGACGAAATCTTTAAAGAATTGCAGAAGCTCGGTTTTTCCCAATATGAATGTAAAGCATATGTCAGCCTTTTAAAGCATTCACCTATGACAGGCTATGAGATTAGCAAACGATCCAGTGTCCCTCGGTCTATGATTTATGAAGTGCTTGGAAAACTGCTTGATAAAGGTGCTGTGTACATTGTTCCTTCTGAACCTGTCCAATATGCGCCGCTGCCAGCAAAAGATTTAATTTCCCGACTGCGGCAGAACTTTGAACAGTCTTTTGATTATTTAGAGAAAAACTTAGCAGCACTTAAAAGTGAACAAGAGGTAGATACTATCCACCGGATTAGCGGTGATGAAAATGTACTAGCAGAAATGAATAATTTGATTTTACGAGCAAAAGAAGAAATTTGGCTATCTGTATGGGCTCCGCAAATACCGCCTATTGAGGATGCTGTATTACGGAAAGAAAAAGAAGGTGTTGCAGTCACCTCCATTTTATTTGGTGCGCCAAACACAACGCTTGGCTATACAACACATCATGATTATATGTCTCCTAAAGTCGCAGAGGAACGTACAAACGGCCGGCTGACCATTGTGGCTCGTGATAACGAAGAAGTGATTATTGCGAATTGTTCCCCAGCTTCCCAAGGCTGGGCTATAAAAACACAAGATCCTGCCCTTGTATTGGTAGCACTCGAATATATTGGCCATGATATTATTTTTGCAGCATTGACAAATGAAATTGGCGAACAAAGAGTAGAAGCTCTTTGGAGAGATAATAAAGATTTATTGCGGGTTGTTACAGGAAAACGGTTCAAATAATTGTTTGAACCGTTTTATTAGCAATTTTTATTAGTAGTTAGTTTTATAACCTCTACTGAAGAAAGGAGCTTTACCTATGCAGCTTGACAGTCCCAACTACAGCATAGTAATGAAAAAAGGATCAGAGGAAACATTCTTACAAGGAGTCAAAGCATGTATACCAACATTATTAGCTTACCTAAGCATTGGCTTTGCCTGTGGAATCGTGCAAAAAACAGCAGGACTCAGCATTGCTGAAATAATATTACTAACCTTATTTGTTTATTCAGGCTCCGCTCAGTTTATTGTGGCTAGTATGTATCTTATCAGTACTCCACTTGCTGTAATCACAACGATTTTCTTTGTTAATATACGTCACTTACTTCTAAGTGCTGCTCTATCACCTTATTTTCAGCATTTGTCCCCTTTTCGTAATATGTTAATTGGGGCAGTGTTAACAGATGAAACTTTCGGTGTGGCTATCCAAAAAAGTGCAGAAAAGAACAATATAAGTGAAAAATGGATGCACGGTCTTAATATAACAGCGTATGTAAATTGGCTAATTGCTAATTTGGCAGGTGCTTACTTTGCAAAGTGGATAACAAATCCTGATGCACTTGGTCTGGAATTTGCGTTGCCAGCTGTTTTTATTGGTTTATTAGCTGTATCCATTTCAGTCAGAAAAACTGTGCGTATTGACATACTTGTCAGCATAATAGCAACAATAATGATAATAGTGTGTTCACGGTGGCTCTCAGGCAGTTTAAGCATTATCATTGCCACTATTTTAGCAGCCACTATCGGGATGGTGATGACCAAATGGAAATAAACGCTGCTGTACTTTTAATTGTAATTGGAGGAGCTATCGTAACCTTTATACCAAGAGTTGTGCCTATAATGGTACTCAGCCGATTAAAGCTGTCAGATAACGTTCAAACCTGGCTGCATTTTGTGCCTATTGCCATACTCGCCGCTATAATTGGACAGGAATTATTTATGGAAGATAACAAAGTACAGATAATGCTAAACGAGGAGCTGCCAGCAGCCATTATAACAGCTCTTATTGCCATTAAGACTCGCAGTTTATTATGGACAGTTGTTGCTGGAGTTATTGCGTTTGTATTAATGAGATGGTTACTTGCTGGATTTTTAATATGAAAGAATATAATAATTGCACCTTTTTTAGGTGCAACTATTACCTTTAATCTATCTTAGAAAATTTGTACCGTTCTCATCGTTAAATGCCATCTTCCTTTTCTATGCATGAATGTTTAAAAATGTACTCCCCTATCCTCCAACTAAAATATAGACAAAATCTCTAAAAAAAGAAATCCCTAAACTTATGACTTGCATTTTCCGTAAAAATATATTATTATTTGACGTATCAATAGTTGATATGTCAAATATTGATACGTCAATAAATAACTTTAATTATAAAGGAGACTGTTTACTATGAGTAAATTTCAAAAAATAAATGATTTCAATGAGATTGTATACGGACGCCGTTCTATTAAGGTGTATGACCCTACTGTTAAAATCAGCCGTGAAGAGATGAGTGAAATCTTAACACAAGCTTCTAAAGCTCCATCTTCTATTAATATGCAGCCATGGCGCTTTGTAGTTATTGACAGTGAAGAAGGAAAAGCTAAACTAGCTCCTCTATCACGCTTTAACAAAGATAAAGTTTTGAGCTCTTCTGCTGTTATCGCTGTGTTCGGTGACAAGAAGAACTTTGATTATGCGGAGGAAATCTACAGCAAGGCTGTTGAGCTTGGCCTAATGCCTCAGGAAGTAAAAGACGCTCAATTGAATGCTTTTACACCATATTATGAAAATATGTCCGAGGAAGTCATGAAGGATACTATTATGCTAGATGCTGGTCTTGTTTCTATGCAATTAATGCTGGTGGCACGTGCTTACGGATATGATACAAATCCTATCGGCGGATATGAAAAAGATCAAATTGCTGAAAGCTTCGGCCTTGAGAAAGACCGCTATATTCCAATTATGCTTCTGACTATCGGTAAAGCAGCACATGAAGGTTTCGAATCATACCGCCTCCCTGTTGAAACAACAACAGAATGGAGATAATAACTAGTTTTTACATTTACTTTAAAGAATACTAGGAAGAAAAGAACCAGGGACAATCTTGACCTTGGTTCTCTTTTTTATATCTCTCCCATTTTTCCGTAATAATATTACAAATCTAAACACCAATATTTCTTAAAATGACGCTTATTTTTTATTGTTACATTCTGTTGTCTAAGCTATTGCTAATATTTCAGAATAGTTTGTCATAATTATGTAATTCACTTTTTTCAATAGATATTTGGTCATTTTCTCTGTAACCGTCACTCATTCCTTTATTTACAAATTTCGCAGGAGAATCAGATGATGTTCCTTCAACAATCTTCCTTTTCTTAGCCAAAATCTCACTTTTTCCTCTCTTAAAAATTACAACATTCTCTCTATGGTCTTTCTGACTCACTCCGCTATGATGTTAGGTGTTCAAGCGGTAGTCCAAACTAATTAGAGACAAATATTACAAGGCCTACTCAATATAAAAAAAGGAGTGAAATGATGGCTTTATTATCAGAGGGGAAACGCAAACTGACAAAAGCCAGCATCTTATTTACAATGGTGCTCGGTCTTGCAGCGCCTCCATTGGAAACATCTGCAGAAGAGTTTTCATGGATGGACAAGAGTCTTTCTGCTGAGGAAAGAACTCAAACTTTAGTAGAAGCTATGACATTGGAGGATAAAGTAGACTTTATTACTGGCAATGTTAACAACTATTACGGATTTTATAACGAAGGATTAGAGAAATACGGTATTCCTGCCTTACAAATGGCAGATGGGCCTCTAGGTGTCCGCATTGCCAATCCTGAAATTCAAAACAAACAATCAACTGCTTTGCCTTCCGCAATCGGCCTTGCAGCAACATGGAATACGGAGACAGCAGAAGAATATGGTGATTTGATTGGAAATGAAGCATTCAATACAACACATAATGTTATGCTTGGCCCTGGGCTAGATATTGCCCGCAATCCTTTCGGGGCAAGAAACTTTGAATCTTTAGGTGAGGATCCATACTTACAAGGACAAATGGCATCTAGTTATGTAAATGCCATTCAAAGCAATAATGTCTTGGTAACAGCCAAGCATTACTTATTGAACAATCAAGAAAAGGACCGCTTTACAAGCGACTCTCAAGCTAGTGAACGAGCAATCAATGAAATCTATGCAAGACCTTTTGCAAGCGTCATTGAAAATGCTGATTTAGGAAGTGTTATGTGCTCTTTCAATAAAGTAAATGGCGTTTATGCATGCGAAAATCCTGATTTACTGACTGATTTGTTAAGAGACAGCTTAAACTTTGAAGGTTTCGTGATGAGTGACTACGGAGCTAATGTCAGCACAGCTGAGTCAATTAATGCAGGACTCGACTTAGAAACACCAGGTGAGCCTTTTGGAGTATGGGGCGAAGAGCTCTTGCAGGCTGTGAAGGATGGAAAAGTAAGTGAAGAAACAGTTAATCAAAGTGCATACCGAATTCTTTACCAAATGTTTGATAAAGGATTATTCGATAACCCAACACAAAACAACCCAATCGATGTGGCCGCACATGGCGAAATCGCCCGACAAATAGCTGCAGAAACGATGGTGTTACTGCAAAATAAGAAGGACATTTTGCCATTAAATACAGATAAGCTGGATTCAATTGCTGTTATTGGACCTGATGCTGATACTGCATCAGCAGCTGGCGGAGGAAGCTCCCTAGTTAATCCAACATATACAGTAAGTCCGCTAGAAGGTATTAAGAATCGTGCAGGAGCAGATGTACAAGTTGAATATGCGCCTGGTACAGATTCCATCAGTGCTGGAGATATCTTACCAGGTCCTGATGCCGTTCCATCTTCTTTCTTAATGCCAGAGGCTGATTCTGATGAAAATGGATTAAAAGCTGAATACTGGTCTAATAAGAACATGGAAGGAAATCCAGAATATGAGCATACTGCTAAACAAGTAAACTTAAATCTTGGTTTCTATAACTATGAAGGTTTTAATGCACAATCTTCAAAATTGGACAGCCTGCCAACAAGCTTAAACGGCATGATGTCTGCAAGATACACTGGTGTAATCAATGTTCCAAAGTCTGGAGAGTATAACCTTTCTACGACAAGCTATGGTTCAAGCAAAGTGTATCTTGATGGAACTCTAGTGATTGATAACGCTGGAGAACAATTGAATACAATTGAAAAAACAGTTACTCTGGAAGCAAACAAAAATTATGATGTAAAAATCGAGTATAAAACAGACTACAAAGAAGCGTCTGGAAATGATAATGGCGGTCAATTACGCTTTGGCTGGGAAGCTGCAGACAATATTGTTGACGAAAATATTGCTGATGCTGTTGACTTAGCGAAAAAATCAGATGCAGCTGTTATTGTAACAAGAACATATGATAGTGAAGGTTATGTAGATCGTTCGGACATGGAACTGCCTAATAACCAAGAACAGTTAATTAAAGAAGTAGCGAAGGTAAATAAAAATGTCGTAGTTGTCAATGAAAGCGGCATTGCAGTTAAAATGGGAGACTGGAAAAACAAGGTCGAATCGATCGTGCAAGCATGGTATCCAGGTCAAGAACAAGGAAATGCGATTGCTGATGTATTATTCGGCGATGTAAACCCTTCTGGAAAACTGCCAGTCACATTCCCTGTCGATGAAGATTCCACACCAGTTTCTTCAGAGGAACAATATCCTGGCATTGACGAAGCTGTTAAGTATTCAGAGGATATTTTTGTTGGCTACCGCGGCTATGAGCAATCTGGCATTGAAGCAGCCTTCTCCTTTGGACATGGCTTGTCTTATACAGATTTCAAGTATAACAAGTTAAAAACAAAGGTGAAAGGTACAAAGAAATCTACTGAACCAACAGTTGAAGTTACATTAAACTTAAAAAATACAGGTGATGTTACAGGCTCTGAGGTTGTCCAAGTTTATACTGGAAAGCTTCCTACTAATGTAGAGACAGCTCCTAAACAATTGGCAGGCTTCAGTAAGGTTGAGCTTAAACCTGGAAAAGAGAAGAAAGTGACCATTAAACTGGATGCAAAAGCCTTCTCTTATTATGATGAAAAGAAAAACGAATGGGTTACTCCTTCAGGTAATGTGCCTGTTTATGTGGGCAGCTCTTCCAGTGACATTCGTCTAAAAGGCAGTGTTACTATTTCTAAATCAACAAGCAAGCAGTTAAACAAAGCTAACAATACTAAAAACTAATAACAAACAACAACAAAGATAAAAAAGATAATCGAAAAGAAAATCCCCACAAAAAAGCTTTGTGGGGATCTTTTTTCAGGAGGAACTAAATTTATGATTAAATACAAAATATGGACGTTCCTGTTGCTGCTTATGCTCCTGCTAGCACTGCTTATCTTTGCATATATGAACCCTGTTAACAAGACGAGTAACCAAAAGACAGTGGACGAAACAGAAGTATTGGTCTGGCAGACGACAGGTGATCAGGCAGATTTACTAGAGAAAAAGGATTCCCTGTATTTTTCAAATCAGCACTCCCCTTCTCTCCCTACTGTAGCAATTGAGCCGAATACTGCCTATCAACAAATGGACGGGTTTGGTGCTGCTGTAACTGGATCAACTGCCTATTTGCTACAGAATGAAGATGATTCTGAGCGAAACAGCATTTTAACGGACTTATTTACAAGCAAGGGAATTAATCTATCAATAGTCAGGCATACTATTGGCTCTTCCGATTTTTCTGTCGATGTCAATGGAAATCCAAGCAGTTATACGTATAATGACACAAACGGTGAACCAGATTATGATATGAACTATTTTTCTATCAAAAAAGACAAGGATGTTGTAGGGAGTCTGCAAGATATTCTCACATTAAATAAAGATATTCAAGTCTTGGGTACGCCTTGGAGTGCACCTGCCTGGATGAAATTCGGTGAAAAAACGTTGAATGGCTGGTATTTAGATTATACGAATGACAAAGTGTATAAAGCTTATGCTGATTACTTTGTTCGTTATGTTAAAGCATATAAAAGCAACGGAATAGATATTTCTGCCGTTACCATTCAAAATGAGCCAGAATTCACTTCAGCTAACTACCCTTCTATGAGTATGGGTGCCGAGGAGCAGGCTAAATTCATTGGACAGTATTTAGGTCCAGCTTTTCAGGCAAATAACTTGGAGACAAAAATCATAGGGTTTGATCATAATTGGGACAGTGCTGTCCAATACACAAGTGCATTATTTGAAGACAGTACAGCTGCAGAGTATATCGATGGAACTGCTTTCCACTGCTACGAAGGAACTCCTGCTGCTATGGCACAAATTCATGAAAATTTTCCTTCTAAACATATTTATCTTACTGAATGCAGTTCAGGGAAATGGAGTGAAAGCTTTGCTGATAATTTCAGCTGGCAGATGAGCAATCTTATGATTGGCGGCCCGCGCAATTGGGCAAAAGCTGTGCTAATGTGGAATATCGCACTAGATGAAAATAACGGTCCTGTAAACGGAGGCTGCAGTATATGTACAGGGTTGTTAACAATAGACAAAAAAACAGGGACTACAACGAAAAATGCAGAATACTATGCCCTTGGACATGCCAGCAAATTTGTCCAGCCTCATGCAGTAAGAATTTATTCATCCAATTTTCCAGGCACTATTGAAACGGTTGCTTACCAAAATCCAGACAAATCTATTATCCTCCTAGCACTGAATCCTATGGATAAGGAGAAAAGCTTTCAAATCGAGACTAACGGCACTTACTTTACTTACAGTCTTCCTCCCAAAAGCGCTGTCACATTCTCTTGGCAACCTTAATAGAAGATAGAAAAAGGTTCATTTCCATGAAATGCACCTTTTTAATAGAGGAATTTCATAAGATTTGAGGGTGTAAAGAAGAAAACATTAGGAAGGAAAGTTCTTAACATCATTTATTCAAATCACTTAATTTTTCTTAAATGTTACTCTTTTGGATATGAAGCACCTGGAGCTACAAATTTAGCTTCTTTAACAGGAATGCGGAATAGCACTCCGTTAGACAAGATTAACGCAAGGATATCTTTTTTGTCTTTCACAAGTCCTTGGAAATAACCATAGATGGAAGCATAGTAAGCATTGTCTGTATAAACAGTTACAGGTGTGCCAATAGCAATACCTGCAAAGCGGCCCATTTTTGCAATCGGAATATATGCAGCGAGTACCATCATTTCTTCTGCAGTTTCTTCCTCTTCTTCTGGCACTTCTGGCTCTTCAGGTTCAGGGAATACAGGTTTTTTAATTTTAGCCATAATATCTTCTCCTTTTATATAAAAAATGGTGGAAGGCTATAAACTAGTAAAATTGGCTTGTCCATTTTTTTGTAGTTAACAAAAATCCTTTTAAAATGTAGATGCAGCCTTCTTATATCAAACTGATTTTCACGGCGTTCTTTCCTATCACCAATGAATTCTTATTTACAATTACAGTATATTAACGCTCCCCCTTTGCAGAAACCGCATTTCCCCATAGACACATCCATTTTTTTGAAAATAGTAAAAGAACATAAAATTTAATTCATATAAAGAAACTGTCTAGCAGCATATATCCCTATCATTTTCCTTTTTTTGATAGGGTATAATTTATCTCTTTAGAAACTACGTTTCCTTCCCTTTGCTAATTGCTTATTCAGCAGTTTCAAAAACCTTTCTTGCGTTTTTGTGCTGTTCTCCAGTCTTTTCACGCGAAATGGACTGTCCAAATAGTGGCGTATCTTATAATTTGTTATAAATAATTTCCGATATTTTTCCTCTGCAAATAGTTGTTGAAACCAAACCAGTTGATTTAATTTCTCTATGTGAGAATCAACTCTTCTCGTATCGAGAGTTCTCTGATTAGACATAGAACCCATCATCGCAATTATTAGATCAATGATATAGGATAATCTCATGTTTTTTACCTCCTTAATGATAATTAGTATGGTCCTTAAATTAGGAAAAAAACAAAATAAAAGGCAGGAAAGCTGCACTGCCTCCTGCCTTAAGTACTCCAATATACACTTACATTTCCTCTGGTGCTTTTAACCCTAACAGCCGGAGCCCTTCTTTCAAAACCATTCTCACTGCATATACAAGTGTTAATCTTTGTTGCTTAAGGTTTTCATCATCTAAAATGCGTACAGTTCCGTAATACTTATTAAAAGCTCTCGCTAGTTCCACAACATATTTAGCAATTTGAGACGGATCATAATCTTCCAGTGATTTTTTGACTGTTTCCGGAAAAGCATTTAACGTCATAATAATGGACCATGCTTCTTCCTCTTGAGTCCCTAAAGCTGCTGCCTCTGCTTTAAAATTACCCTTTTTCAGCAACGAAGCAGCCCGGGCATGGCTGTATTGTACGTACGGCCCAGTTTCTCCCTCAAACTTCAACATATCTTCGAGAGAAAACTCAATGTCGTTTTGGTGGAAGTTCTTTAAATCATGAAAGATAACTGCACCTGTACCAACTTGTTTAGCGATTTCCTCTTTGTTGCTAAGATTAGGATTTTTCAGTTTAATATCTTCCAATGCAAGGGAGATGGCACATTTTAGCACTTCTTCTAATAGAACAACCTTCCCTTTTCGCGTTGACATTTTTTTGCCCTCTTTAAGCATCATGCCAAAAGAAACATGCTTCATTCCTTGCTGCCATTTGTTTCCCATCTTATCTAACAGAGCAAATAATTGCTTAAAATGCAATGTTTGTTCATTGCCGACAACATATAGTGCTTGATCAAAGTGATATGTTTCCTGCCGGTAAATCGCTGCTGCTAAATCACGGGTTGCATACAGTGTTGCTCCGTCCCTTTTTTTAATTAAGGATGGAGGCATGCCTTCAAGAGGAACTAATTGTGCTCCGTCTGATTCTTGAAGCAGATTCAGTTCTTCAAGTTTTCGGATAACCTTATCCATCTTGTCATTAAAAAACGCCTCCCCGTCAAAGGTATCAAAGTGAATACCCATTAATTCATAAATTTTTGTGAATTCCTGTAAGGATTCAGCCCGAAACCATTCCCACAAAGCCACTGCTTCTGGATCAGCCTGTTCTAATTTTTTAAACCAATGACGAGCATCACTCTCTAAGTCAGGGGATTGAAGCGCTTCTTCATGAAATTTCACATACAATTTCAACAGCTCTCTTATGGGCTGCTGCTTTACCTCTTCCTCATTGCCCCATAGTTTATATGCAAGTATTAATTTTCCAAATTGCGTTCCCCAGTCGCCTAAATGGTTAATTCTAATTGTGCGGTATCCACATTTTTCAGAAATTAATGCTAAAGCATTCCCAATTACTGTTGAACGTAAATGTCCCATTGAAAAAGGCTTCGCAATATTGGGAGAAGAAAAATCAATTGCCATTACCTTGTTTGTGCCAATACTTAAATCCCCGTATTGCGCTTTTTTGTTAAGCACCTGTTCCAAGACGGCCTGTGACACTTTGTTTTTATTCAAAAACACATTTAAGTAGCCGCCAACAGCTTCCACTTTTTCAAACTTTGATGCCTTCATTTTTGGAACTAATTCCTGAGCTATACTTTGGGGCGATTTTCGGAATACTTTTGCCAATTCAAAACAAGGAAAAGCCAAGTCTCCTAAATTTGCAAACTTCGGGTTTTCCATCATAAAAATTAGCTTGCCTTTATTAATTTCTCCACCTAAAGCCTCAAAAAGAATTTCAGCAAATTCACCTTTAATGTCCATTTCTTTCCCTCCAAATAAAAAGCTCCCGTCTCTTATATAAATAAGAGACGGGAGCTTTAATATTATCCCGTGGTACCACTCTAATTGTTTTCCAAAATGAAAAACCACTCCAGTTTTTAACGAGGCATTCCCCGGCATTCCCTATTTGATTTTTCAGGAATGCATCTCAAAAGTGCGGTTCATCAATTGCTTCATGCCAAGCTCCCACCATTCTTGACTCGCTTTACTCTCCACAACTGACTACTCTCTTCATCTTCGATTTTCTTAATATTATGGTTATTATATCCAATTATTAAGAAATAGCAACCATTTTTTTCATCTAATCGAAAAATTCTTTACATAATTTGTATCACTATCTCACTTCTTTTGTCGAAGCTCTTCCATCATTCTTACAGTTATTGCATAATAATTATTAGGTCTACAAATGAAAGGATAGTTGGATGATTCAAATTGAACTGATTTGCCATGAACTGAAACGATTAATGGACGATTACTATAAATGTGAAGATCCTGCAATCAAGCAACAAATACATCATGATATTAAGCTTTTAAGCGAAGGGCTGTTCCTAAGTGACCTCCCTGAAGTTTTATTAAAGACTATTAAATGAGTCAGCCCGATGGATAATTCCACCGGGATTTTTTCTTGCTCAGCATAAAGGTAAGCTTCCTCGTATTGATATGTAAGCACCATTAAAACTACCAAAAAGTTTGGTGAAAAGTACTAGTTACAAAACGGCTCTTGTTATGGTAAATTAGCTGTGGTGATAATTATGATATTAAAAGAACTGTTCGCAAATTTTGCCATTTTGACATCACTTATTTTTTTATATACACAACTTTTGAAAACACCATTAAATCGTAATTCTAATATGAACTATAAAATTTTTGCTGGGATAGTTGCCGGTATCTCGTCTGATATATTAATGTTTTACAGTATCCATATTGGCGATTCCATCTTTGATTTGAGACATATCCCTATTATTTTGGTGGGTTTCTATGGCGGTTTTATTCCCGTAACCATATCTTTGTTGTTCTTTATTGTCGGAAGGCTGTTAATAGGAATAAGTGTGACATCTTTAATAGCAATAGGGTATATCACGATTGTGTCATTATTTGCAGTCCTGTTTTCTCCTAAATCAAAAGGCAGCTTGCAGGTGAAAATTGCAATTCTTTTAACTACTAACAATATTATCTTGTCAGTTACGGCTGTTTTTCTAGTTGAAAGCACAGCAGCACTGTATGTCCTCCTTCCTATTTATTGGATCGCCTCTTATGCTGCCGGCATCCTTGCCTTTTATATGCTGGAGCTATTAAGAAAAAAGACAATACTATTTGAGAAGTATAAATTAGAGTCAACAACTGATGGACTGACTGGCTTAAATAACGTTAGGAAATTTGATGAGGTTTTTAATTCACTCGCTGAAAGTGTTGGGCAAAAAGGAGAAAAGCTTTCTTTTTTGTATATCGATATTGATTTCTTCAAGCATATTAACGACAATTACGGACATGGCGATGGAGATATCGTATTAAAAGCATTAGGAAATCTCCTCCATAATACAACCCGCTCTTTCGACATCGTGAGCAGAAATGGCGGAGAAGAATTTTCGGTTATTTTATTAGATTGTTCGCTCGAAAGGGCTTACGAAATTGGTGAACGCATCAGGAAAATCGTCGAAAATACACCATTTATTATTAGCTCGAATGAGACCATAAACATTACAGTGTCAATCGGTGCAGCAAGCTTCCCTGAAACAACGGATAATATTTGCTCCCTTATAGAAGAAGCGGATAAAGCCTTGTATCAAGCAAAAAGAACTGGAAGAAACAAGGTCTGCATCAATCAGGATGTTAATACTGTTCCTGTTTTAACAGTGTAAACAATCAGGACCCTATCTCTATTCTAGGGTCCTAATCTTTATGCGTTACAAAACTTCTCCATTCGATTCAAGCACTTGTTTATACCAATAAAAGCTCTTTTTTCTTAGTCGCTCATTCGAGCCTTTTCCTTCACTGTCTTTATCTACATAAATAAAGCCATATCGCTTCTTCAGCTCTGCTGTAGAGGCACTGACTAAATCAATTGGACCCCAGGAGGTATAACCCATTATTTCTACACCATCACCAATTGCATTTTTCATTTCATAAATATGCTTCCGTAGGTAGTCAATTCGATAATCATCTTGAATGGTACCGTCTTCCTCCAGCTTGTCCACTGCACCAAGTCCGTTCTCAACAATGAATAATGGCTTTTGATAGCGGTCATACAGCTGGTTGCAGACTGTTCTTAATCCGACCGGATCAATTTGCCAGCCCCATTCAGATGATTCTAAATAAGGGTTTTTTACGCCTTCAAATAAATTGCCAGATGCCCTGCCTGCTTGATGTTCGGGGTCTGTGCTAGCTACAAATGACATATAATAGCTGAATCCGATATAATCAACCGTATAATCTTGTAAAAGCTCCAAATCCCCTGTATCCATTTCAATGTTAATACCATTATCAGCAAAATAATTCGTCATATAAGTTGGATAGTATCCTCGAGACTGAACATCTGAAAAGAACAATGTCTTTCTGTCTTGAGTTAAAGCAGCAAACATATCTTCTGGTTTTGAACTGTATGGATAAGTTATCATTGAAGCAATCATACAGCCAATCTGCGATTCCGGAATTTCCTCATGACCTGCTTTCACAGCCAGGGCACTTGCTACAAACTGATGGTGTGCCGCTTGGTAAATGTCTTGTTCATTTTTAACGCCATCCTTAAACAATAGACCGCCTCCAGTAAATGGAGCATGCAGCAGTACATTGATTTCGTTAAAAGTCATCCAATATTTAACCTTATTGCGGTACCGCTTGAAAATAGTTTTCGCAAATTTTTCATAATAGCTTACAACTTGCCGGTTTTTCCAGCCGCCATATTTTTCAACAAGGTTAAGCGGCATCTCATAGTGGGAAATCGTTACAACTGGTTCTATATTATGTCTTCGCAATTCATCAATCATGTCATCATAGAATTGAAGTCCGTTTTCGTTAGGCTGCTGGTCATCTCCATTAGGAAAAATCCGCGACCATGCAATGGAAAAACGAAATGCTTTAAAGCCCATTTCCGCAAACAAAGCAATATCCTCTTTATACTTATGATAAAAATCAATACCTTCATGATATAAATTAAATTTTTCCATCGAGAAATCAGGTGGACTCATGATTCCATTAGGAGAAACATCTGCTGTCGATAAACCTTTGCCATCCTCCTGATAAGCACCCTCCAACTGATTTGCAGCAACAGCACCGCCCCACAAAAAACCGTCTGGAAATTGCACAGACCTGCTCATTTTCATCACCTCTGTTCATTATTTAAGCTTTTATTTTTGTTTCTATTAATTGTTCTCCAACTTTTGTTTGCTTTTGTTCGGTTGGTGTTATTTGTTCAAAATCTCCTTTGTTTGTCACAATCACAGGTGTAGAAACAACATAGCCTGCTTTTTTGATTTCCGTTAAGTCGAAATCAATTAACAGCTGACCTTTTTTTACTCTCGTTCCATGGCTGACATGTGCGGTAAAAAACTTGCCATTTAATTCAACCGTATCCATCCCAACATGGATTAAGATTTCTGAACCATTGTCAGAAGTGATTCCAATTGCATGGTTTGTAGGAAAAAGCGCTGTGACAGTACCATCTACTGGAGAATATACTTTACCTTCAGAAGGTTCAATTGCAACCCCTTGACCTAACGCTCCTGATGCAAATGCTTCATCTTTAAGCAAAGATAATGATAAGACTTCGCCGTTTATCGGACTATATATAACCTCATCAGCGAGCTTAACTGCTGGCGGTTCCTCTTTATTTGCCTGGTTGTTAGCCGTCGTATCTGCTGTTTCTGTTTTAGAATTGCCAAACAAATACGTTAAAATGAATGCTAAGATAAAGCCGACAATAATGGCAATAACAGCACCCCAGAAGGCAAAAGTTATGCCAGCTTTTGGATCAATATAAGTAGGAATTCCGAAGATTCCCAACCCTCCGACCATATATATTTGCGACTTGGCAAAGCCAAGAATTCCTCCGCCGACAGCCGCTGCAATACAGCTGATAATAAATGGTTTTTTTAATGGCAACGTTATTCCGTAAATGGCAGGCTCTGTAACCCCGAATATGCCGGAAATGAATGCAGGAATGCTTAATGTTTTATATTTTTGCTGTTTTGTTCTTAACCATACACCAAGCACAGCACCAATTTGTGCAAAAGATGCAGCAAACATCGTGCCGAGTATCGGATCTGCTCCGTGCACAGTCAGGTTGTTAATCGCAATCGGCACAAGCCCCCAATGCAGGCCGAAAATAACAAAAACCTGCCATAATCCGCCGACGAAAATACCGGCAATAATTGGACTGAGATTATATAGCCAAAGTGTAGCTTGTCCAATTAATACGCCTGCCCAAGTGGCAATCGGTCCAATCACTAAAAACGTTATCGGCACTGCGATTAGAAGTGTAAAGAATGGAACTAAGAAGGTTTTAACAACATCTGGAATAATTTTTTTAAAAAACTTCTCCAGCTTCACTCCAAAATAAGCAGCTAGGATGATCGGTATTACAGAAGAAGCATAGCTCATTAATATAACAGGCACCCCTAAAAACGTAATAAATACTGGTGACTGAAACACAGTGCCTGAAAATAATGTAGTAATCGGTGTACCTGTCGTTAAAGTTGTTAAGGTCGGATAAACAAGGGAAGCACCTATTACCATCCCAATAAAAGTTGTGCCACCAAACTTTTTGCTGGCTGTATATCCTAGGAATATCGGGAAGAAATAAAATAAGGAATCACCGAGTGCATTTAATATTTGATAAGTTCCAGATGTTGCCTCAAGCCAGCCTAATGCTAAAAATAACGCATTAAACCCCTTGATCATCCCGGTTGCTGCCAAAACACCTAATACAGGTGTAAAGATGCTGGAAATAATATCAATGAATTGATTAAATATCCCTTGCTTTTCTCCGCCTCCGTTATCTTCAGACGACGATTGTGTATTAAGCCCGCCAACCTCCACTACCGCCTTATATACGTCTGGAACGTGATTTCCGATGACCACCTGATACTGGCCACCGCTTTTCATAACAGTTACTACGCCTTCCATATTTTTAATTATATCGGTCTGAGCCTTGCTTTCATCTTTTAACTTGAAGCGCAAGCGAGTAATACAATGAACAACGCTGTTGACATTTTCTTTACCTCCAACATTTGCAATAATATCCTTTGCCAACTGTTCATATTTCATTAATTCCACCTACTTTCCTTTATTGGGTAACTCATATATTTATTGTGTTGCAAAGATAGGAAGCTTATCCTTCCCCTAAAATATTTTGGTAATGAAACAATAATTGCTCTCCAAGCAGTATTTTATATATAATGATTTATAGATAAAGGGGTACATATTAATTAACAAAGCCAAGAGGAGTAGTTAAAAATGAATCCAATTAATAATATTAAAGATGAAGTAAAGATATTTATTAATGAAAATGGGGATAAGTTTGAAAGCAAATTGCTTACGGAAGCAGTTAATGTCTCAACAAAAATTACTGATATCTTAAATAAGGGAAACATCGATTTATTAAAAAACGCCAAAAAAATGACATTTTTCGTTATGGACGAAAAAGAGGAAGAATTGGTTTCTTTTGCTAAAGTCGAAGGAATTGCTTGGGCAAAGCACTCATTAACTTTAGAGTTAAAACTGGAGTGGGTGCAGGCAATTAGAAGAACAATATGGCATTTTATCTATATTATTGATGAACAGCAGAATATAATATCAGACCGCAATAATTTTTATATCTTAGAAAAAAGCATAAATGAAAAAATGGATAAATTCTTAAACAGCTTCTTTCTTAATTACTCAAACTTTAAAGATGAAATGCTATATAGACAAAGAGAAATGGTAGAACATTTGTCTGTTCCAATCATTCCAGTTAAGCAATCTGTTTCAGTATTACCTCTTATTGGAGCAATTGATTCGTATCGAATTAGAGTGATTGAAGAAAAGGTATTAAATGATATTGCAGATTCAAGAATTCAAACACTCATCATTGACCTTTCCGGGATTGCGAGAATGGAAATGGATGTGATTGATTACTTTGAAAAGATTTTAGCTGGAATCTCCATGATGGGCTGTAAGGCAATCCTTACAGGACTTAGACCTGAACTTGTCAAAAAAATGGTTCATGCAGGCATCCGCTTCGAAAAAGATGCGGAAACACGAGGTACACTGCAAGATACATTAAAAACCTATTTGTAAAATTATTTTACCATCCCCCATTAAGGGGGATTTTGTTTTACAATGCAGTAAAAATACATGATCACCACCCAATACTTTAGACGGATGAACTCAGATAGTGTAAAATTCTATGGACAACCTATAATTGCACCAACAGGAGGATTGAAATGTATTCAAATAATGAACTTTATCATTTTTTTGTAAAAAAAACATGGCAAATAACAGAAGACTGGTATGAAAGTCTAGATAAATCCAATAGCAGCGGAGTTTATGCTTCTAATGATCCAGAAATCATTAAAGGCGTGAAGCAACAAAACTATGAGTTCCACGAGAACTTTGCAGAAGTATTTCGTAAGGAAGAAGGAAAATTTTCAGCTGATTTTGAACAGTGGATACTAAAGGTAGCGCAGGATCAGGAACATTCGCAAACCCCGATTCATTTTATCATCCGCGAATTTCACAGAACGCAAAAGCAGTACCTTGATTTAATGACAGAATTTATCGAGGAACATAAAGATAATCTTGCCGTAAGCGAAATACATACAATATATCAGGTTGTTACAGAAACAATGGCTAATGTGATTGAATGGTTTACAAAAGAGTATAATCGCAACTCCGAAAAAAGACTGCATGCTCAGCAGGAGTTAATTCTTGAACTCAGCACACCTGTTATTGCCTTAAATAACCAAACAGCATTATTGCCATTAGTTGGGGAGATTGACACAGCACGTGCGAAAATCCTACTTGAGAAAACGTTAGAGCAATGCAACCGTTTAGGAGTAAACAGATTGCTTCTTGACCTTTCCGGTGTAGTCATTATTGATACAATGGTTGCACATCAAATCTTTCAACTAATCGAAGCATTATCATTAATCGGCGTTAAAACCGACCTTTCTGGCATTCGTCCTGAAGTTGCTCAAACCGCTATTCAGCTCGGTTTAAAATTCGATAATATCTCAGTCAATTCCTCTCTCGCAAATGCCATCAAGTTGGCGAATATCTAAAAAACAGACGGAGTCCGTCTGTTTTTTCTTCATCCAATATTAAGATTGTTTTTGCTTCTTTCGCGAAGAATCAGACTTTCTGTTCCCCGTTTCTTTCATTGTAGTACCTTGTCCTTGAACATTTGTAGAACCTAAACCAATTGTTGATGGATCAGCTTTTCTGTTAGACACTGTATTCACCTCCAACTATATTGTTCCGCAAATCGTGTATGTTATGAGATTTGTTTCGTAATGTACTAATTCCTAAACATCATTATTTAGCTTTTTCCTGAGAGAATTAATTGCAGCCATTACCTCATCTATATTTTCTTTATTATTCATTTCGTTTCTAGCATAAAGTAAGATTGGTCTTACTGATTCAATGGAACGTCCAAAGCCCGCCATCCAATCATACCTTGGGACCATCCAAGTATGAAAATGATGTGCTGTGTCTTCATTATAAAAATAATAAACATACTCTATTCCCAAAACTTTCCTTTGAGCATGCCTAATCTTTGACAAGGTCTTTATATAATCTAACTGCTCTTGGTCCGTTAGTTCATCGAAGCATTTTATATGCCGCTTAGAAGCTAATATCATTAACCCTTTAATTGGATAAGCAACATCTTGATGTGCGTGAAAATGTTCAGTTTCATATACTGCACCACCATCTGGTTCAATTATTCCGCTTGTTAAGGCACAGCTTAAACATTCAACTTCAACAGTGGTTCCGTTAGATAAGGTTATATTCTTCATTAGAATCCCCCTATTATAATAACCTTCTATTTCACCGGATAAAGATAATTTCTAGATTCCTTCCTATAACCCCTTCTCCTTTCACTAAATTTACCAATTCAAATAAAACAACCCAAGTTAAAATTAAAATCCACACACTAAAATAAAATTATTTAATATTTAAATTGAATATATTAAACTAATTAAGTTATTTTTTTTGTTTATTTAATTTTATTGTTTATTTTATTTAATTATTAATGTATGATTGCATTATAAATAAAAAAAGGAGGGAATTATGGCTTATCCTCTTATTTCAGAGTGCCCTGTTTGTGCAAAGCAATTAAAAATTACCCGGCTACAGTGTACTCATTGTCATACCACTATCGAAAATGAATTCGAACTTTCTAATTTTGCAAATCTTAACAAAGAACAGCTCAGCTTTATCGAGACTTTCTTAAAATGCCGCGGAAATATAAAAGAGGTTGAAAAAGACCTTGGTATTTCTTATCCAACTGTCCGCGGGAAATTAGATGATATTATCTCTTCTCTTGGTTATTCTACCACTAAGAAAGCAGATAAAATTGATCGTAAAAAAGTAATCTTAATGCTGGAAAAAGGCGAAATAACTGCTGAAGAAGCAATTGAATTATTAAATGGGGAGGAATCCTAAATGAGCGAAGAAATTTCAAGAGTTTTAACAATGGTTGAAGAAGGTAAGCTGAGTAAAGACAAAGCTGCTGAATTAATTGATGCCCTGCAAGGAAAAGACAACAAGGTCAATCTACAAAAACATACCTCAGCCTCCTATTTAAACAAAATGCTAAAGATCCGTGTTACTTCGGAAAACGGGGATAATGTCAACGTTAATCTGCCAATTAAACTTATAAAAGCTGTCTTAAATGTAGGCTCTAGTATTGCGGAGAGAATTCCCCAATCCGAAAAATATGTGAAGGATATTGACATTGCACTGTTAATAGATGCAATTGATAATGAATTGGACGGACAAATTGTAGATGTTACAGCAGCAAATGGTGACAAAGTATTGGTTACAGTTGAGTAACATGATGAAGGTAAAAGTTAAAGTAAATGGGAAACGCTTTATTATTCCAGTTCCATATGCTATTTTACATCTTGTCATTAGAATTCTAACTTCAAAGAGAATTCTCGTGCTTGTGAATGGTGCAATCGAAAAATCCGGAAAAACAAAATTTCAAATCCCTTATATTAGCAGGTATGACTTAAAGCCTTTGCTAAGAGAGCTTTCCAACCAAAGCGGTTTACTGCTGGTTGAAACAAGCCTTAAAGATGGAACAGAAGTTTCTATAAGGTTATAAAGCACAATTCCTTTATCATGGGATTGTGCTTTTTTTCTTTTTTTTACCAGTACATCTTCCAGCTCATGACTGTGCGTATTAATGCTTCTAAATAATAGTAATCTCCCCAGATACAGCACTCGTCTACCCCATTATTGTCAGGCTTAGAGTAGACTGCATGCAACAAAATACCATTGGAGTGAGCTTTTTTAGTAGTATAGCTTTCAGCTAGTGACTTAATCATTTTTATGGCTGCATTTTCATAGACTTCCTTATATTGATGGGAAACTGGCAAGTGCTTGCTTAATTCGAGTAGTCCACAAGCCATGATGGCTGCAGCAGAACTGTCACGTTCCTCCTTTCCTTCTGTAAAGACTAAGTCCCAATAGCAAATATTATCATCAGGAAGACGATTTAAAAAATAGTTTGCCAGTTTTTCAGCAATATCAAGAAACTCTCTATCCCCTGTATGTACGTAGCTTAATGCAAAACCGTATACTCCCCATGCCTGGCCACGGGCCCAGCACGATTGATCGGTATATCCTTGCGCAGTCTTTCCATAAAGCGGTTCACCATTCTCTGTATCCATATAAAAGGTATGGTATGTTGATGCGTCTTCTCTCACAATATACTTGGCTGCTTGTTTAGCATGATTTACGGCAATATTATAATACTTCTGATTACCTGTTTCTCTGGAAGCAAAATATAATAACGGCAAATTCATGTTACAATCTATAATCATCCTTCCAAGCTGTTCTGGGTCAGATAAATCGCCCCATGCTTGAATAATGTTCGCCTTTTGATGATACCGAGTAATCAGCTTATCAGCTGCTTTTATCGCTATTTCTTTTGCGGTTTCATCTTTCAGCACTTGGTAGCCCGCCACACAGGATAAAGAGTATAAAAAACCAATATCATGTGTTTCTAACTGAATATTCTTCGTTAAGCGTTCACTAAAGCTTTCAAGCTGGGTTTTTATTACATCAAGATATTTATCATTCCCTGTATATTCGTAAGCTAAATAAAGCATTCCAATCCAAAAGCTAGCAGTCCAATCATTATTATCTTCAGGAATATACATTAAATTTGTTGATGCAGCCGGTGGTACCTTCTCCGTGAATGGGTCTAGATTTTCATCGATTTTTTGCAAAACATACTGAATTTCCTCTTCAAGCCATTTTGAATCTAAAACAGCTTTGGCTTTAAATTTATCATGCTTCATTTCTTCGTGAATCGTACTCATCTCTACTTTCCCCTTTCAGATATGGACTTCATCAGATTCGTTCTAGTATTATAAACAATGATCAATTGGAAAGTTATTCCCTGACCAAGCTCTTTTTGCCGTCCATTCCATTGAAGAATTACTCCAAAATGGATCTGATTCGGCCAAACCTAATGGCAAGAAAACGGCCGCACACAAATAAACACTGCCTGTAGAAATATATCCTTCCCCAATCCCTGGTTGATGGCCGCAAAAACCAATAGTCAGCCACCCTGACTCAGTAAATGTGCCCGGAGCTTCCAGTGTCCGTTTTATAACTTGAGTCAGTGCACTTCTAACTTGTTCTGGAGCAAGTGTCTTAGGTAAATCCTTGCGAAGTGCATGGTGAGCTAAAGTTTGAAAAACACCAAAACGGTAAGCAATAGATCTTCCCACTGGCGGAAATGTTCCCTCCGGCGAAATCATGCGCTCTTGAATAACTGCATATCTTTTTGATCTTTCCATAAAGGTTTCCTTTTTTTCCAGCCAATCTGTGTACTCTTTACCAACAGTTTCTAATAAATCTACAAGCATAGGATGGATAACAAAGCTATTATAATAATCATAATGAAACTCAGGCCCATCACTGTATACACCATCTCCCAAATACCATTGATCAAATTGCTTTACAGCAAAATCAATACGCATCGGATCCCAATCCTTTTCTCCCACTTTATATAAAAAGGCTTCAATTAATGCAGAAAATAAAAGCCAGTTAGAAAAGATTGGTTTTTTTGTTCGGGTAGCTTTCATTGCAAGTATCACATTGTTTTTAACCCTACCACTTAGTTTTTTCCATAGTTCATCAGGAGCTCTAAGAAAAGCATGCGCTAAAAAAGCAGTATCAACAATCGGCTGAAAATCTGTTGAAAAATTCATATAATCAGGAGAGTGCGGATCTGTGCCTGCATCAATAGCTATGCGTGCCAGCTCACCATATTCCATACGAAGTGCTTCTTCCTCCTTATTTTCACTTTTCCTTTCCAGCCATGGAGCCATCCCAACGAGCAGTCGGGACAGCGCTTCCAAATGAGTGAATTGTTGACGATTTGTGCCTTCCTTCATCTCGACTGGCATTACTTTTTTTAATGATTTATTTTTTAAGTTTTGAAGCACCGGACTTGCAATTTTCAGCATGGATTGCAGCCAATACTCTCGATCGTTATCATTTGAGACGCTCACATTTTCCTCCTCCGATTTCCTTTCTTTTTATCACCAAATTCTTTACTAAATTATAACTTACGTATTATTCTAAAAGTGTTTGTTAAATAACCAAAAATGTCGCTCTATTGTTCTTGAACCTTAAATAATAAGTTTTTCAATGTTTGAATACTATATGGAGGAATTATATGAAGAATTTATTTGAACAAATAGATCTTAAACCATTTAACTGGGTTTATCGCAGGGTTTCTGAGCAGAATTTCCAAGGATATTATCACAGGCATCAAGGTTGCGAACTTTTATTTGTATATCGTGGACAAGGGCGCGTAATAGTTAACCAACAGACTTATGAGTTAAAAAAAGGAATGCTTTTCTTTTTCCAGCCATTTCAATTACATAAGGTATATGTAGAAGTATCCCCCCAATCTCCTTATGAGAGAAGTATTCTTCACTTTGATACAATGTCATTCGGAGAGAAAAACCTAAATTTTTTCCCAGGACTGAGTGCCTTGTTAAAAAAATTACAGTTTGGAGTAAATGAACTTCAAGCTTTTGATTTAGAAAATGATTATAACTATATATATGAGCTGTATGAACAATTTAATAAATCACTGCAAACAAACAACTGGGAAGAAGACAGCCAGCTTTTTTTAATGCAATTGCTCTCATGTATCCGTATAAACAGCACCGATGCTAATCCTGATTCAACCTCAAACAATAAATTACGGCCATTATTCTACTCTGAAAAGATAATGAATTGGATAGAAGCACATTATAAGGAGCCCTTTGACTTAGAACATTTATCAAATGAGCTTCATTTATCAAAATCATATATATCAAGAAGTTTCAAGCGTGAAACGGGAAGTAGTTTAACAGAGTATCTTACCATTCGGAGAATAAAAGAAGCTTGTCAATTGCTAGAAATGACAAATAAATCTATTGAATTAATTGGTGAAAGCTTAGGCTTCAAAAGTGTATCTTATTTTATCCAGTTATTCAAAAAACTCGTTGGAACGACTCCTCACCAGTATAGACTCTCCCACAGAAGGTCGCATAACTAAAAAAATTAAATACAGAGCTGGCAAATCACCGCTCTGTATTTAATAGAAATTCTCCCCACAAGGTCTCTTCCACTATAAAGTAGCCCTCGTGTGAACATCCAGCTAATATACATTTATCATTCTGATAAAACATTAAGTCTTCCGGCAATTTTGGATGGAGCCAGCTAAAAAGGGAATTGCTGTTTTCCTTCAGGAAATCCCTTGTGGCATTATTTAATTGAAAATAAGAAACATATGCGGTGGCCTCAGGAAGTTTCGTTGTTTCCCATTCTCGTTGAATTTTCCTTTCCAGCAAGTGTTCCTTTATATAAACAATCCTGGCATCAATTGCAGCATGGCTCTCTTCCTCCATCTCATTCTCAACGAAGGCAAACTTATTACAATGTCTGGTAAGCAAATCCATTAAATGGTTATACCGTTTCCCTTTTACATTTTCTGTTATTATCAGCATGTTTATTTCTCCTCAGTTACACTGCTTTTTTACGTTAGAAATCGAACAATCCTACTCTGGAAGCTTCTCTAGCCAATGTTTATTCCACTGAAAATAAAGCTCATCCCTTTTTTGTAAAAATATGTCTTTTGGATAAGGTAATGCAAGTTCCGGCATCCTATCTGGTCTAAAGTATTGAAGCTCTGCCGTTTCTTGATCATGAGGATTCAGATTGCCGCTGGTAATTTCGCACTGAAACATAAAAACGTTATATTCGACTTGATGGCCATTTGGATATTGATAACGAAATTCTTTTCCGCCAAACACTCCTACTAACTTTCTCGGCAAAACAATTAATCCGGTCTCTTCCCATACTTCACGAACCATTGCTTCGGCAGGTGCTTCTCCTGGCTCTATTGCACCAGCAGGAAGACTCCACTTTTCCCCATTCCCCTTGTTTTGTAATAAGATTTCTCCAGAATCATTCCTGATAATGGCAGCAACACTTGGCATTAATATTAGCTCGTTACCAATTTTCGAACGTATATTTTTATAGTATTCTGACATCCCCATTCACAAGCCACCATCTCTCGTAAAGTTATCTTCTAAAGTCAGCTATTACAATAACTCAATATTTATCTTGTTGTTTGTATAGTTGATGATATGGTCCTTTAATTCTGTCAGCTTTACCCACTTGATTGATATCAGGACTCTCTGACAGCTCAAGCATGAATCCATCTATTATCTTACATGAGCATGCCATAACATGTCGCCACCTTAAGTTATTTATCCATACATAGTTTTTTTGAAATACAAGAAAATCTAATCTTCCCAATAAAAGATAGCGTCCATAATTACATAATCGTTAGAATTACTATATATAGTTGGGATTTTTGCTTGAAAGGATAAAGGCTGGTGTATTTTTTCTGTTTCTAACCGTTCATATTCAAATTCTTTTAGCGCATACTCCAATTTTCTCACAATAGTCTCGTATTTCTCACTAATATTTAACAGATGTGGACCACCAAATAAACAACCGTATGCACCGCCAATTATTTCGTTCGTATCTGTCCGCATTGTCTTATATCTAGTATCTTCCCCCATAATTGCTACAGGTGCTAAACGACAAATATCAATAATAATTCCTTCTGTCTGTAACTCTTTAATGTTGTTAATTTCCTTAACGACAGTAACATCCTCTTTTTGATAACAAAAAAATTCAATAAAGGAGGCATAGCCACTGCCAAAATGATTCCATTCTGCTTCACAAACGATATTAGGTATTCGATTTATTCGATGAAATAACCTTCGGATATGTGCCTCAATTTCTTCCTCATTTTTTGTACAATAAGGAAAGCTATCGCCAACAATCTTTCCTTGAATTAAATCTTGCAACTGTTTGTTAGAAAAATTCATAAAGAATCCCTCCCCCTTATTACCTTTTATATAAATCAAACTTCCACCTATTTAAACTAAATTATATACGTGCCATTTCTTAAAGAGGTTCCATGCCTTTTAAAAGCTCACTCTATCTTTTTATGAATCTTCCGATATGAACTTGGTGATAGGTCATTTAATTGTTTAAACATCTTACTAAAATGATATTCTTCAAAATAACCGCATAATCTTGCAATCTCTTTAATTTGATAGTCTGTATATATTAAATAACTGCACGCTCGCTCGTTACGGATATAACTAAGATACTCTTTTGGTCCCATTCCTGTGTACTTAAGGAAGAGCTTGCGAAGATAGGTTGCTGAAATGCTGTATTGCTTCGCTAACTGTTCGACTTTAATGTTATCCTGGTATCCGTTTTCCATATATTTTTTTATCTTATTAAAGGCGCTTAATGTACTTGATTCATTTATGCTCCAATCGGGCTGCTCCATGTTGTGGAGCTTATGAAGCATTACTTTTAGTTTACCTTGGGAAACTGCAGCACCATGTGCAACTCCAGGCACCCATTCTTGATGAATTTCCTCAAAGAGCATGCCTAATTCCTCTGCCTGTTTGCAATTGTACTGATTTAAAAAAGGCAGACTCAGTTTCGCAACTCTCTTAACGTCCTTCCAAACTACATCGTAGTTAAGCTCCGCACAATCAAACAGCACCATTGTCATGCGTAGCGGCGCATGTATTTCTGAACGCATCGACATCTGCAGACCAGGTCTTAAGTAAACCATCATTCCTTTCTTCACCTTATGTTCAGTATTAGTATAAAAACTCCCTTCTCCTTCATGAATCCAATATAAACTATGAACATTCACCAGATTGCGGACATCCTTCCAACCAGGATATGTAACTTTGTCGAGCGTAAAATGAATATGCAAGACGAACTGATTCAAATCATATTTTGGCATTTTCAAGTTTCTATCTCCCCTTATAATTAAGCTCGATTTTTACAAGTAGACGCCGTCTTTTTTCCATTCAGAACGAGAATTTATCATGATACTATTCATATTATCAATCCCTCACCAAGATGGCTATGCAAGTATTAAAAATTAAGGAGGAATAGCTTTGCTAAGAACCTTTCAAGAACATCATATCCGTAAGACAAGTCTTTTAGATGGACCATGGGACTTTGTGTTAGATCCTGAAAATGTCGGTCTTAAAGAAAAATGGTTTGATCGTTTTCCACAGCCTGTTAAGTCCATTTATGTTCCCTCTTGCTGGAATAACGGGTTGCATATGTACGACTATGAAGGTGTTGCATGGTTTAGAAGAACAATAAGAATAGAGGATACTAACCATGTCCGATTAGTTTTTCATGCTGTGCTCGGTGCTGCCGATGTCTATCTAGACGGCCAACATCTCGGTTATCACTTTGGTGGATATACACCGTTTGAATTCATTATCCCATCCCTTTCAGCAGGAGAGCATGAACTTATTGTTCGAACAGATAGTACTCTTGATGACCTTACCATTCCGACAAGACTTGTGGACTGGTTTCACTATGGTGGTATCATTCGATCTGTGGAGATGCAATTTTTACCAGACTTATACATTGAGAAACTTAAGATTGACTATGAATTAGAAGGAGCCGATGCCGCCGTCATTTTCCAAGTACGAATTAGCTCACTCGCTCAAACCGATATGATTACAGCATTATCACTTTATGAAGATGGCCAAAGCTTATATTCTGACCATGTAGCTGTTTGTGCAAATCAAACTGTAGACCATACAATAAAGCTGAATTGGAACGAAGTGCGGTTATGGAATGTTGGCAAGCCAGAGTTGTATACGATTCAAGCATGCCTTGAACAGGATGATAAAGTGGAACGCATTGGATTCCGAAAAATCGAAACGAAGGATCACCAGATTCTTATTAATGACTCGCCTATTTTTCTTAAAGGCGTCAATCGCCACGAAGAACATCCTGAATGGGGATTTGCTTTTCCTCCTAAGCTGATGTATAAAGATCTTCAAATCATTCAAGAAATGGGGTGCAATACTGTACGCGGATCTCATTATCCTCAAAGTTCGTATTGGCTTGATTTACTTGACGAAAACGGCATCCTGTTCTGGAGCGAAATTCCCATTTGGGGTGCTCTCTTGCCAGACGAAACCGTCAGTAATCCGTTGTTCCAGGAGCGTGCACAGACGATGATGGCTGAAATGATTACTATGCATTATCACCATCCTTCCATTATCTTTTGGTCGATTCATAATGAGATTGATACACGTACAAACAGTGCTTACAAAATGACAGAGCAACTGATACAAAAGACGAAACAACTCGACAACTCGAGACTGATTACATACGCTACCATGCATCCTCTAGAGGATATTCTTCTCCCGCTTTTTGATGTGATTGGCATTAATAAATACTTTGGCTGGTATGAAGGCAATGTAGGCGGCTTTAAAGAAATGCTGCAGCAGTTCCATAAGCGTGCAGAAGACATGGGAGCTGGTGATATACCGGTCATTATGACCGAGTTCGGAGGAGCAGGTATCTATGGTGATACTGGTTGGGAGCCGAGGCTGTTCAGTGAGGATTATCAAGCGAAAATCCTCACTGAAGCACTGACAATCTTTCGCAATGATCCTAAGATTAGCGGAACATATATATGGCAGTTTGCAGATACGCGAGCAGATTTGCAAAGCAATGGTGCCCATTTCCGAGATAGAGCTCGGAGCTTTAACAACAAAGGAATCGTTAATGAATATCGCAAGCCAAAATTATCGTTCCGAGAAGTGAAACGCATCTACCATTCTTGGTCATCTGGCAAACTTTGAATATATCAAAAAAACCACAAGTTACTATTGTGGTTTTTTCTTTCGTTATAGAAAATAGAAAGCTGAAAAGCTAGATCACCAAACAGATAACCTTATTCTTTCATCATTTTCCTCTGTAATATATTCAATTCCCCCATAGCCCTGTGATATTGCATGCTTATAAAGATGTTCAAGTGCGCGGCTATCCTTCACATAAATTGCAACAAAACTGCCATCCACTAATAACAGCACTACTTGACAATCACTCTTTAGAAAATCGTCATATGTATGAATCTCTTTTATTACCTTTCCTTTTGGAAAAGCTTTTAAATCAGCAAATATGCAATAATATAGATTGTCTTCTAACCTTTCAGAAAACCACAACCCGTCCATCACATTAGCTGGCAGCAGCGGCTCCTTTAGCTCTCCGTTTTCCACAAGATAGGCTTCTCCATCCATACGCCAATTATAGGAAGAAATATCAATTGTTCTTAATATTCCCCCTAGATAATTCCCATGTGAATTTGGAATTTCGAAACTGACTCCTCGCTTCATCCTTTTCTCCTGTCTAACTCGATTTATTTAAATAGTTCACGCCTTCTTAATGACAAGGGATAATTTATAATTAGCATGCTTGTTAAGGCTGACTAAAAACTCGTCTAACTGTTCGTTAGAGGAGAACTTACATTCAAGTATGTAACAGCTGTCTCCACTAATCTTATAATTATTTAATATAAATTTCTCTTGCGTCCTAACAAAGGATAAATATGGTTCGTGGTGGGTGCTTTTGGTGAAAATATTGAGAAAGGCGTGAATATAATAGCCTAATTTTACTTCATTGACTTTAATGGTATATCCTTCGATTATTCCATTATCCTCTAGCCTGCCAACCCTTGTCGAAGCTGCTTGCCCTGTTAAATGAACCTTTTGGCCAAGCTCCTTCATTGTAATACGGCTGTTCGCGGACAGCTCATTTAAAATAAGCAGATCTGTATTGTCTAACAAACAAATCCAACTCCTTTCATTAATCAAGCAAAACAGCTAAAAGACTTGATTTAAGCTGTGTAAGTGGTTGATGCTCATAGTATAAACTATATACATACTTTAAATAAACAATAAAGGAGTATCCACAATGAATATCCAACAAATTCGCAACGCTACAATTATCGTTCATTACGCAGGTAAAAAGTTTTTAATTGACCCATTCCTTGCTGAAAAGGGCATATATCCCCCTTTTCCAAATTCCTTACGACAAGATCAAAAAAATCCGTTAGTAAGCCTGCCAATCTCACTTGAAGACATTGTAAAAGATGTTGATGCTGTCATTGTGACACATTTACATTTGGACCATTGGGATGAGGCAGCCAAAAACGTCCTTCCGAAGGATTTAAAAATGTATGTCCAAAGTGCAGAGGATGCTGAAGAAGTTAAAAAAGCAGGTTTTCAAAATCTCGAAATATTAGCTGAAACCACTACATTTGAAGAGATTCAGCTAATTAAAACACAAGGCGAGCACGGCAGAGGCGACATACTTAAAATGGTTGGTTCTGTATGCGGTGTTGTCTTTAAGCACGAAAGCGAAAAAACACTATATATTGCAGGTGATACCGTCTGGTATGAAGGAGTCGAGTCAGAAATCAATACACATAAGCCTGAAGTTATTGTTGTTAATGCTGGCAATAATCAATTTTTGCAAGGCGGATCGCTAGTGATGGATGAAAAGGATGTTTATGAAGTTTACAAAACAGCCCCGCAAGCTACAATCATTGCCGTTCATATGGAAGCAGTTAATCACTGGACTTTATCGAGAGAGGAATTAAAATCCTTTGTAACAGAAAAAGGATTTTCAGCTAATGTATTAGTCCCTGATGATGGTGAGTCTTATACATTATAAATGTTATGAAGATCTCGGAGTCTATGAAGCAGCCCGGGATCTTTCTCGTTACTTGTCATTTATTGTCGATAAGGAAAGATTGTCCTTCCTCCACCTTTCTCTGATAATAGAGAAAAAGGGAGGCAGTTTTTTATGGAAGATACTTTGAAGCAATATTGTAAAAGTTTGTTAGGTGCAACAGATGATTTTCAAGGAGAATGGAATGCATATCGTTTCCATGTAGGCGGGAAAATATTTGCCATGCTAAGCACCAATGAAAAAGGACAAAAATACATAACTTTAAAATGTAATCCAGCCGAATCAGAAGAATTACAAGAAACATATAAAGATGTTATCATTCCAGGATATTATATGAACAAAACGCACTGGATTACTGTTTACTATGAGTCAGATTTATCGGTTGAATTTCTTCATTATCTAATAGGAAATTCTCATCAGTTAATTTTCAGGAATTTAACAAAGAAACTGCAGAATGAGCTACGAAATGATAGTATTATTTGAAATACATTAGTGCTTTAGCTTTCCTTTGGCCTAGGATTGCTACTTGTATGCAAAAATAGTCGTTAAGTTTTTAAATCAACGAAGAAATTGCACATCTTTTCGTCCTTGTTGTGTCCATTTTCTGCAACAGCTGCAGCTTATTTTTGCAGTAGCCTTTTCTAATCTGCCGATGTTTTGTTTATTTTCCTATGCCCAATTGTTAAGTTCCCATTATTCCATCAGACTTTTTGTCTAGCAGTCTATCTAATAAACGCATCACCTTTATCCTTTCCCCTAAAGCAATCCCTTAAATTCCGCTATGATATATGTAAACTTCGCCGTCTAACAATTTCTCAGCCATTGTAATCATTCTTTCAAGCTGCATGATTACTAGATTACGGTTGAGGATTAACCTTTCGTACTCCCCTTCTTCCTTGTCGCTCCAGACAAAGCTGCCTGTAAGCTTCATTACCTTAGGTGCATTTTCAAATAAATCTCTCCATGCAGAAAAAACATTTCTGAGTGTGATAGCTGATTGGTTATCAAAAAGCGTTAAGCCATGATAGTTGATACCATATCCCGCTGGCATATTCCGAATGCCTGGATTTTTTGTTGGTATCCACTTTAAAGAATCCATGATATATAAAATTAAATCATCATGAAGGACTACACAGTCAAGGTATGTCCTTTCTTCATGTGTATACTGCCAATATTCTTGGATATTCGCAGTTTTCGATATTAAATAAAATTCATGTTCTAATGCCATTTATTTCTCCAATCTTCCTTTCCTATCTTTCTGTAAATGTGCCATCTCTATAACCATAAATGATTTTTTAGAAATGCTTTTGCATCTGTTCCTGTTAATTTGTCTATTTTGAGTAATGTTTCTTCTAATTCATTTACGTTCATCTAAGGAAGGCATCCAAGAATTATCATTCCTATAGAACAAACCCCTCCTTCATTCTGAAGGGCGTTCCCTAATTCTTTATACTATTATGAAGAGACAGGAAGATTTTTTATTCTTCTTCCTCATAAGGTTTATGTTGAATATCAATCGTTTTCGTGCTGAAATCAATTTTGTGCTGGAGGTTGTAAACACTGTATTGAAAGGCTATTGATGATTGATCTAATGAGAAGATCGCAATTAAGTCATTCTCTCCGTCAATAATGCTGTATTTATTCTTAAAGTCGATTTCAGCGAATAATGAATATTTTTCATGAAAGATAAGGTTCCACTTATAGGCAAGCTTTACTTGTTTAATAGACATAGTAACCTCCAATATTTATATGCTTCCATTTAATTCTATTTATTATGAAGAAAAATGGCAAATAATAGCTAGCTATGTATTATATTATTTGTCTTCCTGTTTACTCTCTAGTTTTGCATCCATTATATAATCGACTAATGCTAAAACAATGGAAACTATTACTCTTGTGACGGCTTCCATTTCAATAGTGTGCATCATATTATCTAAAGTTGAAATAATAGTCAAACTTACAAGAAACGATAAGAATAGAAATCCAGCATTAATTTGCTTGTCAGACCATTTATTTGCCTTTCGCATAAAAATCCGCATGATATTTGTCAACAATTCACCTACTGCTCCGAATACTATATAGCCAGCAATAAACCAAGATAAGGCTGCAAAGGAGTCATAGTGTACACCTAGCAGCTTAAACAACCCGATAATTCCAAAGAAATATCCTGCCGTAATTACTCCAAATGAAGCCAAGAATAGTAACACTATTGCAGTGATGATGAATATTTTTGTACGAGGGCTTTCTTCTTTAAATGGTTTATCAGCACTCACTGTTACCACCTCCATTTTGCTTGAATGGTTAGTTTACGGTTACTTACACAGAAAGGTTTCATGGTTAAAACAAGCTTTACATTAATTTAAAAAACTTTAGGATGCAATCACCCTAAAGTTTTAAACGGTTCCTCTTTCTATTAATTTAACTGAAATTTCTTTACTAGATACATCTTCGCCCATTGCTTGGAGAAATAGATTGTTTCCTAACTCAACAAGCGGTATATCAATAGTGGTAATATTCATCATCTTTGCAATAGGCTCATTATTGAATCCGATAATCGCAAGCTGTTTCGGAATGGATAGTTGCTCCTTCTGACATGCTATCATTATACCTGCAGCCACTTGATCACTAGTGACTAACAGTGCAGTTGGTCGTGTATCAAGTCTCTTCATCTTTTCTATTACCTTTTCCCCATCTTCGAAATACAGGCAATCATCCATAATGTAGTCAGCATTAAACGGCAGCTCATATTTTTTTAAAAAGTCCATATAAGCCTGTTCTCGCAAGAAGCTGTTTGCACCAGTTTTCCTACCGACACAATAACCTATTTCTTTATGACCCTTTTGATACAAATACTCTAACGCTTGGAAGAAAACTTTATAATGATCAATAAAAGTTGAAGGGAGGCTTTCTTTCTTCATTTTTTCACAAAGGACAATTGTTCCATATTGGATATGCTCTTGAATCAGGGATAAATCGGATTTTCTTGAACAGATAATTAATGAATCAATCTGCTTTTGCTTAAGCATTTGTAACGCTTCCATTTCTTTTTCTTCCGCATAATCTGTTTGAAACAACACAAGCTTATAATCATATTCTAACGCCTTTTGAGCAATCCCCTTAAGCAGCAACGCAAAATATGGCGTATCGGTAAATGGCAGCACGACACCCATCAGCTGTGTTTTTCCCCTGCTCAAATGCACAGCATTAATATTTCTGTTGTAGTTCGTGGATTCAATTGAAGCTAAAACAGCTAGTTTTTTTTCTTCACTTACATATGGATGATTGTTCAAGACACGAGATACTGTCGAAACGGAAACTCCCGACATTTTTGCCAAATCTCTAATATTGGTCATATCCTCACCTTTTTCAGCCTGAATAGTCTGCACTTATTGAAAACATTTTAATGTATGAAACGGGTACCAGGTCAATCCACTAAAAAAAGGACCACTACTGGTCCTCTCTATAAAAAGTTCACTTATCTTTTTCTGGATTTTGGTTGTGAATCAATAAAATAGTCATCAAATGTTTCAATCGGTGTGATGTCTGTTGATTCTCCTGCTGTTTTTATACAAGCATATGTGCCGCAAAGTATTATAAAGCAAAGTAAGATGAGTGACAGCATAAGTTCTCCTCACTTTCTTCTTATTTGCTTTTATCGTAAATTATGAAACGCTTCCCAGGTCAAATAATTTTTTATATGCAAGACAGCCTTGACTTGAAATGCGTTCCATACTTTACCTTTATGAAAGAAGTTATTTTGCAATAAAAATCAAGAAAAGGAAGGGATTTCGTATGGAGAACTTAAACGGCAAAGTTTTTTTATTATCAGCTCAGGATAGCAGCCTGTATTATTTAAATGACTCTATTTTTCACTATACGCAAGATAAGGATATCGTGACAGCTACCTTTTACAGCAAAAGCATTTGTTACGGAGAGCTTGTAGGATTAGTAAACAAAACTGGCATTCTCCATGTAATATTCAACTTTTTCTGTAAAGATTCAACCTTTCACAGCGGTACTTGTGATTTTGTTGAAAGCAGGGTCGCTGATTGTTTTATTTTATGTGGCAAGCTTACTATTGCTTGTGAGAATCAAAACACTAAAGAAATTAAATTGCAGGAAATAAGAATTAACACAAAATGAAAACGCTTTTAAATCAAGTAAGTAAATATTCCTATTTTTCCTGTTATTATCAATAATTTACATTTCCTTTACAATCTATTAACTTAACTGCTTTATACTCATAAGCAATTGATTATATTCTTTTTAGGGGTGATTACATAGTTTAATAGATTAACCGTTCTATACCATCCAAAAAAACTTAGTTCATAGTATGAAAGGGGAAACTTTAACATGAAAATAAACAAAAAAGTCATGGGAATTACTCTAGCAAGCTCGTTAGCACTTGGGACGCTTGCCTACACATCAGCAAACGAAAAGGTAGAAGCAAAAAAAGAAGCAGAGCAAGCAAAAAATGTCATTGTGCTTGTAAAGGATGGAGTAAGCTCTACTACTACTACCCTATCTAGATGGTATAAGGGTGAACCTCTTGCAATGGACGAAATTCTGTCTGGAGGTGTCCGCACGTATTCTGCTGAATCGGCTGTCACAGACTCTGCACCAGCTGGAACGGCCATGGCAACTGGCAATAAGTCCAATGACAAGTTTGTTGGGGTTCTGCCTGAAAAGGTTGCGTCACCTGGTGTAGATTCTTCCCTTGCCGATAATCCGTATAAACCGGTGGCGAACGTATTGGAAGGAGCTAAGCTTGAAGGGAAATCTACTGGAATTATCTCGACATCCGAAATCCAGCATGCCACACCAGCTGCATTCTCATCACATGCAACACACCGGACTGATTATGACAGTATTGCTGAACAGCAGGTTTACCAAAACATGGATGTAGTTTTAGGTGGCGGTAAAACGTCTCTTGAAGCAAAAAACCGCAAGGACGGCGAAAATTTAGTTGATGTCATTGAGGACAATGGCTACGATATAGTCGAGACACGTGACGAGCTCTTAAATTCTAAATCAAAAAAATTGTGGGGAACATTCGCGCCAGCAGCTTTAGCTTATGATATGGACCGCCCGCAAACAAATCCTGAAGAGCCAACTCTTGCTGAAATGACGAAAAAAGGTATTTCCGCGCTTTCTAAAGACAAAGATGGATTCTTCCTGTTTGTGGAAGGAAGCAAGCCGGACTGGGCAGCTCATGCTAATGATCCAATTGGGATGATCAGTGATACACTTGCTTTTGACGAAGCGGTAAAAGAAGCAGTGGCTTTTGCGAAGAGAGATAAAAACACGTTAGTTATTGCCGTATCTGATCATGGCAACAGCGGTATTTCTATCGGAAACCAAAACACAAACTCTACTTACCCTTCTACTCCAGTCTCAAGCTATATTGACCCATTAAAAAAGGCTGAAATGACTTTAGAAGGTGCATTAAAGCAGCTTAATAAAGATAAATCAAATGTGCTGGAAGTTGCGGCATTGTACGGGATTGACAATCCAACTGCAGAAGAAACAAAAGCATTAAATTCATCTGCAGACTTAAGCAAAACGCTTGTTCAGCTGCTTGCAAACAGAGCTAATCTTGGCTTTACAACAGGCGGCCATACAGGTGAGGATCTATTCATGTATTCTTACGGCCCAGGCAAACCGACTGGTTTAATTGAAAACACAGATGTCGCTAAGTCTGCCGCAAAAGCTTTAGGATTCAATTTAGGTGAGCTGGACAAAGAAGTTTTCGTTGAAGCAGAAGCTGCTTTCAAAAAAATTGGCGCAAAAGTCAGCATCGACTCATCTGACAAAAACAACCCTGTTCTTATTGTCACAAAAGGCAAAACAACTGCAGAAATTCCAGTAAATAAGAATATTGTCACAATCAAAGGCAAAGATAAAGAACTTAAAACAGTTACAGTTCAAACTAATGGCAAATTCTATGTTTCAAAAGAAGCGGTGAATATCGTTAAAAAAGGTAAATAAGCTTATATGTTAAAAGGCTCTCATATTTCGAGAGCCTTTTAACTTGTCGTCCGAGTCAACGTTTTTTCTTATAATCTATTAAAGTAAACGATGGATTTAAGTGCGTCCATTGCATCTAGGAATTCATCTGTAAACAAATCTTCATGTATATTAAAAGTCTTTAGGGATATCGCTTTTCCTTGATCTACTTTCAACAAATGGTACTTATCCAAGCCTTCCGTTACAGCTATCGCTAATGGTTTTTCCCATTCATTATTTCCATACAGCACTATATAATCGTCCCCGGCAAGTTTCTGTATTTCATAGACAGAGTCCCATGCTTTGAAATACAGACCATCTGTTTTAAATAATTTTGCGTCATAAACATAATAATCCTGTCTTATATGAAATGTATCATGAAGAATGATATTTTCATCTTTTTTCAAGATTTTCTCAACCAGCTCTTTTTGATCCATTATATAATGAAACTGTTCTGTTTTGGTGTTGTTCATTTGAACTAAATCAACATATGCCTCAACAAAACTGCCACAAGTCATGGGAGTTGTGTTACTATCACTAATATTTGCGTATATAGGATACTTTCCTGCTACGATTTGCACTTTCGCTTTTTTCCTATTGTTTGTAAGAAAAGTTCCTTCTTCTATTATAAGGATACCTAATTCCATCTTCATTGTGATTATTCCTTTACATTTTATAGACTGCTATTGTACTACTTAATCTTTCGTTGCTGCCAATTCAATTATTTTCCTAATAAACGGTCCTTTTCGGTCTGTATAAGCATGGCGGTCAAATTTATGTATATGTGCCAGTTCTTCTTTGAGGGAAGCATACTCCCTAAGTGCTTGCGAATGTTGGCGGAGATAATTACGAAAAAGTAATTTATCTCGCCATTCTGTACTGCCATATTCACAAATATGAAGATGGCAAATCCCTTGTCCCCACGGTCCTTTTCTAAAGAATTTTCTATCTGTAAACTCTGGTTTAGGCACATATTCATATTCTATTTCCATTAAGGTTGGTACCCATTTATCCACTTGCTCTAAATTAGGTACCCCTGCCATGATATCAATGATGGGCTTGGCTGTTAATCCTTTTATAGAGGTGCTGCCAATATGTTCAACTTCTATTACACCATCTATCGCGTAACGGATTCTTTTTTTCTCCCATTCAAATTGTTGTTCCCAATCAGGATTGTAAGGTTGAAGCTCGACGACTGATACTGTCATATTTTTATCCCGCCTATCTATCTCGTAATCTCAACTTAAAATGATCCCATTTTTTTCTTAAGAAGCTGCGATTATCAGGCAGCAGTTGAACATCTGACAATG
Organism: Niallia laureatilytica; assembly: GCF_046613985.1. Taxonomy (NCBI): domain Bacteria; kingdom Bacillati; phylum Bacillota; class Bacilli; order Caryophanales; family Bacillaceae; genus Niallia; species Niallia laureatilytica. The sequence goes on along the minus strand of NZ_JBKKHP010000006.1, from coordinate 66,637 downwards.
CCGCAATTGTTTTAGCTGCTACAGCTACTGTGATATTATCTGTATTAATCCGATTTTCAAATACACTATTAGAAAGGCCTTCCATACAGCGGTCAATTTGATTTATTGCCCAGGAAGCTTTTCTTTCGCCCCTCCCCTTTAGCCGACTAACTAAGGTGGGCTTGGAAGCCCACAATACATAGTGATGAATGGTGACACCTTCTTTTCTTAATTCACCAATAATTTCAGAAAAGTAGACAGAATTTACTATCGTCATCGGCACGATGATGACTCCCTTATATTCCTTATTAATATAAGATAATAGAGAATGATTAATCGTACGCCACATTGGCATGTCTTGAAAATCCGCTTTAAAAGTAGATGCAGGCAAATTTTCCCGCAAAAAATAACCGGCATTTTCTGGGTCATAGATACATGAGTTTGGTATTCTTCTATGTAACTCGTGTGCAGTTTGTGTTTTCCCAGCTCCAAATGCTCCGTTTATCCAAATTATCATCCTGCCACCCTGTCCTATATTTTACTAGAAAAATTTTTATGAAAACCTGCTGATGTTTGACTGCAAATTTAGAATTCTGATTAGATTATATCTAAAAATAACATTAGTGTTAAATATATACTTCCTTACTGTTATAACATGAAAAGGGCGAAGATTCATTCTTCGCCCTTCTAATTAAGATTCTGTTACAGCAGGCTGCCCTGCTTCAATCAATGCCTTGTTGCGGCTTAAGAATATTGTGAGAATCAAGATGAATAAACCAGTGCCTACCAACAGCCATTCGATATCAACAACATCTGCGAGTGGTCCGAAAATAAGCATGCCGATTGGCATCATAGAAGTAGAAATCATTCCCATTACACCAAAGACCCTGCCTAAATACTCTTCAGAAATTTTTTCTTGTAATAGTACTGTTGTAGGAGTATTAAAGATTGGCATTGCTGCCCCAAACACTCCCATGAAGATTAAATACAGCCAAAATGCCGGAGCAATGCCAAGTGCCAATGTACATGCTCCCATAATAACGCTTGCGAGTGTCATTGTACTGATTTTGTTGGAAAAACCGCCCCATGCAGCAATGATTCCTCCGCCGGCAATCATGCCGATTGAAAAAGCAAGTTCAATCGCAGTCAGCTGCCAAACATCACCGCCAAAGCTTCGCGTTACCTGAAGCGGTGTTAAGAATGCGGCTGGTGCCATTAACACGAAGAAGATGGCAAAGAATAAAAAGAAGGATTTAAGAAAACTGTTGTTGTTTATATATTGCAAGCCTTCTTTAAAATCAGCAAAATAACTTGTCGTCTGCTTTACAGCAGCTTTTTCATGAACAGCAATTTTCACAAATGTCAGCATCGTAAAAATTGCAATAGCGGCAGTAATAACATCGATAAAAAAGATTATCTCAATAGTCGTATTAGCTAACAGTGCAGCACTGACCATCGGTGAAATGAACATAATAACAGCTTGAATGCTGCCATTTGCTCCATTTACTTTTGTAAGCTTTTCCTTTGGAACCACTTGAGGCAAAATCGCTGCAACAGAAGGCGTTTGAATTCCTGTTCCAAATGCACGAATCGCCGCCATCACAAAGAGGAGCCAAATCGAATCAAATCCCATCATAAAGAGAATCGCCAGTATTAAAGTCGAAAAGGCGATTAATCCGTCTGACACGATAATCAGCATTTTTCGATTATACCTGTCTGCCCACACTCCTGCGATTGGCGACAGAATAAAGGTCGGAATGAAGCCGCAAATAATATAAAGTGTCATCATAAGACCTGATTCTGTCGTTAAGGTGATATGCCACATAATCGCATATTGCACAAGTGACGAACCAAATAGAGAAATCGTCTGACTGCTTAAGAAAAGAATAATATTTCTTAACCACGACTTCTGTTGATCATTAACATTGTTCATTTATTTCACTCATTTCTTCCCTTTATTATGCTTCACCTACATTTACTAAAATTCGTTTTTTTCTATATATATTGGTTCGAAGACAAATGAAAAAGAGGACAGACATATCCCCTTTTTCAAACAACCGTTAAATAAGGTTTTCTTAAAAATAGACAGACCAATCCTTTAGCTATAAACATAGGTTTTAGCATTCAAACGTATTCCATTAACGAATGAACTTCCCTTATCTTAATCTCATGGATGCTGTCAAAAGAAAAACCTCCATTTCCTATGTAGTTATTCAATCATACCAAATACAGCCACCCCTTTCAAGCGCTTCCATTACTGAAATAAGAGGACTAACCAGTTAATGTCAGTCCTCTTTTATATCTGTTCAATCAGCAGATACTCAAGTCTAAACTTAAGCAAGTAACAGGATTGCCAACCTCAATTTCACATGATCCTTGTTCCACTTTATAGATGTTCTGACTGCTGAAAACTTGTAATTCTTCCTTCCCAAGTTCAAACGTAACTTCTTTTGTTTCCCCAGCGTCAACCCAGACCTTCTTAAAGCCTTTTAATTCCTTTACCCTTCGCGTAATACTAGAGCCCTTTCCCTTTATATAAAGCTGTATTACGTCATATCCGGCTCGTTCTCCTTTATTAGTGACGTCTACAGTTAGGGAGAATTTCTCCCCTGCTGATAATTGACTGACTGACAGCATTTGTCTTTCTGCTTGCAGATTTTTGTAGTCGAATTGTGTGTAAGATAAGCCAAAGCCAAAGGGATACAAGGCACTGCCAGACATATCAAAATAGTCTTTCTTGTATCCTCCTTCTTTGTAGTTATAAAAAACTGGCAGCTGTTTAGACGACCTTGGGATAGAAACAGGTAAACGACCGCTCGGATTGACATCCCCAAATAAAATCTCCGCAATCGCCTGACCACCCATTTGTCCAGGGTACCAAGCACTTATGACTGCCTTAGCGTGTTCTGCTATCCAGGAAATAGCATGAGGCCTGCCTTGAACGAGCACCACCGCAATCGGTGTGCCTGTTTCCATCACTTTTTTGAGGAGCTGCATCTGCTGCCCTCCCAGCTCTAAATCAGCTGTATCCACATTTTCTCCGCAATCCATTTCTTCCTCGCCAGTTGTATCGATAACCGCTCCGTTTACGTCAAATTGGGCATCAAAATTTCTTGCACTTGATCCGCCTACAACAACTATTGCTACATCTGAAGCTTTCGCTAAATCAACTGCTCTTTCTATTCCTTCCTCATCATGAGAACGAATACCGCAGCCTTGTTCATAAACAACCTCTGCCTCTTTCATTAGCGCAGTTATTCCTTTCAGGACTGTTATCACACTGCCTTCTCGTTGAAACGGTGTGTAATCGCCAAGCTGATTATAGACAGAATCTGCGTTAGGGCCGATTACAGCAATTTTACTAATAGTCTTTTTAAAAGGCAGAATTCCCTCATTTTTTAACAGCACAATCGACTGCCGAGCAGATTCCAGGTTAATTCTCTCATTATTCTCCTTCGTCTTGCTTTGTGCACGATTCATATAAGGTTTATCAAATAACCCCATTTTAAATTTGAGAGTTAAAACCCTTCTTACCGCATCATTCAGCTTTTCTTCACTGACTAGCCCCCTTTGAACGGCAGCTTCTAAAGCGGGATACACATCATCCCAAAGACTTATATCCACTCCATTTTCAAGTGCTAAAGCAGCTGCTTTTTCTTTGCTTTCCGTTAATGAGACTAAATTGTCAAGAGCACAGCCATCCGCCATTACCGCTCCTTTAAATCCAAATTCCTTGCGCAGAATCTGATTGAGGAGATAGCCATTGGCATGACAGGGAATTCCATCAATTTCATTGTAAGCTGCCATACAGGCTAGAGCTCCATACTTTATGGCAGCTATCATTGGCGGCAGATGAATTTCTCGTAATTCTCTTTCACCGATTGATGCCGGAGCAGCGTTCTTTCCACCTAGTCCGTTACCTTGTGCGGCAAAATGCTTTAAAACAACAGCCATTTTTTCAGCGGGAATAAATTCACTTTTCTCTCCTTGCATCCCTGATACAACCGCCTCTGTTAACCGGGATGCAAGATAAGGATCTTCACTGAAGCACTCTTCAGATCTGCCCCATCGTGGGTCACGAATAATATCTAATGTGGAAACTAAAGCTAAATGGGCGCCTTTTGCCCGAACTTCCTCTGCCACTGCTGCCATTAATTTTTCATGCAGCTCTGGGTTCCATGTCGCACCTATTCCTAAATTAACAGGCGTAATCAGACTGTCTAAGCCTTGATGGCCGTGGGAGCATTCCTCCGAAAGCAGGACAGGAATGCCCAGCCTTGTATGCTCCTTTACATATTTCTGAATCATATTGGCTACATCAGCACTTGCATCCTTTGTAATGCCATTGTCAAAATGGACAGCTGACCAAGGGTCGGATCGGAATAACCCATAAAGCACTCCGACTCCATCCCATATGCGAACATGCTCTTTAAACTTCTCTGTGAGGATATAACCTGTGTCAGTTTTCTCGTATACTTCCCAGCCATACAGCTTCTGATTAACCTGACCGACCTTCTCCTTTAAACTCATGTTTGCTAACAATGCTTCTATTTCATGATTGATTGTCTCATTCTCCATATTAGAATGACTCATCCCCCTCAATACCGTTATAAATTAACGACGATCGTTTTTACTTCAAATGGCTTTAAGTTTAAGGACAGCCTGTTCTCTTGTACAAAGATTTCTGTCTGTTTCTCTTCCAGCAGATTTGTTTCATATGCCGAGAGAATATTCCGAGCAAATGATACATGAATCTCCCCTCTGCCGCCGCTTGACTCATACATTCTTAAAGTGAGACTCTTGCCGTCCTCTGACTGTTTAACTGTATCAAGGATGACGTGGCTGGATTCTGTTTTTATAAAAGAAGAGCAACTAGGCAAAGTTCCTGGATGGGCAGAAGCACGGTAAATAACAGCAGGGTGATTCAGCTCATATCCTTCCTTAACAACGGCCCCTTCTCTCCAGTCGCCTTTATGTGGGAAAAACGAATAAGTGAATTCATGATAACCAATGTCTGCCCCTTTATCTGGCCATTTAGGTGCCCGCAGCAAGGACAGACGCAACACATTTTGCTTTACATCATAGCCGTACTTGCAGTCATTCAGCAAACTGACACCATAACCAGATTCGGAGAGATCGGCAAAGCGATGGCCGCACACCTCAAACTGGGCTTTCTCCCAGCTTGTATTAGTATGTGTGGCTCTTTCTACTGAGCCGAACGGAATTTCAAACGTAGCTTTGTTACTCATTACATCAACAGGGAATGCAACCTTTAATAATTTGTGCTGCTCCTGCCAATCGACCCTAGTTTGAAAATCGATTCGTTGATTGTGGTGATATAAAATCAGCTCTTGTTCAATAGTTGACTGTGAAAGCTGCCATTTAAAGTGAATGATATCCTTTGTTGCTCCTTTTCGGATGCTTTGTTCTAACAGAGTAACCGTTTCTGCCGACTGATTTGCAAATTCAGGGTCGATATCCCAAGCATCCCAAAGCATCGGGCGGTCATGGAACAGCTGCAATTGATTGGCGAAAGCACCATTAGGCAAGATTTCACGCTTGACCTTTTTATCGTATAAACGGGAAATTTCTCCTTGCTCATTCCACTCTATATGATAATATTCCGTCTTCCATTGGCGAACGTTCGCCTCTTCTACTTTACTTCCCTGTTTCTCCAAATCTTTTAACCAAATCACTTGATAACCCATTTCTGGGATTTCTGGAACGTAAACAGATAACTCTATGCGACCATCTTCTAATAGAATAATGTCTGTGGGCAGCTCTTCACCATCCCGAGTTACTGCTCCCTTTCCTGCCAATTCTAGTCCACCTGATATTTTCACTGTCTCCGACCTTTTCCAGGACAAGCTGTTAAAGAGAATAACTGGTATTCCATCACCTTCTGTGTCTATTTGCTGTTCCAGCACATGGATAGCTTCTTGTTGCACCTTTTCACCACAGGCAAAGATTTCCTTATAGTCAGCCTCAGAATCAACGTACACCTCAGGAATGGAAGATCCAGGGATAATGTCATGAAATTGATTGAAAAGAAGATGCTTCCAGCCTTGTTCCAATGACGAAGCTAGCTTCACTCCAGCGAAGTTTATAGCTGCGCTTCCCCAAATTTCCGCATCCCGGTATAGCACCTCTGCCTTTCGGTTCCATTTCTTATTTCTGGCATGGGTCGTGTATGTTCCGCGATGGAGCTCCAAATACATATCCCCAACCCATGTCGGCAAGGACGGATTGGACTTCGTTATTTCATCGAAAAATTCATGGGCTGTGCTGTTTACGACGGCTGGCAAGCCAGGCAAAGACGAAGACCGATCAATATAATCAATCATTTCTTGGGTAACACCGCCGCCCCCATCTCCATGGCCGTATAGCAGCATCTGCTTTGAATGGAGATTTTTTTGCTTATAACTATCCCAATGTGTCTTGATTTCTTCAGGATGGGTATATTCATTTAAGCCATGATTTAAGAAGGAAAGGATGCGCGTCCCATCAATTCCTTCCCAGTAAAATAAATCGAAAGGAAATGGATTGGTATCATTCCAATTCATCTTGGATGTCATGAAATAGTCAATGCCAGCACTTTTTAACAATTGCGGCAGTGATGCACAATAGCCAAATGTATCTGGGAGCCACTCAATTCTTGGCTGTTTGCTGAATTCTTCCTTGTAAAACTTCATTCCATAGAGAAGCTGACGAACTAATGATTCACCAGACGGCATATTTAAATCAGGCTCTACCCACATCCCGCCGACGACTTCCCAGCGCCCATCAGCAATTTGCTTTTTAACCCTTTCATAGATTTCAGGGTAATGCTCCTTTACGAAAGCATAGGCTTGAGGCTGGCTTTGAGCATAAGTAAAGCTCGGATTCTCATCAAGCAAGGTGCTCATTGTTGAAAATGTTCTGCTGCATTTACGAATCGCTTCCTTCACAGGCCATAGCCATGCCAAATCAATATGAGACTGACCTACCATCAGCATTTGACCTGCCGTACTGCTCGTCAACATATTTAACTTTTTCTGTAAGTCAGCCTCCATGTCAGCAATTAATAACTGATTCGTAAATGCTTCCGGCTTTTCTGACAGAATTCTTTTTTCAGCTTCCTGCAATGCCTCGATGATTTTAACTCGATCACTATCATCTTCCGGCAGTAATTTTGCAGTTTCATAGTAGCATTTCACAGTAGCCAGTAAACTTTGAACACCTGTATTTATTAAATCAAGGCTGGCTTTTAAAAGATTCAAGGGCGGCGGGTCGAATTCTGCTGGTTCATTTTGATAATTTAACTCATCGAGTGTTTGGCCAGCGTAATTATATAGTTCAATTTTTATGTTAACCTTTTCTTCCCCGCGAACCTCCTCTGGAAACGGAACATAGCATCGGTTGCGGTCAATACCGTGATGCGGCATGCCGTTTAATGAAACTAACCCTTCATGAAGAGTCCGGCGGTCCTTTGCACCAGAAAGGAATGTAAGTCCAAACGGCCGATTCTGCCAATCAGCTGGAATGGTTATCTCCTTTTCCAAAAGCATTGTGGCGCCTGCATTAATCAACCAGTCACCTTCATTTATAAGAACAGTATCGTCTGATTCAAATTCATACTCTCCCGGCTTAACATAGATGCCGCGCTTTGCTTGCCAATCATTGATCGAAATAGATTCCAAAAGCACATAATTCGATAAATGTTGAATAAAACGCTGAACCCTTTGTAATGTCAAAATCTTTCCCTCCTAATCTATCACTCTTACTTCTTCCAATTTCTTAGGAAATAATCAGCATTAGCTTTTAACCTATTCTTCGTGTCTTCTGAAACATTTTTCATTTCTTTATCGTTTAATTCATCCTTAAACTTATTAAGGCTGGTTGCTGCCTGCTTTAAACGGCCGCCGTCATAATGTTTCTTTGCAGCAGTTAAGGTTTTTGTCAGCTGCTCACCTGACTTATTATTCAATTCTCCACTTTCAACAAGATCATTAATCATACTGTAAAGATTATCTAATGTGGTTCTAATAACAGTACTGGCTTTGTTGCCAGAATAATCTTCCAGCACAAATTCTAAACTGCTGTCTGTTGCTTCCGTTTCAAAGGTGAGCTCTTTCGTATGTGTGCGGCCGCGGACAATATAAGGTTTGTGTCCTTGACTGTAGGTAGTATCAAATGTTTTCGCTTCACCGTTTTCATAGACATACAGATAGTGCCAATCCCTTGATTCAGGTAGTCCCCATGTAACAGAATTCCCTTCTATCGTCACTTTTTCTGCTGAATAAGCTTCAATGGATTTATCAAAGAACGTGCCTCTGTAGCTAATCCAGTCATTGCTGCCGACTTTTATTTTAATAAGATATTTATCACCGTTAATTGGCATGTCAGGCAGTTTCACTTCTGTTTTGCCGTTTTTCACAGTGACTGTTTCGTTTACTTTCTTCGCATAGTCGTACTCTGTAGCAATATTGATAGAAATCTTACCGTCTATGTCCATTGGATTTTTCCAGGACACTACCATATCGCCGTTATCTGATTGCACGGTTTTAATATTACTTACACCTTTTGTTAAGTCGTAATGCACTGCTGCAGGGTCGCTTTCTTGACCGTCCTGACTCACAGCCGTCAACGTAATTTCACCAGATAGACTTTGCAAATTCTTCAGGTAAAAGACTTCATCGTATATGCCGCCGACATAAACTCCATTATTATAGACATTGTATTGCTTCACATTATCGTAAGCTTCCATATCCCATGAAATATTCATTTCATTGGAGTCCCGTAAAGCTTTTGTAATTTTCAGCCCTGTTGGTGCCTGCGGTTTCTTAATAGAACCGTCACTTATTTTCACTTGCCCAATATTCATTTGATAATCATCGATTTTTTTATCGCCGTTAGCAAAATGGATGCCAAAGGATGCAATTTCTTTGCCAGCAAAATCAGCTAAATCAAGCTTAGCGGTTACCCATCCTGCTGTTTTCTTGCCGGAATCAGGAACTTTTACTTTCACAACCTTGTCTGGATTGTCCTTGAAAATGAAGCCGACACTCATTTCAGACGAATCGTCTGGCGATGTTTTATTATAAGTAAGGGAAAATTCTGAGCCCTGTTTAACTTGCAAATCAGTCTTATAAAGGTGTAAGAAGTTATCCGCATCTAGTGCGCCATTTACGACTAGCGAGCTGCCGCCATTAAAGGCACCGACTTTTTCATAGCTGTATCTTGAACCTGCATTATACTCAGGACCAAAATCAAAATCAGCCTGAAGCGGCGTACCTGTTGTTTCCAGCCACCACTGCCATGTCACTGGAATATCTTGAATATTAATATTGGACCATTCTTCTGCATTGCTTACCTTGCCATTGACATAATAAGCCTGACCGCGGCCCATATTAAAATCAGACACAAAATTGGCACCTTGAATCACGCTGCGCTCAGCGATATATGCCGCAACACCATCCCAGTTATCGCCTTTGGCTGCTACATCTGAAAGCTGTGCATTTGCGTTTCTTCCCGTTTTCGTCGGGTCCAAATTTGGTCCTGACCACCAAGCACGATCACGGATAAATGACATCCATTGATAATCACTGTCATTGCGTCGATTTGTATCTTCCCCGCCAAGATCTTCATCCAAGCCGTGATGCGTAAAATCAGACCCCAGCATAGCAATACTATTTAACGGCTTTCCGTTGCTGTCCAAATTATTTCGCAAATCATTACGCTGCTTATTAAACCTGTCGCCGCCCGCTTCAATTCCAGCAAACACTGTCTTCAATGAATCTAACCCTAGACTTTCGGCGTGTGCTTTAGAATTCACCATTTTTTGTTTGTTCCATAAGTAATTTAAGAAAATCGAGTTAGCCAAATCACCATACTGCTCATCCTTTACAAACGGACTATTAACTGCCGTAAATTCATTTTCATACCTCGTTTTGCCAGTAGTATTATGAACAGAATCGTACCATTGCACATACAATCCTTTGTCTCTTAACACCTTTAAAAACTCTTTATAAACAGGTATATCCTTCACAGCTACCCCTGAGCTAGCTTCTTCCTGGTTAAAGAAATAACCGTCATAACCATAATATTGAGCCATCTCTATCAGCTTTTCAGCAACAGGAAAGTTACCTTTCTTATCCTTTACCAGCATTTGTGTATACGTTTGCGGTCCCCTGTCATTGCTCGAGAAAAAAATAACCGCCAGAGATTTAACCCCGTTTTTATGTGCGGCATTTGTATAAGCAGGATTCGGAATATTAAGTACTCCAAATTCAAACCATCTTTCATACCATGGCAGGCTCGGATTATATAAGTAATTCGGCACATCAGCTGACGCTGTACCATGCCAATAAGAATAATAGTCAATATACTGCCAGTACGGGAATGTATATTGACCGAATTTATTCGTATACGCTGTGCTGTCCATAAAAGCATTGCCATAATCACCAGCAAGATTTAACATTTGTGTCTCAGAGCTTACATTTGGGTTAGCCTGTGTAGCAGAAAATGCCTGATTACGTTCTTGTAAAGGAACTCGTGACCGCAGCATTTCCGCATTTTTATCCGCTTCAGGTGTCCATTCTAAAATGTCATTCGCTGTATAACCGTGTTGAGTTGGCTGATTTAATCCAGTTGCACTGTCACCTGTGTATGGCAAAGTATCTCCCGCCAAAGCTGTAGACAAGCCTGTTTGCAAAGTAAAAAGCAACGAAACTGTGACGATTAGTGTTTTTTTAGTTTTTCCGAATCGCGAAAACATCCATTGTCCTCCTTTATTTTTACTACTGTATGTGATAACAAAAGAAGTTAAGTGAACGCTTTTTTGTTTAACCATTTCTGCAAAGTACTCACCACGTATTTCGTCCATGTTTGGAATAAGTGCTACTCTCCCCCCTTTTGAGACGTTATTTTCAATAGATGCCTAAATAAAATGTAAACCCTTACATAATTTTACCAGGACTATACTTCTCATCCTATTGGTAAAAGCATAGATTCATTGGTTAAAATAAAGAACTGTTTTTGCTGGGAGCAGACTTATGAAGGGGCTTCAATAGCGGAGAAACGCGTACACCCTTTTGATGGCTCCAAAAATGTCGGGAAAACCAGTACGAAGGGAAACCTATTATAAGGTTGATCAAATGACAGGCAGAAGTTTGACTTAAATTTGCTTTAAATTAATAAGAATAGAAATTGACGGAAGCTTATCGGAAAGAACCTTTAACAGCAGAAGTCATTATTTGAGGTGAATGCTTCTGAAAAGGTTCTTCCCATACTTATATCATTCTAATTAGCAACTATACAACATCCTCATTTTCAATCCGAACTCCCGCATATACAATGATGAAATAGATTAGAACTGTTAAAGCTATCGCAACTAGCAGACAGAGAAATACGTTAGCTGCAAAGGACATTGCAATTAAATTTCCTAAAATAACAACCAGTACTATACTAGAAACAATCGTTGCTGGCAGTGATGAAAAACGAATACCAATAACCCCAGAAAATAGAATAACAACCAAAGTTATCAACGAACTAGCTATAGAGCTGTTTATTGCCATTAATAAATTTGAAAATATTCCTTCTCCAGAATTCACAATAGGAAAAACAAACTCTACTAATAAAAAAATGACATTCGAAAGAACAAGTCCTAGGAACTGAAATTTTAAAAATACCAATACGAAGCATTTTACTTTTAATAAAAACAATTTCTTTCTGCCATATGGATATAAATAAACACGAATACGATTCTCTCCAATATAATTTTCAATAATAATTGTATTAAGCAGTACAGCACCGTATATAGCTAGAATACACATTGTTATTGTACTAGCTAAGCCCCCAATACCCGATATATTTTTTAATATATCACTTGAGGAGTCGCCAGACTCAAAGTGACCAACAATCGCAAAGAAGAATAGAAATACTAATTGTGATAGGAAAGCTATTAAAAAAATAGTATACCTAATAGGTGTTAGCTTTCTCTTCTCATAATTATAGTGTCTCTTCATCTCCGTTCTCCCTCCACATGTGCAACAGTTTTTGATTTCTCATAATATTGGAGCAATCCACCTTCAAAATCTCGAACAATATCTCCCATCTTTTGATTCGAAGTTGTTGTGCCATTCTTCATAAAGACTACATTAGTTGCTAAATCTTGCAGTTCACTTAATGAATGACTCGTTATAAGAACACTATTCCCCATTGCAGCAAACGCTTTTAAAATATCTTTTATTAGCTTAATTCCATCCACATCTAACCCATTAAAAGGTTCATCAAGTATTAATATTTTCGGTTGATGAGCCAAGGCTAAACTCAATAATAAACGTTGTTTCATGCCTAAGGATAGGTTTTTAGCTAAGCTGTTCATGGAAACTGGCAACTCAACTTTTTTTAATAAATCTTGGATAGCTCCAGTTGTATTTACTTCATAATAGTGAAAGTGCTCATTAAATACTTGTTCAACGGTTAATTTTCCGATGATTAACGGGAACTGTAAAACTGTGCCTATCTCTCTTAAAAGGTCATTGCGTGTAATAGTAGACATTTGTTGTCCATTAATTAGAATGTCGCCAACATCTTGCTTCAAAAGACCTAAAATGCATTTAATTAAGGATGTTTTTCCTGCTCCGTTAGGACCGATTACTGCGCAAATCTCGCCATTATCAACCCTTAAATTTGCATTATTTAATAATCCTTGATTCTCAATTGTTTTATATAAATTTGTTACATTGATTCTTTCCATTAATTACTCTCTCCTCGACAATGCAATTAATGATAACAGCATAGTAACTATTCCCCAGATTGATACCACCACTACATCCCGAATAGAAACTGTTCCATTGTTAAATAAAGTCGATCTAATAAGCTTACTTGCTGGCACAAATGGCAGATTTTCGTAAATCACTTTTGTCCATATCGGCAATCTATTTGTTGGATACAAAATAGGCGAAAAGAGTAAGCCACCAATCATAATTATTTGCGTGACTAAGGCAACAATGTTTGCCGAAAACCAATAGGCTATGGCAAATCCAATACAAATCATACTAATTTGTATAATAGCGATAGCTAATAAACATTGTATAGAAACTTCAATAGTTAAATGAAATCGAAAAATCGCCGCTAAACAACTCATAAAAATTCCCGGTAACGAAGCAAGACCCCATATAATAATGTCAGCAAAAATAATATTTAAACGATAGACTGGTAAAGTTTTTTGATAATAGATAATTCCTTCTTGCTTAGCTGTGTTTATAATTTGGCCTGATAGTACACAACCAACAGCAATTATTCCCAATGTGATTGATCCAGAAGATAGATAAATAGCTGTTTCTTCATCTATATCTGGAAGCATTAGTGCTAATCCATATACTATTGCTAACGAAAGAACTATCTGTGCAAATGAAAAAACAACTAATAGATGCTTATGACGCAATATACTCCACCTAATCAAACTTATTAATTGATTAGAAATCGGATTCTCAATCAGATTATCCCTCATGTCTTTAGACCTCCGTAAGAATATTCCAGAGAAATCGGAGAAAGTTTATAGTTAGAAATCCTCCCCAACTTAAGCAATTGCAGTGCCCAATCCAATGTATTTAAAATTTGCTCTGGATTTAAAATTAAATCTGCTCTAAGCTCTTTTTCTGTATATTTAATCTCTATATCTACAGGTATTTCACTTAAAATATCAGTATCTAGAATAAAGATACTTAAAAGACTTACGGATTTTGCTGGATATGATCGGAGGTCTGATTCTTTAATAACTTGCCCCTCTTCTAGCATGATGTATCTATCTGCATACTGTTCTATTTCAAGTAAATTATGAGATACAACAAGAACAATATGCCCGTTATTAGCGAGTTTTTTCATATATTGCCAGATTAACTTCCGACGTATTGGATCAACATCATTTGTCGGTTCATCAAATAACAAAATTGGTGATGGAGAAACTACAGTCATCGCAAAGGAAGTTAGTCTCTGTAAACCTCCAGAAAGTTTATCACCCGAATGTAATGCATAATTCTCAATTTGTAAATCTTTCAAGAGACTATTCACTATCGTTTGCATTTCTTTACTTCTTCCACCACGAATTAAAAAAATCGATTCAACCGCTTGTTTCATCGTAACACCATTTAATGGTGCTTGAAATTGAGGCATTAAAGAAACAAAAGCTCTTGCTTTTTGTGGATTATCAATAATATTTACTTTATTAAATTGGATTACTCCAGAAGTTGGTTTTACCAATCCTAAAATTTGGTTTAACAGCGTTGATTTCCCAGCACCATTATGCCCTATTAACGCAACAACCTCTCCAGCCTTAAACGACAAGGTAATGTCGAAATTAGCCACAATTCTATTTTTTTTATAAACCTTTTTCAATGATATTATCTGTAAATTATTTTCTTGTTGTGCCATAGCCACCTCGATAAATATCTGACTTATTTAATTGCTTATTCTTAGAGACTTAATTAGCAAAGTATCTATAAATACTCAAAAAAAAGGGTAAACACCAGAATATTAAAAGGAGAATATTGATGGTATAACCTATAAACTTAAGAATCCTCATTAATCTTTTTTCTTTCCTTTGCTCTAAAGAATTATCAGTAAGTGCAGTCATATCACCAAATAATGGGTTGTCCAACAATGTTTGAAAGATTAATTGACCATCACATTTTTTGTGAAAACGAAATTGCCACAAAATCCGAACCCACAAAACAGCCGATGTCACTATTAAAATCCAATTTGCAATAAAAACTTGTGTTACTGTAACTATTGCTAATAGGAATAAATCCGAAATTAAACCAGCTGATAAAGCAATAAATCTGGGGAAAAGTGACCAAACCCATATATGTGACATTGAAACGGTTGCTGTCGATTTTATAAATCGTATCTTAATTATATCTTTGGATCTCTTAGCAGAATTCGAGAAAAAAATATGCATATACTCATGTAAAAGACTTGATAATACAGAGACAAAAATAACAAACAGAAAAGTATAAAAAAAGTGCACATTTTGTGCTAATATTTTATTGCCAGTTGGAATTCCACCAGTAAAAGGAAGAGCAAATATAATAATAATAAGCGAAAGTATACCAACTAATAATGAAAGCTTCCGATAAAAGTTCCACCTGGTTGTAGTTTGTTCAATTGGGAGTATGTTCGCTTCCTCATCAAATTTCCGAAAATACCCACTTTCTTCAAATAATGATCGTACATCTGGATTACAGTTATTTAAAAACATGGGATTTTTTATTAATGAGTCAGCAATTTCTCTATCAACAACTAGTGGAATGGAATCGGAAGCTATAATAACAGCTTTTCCATTTTTTAAATTTCTACTTGCTATGTGTTTTACAATCATTTTACTTGGCATACTTTCACCGCACTTTAATTATTTCTTGTTCTCATAATATTGAAATATTTCCCAGTCGTAAATATTCCCATTTCCACAGGTTGGACATTGTTCTTCATATCTATTCCAAGTGGGATGAGTAAATGAAGAACCATCTTCAAAATTTATTTCATATTGCGTTCCCAAACTTCTAGGTTGAGCATAACCAGTTATTACTCTTACTGCTTCATCGACTATAGCTGCAGTCAACTGGTAAATCCCAGGTGCATATGCAACAGTTGGTGGAGAAAAGTTAATATTTCTAAAACCTATAAATTGTTCAACAAATTGTGGATCATTTATGCTGTATTGCAAGTTTAGACAATCGAAACAACCAGTTACCTTAGGTAGAACTGTAAAAATTCTTCCGCGACTTACTTGAGAAGCCCCAAAAACACAAGGTAAATTAGTACGAACAATTGCTTGATTTACAATTCTTTGTGCTATGAATGGTGGTTCATCAATAGCACAGATTACTAAATCTATTCCTTCAGCCAAAGTTATCAAATCTTCTGGTGTTGTAATTTTAAGATTATGTGCTTCTATTTCTATTGTTGAGTTCATTTCTTTGAAAGCTTGTTGTGCTACTTCCGTTTTAAGTTTACCAATGTCTTTTTCCCGATATATCAGCTGCCTACCTAAGTTTCCTTCTTCAACGATATCATAATCTACAATGATAACTTTCTTTGGACCTAATCCAGCAAGAAGAGTTAGAATATTTGAACCTCCACCTCCAAGACCTAATAACAAAATTGATGTTTCATTTATTTTTTGTTGAATGTCAAAACGTTTTCTTCTAGTTCCAATAAATCGACTAAAATAATTTACATTCGGTTTGTAACGTTCAGGAACTGTTTTTTCAACATCTAGATGTGTTTCTTCAATAAAACCTTCTTCATCCAATAACTGGATTCCCTCTAAAATATCTGTTACGGTTAGTTCTGGAAACAATTCTCTAACTTCATTAAAGATTTCTTTAATATCGCGTCCATCCAACCTTTTTGCTAACTCCCACATCTGCTGATCTGGATCATTAAACTCTGCTGTAATGCCAAGCTGCGCTCCAATTCTAAATTCGTCTTGATTTAATCTATACAATGGATAAATTGGTTTAATCCGAGGGTTTTTATATTTCATAGTTCCTCTCCAAAAATGTTATCAGTTAAATAGATAGCACTAAGTTAATGATATTTTCACATAGATTATGGTCTGATATACCAACTTAGTGCCAATTTTTGCGTTGTGCCATTATCTACATTAGAAAATAATCCACCATGCTGTAGCTTCTACTTTGGACGCACGCCGTACTGTTACTTTTTTCATATTTATCACCCCCTCATCCTCTACAGAAGGATTCGTAAATTTGCAACAAAGTTATTCTATTATTTGAGTATCTTTCTTCTACGAAAAACACTTTAACGAACATACTTTGTCCACATACGCGAAGAATATCACAAATACTCTTCTCTCTATAAAGCGAGTAATAATTGTCCATTTATATGTAATAACCTAAATACAATAAAAAATATGTGCAATAAATCACAAAGGATGATTGCTAAAATGAAACGGCTGGGGGTAAAATGGAGTTGCATATTACAGGAGGTGTTAAGATTGTTAAATATAGCAATATGCGATGATGTCTTTGAGGTCACTAGCCAAACAGAAGTCCTTATAAAAAGATATAATCCGAATTTTTCTGTTGATGTTTTCTATAATGCAACCAAACTTATAGAAATACTTCCAAAATCAAACTACCATTTATTCATTTTAGATATTGAATTTCCTGAGAGTTCTGGTTTGGAAATAGCAAGCAGAATCCGTGAATTTGATGTTAATGTTCCTATCGTTTTTGTAACAAGCTACGATAATTATGCTATGGAAGTTTTTAAGCTACATACATTTGATTTTATCTTAAAACCTTTGACAGAACAGGAGCTATTCCCCGTTTTAGATAAGGTTATAAAATACCTTAACTTTGAAGAGAAACACTTCGTATTTCAATATAATAAAGTGGACTATTCTCTTCCACTACAAGAAATAGTCTATTTCGAAAAAAGAATGCGAAAAGTATTAATCCACACAATAGATGAAGAACACTCCGTTATGATGACAACCAGAGAACTAATATCTAATTTAGATGATACCTTTGTAAGAGTTCATAATTCCTACATTATTAATATTCGTTTTGTTAGGGAAATTCGAAACGATTACCTTACACTTAATATGGAAAAAGGTTCAGACATTTGGGTTCCGATCAGTAAAAACTATAAGACGACAGCAAGAAAATCAATATTGCTTAAATTGAGAGAAAAAATACGATGATTCTATTAATAATATTAAATTTATGTGCTCATATCCTTCTAGCAAATTATTTTTTCTCCAATTATAATAAAATAAAAAGAAGTTACCTCTCTAAAATAAATATATAATTACTGGCTCTTCTTCTTATTTTTTGTGTAATGCGCTTTATTGTTTCTATTCAAATTGTCCCTTTTCTAAATATTGCTATAACCATATTCATTTTAATAACAGTAGGTGTCAGAAATTATGTCCCTTTAAAAAAAGCAACTTTTTGGGCAACTGTTCTCCTAGTTATATCAATAGGATGTGAATATGCAGGTTATTTAATTCTCTCTTATTTCTTTCCATTTGAGCAAATTTCACCATTTGATTTATTATTTGTTTCTGCAAGTACAAGTGTTTCTACTATAATAGAACTAATTTGCATTGTACTTATAAAACTAAAAGTTTATGAAAGAAATAGGTCCAATCACAATTTAGATCTATTTAAAGTCACAGCTCTAACCTCTATCCCCTCCGTATCCATACTTACGTTATGTGTAATATTTATTAATGAAATAAGCACAAAAAATCTTCCACATACATTAATTCCACTTATGTTTATTGGGATAGTATATATGAACTTATGTATCTTATATCTTTACGTGAGCTTATCAAATCATTATGAGAAGTTTGTTCAAACTACTATACAAAATAGGACACTAGCGAATGAAATGAAATTTTATGATCAAGTAAAAAAGTCACAAACTAAAATCCAGGCCATTAACCATGATTTAAAAAATCAATATTTGGTGCTTTTAAGCAAATTACAAAAAGGAAAAGTTGAAGAAGCAATTAATTCTATCAGCCAATCGCTTTCTGCTTTGACAAATGATTGCACTAACATTTTTACTGAAAATCATACTTTAAACTTTTTGTTAAATGAAAAATATACATATGCAAATTCAGAAGGAATAGAATTAAATATTAAAGCCTTTTTGCCGAGAAAAGTCAATTTACATGACGATGTGCTAGTGGCCATATTTGGAAATCTATTAGATAATTCTATTCATGCATGCAAACGATTATCAGTAACTGAACATAAGGAAGTAACTTTAGAAATAGATTACTTCAAAAATAACTTAACAATTGAAATATCCAATAATTTTGATACAACAGAAATTTATACACGTAAAAATCGATTGGTTGAGGGAATAGGGATACGAAATGTCATTAAGGCTGTTGAGGAAAATGGGGGGATATATGAGCAATGGACAACAGGAGAACTCTATATTGTGAGTATAGCATTACTTAATATTACTTATGAGGAATAATTGGGACAGGCTGCCTGCAAAGGCGATATCTTTCCCTTTCGTTTCTTCTAGTGTTAAGTATTAAATGGATATATTTATATCTTTTTTCGCATCCATAAAAAATAAAACCCACCTATATTCAAGTGCATTTCAGCACTTAATATAGGTGGGCAATTATCAATACTTGGTATTAAGAAAATGAAACAACGCTCCGACTAAATTTGCATCATTTCCAAACTGACAAGCTTCCACTTCTATTTGTAATGTAGAAACATCATTTCGCAGCTGCTGTAATTCACGGTTAATTCCTTCTATTACTTCTGGACGGCTGCTGACTCCGCCGCCAATTAGGATTTTTTCAGGGTCGAGGGCATATTTCAAATTATATATACCGATGGCAAGCCTTTTATAAAATTCAGCAATGCATTCTTTGGCAATCGAATCGCCTTCTTTTGCTAAGCGGAATACAGCTTCTCCATCGAATGTTCCTTCTTCTAGCTGTTTTCTCTTTTTTACTTCCTCTACTAGAGCATTCGTGGAAGCTGCAAGGCTCCATGTGCCTTGTAGTGGCTCTTGTGCTGGTGCTCCCATTATCATGCAGCCGAACTCTCCGCCGTGAAGATTGGCGCCGCGTAAAATGGTTTGATTGAGGACGATACTGCCGCCTATTCCTGTTCCTATTACAATACAAATATAGTAATCTGTTGCTTTGGCTGCTCCTAACCAGCCTTCTGCCAAGGCTGCACAATTCGCGTCATTTTCTATTACTGTCCGAAGTCCGGTCTTTTCTCTGATGAGTGCTGTCATGTTTACCCCATGTATATAGGGGATAGCGCTCGCTCCGCCAATATAACCTGTTTTTATATCGACCGCCCCTGGTGAGCTTACTGCTATTCCTTGCAACTCAAAGTCAGCAGCATTTTCCTCTGCTACTCTTTGTATGGTCTGCAAGAAACTGTCCAGTCCATCCTTAGGTGTTGCCAGCTTGCCACTTCTTAGTTTTCTGGCAGACTCATCCATTACTGCGTATTTGATAAAGGTGCCGCCAATATCGAATACCATATAGGCTTCCATCAGAATTTCACTCTCCATTCTGTTAAAATCCGTTATTTTCTGCCAGCTGCTTGTACCATCGCCCTGATTTTTTCACAGTACGTTTCAGGCTATTCTTTAAATCTACCTCTACAAATCCGTAGCGGTTCTTATAAGCGTTTGTCCATGACCAGTTATCCATAAATGTCCACATATGGTATCCAAGACAATTGGCTCCTTCCTGTATACCTTTATGCACCCATTGCAAATGCTCTCTCACAAACTCAATTCGGTAATCGTCCTCAATATATCCTGCGTCATTGCGGAACTTTTCCTCCCCTTCAACCCCCATACCATTTTCTGAGATGAAAAAAGGTATGTTATCATAATTATCACGAATATCAATCATAATATCGTAAATTACTTCCTCTGCAATCTCCCAGCCGCGGTGGGGATTGATTTTTCGGCCTGGCATAATATAAGGATCAAATAGATGTTCAGGCATAAACGGAGCATTTTCTGATTCTTGGGTTTCTTTCGCTTTTACGCGGCGAGGCTGATAGTAGTTCACTCCTAAAATATCAATCGGATTATTGCGGATTACCTCCAAATCATCGGCCTCAACAGGCGGAAGCAACTCTCTTGCTTGTAAAATTTCAACCAATTCACGAGGATATACCCCCTTTGTGACTGGGTCGAGAAAACTGCGGTTAAAGAATACATCTGCAATATGAGCTGCTGCCCTATCTTCTTTGTCCTCGCTTCTTGGATAAGAGGGTGTTAAGTTAAGAATAATGCCGATTTTCCCAGCTAACTCTAATTTTCTAAATGCCTCGACGGCTTTTGCATGAGCGACAATGGTATGATGGGCAACGATGGCCGCCCGCTTAAAATCAGTTACATTAGGATAATGCAAATCATATAAATAACTAGCCTCGACAGGCACAATTGGTTCATTGAAGGTAAACCAATACTTCACACGATCGCCAAATAACCGAAAGCAGGTAGTAGCATAGTTCACATAGGCATCAATCACGTTTCGGTTCTCCCAGCCGCCTATTTCCTGCATGCACATTGGCATATCAAAGTGGTATAAATTTATAAATGGTTCGATATCATTGGCCAGCAGCTCATCAATGACCTGATTGTAGAAATCAACAGCCTTCTCGTTTACTTCCCCGGTTCCATTCGGGATTAACCGTGACCATTGGATAGATGTGCGAAAAGAGTTATGACCCGTTTCTTTCATTAACTGAATATCTTCTTTAAATCGATGATAGAAATCTGATGTATGGGTCGGTCCGACGCCATGATGAAAGCATTCAGGATTTTGGCTATACCAAAAATCCCACATACTTTCCTTTCTGCCATCAATCATAGCTGCTCCTTCTGTTTGCGGACCAGATGCCGCACTTCCCCACCAAAATTTTTCAGGAAAAAGATATTTCAAATTTATCACCGCTTCCTTTTTTAAATTTTCCGCCACTCACTCGGAGTTGTGCCAACCATTTTCTTAAATTGCTTATAAAAATAAGTCGTATCAGAATAACCTACTTTTTTCCCAATATCGCCTGCCCTGTAATGAGTGGCTTTCAATAATTCCTTCGCTTTTTCCAAGCGATAACGATTAAGGTATTCTGAAAAGACGACTCCTACTTCCTTTTGGAATAACTGACCTAAGTAAATAGCATTAACATGAAATTGTTGCCCTAGTGTTTTTAAGGACAAGCCTTGGTCAAAGTGAGCATGAATAAAGGTAAGAACATTTTGGACAATTGGACTTCGCAAATGAACATGATTATGAACAGTCAGAATCAGTTCATAGCAATATTCAGTCAAAATATCCCTCATCTGCTCAATATCCGAACTATAGACAATCCGTTCCACAACAGCTGTATAAAGACAAAGATCATCTGGACGCACTGAATAATGAATATAAGAGATTAAATCAAATGTATATTTTTTCGCTACTTGCGGCGAGATAAGATTGTCTTTTTCTGTTAAATTCTTAAAAAATAAATCAACTAGAGCTAACGATTCTTCCTCCGCATTCATAAGCATTTTCACAAGGCAATCTTTGAATTCCTGCTGCTGTTTCTGTTCATCATGCCGATCTAATGCCTGTTTATCTGTAATCAGCACATTAGGTTCTAAATATAACTGCATGGCGCTGCAGTCTCTTGCCATCGCAAAGCTTTCATTTAATTCATCCAGCATTTGAACTGGTTTGCCCATTGCCAAATAAAATAAGCCTATTCTTTTTTGTTCATTGCAGAGGTCAGTCACTAGACGCTGGTTTTGCTTTATTAGTTCCTCTTCACTTGAACCGTCAAATATAATGATGATCTCTTGATTCGGATTATGGAGACATACGGCAGCGTACTGTGTTTCAATATAATGACGGATGTGATTTACAACTTCAGACTGCTGATAATGTTCAATATTTAAGATAGAAACATTATAAAACGGCTTATTAAATTCAATGTTATACAATGCTAATCTTTCCAAGCAATCATGCTGGCTAACTTCCCCTGTCAGAAAGCCCCATAATGTATTATCCAGCATGGTAGTTGAGTCTTTTGTCTGGCTGCCAGCAGTTGCAACCTTTAATTTCTGTCCGACAGATTGCAGTGTTTTTAATAATTCCTCTTCATCAACAGGCTTAACTAAATAATTTTCAATCCCTAATAACAACCCTCGTTTTATATAGTCAAACTCCTGATAACCTGTTAAAACAATACTCTTTGTGTCAGACCGAATGCTTTTAACCTCTTGGATTAAATCAAGACCGGACATTTCTCCCATTAAAATATCCGAAATGAGAATATCAATCGGATTCTCTTTTATATAAGAGAGTGCCTCCTCGCCACTTTCTGCTGTATGTACTATCTCAAATCCGTAATCTTCCCAATCCAAAATCGCTGAAAGTCCTTTTGTAATAATCGGTTCGTCATCTGCCAACAGTACTTTAAACATGGTAAATCCCCTGAACTGGAATGGTTAAAATAACGGTTGTTCCTACTGCTGGACTGCTTTTTACCGAGAGCCCGTATTGGTCTCCATATTTTAGCTTTAAACGCTGATGAATATTTCTTAATCCAATTGATTTCATTTCATCGCCCTCTTCACAATTAATATGATGAACAATTTGGGACAGTTTTTCTTCTGACATGCCCTTCCCATTATCGTCAATCCTGATTTCAATTTTTTCGCCAAGTTTAACGCCGCTAATTGTTAAGAGATTGTCAGTTCGATCCTTTTTAAAGCCATGTACAAAGTAATTTTCAATAATCGGCTGAAGGATTAATTTTTGCACAGGTGTTTGCTCTACTTCCTCTGCTAAATGAAACTGAACCTCCAGCTTATCGGGATGTTTAAACTGCATTAATGTTAAATATTGTTTAACATATTCAATCTCGGTATATAATGGGACAATATCTTTCGATTCCAGTGAATAGCGGAACAGTTTTGATAAATGAAAGGTCATCTTACTGGAAGTTTTAGAACCCTCCAACATTGCCACCATTCTGATGGCTTCAAGCGTATTAAATAAAAAATGCGGATTAATCTGTGCTTGAAGCGCCTTCAATTCTGCCTGCTGCTGCTTTAAGTTAAGTAAATAAAATTGGGCAATATAATTATTTAATTCATCGAGCATGGAATTTATATTAAAGGCAATCTTCGCTAATTCATCCTCTTCATCAGATGCAGGAATCCGTGCAGCCAGGTTTCCCTTTTCCACTTGACGAATGGTCGATACTATTTTGTTAATGCGGCGTGAGTAATTTTGCATAAATGTATAAGACATCAAAATGGCTGCGACTATAAGGAGAATTATGACGACCCACATCGTTCCCCTGACAATCGATAGCTTCTGCCAGCCTTCATTCGTTATGACACTGACAAATGTATAATCACCCTTATTGGCAACTGTATTAATGTAAAATTTTTTTGATTTATAACTTAGCTTCGTTTCATTCGTTTCTTGTTTAAATTGCTGGATTATTGCTGATGGCACACCTTCATTATGAGAATAAATGGTTTTGCCTTCAGCATCCAATAAAAAGAAAGAGGCTGGTGCGCCTTCATCCTTTTGGACCATCTTATCTAAATGTTCAGTCGAGTAAAAGATGGAAATTTCACCTATTTTCTCCAGTGTGACAGGATTATTTATGACCACCTTTTTGGTGATGGTATCCTTTAATCTCCGCCCTTTCGGCAGGCCGGCACTCCTTAAATTTGCTTCAGGTTTGTTCTCCGTTACTTCTGCGTTCTTCATGCTTTCATTCCAGCGAAGATAATTATTGATAAGCAAATATTCTACACTGTGACTATCCAATGAGCGGAGACTGATTGCATTAATATCACTATCTTGACTAAAAAAACCATTAAAATAAGTATCTAGATTGCTAGGAAAATAAGAATGGTCCTCTGTAAAGCGATTAAGGCGATACTCCAAATATTTTCCATATCCGTTATGAAGGGCAAAGGAGATATCATCAATGAGATCTCCTTGAACATAAATATCTCTAATTGCTTTATTTACATCTGAATCCTTGGCAGAAAAATAATCCTCTACCCGTTCTATCGTCCTTGTATTCACATTCACTTCCTTCTGAATGATGATTTCAGAATAATAGTTTGTAATAGTTACAATCAAAATGATAACGGTTACAATTATCGTAATAGAGGACGTTAAAAAAAGCTTATTAAACATCTTTTGCTGAAAGCGGCCTGTTTGTTTTAATTTCATTTTCAATCCCTCAAATATGATAGTTTACCTTTTTTAGTTTAACACAATGGAAAGGATCGAAGATGAGCTAATATACCTTGTAAGTTACTAGTACTCTTATTTTTGAGCGCTTTTCCACTCGTCAAATTGACTTTGAATCTCCTTTAATACCTTATCAACTCCCGCCTCTTTCAATTTCTGATTAAACTTCGGCAAATATTCTTCTGGGTCAACAGAGCCTGTTGCAAGAGCAGGGTAGAATTCTTTCGTAATGTTAGTGATGGCTGCGAGTTCTGAACGAACTGGGTCACTGCTAAATTTAAAGCCTAGTGAAGGTCCCCTTACTGCAGATTCATTAAATTCCTCGAACTTTTCCCATTTATCTTCTGGGTCACCTTTGTATAAATCGAGGATATAGTTGTTGCCTAATGTGTAGGATGGGATATTATAGCCGTCAATACGCGCAGGCAAATCCTCAATCATACCATCATCATTCTTTTTGTAGTGAGTTCCTTCAATCCCTTTATCGATAAGATTGCGAAGATATGGATCTGTGTTAAGGAGTGTCAGAAATTCCATGGCTTTTTGTGGATTTTTTGAGGTAGCGGAAATTGCTTGAATCGATCCAGATATAGAATCATTGACAATCGCAGCCGGTTCGGCAGGAATGGATACTACCTCATATTTAGCTGAACGAGACCATAATAAATCTGCATACGGCTGGTAATAGTTCATGCGCACAAACCAGTTTTCTACTTCCAATGGCCAGTTTTCGCTGCTTGTGGCCGCATCTTCTTTAAGAAACCCTGATTTATAGTACTTATGCATCGTTTTGAATTGTTGCATCGCAGTATCTGTTTCAAAATGGTTAATCACCTTGTCTGTTTCCCCTTCAAATGGAAATGCAAAGGGCATTTCACCATTAAAGACAATGTCAAAGCGTAAAGGTGCCTTAAATGAAGCAATCGGTGTTATTGAAGGCTCATTTTCTTTAATTGTTTTCAGCATTGGCTCGAGATCCTGCAATGTTTTTACCTTTGAAAGATCAAAGTTATATTTGTCCACAAGGCGTTTGTTAAATGTATAAACATTTTGTTTGGCAATCTCTTTATTTGCAGGAATACCATAAAGTTTTCCATCGACCTTATTTCCTTCCAGCAGAACAGGGTTAATCAGCTCTTTAAGTGCTTTCCCTTCCTTTTCTAACAGATCATCTACCGCGATAAATGCACCCTTTTGGGCATTTTGGACATATGGGTTCCCAAAGGTGAAGATAATATCAAATTCTTCGCCTGAATTGATCATCACTTGAGACTTTTGGTCCCAATCTCCCCAGTCAATTTGTGTCATTGTCACGGTCGCGTTAATTTTTTCCTTTGTATATTTGTTCACTTCTGCAAAGACTTTATCCGTATCCTTTTGTGGTGTTCCAAGTGTGTACCATTTGATTTCATAAGGCTTTTCATCCTTACCATCGTTACTTTGTGTGGCACTGTTTTTGCTGCAAGCAGACAATATCGTTCCAAGGACGAGAATAGTTACGAGAATAAGACTTAACTTCGCTTTCTTCATTTTTTTCTCCTCTTCTATATTGATTACTTTAAACGATCAACAATTGTCAGACCGACATATAAGTTTGGAAAACTTATATAAGACTGTATTACCAATTTCAATCCCTTCGGTATGCAATGTTTACCGTTTTAAGTCTATTCAATGGAAGAGATCGAAAAAAATATAGTTAATGTCAAGCTGGAAGAGAAAATCCAGCTTGACTTGGTTGCTTATTGCTGGGCGCTTTTCCAGTCATCAAATTGTTTTTGAATTTCGGTTAATACCTTATCCACACCAGCCTCTTTCAGCTTTTCATTGAATTTTGGCAAATATTCTTCTGGATCAACAGAACCTGTTGCCAAAGCTGGGTAGAATTCCTGAGAAATATTCGTAATGGCCGCAAGCTCAGAGCGGACAGGATCACTGTTAAACTTAAAGCCAAGTGATGGTGCTTTTACTGCTGAAGCATTAAACTCTTTGAATTTTTCCCATTTATCCTTTGGATCATCTTTATACAAATCTAAAATAAAGTGGTTTCCTAAAGAGTAGGATGGCATATTGTATCCGTCAATACGAGCTGGAAGGTCCTCGATAGTGCCATCATCATTTTTCTTATAATGCGTTCCTTCAATCCCTTTATCGACAAGATTGCGAAGATATGGATCTGTATTAAGCAGTGTTAAAAATTCCATGGCTTTTTCCGGATTTTGTGATGTGGCAGAAATCGCCTGAATGGAACCAGATACAGAATCATTAATAATGGTCGGCTGCTCAGCAGGAACTGACACTACTTCGTACTTAGCAGAGCGAGACCATAATAAATCTGCATACGGCTGGGAACCGCCCATGCGGACAAACCAGTTTTCCACATCCATCGGCCAGCTGTCTTTGCTTGTTGCGGCATCTTCCTTCAGATAGCCTGCTTTATAGTATTCTCGCATCGTTGTGTATTGTTTCATAGCATCCTCTGTGTCAAATGGATTAATGACTTTGTCTGTATCTCCTTCAAACGGGAAGGCAAACGGCATTTCATTATTGAACACATAGTCGTAGCGTAAAGGTGCTTTAAATGTTGCCATTGGAGTAATTCCAGATTCATTTTCTTTAATTGTTTTTAGCATAGGTTCAAGGTCCTGCAATGTTTTCACTTTTGAAAGGTCAAATTTATATTTATCTGCAAGGCGTTTGTTAAACGTATAAACATCCTGTCTGGCAACCTCTTTGTTTGAAGGGATACCATAAAGTTTTCCGTCCACCTTATTTCCTTCCAGCAGGTCAGGGTTAATAACCTCTTTAAGTGCTTTACCTTCCTTATCTAACAAATCATCTATAGCCAGGAATGCACCTTTTTGGGCATTTTGAACATATGACGTGCCATTTGTAAAGATAATATCAATTGCTTCCCCTGAATTGATCATCACTTGAGATTTTTGGTCCCAATCGCCCCAGTCAATCTGTGTCATCTTTACAGTGGCGTTGATTTTTTCCTTTGTATACTTATTAACCTCTTCAAAAACCTTATCTGTATCTTTTTGCGGCGTTCCAATCGTGTACCATTTAATTTCATATGGTTGACCATCTTTGCCGCCGTTTTCTGATGTGGAGCTGTCTTTGCTGCAGGCAGACAGAAGAGTACCTGCTGCCAAAGCAGCTGCGAGAATAACACTTAGCTTCTTTTTCTTCATACCTTTTCTCCTCTTTCTATTAGTTATTCTTTAACGCCGCCAATTGTCAGTCCGCTAATAAAGTACTTTTGGAAAAACGGATAAGAAACTGCAATCGGCAATGTGGCGATTACTACCATGGCCATTTTGGCTGATTCTTGCGGAATCGTATCGAATAAGCTCTTCTGCAAGATAGCAACATCCATATTCTTTCTCATAAATTCAAGATTTGCTTCTATTTTCATCAGCAATGCTTGAAGCGGCACGAGATTGGGATTATCGATATACAGCAATGCTGCAAACCAGTCGTTCCAATAACCGAGTGTGCTAAACAAGGCAATTGTGGCAATTCCCGGTAAGGAAAGTGGAAAGATAATCTGAAAAAAGATTCGCCATTCACTGGCTCCATCCATTCTTGCTGATTCTAAAATAGATTCAGAAACAGACTTCAGAAAGAAGGTTCTCATTATGATGATGTAAAATGCATTCATCGCTAGAGGCAGGATTAAAGCCCAAATCGAATTCTTCAAATGTAAAAATTGAGTAACAACGATATAAGTCGGCACCAGACCTCCGCTAAACAGCATTGTGAAAAATGCTAAAAAGGTGAAAAATCGACGATATTTAAATTGCGGTCTTGAAATTGCATATGCGTAAAAGGTAATCATAAACACACTGATAACAGTCCCCAAAATGGTGATTAAAATGGTGACACCATAGGAGCGGAATAAAGTCTCCTTCATACTCCATAAATACTTATAAGCATCAATGCTCCATTCCTTTGGGATTAGTTCAAAACCATTCCTGACAATACTTTCTTCATTTGTAAAGGAGATGATAATGACATAGATAAAAGGAAAGATACACGTAAACGCAAGGACCCCAAGCAGTATGCTAATAACAGCATTTGCGGCTGGATGCAAATGTTGGGGATCCCGATACTTTTTTCTGAAGGTTTTCGTCTTCCCCTCTTTAACTTTATCGATTGGGTTTGGAACAGCAGGTGTTGGCTGCGGTTGTTCTAAATTTGGCATACACTTAGCCGCACGGGCGACTTTTCCTCCCTTCGTATTGGAATGGCATTAAAACAATGCACTTTCCTCATCTACTTTTCTCACAACATAGTTTGTGATGATAACTAGGATAAAGCCAACAGCTGATTGATACAGCCCTGCTGCAGTGCTCATGCCGATGTCTCCTAAATTCATTAGTCCGCGGTAAACAAATGTATCAATAACATTTGTTACGCCATACAAAGCACCTGAATCTCTAGGCACTTGATAGAATAAGCCGAAATCGGAGTTAAATATGCGCCCGATATTCATGATGGTTAAGATAATCATCAGTGGCTTAAGCATTGGCAGCGTAACATGCTTAATCTGCTTCCATTTCGAAGCTCCGTCAATCATGGCAGCTTCATAATATGTTCGGTCGATTCCGACAATAGATGCTAAATAAACGATGCTGCCATATCCTACACCCTTCCAAATACTCATAAGGACGAGAATAAACGGCCAATATTTTGATTCGTTATACCAGGAAATAGAGTCAACATGAAACCAGCCAAGAATTAGATTTAACAAACCATGTTCTGTACTTAAAAACGTAAACACAAAATAGCTGCCAATTACCCATGAAATAAAGTGAGGAAACAAGATAGATGTCTGATAAACCTTTGACAGCTTCTTATTGATTAACTCATTAAGCAAAACAGCTGTTGCGACTGCTGTAACAAGACCTAGTACGATAAAAATTAGATTATAAAGAATCGTGTTTCTTGTGATGACCCACGCGTCATTCGTACTAAACAAATATTTAAAGTTATCAAAGCCAACCCATTCACTGTTTATTACGCTGGCAAAAAAACCATCAGGATCAATCCGGAATTTCTTAAAGGCCAGCACTTGTCCGAACATCGGCAGATAGGAAAATAACAGCAACCAGATTGTTCCAGGTAAAACCATCAGCAGCCAAATTCGATTTTTATAAAGATCCTTTACTACCCTTTTCATTATTCTCCTCCTCTCATTAATGTTAGCGCTTCCATACATCTATCTTATAGTAAAACGCCCCCTATTTATAGTTGACTAA
The DNA here is from genome assembly GCF_046613985.1 of Niallia laureatilytica. Taxonomy (NCBI): domain Bacteria; kingdom Bacillati; phylum Bacillota; class Bacilli; order Caryophanales; family Bacillaceae; genus Niallia; species Niallia laureatilytica. Next base: position 36,604 of record NZ_JBKKHP010000006.1, on the reverse strand, counting down.
TTTAGGATTAAGTGCAAAAATCTTAGAATTTAAAAAAATTAGCGGAAATTAGTCAACAAAGCGCAAAAAAGACCGGAAAGTGTTGCTCTCCGGTCATCTTTATTCTACAAAACTCTAAAGGTTTTTATCTCATATGGTTTTATTTCAAACTGAATCGGTGAGGCAGACTCTTCTCCAAGCGGTTCCTCCATCAAATTGGTTTCCACCCATGATGTGCTATCCTTTAAGACAGAAAGATTCACCTTTCCTCTTCGGCCTTCATATTCATGCAAGCGGATAATAATTCCGTTGCCGTCGAAGCTTGGTTTAATCGCGTCTACCCAAACATGGTCTGAGTCAATTTCTAGGAAGGACGCTGCCTTTGTCCATCCTCCTTTAAAAACGGCAACAGGGTCGTTCAAATCCCATGCTTTCTCCACTGTACCAGCTTGGCGCCAATCACCCATATGCGGATAAAGAGAATAAGTAAACGAATGTCTTCCTTGATCTGCTTGCGGGTCAGGATGTGTCGCTGCTTTTAATAAGGAGATTCGCATTGTTTTATCTTTAATATCATAGCCGTATTTGGAATCATTCAGCAAGCTCACCCCGTAATCTGGTTCTGACAAGTCAGCCCACTGGTGGGCAACACCTTCAAACTTAGCCATATCCCAGCTAGTATTCCAATGAGTCGGACGCTTCACATTTCCATATTGAATATCATATGTTGCCTCCGTTGCACGGATTTCGACAGGAAAGGCGCTTTTAAGCAGCTTATGCTTTTCATGCCAATCGACCGTTGTATCGAAATCTATTCTGCGATCATTATGATAAAAGATGATGCGCTGGGAAATTTCCGAATGATGATAGGTCCACTTCGCCAGAATCGTAAATACCAATTCGCCATTTTCCACGACTTCAAATGAGCATAAATTCCGGATTTCTTCCATTTTTTCTTGATAGAAGATATCGATATCCCACGCATCATGAGCAAGCGGCTTATCCTCAAAAATTTGCAGTACGTTCCCGTTTTGCCTGTTGCTGAGCACTTGACGACCTGCTTCCTTGTCAAATATGGACGTCATTTGGCCATATTCGTTCCATTCAACTGTATAATATTTTGTTTCAAGTTTCCGATTTTGATAGAGAAAATTAGATTCTGCCTTTGGAACGGCTGCTGAATGGTCAAAATATAATGATGCTGCACCAAAAGCTGGGAGGGTATCCGCCTCAACAAGCCAGCTATTATTCCGCTTTTGCTGTGGCAAGATATCTCCTTTACTGTTCTTCCAGACACCTTCAGTCATATCATCAAATGAAGGCACAGCAACATTCCTCTTCCCTTTGTAGCCTGTTGCGTTCACTAACACAACAGACTGGTCATCCTTGTTCATATTCTGCTGAAGAATACGAGATTCCAAGCTTTCCACTAACTGAAGTGCTTCCTTATATTCTTCTCTAGCATCCTCATAGACTTCATGAATGGAGGAGCCAGGAATAATATCATGAAATTGATTCCGTAAAATAATCTTCCAGCCTTTTTTCAGCTCCTCGTTTGCAAGCTGCTGTCCAAATTCGGAAAGCCAAGCTGTTAGAAACTCAGCCCGTCTGTATAATAGCTCCAATTTACGATTAGTCTGCTTCATAAACGCTTGGCTTGTATAAGTGCCGCGATGATACTCCAAGTACAGCTCTCCATCCCATTTATGGATATAGCCATCAGCCTCTGAAACATTTTGATGGAGCTTATTAAAGAATTCCCCTGCTGTAGATGTTTTGACGTTCGGCATGCCTGGCAGCGAATCAAAGCGTCGGCGCATTTCAAGCATATGCCGGTTCACACCACCGCCGCCATCTCCATAGCCATAGGAAAGAAGCAAATCTTTAGATAAATCTTTATCACGATAGCCTTTCCATGATCCATTGACTGTTTTAGCCGTAATAAAGCCATTATACGTATAGAACCAAGAGTCAGGAGAATTCCATGGTTCAGGTGTTGTTATAAAATGCGTTAAAATTTCTGATCCATCGATTCCTTTCCAGTAAAATGTATCGTGTGGCATCCGGTTATACTGATTCCAGCTAATCTTTGTTGTCATCATCGTTTTAATACCAGATTTTTTTAAGATTTGCGGCAACGCCCAGCTGTAACCGAACACATCAGGCAGCCATAAATAGTCACAGTCCACTCCAAATTCCTCTTTAAAAAAATGTTTACCATGCAGAATTTGGCGGACAAGTGATTCTCCGCTTGGTATATTACAGTCAGACTCGAGCCACATTGCCCCGCCGGCTTCCCATTTGCCTTCTGCAGCTCTTTCCTTAATTTGGGCGTAAATATCAGGATAATCTGTTTTAAGATAATCATAGAGCTGCGGCTGTGTTTGCAGAAATACATAGTCAGGATATTGCTTCATTAAATGTAAGACGGTTGAAAAGGAACGAGCTGCTTTCTCTCTTGTATTTTTTAAACGCCAAAGCCAAGCTACATCAATATGGGTATGCCCGACTGTATGAATTGTAATATCAGATGATTTAGTAACAGCTTGAATGGATTCTGTAAGGTTTACTTCCGCTGCATAACAAGATTCGTAAAATACAGGGCTGCCAGGCTCGGTCCAATTAATCCGCTTTAGAGCGTCCGAAATCAGTCTTTTTAAAATACTGTAGGCAGAATCAGACTCACTGATTTCTGACAATACCTCAAAAGCCGCTAAAAGCGTGTAATACAGATTATCTACCTGCTTATCAAGCCAACCGATTGCCGCCATTTCAAGCTTCAGCTCATTCTGAACAGGAATGCCTCCCCCTTCGAATCCTGACCAAAGTCTGAAATCCAAATGAATCGGCCCTTTGGCTGTTGCTGTATCAAAAAGAACTTCCTCATGGTTAGAATCGACACCTTGATAAGGGTTTCCATTCACAAAAAGTAAGGATTCAAAGCCGGAGTTATTACCTCCTCCTGTCTTGCCGAATGAAAAGAGACCGACAATTTGCTGATTGGTATGATGCAAATGCGTATCAACCTCTGTATGAAGCCAAATATAACGGTCTCTCCCTTTCCAGTAATCACCTATTCTCATTTTATGCTGTTCATCATAGACAGATGGAGGATATGTTCCAATTTCCCCATCATCTTCTTGTATATTAAACTGTGTGATTTCCACAAGATCCCGGTACCGGTAACCTGCCAATTCCTTAATACGCTCTTCAAATTTTCTATCTGTTAAAAACATTATTTTCACCTCGTAGATTATAATGAAAAGCTGCCGGCAGTGACGATACGATGATAGACATTGCCGCCTACCAGCCCATCAGCCATTTCCCAAGGTCCATCATGGTACAGCCGGTTTTCTGCTAACTCCTCTATTTCGGATATTCTTCCTTCCATCCACTCCTGAATCCGGTACTTGACCGAATCAATCCTTGTGATAACACCACCGTAACGTATATCCATTACTTCCCAGCCAAAGGGCTTGTATGCTGCAAACCAGAGACTGCGGTGTTTTTGTCTTAAAAGATCTACATTTGCTTTGATGCTATCCAAAACGGTTAGAAGTGCTTTCAGTTGTTCAAAGTCCTTATTTTCGTATGCGCTTTTTAGCTTTATCCCGATTTCCGCTTTGTCTGCTAAAACTGTTGCGAGCTGTTCATATAAACCAAACAAAGCTTCCCAGGCTGGATTGTTCTTTTTACTGATTGCAAGAACGGCTGCCAAGCGCTGATAATGCTCTCCTAGCGATAGACCGCGGACATTCTCATCATATAAACCTATTAAAATATCTTGGTAAAGCAGGACTTTAGACGTCATCGAGCTGTTCATGTTATCCTTCATAACACTGGGAGTTTCATCCAATAAACGCAAATTCATAAAATCGGCAAAAGTGCCGTCACTGCAAAATGCAAACCGCTCAGATACCTTCTCTAACGTAACTTCCTGCTGGTAGGAGTGCTCGGCAAATAATTGCAATATTGGGTAAGCAGCAACAAACGGCGTTTCTGCTCCGTTATCTCCCCATAGTGTTACAAAGATTTGCTCTACCCCTGTTTTTTTACAGGCAGAAAGAGCTGCTCTTGTGGTACTAATTGCCTTGCCGTAGTTCGGCGCCAGTCCATTCCAAGTCCAAGCACCACCAGCAAAAATTGGCTTCCCGCCAAGCAACTTATGCTTTTGGATATCTTGTTCATACACTTCTTGTTCGTTGCGGTAATAATTCCAGTACACATACTCAATAGGAGGAATTCCATTCATAATATCTGCTCGGATGTTTCCCGTTTCATCCTTATACGGGCTGTTTTCGGCAAACAATGGATAATACATATCACTCCAAATCATTGGTTGTAATCCAAGCTTATCGGTTATAGAGACAAGCTTTTGAAGATGACGATTCATAATGTCAATATGATGCTCATACCCGTGCTCTTCCAAATATTTTCCTAAGCCAAGCTGGAATGTCTCATCCATGCCAATATGAATCCTGTTTGTACGAAACGGCTCAGAAGCTGCCTTTAAGCAACTTTCTAAAAACTCATATGTCTCTGTTTTGTCGACTAGTAAAATATCATCTGTATCTTTAAAACTAGAAGCATAATTCCACTTAAGAGCTTCTCGTAAATGCCCCAAGGTTTGGATGCATGGGATTATGTCTATCCCAAGTGTCTCCGCATATTCATCGCAGGTCTTGAGCTCCTCGCTAGTATATTTCCCACGCATATATCCGAAATAAGGGTAATCCTTCACCTCATACGTATCCTCTGTATATAGCATCAAAGTATCTAATCCTAGCAGCGCCATATGCTCGAGCAGCTTTTTCACTTCATGAACAGTTGGTACAGCATTTCGCGATGCATCCAGCATGACACCGCTCATCGTAAATTGTGGTGTCTCTGTTATATCGAATTCATGATTCTTCCGATAATTTTCCAGCCATAATCCAAGTGCTCGGAAGAAATGAATTGGCTTTGCAAACGATATTTCTCCTTTGCCGCTGCTACTAGTAATGCGCAACGGCCCCTGAACTTGTTTAACTTGAATAGGGTAACCATCACTTGTCAGCTTTATCTTTAATTTCTGTGTAATAAATTCAAGACCCGCTGCCACATTCGCTGTGTCTCCCTTTAAAAACAGTTCCATTTGTTTCCCCCTATGTTAGTTAATATTGCTGCTGTACTCTACTCTCTAATAATGCAAATCTGCTCAGACAAACCTTCATCATCCAAAAAGCAGGAGCCACCGCAGAAATGAAGGGGATGAGACCGGGCATCTGATTAATCAGGCTCCCAATCACAAAAAAGCCGGCACCAATTCCTATCGTTGATGGTAAGCTCGTTAAAGTGATCAGAAATGATTGTTTAATATATTCCTTATTCGACAACTCGTAATGAACATAAACAGCAAAGAAATAGCTTACTACTAATAACAGAATCAGCAGCATAATGGAAAAAATGATAGACAGGAAGCTGGCCAAAACACCTGACATAAAGGTTTCTGTCAATCGGATATCAAGATAAAGAAACAGGCCTATGCTGTAAAAAACAAGGCCTATTTGATTGCTTCTCTTCCATTCTTTTAAATACACTTGCTTAAAGGTTTTCCATATTGGGAAATCTGTATCCTTCCGCAGCCATTTACGCACAATTGTAAACAGGGCGACAGTCGCTGGAAAAAAACCAAAAATCCCTAGTCCTAAGACGATAAAGGTAATCCAGCATAAGTTTACGAAGATTCCTCGCCATATCCATTCACACACAACAATAATCGATGAACCTTTCTTCAATTTTGGCCACCCTTTCTATTTGGTAATGTGTTTCTGCAATTGATGATACAGAGGACTCCCTTTAACTGCTTTACCTGTTAAACTGAGTACAAATTCGCTGAACATTGTATTAGCCCACGCAAACCAATCTCTTGTAAATTCCTCAGGACAATCTGCGTTAAATCCTTCGTGCATAAAATTTGTGCCGCCATCTGTGTTTTTGAATGAAGCTAAAATCTGTTGTTTTTCCTCTGCACTTGCTGCTGTCATCCCTTGAATAGCTAAGGCAATATGCCAAATATAGTGGTCTGGAGTATGCGGGCTGCCAATCCCATTTGCGAATTTGCCTTCGTAATAATAAGGATTATCCCTGCTTAAAAGAAAATTCCGTGTGTTGAGATAGGTTGTATCATCAAAATGTTGGTACCCTAAATACGGAGCTGCCAGCAAGCTTGGAACATTGGCATCATCCATTAAATGCACACGACCTTCTCCGTCCGTTTCATAAACGTACATCTCGCCGTAAATCGGATGCTCTAATTTCGCATACTGCTCTATGCCTTGCTTGATTTCCTTCTGAAGCCTTAAGCATTCTTCCTTTAAGGAAGCATCATTTAATACCTCACCACTTATTTCTGCAGCATATCCTAACACGACTACCGCAAACATATTAGCCGGAACAAGATATCCGTAGGTGCAGGCATCATCGCTTGGGCGGAAGGCGCTCCAGGTCATGCCAGTAGGGATCACCCGGCCTCCTTTTCCTTGGCGGATTAATGTATCTGATTGGCGCACATCTGCCCGCTCAAACCGGTATGATGACTTGTTTTCGTGATCTTGCTCTGTTCTCCAAACTTCAATAACCGTCTCACACACCTCTTTGAATGTTTCCTGTATATACTTAGTCCGTCCAGTTGACTTCCAAAATAAATAAGCAAGCTGAATGGGATAGCATAACGAATCAATTTCGTATTTCCGTTCCCAAATATGCGGAGTCATATCGGTACAATCGGTTTGGTGCCCTCTGCCGTTTTCTGTTTCGTTAAATGCGTTTGCATATGGATCATGCATAATGAAAGCAAATTGCTGACGAATGACTCCTTCAAGTAAATCAGCAAGCTCTTCATCCTCCTCTGCAGCAAGTAAATACGGGCGCACTTGGGCAGCTGAATCTCTTAACCACATCGCCGGAATATCTCCAGTTACAACAAAGGTTTTTCCGTCTGCCAGCTTTTTCATTGTTGTTGTATACGTATTAACGAAGCATTGTTCAAACATTTGCTGCAGCTTTTCATCCTCAGGAAAAAAATCCTTTACATGTTGAATTAATTTTTGCAATGATTTTGGAATTGCTGTTGTCATAGTCTCTCTCCTTTTTGAAAACCGATAGTTATAATTTCATGACCTGCTGCATTGTAGTGATTACTAGATTCATTGCTTCTTTCTTCAAGTATCGTACTCTTATAGGCTGCAAAATCTGTCCCTATAGAAGCCTTTAGATTGCCGCTTTCTGGGCTAGGGTTAAACCAACGAATCATTATGTCATCACAATCCTCTGCCAGTTTCATAGATGTCCACGCTAGCCCTTCTGACTCCCACTTCACAAATCTGTGTTCAGCAGGCAATTCCCCCTTATGTGCACTGGTTTGTATAACCTGAAGAGGAACTTTATATTGATAAGCGTCCACATATGAATTTGATGCAATAACATCTTTCTCATGGATAAAAACTTGCCACTCAGCTGTTTGAGTCCCTAAGCATTGTGCTTCAGGTGTCGGGAAATATCCCCAGTCACCAAGCTCAGCTACAGAACGAAGTACGGTGATGGCAATCGTTCCGTCTTCTGGCAGAATTTCATATTCTTGAAGGCCATCCGTCACTACAGTGAAGCCCTTTTTTTCATCAGCAATGCTGGCAAAACGCTGCAGATGATGACAAAAGCTAGGGTTTTCCCACTCTTGTTCCGGAATATTGGGACGAGTCACAATCTCAAAAATACTGTCCGCACGATGTGTATCCGTTTCCATTTTTGTTGGAAACAGGACGCGCAGGCGATGATCTGTTGCTTGATTATCCATTGTCAGCTTGAAGGCTGGTCCCTTCATCCCCTTTTCGAGAATGGCTGTTGTGCGCAATATAATCTTTTTCGTATCGCATGATCTGCCTGCTTGCCTGTCTTTATGCCAAATTAAGCTGTTTCGTTCCATGGCAAGCTGATTGTCTGCTGAAGCAGGAATAGTTAAAGTGTGTGTGAATTCAAGCTCTGTTCGAAGGGATGTTCTTTTTACTAGACGAAATACAGCTGGAACATTCATTGTAGTTATACGCTGCCCCTTTGCTTCCTTGAACATATATTCATTTCCAACATCCCCTGTGTCCTCGTAAATACCGAGGTGATTCAAGGTCTTGCCTGTTGCTTTATCTGTTAAATTATATGTACCATCATCATGAAAGAGGACGTGAACATATTCATTTTCCATTTCCATGGCTTTGTCAGCTGTGTGTTCCTGAATCTCTTCAGCAAACTGCTCCTGTGGGATAAGATAGAAGCTTTTATAGCCGAATGCTGGGATTCCTTCAGCAAAAAAAGACAGCTTAGCCCGCTTCGCAAAAAACGGCTGGCGAAATTTATCACTAGGCAAATCATAGTCAAACTCAATCACTGGCTCTTCCACAAAACAGTTGATGCTCTTTCCGTCTTGATCAACTAATCTGTATGCAGGCATGGCTTTTTCCTGTAAATAAGCTGGTATTTGTTCAAAATGCATCTCTGAGAAATACACTTTTTCTAAATCGACTGTTTTTTCAACAACTTCATTTTTATCCCATCCTGTTGTATTTAAGACTACTAGCGGAACTGCCCCCTTTGGTGTGTTAGAAGTATCAATTTTACCTGCAAGCTCCGCACCGTGCTCACGAACGAATACTTTACCCATTTGCAAAACTGTTTCAAAACGGGTCACCATTTCGCGATGAACTTCATCAACACTGCAGCCGCAAATACTGTCATGAGGATGATTTTTCATTAATGATTTCCACATGAAGCGCAAATATTCTCTTGGATACTTTCCTCCTGCTAAATAGCCAAAAGTTGCGAGCGGTTCTGCAATCTTTTCCATAAGAGTTTGACAATGATTGTTCCACTGCTTTAAGTAAATGCGGCTGGATGCTGTATTTACAAGCGTCGACCAGCCATCTGTTCGTTGATTGCGCAATTCTCCTTCAATAACTTGGAGTTCGTCAGGCAGATTTGCTTTTAACGCTTCTGTATAATCAGCGAAGCTGGAATGCTTAAAAGAATAGCCAGGGTAGAGGCGCGTTGCGGTTTCAATGGCCTTTGGAATTGTTTTTTGGAGCGGCTGATGATCACATCCGTTCATAAACAATAACTGATTTGTGGACGCATATTTTTCCGCATCCTGCAGTTTGCGGTCCCAAAATATTTTCGCTTCCGCTTCATCAACTGGTATTTCATTACCGTTTGAATACCAATTAGCAAAAAGAATTCCTAGTACTTCAGAGCCGTCTGGCGCCTTCCAAATCATCTCAGAAAAAGGTGATTCGAAATTAGGAGAATCTGACACCATATTATTAAAGCCAGTAGGTTTTACGCCTCTTCCAAAAGCAGCTGTATCAATGCCAGCTTGCTTTAACAGCTGTGGTGCCTGCCCGTAAATGCCAAAAGTATCAGGAAAATACCCAAGCTTTGATACATGCCCATAGTCTTTTGCATCATGCAAACCTATTTGCAAGTTCCGTACATTGGCTTCCGAACTTGTTAAAAAAGCATCCTGCAGCACATACCATGGTCCAATATGAAGCTTTTTGTTTTCTATTAATTGCTTGACTGCCTCCCGTTTCTCCGGATGAACAGCAAAGTAGTCCTCTAACAGTACAGTTTGACCATCCAGATGGAAGGATTGAAAAGCATTTCCTTCTGCTTGAAACTGGTCTAACAATTCATTCATCAGTTTTAGAAAATAGTAACGGTGCTGTTCAAAGGACAGATACCATTCCCTGTCCCAATGAGTGTGGGAGATAATATGTGCCGTTTTTTTCATTGATTTTACCCGCCTTTCTTTATGCCAGCTTTAAGAAAACGCTATCATTTTAGAATTATTGCTTTTCTTTCATTTTAATCATCCTGCATGACAGAGCAATAGATTGGGGGGAAGTTCTATAGATTTTACAGTGTATCTAATATTAGTCCATGAAAATGATTCATGCCATCAGGTTTGTCCCCTTTTTTGCCTTTTCCAATAAATAAAAATCAAAAAAGCTGTGCCAATGAATCATGGCACAGCTTTGTTAATCACTTTTTTAACCTCTAATAAATCCACCTTCTGAATGGATGATCTGTCCAGTTATCCACTTTGCTTCCTCACTTGCAAGAAAAGCAATGGTGGATGCAACATCTTCTGGCAGCCCAATGCGCCCCATCGGAAATTTAGGCAGCAGATGCTCTCTTATTTCATCGTTCATCCACGTGGAATCAGTAGGTCCTGGGTTTACGGCATTAACTGTAATTCCTAATGATGCAACCTCTTGTGACAGTGACTTTGTGAATGCGGAAATAGCACCTTTCGTTGCAGCATATGCAAGCTCTCCCGGCATTGGTCCGATATCTTGTCCTGATGTCATATTAATAATTCTGCCTGCTGTGAAACCAGACTTTGGAAAACGGCGGACAAACTCGACACAAAGCAGAAGAGTGGTTCTCATATTAACTGCATAATGTTCATCAAGCGTTTTAGCATCAAGTAATTTGTATCCATCATTCTTTGAATGAGCTGCGTTGTTTACTAGAATAGAAGGAAAACCAAGTTTGGTTTCCGCTGTATCAAATAAGACATATGCAGCATTTGCATTAGCTAAATCAATTTCTAAGCTTTCACAACGGACTCCTACATTAACCATTTCTTGCTGAAACTCCTCTACCCAATCATTTTCAGCTTTCCAATACGTAAAGAAGATATTTATCCCTTGTGATGCTAATTTTCTGCAAATGGCTGTTCCAATGTCTCGTGGGCTGCTTGCACCTGTTATAATTGCTGTTTTATTTTTTAATTGAGTCATTAATATCTCCCCTATTCAAGGGACACACCGATATAGAAAACAGATCCAATTGGACTCTGCTTAGCAGCGGAAATAAATAATTCCATACCCCGCATCCCTTTAATGATATTTAAATACCGCAACATACAACTTCCCTATCAGGATTTGTTTCGATTCGATAGTCATTAAAGAGTTAGCCACATATGAAATATTAATTCCCCTTTCTTCCATCTCTGCTTTTATTATATTTTCTTAGAACATTGGAGACAATTATTTTTAGAACATTTCCACAAAAAAGAACCTCCACCGTAAGTGAAGGCCTTTTGTTTAGTATGATACTTCATTTAACGCTTTTTCTTTCCACACGACAGTAAGGCATAAGCCTACTATCATAACAACGCCTGCAAAAAGGAATGGGAAATTAATATTTAGATCAAATAAAATTCCGCCTAGGGCAGGACCAAAAATATTTCCTAAGCTTGTGTAGGTTGAGTTCATTCCAGCAACAAAACCTTGCTGTTTGCCAGCCGCTTTGGACAAAAAAGTTGTCAATGCCGGGCGCAGCAGATCGAATGCTAAGAAAATAAAGCATGTAACAAGCAAGACAACGATAAATCCTGACATAAATGTCGAAACGAAGGCTAATACTGCACCAACAATTAAACAAAGCTGGATAACCCTTTTTTCACCAAGCTTATTTACTAATTTACCGAACCATGCAATTTGAACAATAACAGCGAAAATGGAACTAATCGTAATAATTGTGGCAATATCCTTCGGTGTGAAGCCAAACTTATGATCAGAGAACAGGCTGAACACCGTTTCATAAGCAGATAAACCAAAGGCAAGAACAAACACAATGATAAAGGCAATCAGATAAATCGGATGTAGTGATTGTTTCAAGTCTTTCAAGAAGTTAGTTTTCTGACTATTTTCAGCAAGCTCAGCAAGCTCACTTTTAGACAACGGCTCTTTCAAAATAAAGACAGATGTGAATGCTGCCAGGAATGCAATCGCAGCAGCAAAGAAAAACGGCATTCGAATGCCAAAGTCAGCGATAAAGCCCCCTGCTCCCGGGCCAATAATAAAGCCCGTGCTGATTGCAGCAGAAACATAGCCCATCGCTTTTGATCTTTCCTGAATGGTTGTAATATCTGCAACATATGCCGTTACAGCTGGCATAATAAACGCAGCGCTGACACCACCCAATATTCTCGATATATATAATACAGCAACATTGGTTCCCAATCCGAAAATCAATTCAGACACTCCAAATATTACAAGACCGATAACAATCATCTTTTTTCTGCCAAACCGGTCTACCCATCTTCCTGCAAAGGGTGACACAACAAGCTGCGAGAAAGCAAACACAGCAACAAGATAGCCCATTGTGCTTCCTGTTATATGCATCATGTTCATGAAAGAAGGCATGACAGGAATAATCAAGCCTATTCCTAAAAATACGATAAAAAGATTGCTTAATAAAATAACTAAAACCATTTTTTGTTCTTTGATTGGTTTTTGCATATGCACTCACTTCCCTAGTAAGATGTAATCTTTTATTTGCGAAACCATTTTAACGAACGGTCGTTAGTTATCATACCAAATAAAAGCACTTTCAGCAATTACTCTTATTTTTTTACAACAATTTTTTTTAAAACAGCCTCTTTAGGATGCTACATATAGAAGAAATTATAAGGCTAATGGGTTTATGCCCATTAGCCTTATTTTGACTTTTCATGATGATAAAGAACAAAATCGTATTTGTTACCGTCTAGCTGATCTTGATAAAATTCAATTTTACTGGTTAAGATATTCATACTTTCCTGCAGCTCTTGTATTTGCTTTGCTAGAAGACTTTTCCGTTTTTCGAGAAGATCTTTTCTTTCTAAAATTGTCGATTCGCCTATTGCACGCCAATTTGTATATTGTTTCAGCTCTGTAATCGACATGCCGGAACTCTTTAAATGCAGCAAGAATTGAACCCAGCCAATTTCCTGTTCTGTATATTCCCGCAGATTATTTTCATCTCGTCCGGGAGTTAATAGCCCTTCTTTTTCGTAGTATCTGAGCATGCTTGATGTTACACCGATAATCTTAGCAAACTCTCCAATAGAATAAGTCAAATGGTCCACCTCTATTTGTATATTGCTTTTAACAGCATTCACTTATGTAAATGCTTAAGAAAATAAACGATTTTCTTGAAAACTATCATCCATTCCCTTGCCTTAAAGTACACTTTAAGGTCTATACTTCATCTTGTAAAGCGATAGTTTAAGAAAGGAATGAGCTAAATGGCGGAAAAACAAACAGCTGGACGAGATTTATTAGGAGATTTTGCTCCAAAATTTGCTGAGTTAAATGATGTTGTGCTATTCGGAGAGGTTTGGTCAAGAGAAAAAGAGCTCTCACCCCGGGACCGCAGCATGATAACAGTTTCCGCATTATTAGCAGGCGGCAACTTTGAACAGTTAACACCCCATTTGCATAAGGCAAAGGCTAATGGAATAACAAAGGAAGAAATCGCCGAAATAATTACACATCTTGCATTTTATGCTGGTTGGCCAAAAGCCTGGTCAGCATTCAACATCGCGAAATCAATCTATGAATCAGAAGAAGGCAGGTAATAATATGGCAAACGAACAGTTGAATAACAGCATCATTTTTCCACGTGGAGAAAAAGTGACAGCAAATTTTAGCGGGGATGCCTATTTACAGATGGTTTTCACAGACCCTAGTCCCCTTAATACTTCCATCGGTAATGTGACATTTGCTCCAGGTGCGCGCAATAACTGGCATTCACATAAAGTCGGCCAAGTATTGTTAGTTACTGGCGGCGAAGGCTGGTACCAAGAAGAAGGGAAAACGGCTCAGCTTCTTAAAGCTGGAGACGTAGTCAATATACCAGCTAATACAAAACATTGGCATGGGGCAACTAAGGACAGCTGGTTTGTCCATCTTGCTTTGACACCGGGAGAAACGGAGTGGCTGGAGCCTGTAAGTGATAGCACGTATAATTCTTTATAAGAAAAAGCGGACCGAACTCATGAATTCGGTCCGCTTTTTACTATTAGGCATTTTTGCTGTGTACTTGGTTTTCCCTAAGCTGTTTAATGTCTTCTTTAGGCGGTAGCCCAAACATTCGGGAATACTCTCGGCTGAACTGGGACGGACTTTCATAGCCGACCTGGAAGGCAACTTCTGCTGCGTCTGTTGCTTCTGCCAATAAACGCCTCCTTGCTTCCTGCAGCCTTAAGTTCTTTTGGAATTGTATCGGGCTCATTGCTGTAACTTGTTTGAAGTACCGATGCAGTGTCGCCACACTCATATTTACCTTTTCCGCAAGCTCTTCTATCCGAAAAGCTTCGACGTAGTGACGTTTAATATACTCAATTACTTCCCTAATTCGATAGACTTGGCTTCCTTCTAACGCCATTTGCTCTAATATGTTTCCATGTGGCCCTTGCAAAACTAAATACAAAATTTCTTTCTTATAAAGTGGAGCCAGTACAGGTATATCCTGTGGTCTATCTAATAAACGGGCAAGGCGAGTTACTGCATCCAACAAAACTGGTTCTGCCTTGTCTATGAACATTGCTCTGTTCATCTTCTGGTTTGCTCTTTCATTTCTAGCTTCATCTAAAAGCGATAAAATTTCACTCGGTGTAAATTCAAGCTTAAATGCCAAGTAAGGTATATCTTTAGAAGCTTTAATTACCTGTCCGGTTACCGGCAAGTGAACAGATGAAACAATATAGTCTTGAGGACCGTACCGGAAGCGGTCACTAGCAAGTAGCACTTCTTTTTCTCCTTGAAGAATGATGCAAAACGACGGTTTAAATACGGCATGAATTGGTTCAGTAATATCAGATTCTCGGATAAAAAATAATGACGGAATAGCTGTTTTATTAGAACCTTCACTATTTGTAAAACGGTTTATAAGCTTGCTCAGCTCATTCAATTGATTTGTTGATAGTTCTGTCATAACTGCCTCCTTAAAACCTCACTCACTATTAGTGATTATAAACCAATTCCTGTAATTTTAGTAAGTGCTGTGAGAGTATTAGGCAATCTTTTGCGATGATTAGGTTACCGGTACACTGTTTTTCTATACCATAATAAAGATACAGACATCCATATTTTACCTTGGATGAAAGGAGTAGTTTCAAAAAATGACAGAAATGTATTTTAACATTATTGCCATAACAGGATTTGCCCGCCCGGCATGTTTGTTAGTAAGCAGTGCCTCTATGTTTCAATCGCGAATTTTCCTCGAATATAATAACCGTTCAGTAAATCTACAAAACTCTCCCTGTGCCATAATGGAGGTTATGTCATTGGAAATAAAACCGGGAGCATATTTCAAGGTGTGGGCAGATGGTGCAGACGAACAGAAGGCACTGCAAGCAATCGCCAAAGCCTTAACAGAAGCATGGGGGCTTCTCCCTAATGAAGTCTAATTTTATACATAAAAAAGCAAGCGCTCTTAAGTTTGGTGCTTGCTTCCATCTATAGAGCGCAAAATGTAATTATTTAGGCAAAATTAACTTACATACCTGTATTCTAAACATTCTGACTGCAGTATATAATGAATCTATCTAAGCTAAGGAGGAATTCAGATGAAAAACAAAAACATGATTTTATGCGCAGAAAACTATAAGGGGCGCACTGATTCATAATTTTTCAGATGTGTATCCCCTTATATGAATTATTTAAATAATACATTTAAGGGGTTAAAACATGGATTTTCCTATAAAGAAATTTCTTTCCTATTATCAGCCATATTTAAAGCAGTTTTTTTCCATTCTAGCTTGTGCTTTGCTCGCATCAACTCTAGCATTGGCTTTTCCATTGCTTGTGCGCTATATTACAAAGGATTTTCTAGCTGGAAGTTATTCGGCCGGATTGGATCAGATATATTGGGTCGGCGGGTTAATGCTTGCATTGGTTATCGTGCAAAATCTTATCTATTTTTATGTTGATTATAAAGGGCATGAGCTTGGTGCTCGCATGGAAACAGACATGCGAAGTGAGCTGTTTGCGCATATGCAAAGTCTGCCTTTCAGCTTTTTTGATAAAGAAAAAACGGGTCAGCTAATGTCCAGAATTACCAATGATTTGCTGCTCCTCTCAGAGCTGTACCATCATGGACCGGAAGATTATCTGAAATACAGCGTCCGCTTTTTCGGCGCTTTCGTTATTCTGTTTCATATCAATGCAGCTTTAACTATTGTTGTATTTTGTTTTACCCCAGTTTTGGCTATATGTGCCTTCTTGTTTAATAAGGTGGTTAATAAAGCGTTACGTAACAACAAAGAACGGATTGCCGAGGTTAATGCTCAGGTTGAGGACAGTTTAGCCGGTATAAGAACAGTGAAATCCTTTGTTAACGAACAAGAAGAAATACTAAAATTCAACCAAAAGAACAGCTCTTTTTTTGAAAGCCGTAAAAACACATATAAAGCAGAAGCAACTTTCTATAATATTTTTCAAGTATTGCTCCAACTAATCACTGTAACAGTAGTCGTCATCGGCAGTGCCAAAATTACCAACGAAACATTAGACTTAGCTGATTTGCTGACTTTTTTGCTGTATATCAACTTTATGATTGAACCTGTTTCTCATCTTGCACATATGAGCACACAGCTACAAGAAGGGATTACAGGCTTTCAGCGATTTATGGAAATTATGAAAACCAAACCTGAAGCAGAAACACAAAGCTTACCCAGAGCTGTCATAGCTGGAAAAGTGGAGTTTCGCCATATTTCCTTCCGCTATGAAGACCGTTTGCATAATGTTTTCGAGAATTTGTCTTTGTGTATACAGCCAGGTGAGTATGTCGCTTTAGTTGGGATGTCAGGAATCGGAAAGACATCATTATGTTCCCTCATCCCCCGCTTTTATGATGTGTCAGAAGGCAAAGTGCTCGTAGATAATATGGATGTCCGAGATTATAAACTCGATTATTTAAGAAGATCAATTGGCATTGTCCAGCAAGATGTTTATCTATTTACAGGCACCATTCTAGATAATATTCGCTATGGCAAGCCTGCTGCAACGATAGATGAAATAATCACAGCCGCAAAGCATGCTGATGCCCATGATTTTATTATGAACTTACCGAACGGCTACCACTCTGAAATAGGTCAACGAGGCATTAAGCTGTCTGGTGGCCAAAAGCAGCGCCTCAGCATTGCCCGAGTTTTTCTGAAAAACCCGTCCATTCTTATTTTTGACGAAGCGACAAGTGCCTTGGATAACGCAAGCGAAGCAGTTGTCAAGAAATCATTGGAAGCGTTAACAAAGAATAGGACTACGATTGTAATCGCACACCGCCTGTCAAGCATTCGCAATGCAGACCGAATCATCATTTTAAATAAAGATGGTATTTTAGAGGAAGGCTCACATGATAAGTTAATTCGAAACAATGGAACATATGCCCAGCTTTACTCGCGACAATTCGATTTGAATTAGCTGCAAAAAAAATCAGCTTCCATAATATTGGCAGCTGATTTCTCATTAAATTGATTTTATTTAAACATGTAAAAACCATCTATATTTACGATAACATCATTAAATGTTATATTAATAATAAGTTAACCATATATTCTTTATGGTTAACTTATTATTTTTACGGAGGATTAGAATGATGTATAAATTGCGAGGTCATCATCTTTTTTGTCTATTAGGATACAGAGGCATGGGATATTCAGAGGAATATGTAAAAAACATGACAAAACTGCATCAAACATTGAGAAATAATCCTCATACATATATTCAAATCGTAAATGAACCTGATCATTTATGCGAAAAATACCCAAACTCAGGGAAGTATCACTGTCAGGATCCACATATATATGAAAGAGATGCTGCCATTCTCAAAAAGTTAGGCCTTCAAATTGGCGAGATACTGCAGTGGCGGAATATTGAAGCAGCTGTTCGAAATCGAACTGTGCCTGCCGATATTCAAGTAGTATGTGAAACATGCTCTTGGCGTTCATACGGGGTCTGTGAGGAAGGCATTCAAGAGATGCATGATGGGAAGAGACTGCGGGAAATAAACTAATCAATGCTGCAGTAT
This sequence comes from Niallia laureatilytica, assembly GCF_046613985.1. Taxonomy (NCBI): domain Bacteria; kingdom Bacillati; phylum Bacillota; class Bacilli; order Caryophanales; family Bacillaceae; genus Niallia; species Niallia laureatilytica. The sequence continues at coordinate 18,733 of NZ_JBKKHP010000006.1, read as the reverse complement.
CTTTCCTCCTTTTTGGTTTCAAAAGCGTATATTAATTAATGTCTCCTAAATATACAGGTGTGGTGATATTTTGTGTATAGTTAATAATTTGTTGAAGCAGTTCTTTCGGATATATCCTGTAGTCAAGTAACTTATCGATAGGCAGCCATTCAAGACCGACTTGATTAGTGTCAGGATTTGCAAGTTTTGTTTTTTCACTTTGACCATTTTCTATATTACAAATAAAATAATGCTCAACTTGATGGAAGTCATAATCAAACGAAGCATGCTCATGGTTTTTGCCGATATATTCGCGAATAAAAACCAATGAACCGACTTCCACTTGTTCCCCGACTTCTTCCAGGCACTCTCTTCTAACGGCCTGTTCCAATGTTTCACCGTGCTCCTGCCCGCCGCCTGGGAATAAATAAAAATACCCTTCGTCGTCTTGATTCTTCGTTAACAATAACTTGTCATTATCTATGATTATTGCTTTAGCTGAAATCCTTATATTCATTACTACTTCCGCTCCTGTTTTATGTTAGTAAATATCCTAGCTGTTATTTCTTCCAGCTGTAAAGTACCATCGATTACTATATCAGCGCTTGGCTTTACTTTTTCAACCATGACTTGATATGCGCGTCTGCCTTCATTCAAGTAACTTTGACAATTTGTTCGTATTTCAGTAATAGAGCTAAACTCATCACGAACTATCCTTCGGGCCATCGCAATATCTAACGGAGTGTCTATGTAAATAGATAAATCTATCAAATGCTGCAACTGGGTATTAAGAGTGGAGAACGGATAATCTAAAATAATAATTTCCACCGCTGGATTTTCAAGTGATGAGCAAATATCGACAACAATAGGTAGAACATCCCAATCATTATAATCTCCACTGTTCTTGGCCCATTCCCCAAAGTGATGCGGTCCTTTTAACTCATAGTCATCAAAATGAATAAGTTGCACTCCTTTATTCCACTTAGCTGCTAAGTGCTTTGCTACTGCCGTTTTGCCGCCGCCAGACACAGCAGCAATAGAAATAACGTAAGGTTTATGTTTCATAGGTTTTCCTCCACCGCTCTATTAAACTCAAAGCGCTTCTGGCAAACGCTCTTTATACATGGTAATCGCATCCTTATTTTCCTTAAGGACAGCAAGTACCTTCGGATGTGGATGAACGTATATGACAGGATAGTCCACTTCACCAAGCTCCTCGTTGATAGTAAAAGCTAGTTTTTCCTTTTCAATGGAAAACTGAGCATTAATTCCTTTTTTATTGCCTCTGGCATCCAATCTAATCCATTTTGAAAGGGATTTTATATACACAGCGTTTAATGCGTGCACACAGTATCCTTCTTCAGGAGTTTGAAACAGCAGCAGCCTCTGGTAACAAAAGCCTGTTGGAATTCCTTGTGACCGCAGAATTGCTGCTAGCAAATGCGACTTAGCATAACATATGCCTTGTTTATTTGCCAACACATCTGAAGCAGCACAAGTTACGAGCTTTCCCTGTATATCCCACGAATGATAAATTTCATCACGAACAAACTCAAAAGCCTTTTTAACCTTCTCCAAGTCTGAATATGTATTAACAAACAGCTCCTCTGAGGCAGCTTGAATGAGAGGATGAGAAAAATCAACTTCAACTTGTTCTTTTAAATAATCTTGAAGATTACTAGTTTCCAGAATGAGATTCATAACTATCCTCCATATCTATTTAGGAACAATTACATTAACTTACTATAAAAATATTCATTCTTTTATTTTGCTGGGATTTTCCACAAACGAACCAATAATATACCCGCAATCTGCACAATAGTATGACAGGATTGGCGAAGGCTCGCTTCTTCTATTTTCGTAAGCGTACATATGCAAAGCATTAACACCTGATGCGATAATCCCCTTCTTGATGTCACTTCCGCTGCAATTCGGACAGCTTGATTGATTCATATTCCCCACTCCAATCGAGGTTACTTGCTTCCTTGCAATAATCATACAAATATTGGTAGGTGCTAGTCAACCATATAAAAAGGGAACTGACTAAGTTCCCTTTTCCCCCTTATATTTCTGTTTGCATATGACTAATCTTATATCTTAATACTGTTTTTAAATTTGCTGAAGCTGCCTTTCTCGCATCAGATAAATATATTTCCCGGTGTTCAAGGGATATTCTCTCTAAGTTATTATTCTTAGTAAACTCATGCATTATCGCGAAGGTTTCGGGTTCATTATCATATGGACCTACATGGAGCATCTGCACACATTCTTCTTGTTCTGCTGTTTGGAAATATGCATCCTCCAGATAAGGATGAGGCTTCTTTTTCTTTACTTGTTCCATTACTAATTGGGCTAATTCTTCTGATACAAAGTCCGGCTGCCTGATCATAATCGTGTATAAAAATTCATCTTTATTTAATTCCTGCAGCTGCCTGCCTTTTTCTGTTAAGCTCCATATCCCTTCTAAAGGATAAACAGTATATTCGAAATACCCTTGAGGTGTATAGCCGCCTTTTGGCATCATCCGAATTGCATATGCAAGGGAATATAAGACCTTAATCTTTTCTGCAAATTCTTCTCCATTCGGATTTCCTTGTCCATCTATCATAAAAAACTTTTGCTCTGGAACAGTCACAAGCTCTGGTTTTGCTTTTGGCAAGTACAACCCCTTTTCATGTTTTCGCCATTCATGCTTCAAAGTGCCTGATCCTCCTTTTGTTGAGTAATTTTAGCGCCAATTGTAGATGCTCTGATTATCTTTAATTTCGCTAGAGTCTGCAGCTGTTCCGGTGTTCCAGAAACAACGGTGCCTCTTGCCTTAATATCCGTAACAGATGGGGCAGAGGTTTTGTTAAGCGCTGTTAAAATAAGCTGAGCTTCCTTGCGATATGTCTCTTCCTGCATTTGTTTTGCTAGCTTATTAAGAAAAAGCTGCCCTTTATTTCGAATCCGGAACCATTTACTGGAAAACCGATAGCCGAATGCCCTTCCACATATGTGGTGTAATCTTCTGATTGTCCTTCCTCTTCTTTTAATTTTTTATCAACCGCTGAATCCAATTCGACCCATAGCCAATTAACATGCTTGGTGCCTAAAATATCTTCCAGCTCTGTTAATGAATAAGGCTTATCAAAGGAAATTGCGGCCTCCATCAATGTGTTTGTATCTTCTGTAACTGCTTTGTTCAGTTCTTGAGGAAGTGTAGCATACTCTACTTTCGGATCAAAAAAAAGCAGTTCATTGCTTTCTTCGCCTTCAACCATCATCTCTGCGGAACTTATCAATTCCTCACTCCCAAGAACGTTTACCTTTTGCTCCATTGAACCAGACAAAATAATCTGATTTCCAACCTTTTTTTCCATTTGAAAATACGCAACTGCACTTAATAAATGATACTCCTTTCCATTACTCTTCCATTCTGTATTTGCACCCTTCACTTCATTTAAGACCATATTTTCCTGTTCCACTTGCCTTTTTAGATGAAGTATTGCTGCTGTGTAAATACAACCTATGATAATACATAATGCGATACCACCTATTAATAGCTGTCTATTTTTACTAATAGAAAGTTTCGTTAAAGTCATTCCTTTACATCCCCCCCTTTAATTAAGCTGCTTTTTTCTATCATATCTTATCTGATGGTAAGCGTCTTCACTTTAGCAAAAAATGCCATATAATATTCATATTTTTCGCCAGCTTGGCATAGAGTACACACCATTCCACCCTAATTTCCTTCCACTATTTTTGTAAATTCATCCAATGAGGTTGTGTACTTAATATAAATACGAGGCAGCAGATACTCCCCATCTTTCAAGCCTTCGTTAGCGTAATAGGCAGGAGTTGTAGTAAGTCCAAATTTATAGTACCTCTTTGCTTGCTCTATAACGCTACTGTTAAAGCTCCCATACGGATAGGCAACTGCTATCACTGGTTTGCCAGTAATCGTTTGAATAGTGTCTCGCGATCCTTTTAGTTCTGCTCGATAGTTTGTTATTTTTGTTAAATCAGGGTGTGTTGCTGTATGAGACTGGATGGAGATAATCCCAGAATCAGCAAGTTCTTTTAGTTCTGCCTTCGATAACCGATTAGAGCGACCAATAAAATCTGCAATAACAAAAAATGTTGCAGTCGGTTGGAATTGCTCTGTTTTCAATTTCCGAAAAATCTTATATACTTCCCAGTTATTTTTGTATCCATCATCAAATGTAAGAAAAATCGGCTTGTTAACCTTTGAAATGTCCTCCCAGCGCTCAAATGTTAATAAAGTGAAGCCAGCTTTTCGTAAATATTCAATTTGCTTTTCAAAGTTTTCAGGAGTAACATACAACTCTTTGGAGCCTTGTCCGGAAAATTCGTCAATTGAATGATAAATTAAGATTGGCACTTTTTGTTGAGCGGAAACAGAAGGTGGTATAACAAGGATGGTAAAAAGGAAAAGAAATATTCTAAGCATTTTCATCAATACAACCTCACCTTATTTTCTTTTTCTGTAGTTTCTCGCTATTAGTGGCTAATTATGTTTAGCCTTACTAGATAAGGTAATGGTCAAAGAGAAAATTTCAGCAGGTTAAATCTGTTATTAATGTTAATATTTTGTATAAGGAAGGAGCGTTTCCTATTTGTACAAACACAAACTTAATACAATAATAATTACAAGCATTTTTATTCTCATCATTGGTGTATTAGCTATTAACTTGATTGTTAAAAATCATCAGGAAAATAACCTTATTATTGAGAAATGTTTTGATCATTTCGAGAAGGTTGAGTCGGTAGTAATTAAGAAGGATAGTTTCTGGTCTCCAGTTACTTGTGAAAAAAAATAGATATATTACCTCAATAATCAGTGGGTAAGAAACTATAGAAAAGGAATCAATCAGCATTCTTCCAAAAAAAAGCCTGTGCACTGAAGCACAAGCTTTTTTTACTAACTAATTTATTTACGGATTGTTTTTAGAGCAGTAGACCATGGAATTACTTGGTCTAGCATTTGGTTAACAGAATCTGCTTGCACTTCTTTCGGTTTAAATTCTGTGCCGTTTTCAAAATCAGTGAACAAGGACAATGCTGGATGAACACGAACATCTGCAACTAGCAGCTCACCTAAAATGCCGCGTAAATGTTCTGCAGCGCGTGCTCCTCCGACTGAGCCGTACGATACAATTCCTGCTGCTTTGTTATTCCATTCATCACGCAGGAAGTCTAAAGCATTTTTTAAAGCACCTGTAATGGAGTGGTTGTATTCCTGCACAATAAACACGAATCCATCTTGTTTAGCAATAATTTCTGACCATGCTGCTGCACCTGATGCGTCTGCTCCTGGCTCACCAAGGAATGGCAATTTATAATCTGCAATATCAATGATTGTGTAGTTTGCGTCACCGCGTTTGTCTGCTAGTTCTTTTACCCATGCTCCTACTTGTGGACTTACACGTCCCTCACGAGTTGATCCTAATACGATTCCAATATTTAATTTTTCCATTTTTACTACCTCCTCTTGTTTTGTTCCAAATAATTTATTGAAAAAACCCATGTTCATTCCCCTTTTATTACAAGTATTCTTTGTCTATTTCTAAATTGCTGCGAACAGTGTTAATCGGGCGGACAAGGTTCTCAATCTCTTCCCGTTTTGATTCAAAAAATGGTGGCAGTGATAATTTTTCGCCTAGTGTTTCATATGGCTCATCCCCCATAAACCCAGGCCCATCTGTTGCTAGTTCGAATAATATTTGTGGTGCAACATTAGAGTACAGTGATCCGAAGTAGTAGCGCTCTACAAACCCGGAGTTTGGCAACTTAAAGCTTGCTAAACGGCTTTGCCACTGATCTAATTCTTTGCGATCGGCAACGCGGAAGGCAGCATGGTGAACAGTACCGAAGCCTTGTCTTGCTTGTGGAAGGGTATTATTGAATTCCACAATAACTTGTGCTCCGTTGCCGCCTTCTCCCATTTCAAACAGATGGAAGGAGCCTTCCTGAGCTGCTTCTCTCATTAAAAATACTTTTTCTAACACTTCTTTAAAATAATCAAAGTAAGAGGTGCGAACAAAGATTGGGCCAAGTCCAGTAATAGCATTTTCCAATGGAACTGGACCATTTTGCCAAGGTGTACCTGCTGCAACCCCTTCATTCTGTTCATCTGAAATCAACTGATATTGCTGGTCATCAAAATCGGCAAATGAAAGTATCTTTTTCCCAAATTGTTCTTGAATACCTTTATGCTTCACATCGTATTTGTCAAAACGTTTCACCCAATACTCAAGAGCTGCATCTGTCGGCACGCGGAAGGAGGTTTTGGAAATCTCGTTTGTGCCATGCACTCCCTTTGGAATACCAGGGAAATCAAAGAATGTCATATCTGTCCCAGGACTTCCAACATCATCAGTAAAGTATAAATGATATGTTTGAATGTCATCTTGATTGACTGTTTTTTTCACGAGACGCAATCCTAAAACGTATGTGAAAAATTCATAAATTTTTTCAGCGCTGCTAGTTATAGCGGTAATGTGATGAAGTCCTTTTAACTCATTCATGTAAGTTATCCTCCTATTTTTATCTCGATTTCGAGATATGAGCGAAAAAAATATAAATACCTTTAATTAAAATATCTCTAATTCGTGATAATTATAACATTAACTTTTATTACGGTCAATACTAGTGTACCTCTAAATTTTCATTATAAACTTATTGCAAATGCTCCTGGACCAATTAATGCAAGTCCTATTGCCACAACTATTAGCATTAGGTTATATTCAAACCCGCCACCACCAGCAGCGAAGCCTTTAGAACCATGCACCTTTACAATTGCTCCTGCCATAATAATGGTTATAATAACTGCTGCTACAGGTAAAAACAAACCGAGAATCATTAAATCCCACTTACAAATTCGCCCAGACCGCTTAAAAACGCTGCCGGAATACCTGGCTTTACACCGATTGACTCAAACCATCCGCCTGTTCCTTTAATACCATGTCCTCCAAATAAGCCAAACAGCTTCTGAGATCCATAATATAAAAACACAATTCCAACCATTATTCTAATTATAAGCAAACCTACATCTTCCATTACTATCTTCTCCTTTATTATTCCATTTATTTTACGAATGCTATCTAAAAACCTTGCGGGTGAAGCCATTGAAAATGGCTTCTGCCCTGTTAATCAAGTGGTTTTACTTCTATCGGAATAAGCACTTTTTCAAGCTGTGCTCTATGCTGCTCGTATTGAGCTGGCAGCTTTAAACTCTCTCCCATTGTTTGTTGAGATTCATCATGCGCAAATCCTGGAGGATCTGTTGCAATCTCGAATAAAATTTCTCCGTGTTCTTTAAAGTAAATGGCATTAAAGTAGTTTCTGTCACGAACAGCTGTTACTCCATAACCATTGTCTGCAATATATTCCTGCCAATCTAAGTGGTCTGCGTCATCAATAGCACGCCATGCAATATGGTGGACTGTTCCGACTCCCATCTGACCGCGGCCAATAGATGTTAATTTCAGATCGATGATATTACCAATATCAGCTGTTGCACGGTAACGGGCAAAATCTCCTTCTTTGCCGACTAATTCAAGACCCATCACATTTTCCAGCAAGTCAGCCGTTTTTTCTGGCTGTGCGGATAATAAAGTAGCTCCAGCAAAACCTTTTATTGCGACTTCTGGAGTCACGCCACCAAAAGTCCATGTGTTTGTTTCTCCGTCTGCTCTTTCGACTATTTCTAGATGAAGACCATGTGGGTCATCGAATTCAAGATACTGTTCTCCAAATCTCTCCATTTTAGTAAATGGTATTTGGAAACTTTCCAGCCTTTTTTCCCAGAATGCCATTGCTCCTGCTGGCACTGCATACGCAGTAACACCAACTTGCCCATCTCCGATTACTCCTTGTTTTGCTCCGGCCCATGGAAAGAAGGTGATGATGGTACCAGGTTTTCCTCCTTCATTACCAAAGTATAGATGATATGTTCCTGGATCATCGAAGTTGACTGTTTGCTTTACTAATCTTAAGCCTAGAACCCCTGCATAAAAGTCTACATTTTCTTGTGGATGGCCGACAATTGCTGTAATGTGGTGAATTCCCATTGTTTTTTTGCTCATTATTTCTTCCTCCGCTTCATTAATTCATAATCTTTAGCATTTTCCATTTCATTGTTTACTTACACTTGTAATTGCATCCACTGTTAAGTGAATTTATTTCGAATTCGAGATATTTAACAAAAATAAAAGCAAAAACTTTTTTGTTTATCTCGATTTAAGATATCTTGAATATGAGATAATAATAAAACAAATATTAGTAAGTGTCAATACAAAAAAAACTTTTTTAAAGATTAATCAAAATAAACTGGCTCATTAGCGTTATAATGATGTTTAAAAGCTATCTGGATTTGTGCTTCTGTATTTCTTGGCAGAGATAAAGGCGGCAACGCATCCTCCGCAAAAAATTGAACTTCACTTGTTTCTATTCCAACCTCAGCATTTCCGCCAATAATTTTACAGTGTATTAGTATCTTATATACATGTGAAGGAGACGGTGGATGGCCATGAAATTTCTTATCAAACACAGCCATTAATTTTGTTGCTTTCACATCAAACCCCGATTCCTCTTTCACTTCTTTAACAGCCACTTCACTTGGTGACAGTCCAATATCTCCCCAGCCGCCAGGTAGCGCCCATTTACCGTCAGTCTTTTCTTTCACCAATAAGATTCTGTTATTTTTAAACACAGCTGCTCTAATATCTACCTTTGGGGTGGCATACCCTGTTTCATTGGCAAACAAGTCTTTAATAATAGTGGAATCCACCTCTGTATGCATAGCCATTATCTCTACACTTATTTTACGGATTGCTTCGAACCTTTCTATATCATATACATCCTTTGAATACGATAAGCCTGCTTGGGAAATCGCTTGTAGTTGCTTCGACCATTCCAGCCATTTAGGTTCCATTTACTTACCCCCCTTATACTCTTATTAAATATGTAGTCATTTCCTTAATGATATTTTTACCAGCACTAACGAAGCTGTAAACATGACAGAAGGAAATTTGGCTGTTATTAACTGTTTTATAGCTGCCGTTAGCGGCGGCCGTACTGCCATGTGTAATAATATGATGGATTCCGACTTCCACTATGTTATCAGTGCAATTTTTATTGAAGCTATCTAATACTTCTTTTTTTCCACAAATTCTGTCACTCCCTGCTATTGTCCAAATAATATCAGCAGCGAAAGTTGCTTCCAGCTCAAAAATGTCTTTTTTTGCGGAAGCTATAAGATGATTTTGGATAAAAAGCTTCTTAGGGGAGTTCCCACAATCTTTTGCACTCACTACTTTCATGCTACCCCCCCTTATTAATTAAATGCCCCAGAACTATACTTATCCACCAACAATGACTGAATATATTCTCTGCATTCAGCTGACAAAAATGATCTTTTGGCATGTATAAGATCTCCGTACGGCATAGCTCCGACAAATTTCACCTCGCCGGCAAAGTTTTTCTCTAAGTTAGCATCAAAACCTGCTAACTTTACAAATATAGTTTGCTGACCTGTCTTTTCAAAGTCTATTATGGTCAGCTCATGATGACGTGCTTGTGACATTTGTTACCCCCTGATTGAAATTACTCCTATATGTTCATTTTATAAAAAGGCTATATCCACATTATTATGTTCAGGCGCGGGATGCAAGCAAAAATAACAAATTTCTTGGTTTTAATCCTTCGCTGCTTATGTAATATTCCACATTTTGTATTTTTTGATAGATTTTAATAAAATTTATAGTTTGCCGGCAAAAAATCAAAGAGCCTTTTACACACAAAAGGCTCTTTTCATGGAGATAAATTTATCCTTCTATTTGAGTTTTCACTCGTCTTGGTTTCAGCTTAATATTCACAAAACAGATACTGATGATGATACAGATAAGTCCAAGCACAAGCTTGAAAGTAATCGATTCATTTAAAACGATAGAGCTGCAAAAAATCGCAATCAGCGGAATGAGAAAGGTGTAGGAACCTACTTTGCTTGCTTCTCCAGAGCCTACTAGGGTGAAGTAAGCAAGCCACCCAAAGGCGATGACAAAGATGGAAATGAACAGCAAATTAGCAATAAACGGCATTTGCCACTCAATACTTGACCAGCTTTCTATGCTTGAACCTACACCTAACAGGAAAAGCCCTCCAATGAGGAGCTGCATTGTGACCATCCAAATAGAATCAACAGAACTACCTGTCTTCTTAACAAATACAGTTCCTAAGCCCCAGCCAATTGCTGAACCAAGCGCAAGTAGAATACCAAGCATAGAGATATCACCTGTTAACCCGCCAGTACTGATAATGGCAACACCAGCAAAGCCAAGTATCAAGCCGATGATTTTCCACCCGTACATAGACTCTCCAAGCCAAATCCATGAGAATATTCCCAGCAGAACTGGTTCAATAAAGACGATGCTTGAAAATAATCCAGCTGGCATATAGCCTAAGCCTACTGTTTGAAATCCGTAAAATATGATGATGTTTAATATTGCAGAAATTACGTATAAGTGCCATGTTTCTTTAAATCTTAATTGCTTTATTCTTGGCAATGCAAACACAAGCAATATCAATCCTCCAAGTACTGTTCTAATTCCTGCAAACAGCAATGGAGGTGTGTAGCTAAGCGCCATTTTAGATAACGGCCAGTTGACTCCCCAGACAATAACGAGAAAAGTCAGAAGCAATACTGTTCTTGTTCGAGATATTTTATTCATCGGTTTAACCTCTCCCCTATGTTTAAAAGCAGTATTTCTCCCATGAAAAGAGTATCTCAAACGTGTTCAGACTACAAATAATACGCTCTATTGTGATTTTTACACAGGCTGTTTTGTCTTTAGTTCAACTTGCTGCTTCCTTTTTGCTTTTCCTATCTTATCTGTGTTCATACTTGCGGTCAACACGCCACAAAGCACAAGTAATGCCCCTACATATCCTTGCAGGCCGATATTTTCCTGGAGAAAAACAAAGGCAAACACGGCTGCAAAAATCGGCTCCAGCGCAAATAAAAAACCTGTCATTTCAGGTGTAGTATGCTTTTGCGCAATCGGCTGCATTACAAATCCATATGCAGAACAAATCAGCGCTAAACCGAGAATTGCCAACCAATCCATCCCCGCTTGAGGCAGCGTGAGATTATCAAATAGGAATATCCCGCTAATCGCAGCATAAATGGCCGCAAAACCAAGCTGATACACACCGAGCTTTAATGGATCTGCTACCTTTATAAAGCGGTTTGTCACGATAATATGCACTGCATAAAAAAGTGCTCCAGCTAAACAGTAGAGAGCTCCAGCTGACAAGGCAAAATCATCGCCTAATGACAGAAGCGAAAGTCCGATAGACACAATGATAACTCCTAAAGTAATCTTTGTACTTGGCCATTTCCGATTAATAATTGCTTGCAAAACAGGAACTAAAATCACTGTTGTGCTAGTCAGGAAACCTGCAGTGGATGCGGTGGTGCTTTTCATTCCAATTGAGAGAAACATAAAAATTCCTAATAAAAGCAATCCTGTAATCATACTATATTTCAATGTCTTCCTATCTATTGGAAAAATCCGTTTTGAAAACAATAAAGCCATTACGATAAATGCAATCCCAAATCGCAGGGACACCATTGTCATAGGTGATACGGTATCAGCCAAAAGCTTCATAAAAATATATGAAGTTCCCCATCCCATCGAGACAGTAGCTAAAATCAAATTTGCCTTTTTTTGTGTCATAGTGCCTAAGCCCTTCCCTCTACTTATATTCTTCTGGATTTATATTAGCAACTGTATTTACATTAGTAAAACGAATATTTATAATTTAACCATTAGAAACCCTAATGCTTTAGGAGGGATGGAAATGAATCCATATTACGCCTTTATCAAAGCGATTGAAACAGGCAGTTTTACGAAAGCTGCCGAACAGCTTGGCTATACGCAATCAGCCGTCAGTCAAATGATACATACACTTGAAAAAGAGCTTTCATCTACGTTAATCATACGATCTCGAACAGGGATAACACTGACCCCTGACGGAGAAGAACTTCTCCCATTCATCAGGAAAATATATAATTCTCATCGAGAGCTGATTGAGAGACGAAAAGAAATGGAAGGTCTTGAAAGCGGGCTTATACGTATTGGCACCTTTTCGAGTGTCTCCAGCCAGTGGCTACCTAGACTAATGAAGGATTTTAAAGAGAAGTATCCAGCTGTTCATTTTGAACTGCATCAAGGAGATTATACGGACATCGCCAATTGGATTAAAGAAGGAAGTGTCGATTTTGGCTTTGTAAATCCATATGGAATAACAAATCTGACAATAATCAGATTACAAGCTGATGATATGCTTGCTGTCTTGCCAGTAGATCATCCATTGGCAAGCCTTGATCGTATTCCCCTCCACAGCTTGACCGAAGATCCCTTCATTCTGTTAGAGGAAGGTGAAGTCAGTGAAGCTTTGACTACTTTTGAGCAACACCGTTTTGAACCAAATATTCACTACCACGTACATGATGACTATACGATTATGTCCATGATAGAACAGGGACTTGGCATTTCTATTTTGCCTGGTCTTGTGCTCCAAAGATGCCCTTACCGCATCAGCACAAAACCACTCATCCCTTCTGTTGTACGCACCATCAGCCTTGCATACAAAGATAAACGAGTACTGCCGATTGCCTGCAGGCATTTTATTGATTTTGTATTAGAGAGATATCGGGAGCCTAAAGTCATTAAAAAATAGAATTAAAAACAGAGACAATTTGAAGAATTGTCTCTGTTTTAGTTCATAGAATAGTAAACTTATTTAATCCCTTGCTGAATCGCTTTCCAAAAGCTTGTTGATTCATGGCCAAGTGCATAGACTGATACACCGCCAAGTTTATATTTTTTTACGAGTTTTGTTTTCTTCTCAATGGTTGATACATTTTCATACCAGACAACATGCTTTTGCTTCTGATTATCATTATAAGTAAAAAATACAGACGCTGTCACTTTATCATATGTAGGTTTTACTTTATGTTTTTTCAAAAGCTCCTGAATATAATCCCACTGCACTAGTTTATTTTGTGCAGAGTCATCCAGATTCCAATCATATCCATACGCTGGAATCCCCATAAGTATTTTCTTTGATTTTATATTTTTTATTGAATAGTCCAATGTATCCTGTAACCAATCTCTACTTGCTATAGAGCCAGAATCTCCCCAAGAACCATGTTCATCATACGTCATCACTTGAACATAATCGGCATATTTGCCAATTTGTTTGTAATCATACGGCCAAGTCCAATCATTCTTCTTATCATCGGATGATTTTGCCGGCACAGATACCATTGTTTTCACTTTTTCTTTATGCAGAGCGGAGGAGGCTGCTTTAATAAGATTAGAATAGTTTGAACGATCAATTGGGTTAATTGCTTCAAAATCGATATTAACTCCGCTATAGCCATTTTCCTTCGATAAGCTTATCAGTTGTTTTATAAATCTATTCTTTGCTTCCTTATCCGTCATAACTATATGTGCTAACTCTGCATCAAAATCAGTTTCCCCAAAGTTAGAAATAACTGCATATGTTTTTATCTGCTTCTTTTTTGCATACCCCAGTTCATTTTCTGGTGTCGCTCCTACTATATAGCCATTTTCATTAAATGAAAAAGTATCTGTCGCTATCGTGTTTATATATTTATGAAAGGATGTCAGTGATTTATAAGAATCATTATCTCCAGTTGTATAGCCAAGGATCATTTCCTTATCTCCGTTAGCTTTAGCATTATTATAAATATAGGCACTAGCCACCATTGCCATTGCTGAAACAGCGAAAATAATTATAAATATCCACGTTTTTTTCAAGTTTTTTCCTCCATTACTGCTTACATTATCCGAATAGTAATATTTTACCGTAAGATGTTAGGTTGGGGCTTATATGAAAGTAAAAAAAGAGGTTTTATCCATTTACATATCCTAATAGTTAAAGGTCATCAGGGAATTCTGATGACCTTTAACTATTAAAATATCCAATTATAGCACGGTTTTTCTGTTTTATTATTATCTCCTAGTAAAGGAAGACTTGTTAGCATTTTCGCTAGAGCGACAGCGCGAATGGAAATTATCGGAAATACAGAGACCAATCATTTCAGCTAGTCGGATTACTATAGAAAATATTAGCTGTTAAACTGTCCATTCATATTGAATATCAGGTAGATTCTCTTCATTTTCATGTCCTCTGCCAATGATCCTAAAACCATTCTTCTCATAAAAACGTTGTGCGTTTACATTAACTTCAAATGTATATAATGATAATTTCCCACTGGATTGTTCTTTTGCCTTGTCTAATAATGTTTGACCTATCCCGATTCCTTGATAGTCCAGATGGATATAAAGCTGGCTTATTTCCCTATCATTATAGGCAATCATTCCAACGATTTTGTTATCGGCTATCGCCAATTCTATTTTATATTTGTCAGGCAATATATCATTTAAAAAGGTAATCTGGTTTTCCATACTATGAACTTCTTTTTGACCAATAGCTTTTTCCTTGCTGTCTCTCCACATCTTGACCGTCTGGTCAGCATACATAGGATGGTAAGGGCTTATGATGTAGTTGTGTCGGGCCATACTACGATACCTCTCTCCGTTTCTATTTCCTCTTCCCATATTGTTTTTTGAGGAGATACTTATTTTAACGAGTTATTTTTCCATTACTGCAAAATAGTTTTCTTCATTATCTGCAAAGTTAAATACTCGGCCAGATGGCATATTTACAATCTCGCCAACTGTTATTTTTTTGTTTACTAACTCACTGTATAATTGATCAAGATTGTCTGTGAAAAACATTAAAGATGGTGTAGCAAGATTTAATCCTGGCGACATTTTAGCAACGAATTCTTTATTATGCAAAATGATGCTCGTTTCCGCTCCTTCTTTTGGAGCAATTTCAATCCATCTCATTCCTTGATTGTTGTTTTCTTCAGAGATTACAGCAAACCCTAATTTTTCTGTCCAGAAGTTCACTGCCTCATCTTGGTTATGAACATATAACATAATTTGACCGACTCTACTAAACATTTACCTTTCACTCCTTTTAAAAGACTGTGTTTATAAACTAATATTCTTTTTTATAGAGTAAAAATCCTTCATTAACCTTTCCTGATAAAAAGGCTTCCCAACTCTGGAAAGCCCCAATACGTTACCGTATAAATTTATTTGATGTTACCCTTTCTTTATTCCAAAGTAATCTCAACATCACCATCATTTGATTGAACGGTTAGCGTATCCTCTCCATTTACGGATTTAGACGCTTTGGAGACTATTTCTGTTCCATTAATAGTAATATCACCAAAATCATTGTCGATATCATAACTCAATTCTGATTCCTTGTTTGCTAATGCCAAGTTAATATCGCCAAATTTAGAATCTATGATTGATTGACCTAATAATTTACCTTTTAAGTTGATATCGCCGTCTTTACTTTCGAGCTTAATGTCATGACTTGTAAAATCGCTTAAGTTAGTATCGCCAAACTGGTTAATCACACTTGCATTTTCTGTAATATCAATTTTACTCAACTCGGCATCTCCATCATTTATTTGGATAGCTAATTGGGCTGCTTCAACATTCGAAGCGGTAATATCGCCAAATTTGTTTTCAATCGCTAATTTATTTGATTTAACATTCTTTATTACGACATCACTATCATTAGATGCAATCTTAAAATTATTTGTAGTCACTCCATTAATGTTTGTATCTCCAAATTTACTAATAATATAAACGTCGTCAAACTCTGTACTTTCAGGAATATAAACTTTGATCTTCGTTTGTTGGATGGCCCCAGAGAAATTCATACTAAATGTAATTGCTGGAAAAGCTGTTTTATCGTTAATAATTAGTGTGTTATTTTTAATTTGATGGGTTATTTCACTGCCTTCCATTCTGTCTATTTCCAGTTTGTACTCATTAGAAGGAATTATCTCAATATCAGCATCAGCCAGATCAACTTCAAGATTTTTAAATTCATTTAATACCCATTCCTCATGCTTTCTATCTTCTGGTCCAACTGCTTTTAAGCCAGTTTCTGTTTTTATAATCGATAATTTTGCACCAGAGAAAAAGCCAATAGCAGCAAGAAGGATGCCGAGCACAATTAATCCGCTGGCAATTATCGTAATCCGTCTTACAGGTTGTTTCATTTATATTTCCTCCTTGCGTTTCATGCTAAATGTATCGAGCAGTTTTTTTAGTAATTTAACAATACTCGCGCTTACCTTTTTGGAGAATTGGACAAATGGTGAAAATAAGAGTAAGCCTATTCCCAATGCAATAATGCCTATTCCTATAAAGAAAATAGCTGTTTGCCAATCTTGCAGAATAACTGCAGCGCCAGAAACAATGCTGAATAGGCCACAAATAGGTAAGCCTATGATAAAAATGAAAAAAGTAAGAATGGTAACACCGCATACTAAAATTAATGTTACTGCTAAGCAAATGATGAATAGTGCCAATGGCAAAGCTATGGGAGAAGCTACAGTAGCCAGGATGATAAACCAAATGGCGGAGAAATTCTTCTTGGTAGTGTTTTTATGAGTATCCAAGTCCTTAGTGGCATAATCTGCAAGAATTTGGGATGCAACAAATGCTGGAGAACCTAAGCTAGCAATCACTGCTTGGGAATTTTCTGCGCCAGCCTCCTCAAAATATTGATGATAATATTCTATTGCCTCATATACCTCCTCATCTGGCAATTTCTTAATCTTCGATTGGAGCTTTTTTAAATACTCTTCTTTAGTCATCTTTTATACCTCCTAATAGGACAGAATCAATTTTTTGCTTATGCTCCAACCATTCTTGAATAAGTTCTTGGTACTTTTCAATCCCACTATCTGTAATTCGGTAATATCGCCGATTTCTGCCTTGATATGGTTGATCATATGTTGTTAAGTAATCTTTCTTTTGAAGCCTGCGCAGTACAGGATAAAGTGTTGATTCGGAAATATCCATAATCTCACGCACTTGCTGTGTAAGGGAATAACCATATGCATCACTCTTAGCCAAGACTGCAAGAACACAGGCATCAAGTAACGAGGAACCAAGCTGAAAAGACATTTAAATGGAACACCTCCCATGTTCGTTTATAATATTATACGACGTATAGTATTAGGTAATCATATTATACGGCGTATAGTATAAGAACGTCAAGAACCATTTCTGGATTTTTCTGGATAAATAGTAATCAATCGTTTCCTTTCTGGCACAATTGTAAAATTCATTCCCCTCTTGTCATAAAATGAATTATTTATTATGTTGACAATGATAATCATTATCACTTATAGTTAATAACAAATGAAAATTATTCTCATTTAAGAGGTGGACAGAATGAAAGTATTAATTGGATATGTAAGTTTGACGAGCAATACAGAGGATATAACTACTGTTATTAAAAATAAATTAGAATCTTTAAATTGTGACATAGACGTAGAGGAATTAGATTTAATTCCTCTTGAAAATTTATCATCATATGATCTCGTTCTTTTCGGAAGCTATACTTGGGGAGATGGGGATTTACCATACGAACTGGAGGATATGTATGATGAGCTATGTGAAATGGATTTACATGGAATGTCCTTCGGTATTTTTGGCTCTGGAGATACTTTTTATCCTGCCTTCTGTCAAGCTGTAGATACTTTGGCAGACAAAGTTAAAGAAAGAGGCGGAGAAGTATTTACCACTAGATTAAAAATCGAATTTAGTCCTGATAGTGAGGAGGAAATACAGGAATGTGAGCAATTTGCTCTTGGTGCATATGAATGGGTAAAGGAAAAGGACACTAGTCATGCACGCTAATGGAGCGACCGCTGTTGTCTCCCCTGCCCCACATGAATTTTTAGTCTCCATTAAGGGGCATGGAGTCTTCTCGTATAAACATAATAAATCGAAGCTAATGATTCCATTACAAGAATCCATTTACCAGCTGAAAAGAATTGGTGAGTATATTATGGGAGTTGGTGACAAAGGCAGATATATTAAGCTTCATTTGAAAACCGGAAGATGGCGCACCTCTTCCTTCCCAACTAGTCAACGCCTGTGGAATATCGTCGGCAATGACAGCGGCTTAGTTATTACACATGCTGGCACACAATTACTAGTATCCTATGATTTCGGACAAAAATGGAATGTGATTTCGCTTTTTAAAGAACTATCCGTTAGACCAGTTATTCGCTCCTTAACATTATTTGCTGATGAAATATACATTGGAACACAAATACATAAACAAAATGGCGGTCTGTGGAAATATTCGTTATCTACCAAGGTGCTAGAAGCTTTACTTTATGAACAAGAAAAAATGGTGTCATCCATTCACGTAGATTCCACTTACCTATGGATGACAACTGGCGCATGCCAGACAAATAAAGGTACCATCTCTTTTCGAAAACATGGGGAAACCATCTGGCATTCTCTTACTTCTCAAATAGAAGAGCGTGCTTTTTTACATATGGTTCATGCTGATGATAATATGTATGTTTGTTCCAGCAAGGACGAATATGGCTATTCCCGAATCTATCAATACGATTTTTCGCACATGAGTTTAGTGCCAGTTGAAACGATAAAAGGTCATTGTTTTTCGGCAGCTGTAAGTGCAGGAGACTTATTTTTAGCTGGTGGAGAGGAGTGCAAGTGGATACAAGAAAGCTTCAAGGCAAAGAAGGTACTTCATTAATTTGGAGTTAAAGACAAAAAAGTCTATAGAATATATAAAG
>NZ_JBKKHP010000005.1:0-334940 GCF_046613985.1 Niallia laureatilytica | reverse complement strand
ATAAATTAATATATATACATAACGAAAACAAAACATGCGCCTTTAGCTCAGCTGGATAGAGCATACGCCTTCTAAGCGTACGGTCAGAGGTTCGAATCCTCTAAGGCGCGTACCAAATGCAGTTGGACTTACTGCACGGAATGCCTTTCGATACGTAATGACCCAGTTTCATTGCATATCGGGAGGTGTTTTTATTTTGCAAAAATTTGCTTGTTCGTTTAAAAAATAGTCCCAAAAAGATATTATAGATTTTCTGATTATTCCCAATTAATAAGATTTTTTGTAAAAAATATATTGTTTACACAAAAATAAAATCGCTGTAAACCTATATAATGCTACCGATATAAACAGTAATTGGGCAGTTAAGCCATTAATAATAATTAAGGTGATAAAAATAATGACAATCATTATTATCAAGGACTTTTTTGTAAATTTAACAATATTGATTTCTGTCCTTTTTTTCTATTCCAGAGTCATGAAAGATTCACAGCTTCATCAAGATTCTCCACTTCATATAAAACTACTTATGGGTTTTGCAGGGGGAATTATTGGCATACTTTTAATGATATTTAGCATTCATGGCAGCTTTTTAATCGATCTGCGCCATTTACCAATTATCTTGCTTGCATATTACGGTAGGGGAATTCCTGCTTATCTTTGTGCGGCGTTAATCATTTTCGGTGATTTTTTTATTAACAGAGACTTCTCTTTTGTAGTGATAATCGTCTTGTTTTTAATAGCCTTTGTTTCTATCTTTATTGCTAATAGAAATATTTCAGGTAAGCATAAGGTATTTGCTACTTTAACTACGACAAATATTATACTAACGACGATACTTTATTTTTTTGTATTAGACGATATAAAACATTATATTTTCTCGATGTTTTTGCATGTTATATTCACCTATGTAGCTGGTTATGCATCTTTTAACGTAATCGAGTACATTAGAGCAAGCCAGGAATTATTTAATAAATACAAGTTAGAATCAACGATAGACAGCTTAACAGGCCTAAATAATGTTAGAAAATTTGATTATATTTGTAAGAAACTGATGAAAATAGCTGCAACAAGGAATGAAGCTTTAACACTTCTATATATCGATATCGACTTTTTTAAAAAAATTAATGATACGTACGGGCATTTAGAAGGAGATATGGTGTTAAAAGAGGTTGGTAGCATTCTCAAAAATTCCACAAGACCAACCGATATCATTAGCCGGAACGGCGGGGAGGAATTTACCGTTATTTTAGTAGACTGTTCAACCGAATTGTCATCTGAAATTAGTGAACGGATTAGAAAATCGGTAGAAGATCACGTATTTATGTTAAGTAATGGAGAAACAATTAACATCACTGTTTCCATAGGGGTGGCAGCTTTTGATAAAGCTGTAAATGATATTAACTTATTTATAAATAAAGCGGATAAAGCATTGTATCAAGCGAAAAAGCTGGGACGTAATCAAGTTGTTTATGATTAGAGCGTTGTTTATACAACGCTTTTTGCTTTTCTCAAGTTAAAGTAGTGAACCTTCACATGACCAAATGTAAAAGTAAGCAGCAATAAAAATTTTTCGTTATTACGACATCTTTTTAATAGGATACAGTATTAGTTTTATTAAGCGGATAGGTATTAGTCTAATTATAATTACAAAAACACTTAGTTTGTTGATTGCACAAACTAAGTGTTCGAGATATAATTAAACCGTATTAAAACGCTTTCTTTACATAGGAGAGGAGATGGAATGATGACAAGAATTAGCTGCAGGTAGCATTTTAAGCTAAATTCACCGCTAAATGAAAGTTTGCCTAGTTTTTCAAACACATAAAATAGAAGGAGGTATAGGCAGAGCAGTTTGCAGAAAGCAAATTAATACTCTGTCTAGAAGACTATGAAGCAGAAACGAAATTCACTCTATATCTTCTCATTAACACTCGTAGCAGCAATTGGCGGCCTTTTATTTGGATATGATACAGCAGTCATTTCTGGGGCTGAAAAATCCGTACAAGCATATTTAATTACAAGCTTAGATTTAGGAACATTAGCGCATGGTGCAACTATTTCGAGTGCACTTATCGGCTGTATTATCGGAGGATTAATATCAGGTTATTTTGCGTCTGCATTTGGTCGCAAGAAGTCGCTTATCATTGCAGCAGTCCTTTTCTTTATTTCGGCATTAGGGTCGGGATACCCTGAATTTCTCTTCTTTCAGCAAGGGGAGCCAAGCATTGCATTGTTGTTTGTGTTTAACTTGTATCGAATCATTGGCGGAGTTGGCGTAGGGCTTGCATCTGCAATTACTCCAATGTATATTGGGGAAATTGCCCCAGCGGATATTCGCGGTAAAATGGTCTCTTTTAACCAATTTATGATTATATTTGGAATGCTGGTCGTTTATTTTGTTAACTGGGGGATAGCAAACGGACAAACGGTAGAATGGGTTAATGAAATTGGCTGGCGTTATATGTTTGCTTCGGAAGCAATACCTGCAGTGCTGTTTGGTCTGCTGCTCTTTTTAGTTCCGGAAACTCCGCGCTACTTAGCGTTTAAGAGAGAAGATACTAAAGCAATGCATGTGTTAGCCAAGATCAACGGTGCAGAACAAGCAAAAACGATTCTACAAGAAATTAAACAGACATTGAATGTAACACAAGAACCAACAAAGTCTGCTAAACTTTTATCTTTTGGAAAGCTTGTCATTGTTATTGGGATAATGCTGTCTGTTTTTCAGCAGTTTGTAGGAATAAATGTTGCTTTATATTATGCTCCTCGAATCTTTGAAAGCATGGGTGCGGCAAAAGATGCTTCGATGCTGCAAACAATCGTTATGGGGCTTGTTAATGTCGTTTTCACTGTTATTGCTATATTTACCGTAGATAAGTGGGGTAGGAAGCCGTTATTAATAACTGGCTCTATCGGGATGGCAATAGGAATGTTTGGTGTAGCCGGCCTTGCTTTTGCCAATATCATTGGAATCAGCACATTAATTTTTATTATTGTTTATACAGCATCTTTTATGATGTCATGGGGACCAATCTGCTGGGTGCTTATTGCAGAAATATTTCCTAATAAAATCAGAGGGCAGGCAGTAGCAGTTGCTGTTGCTGCACAATGGGCAGCAAACTATTTTATTTCCTCTACCTATCCGATGATGATGGAATACAGCGGTGGGTTAACATACGGTTTTTATGGCGTAATGAGCATTCTATCAGCAGTATTTATTTGGAAATGGGTCCCTGAAACAAAGGGAAAAACACTTGAATACATGGATAATTTTTGGATCAATAAGACGAAGGGTCAAAAAAAGGCATCATAAATAAAACATACAGGTAGTGGCAAGACTTTGAAAGTTTTATCTCAGGTCTTGCCACAAGTATTTTTTTGTAAACTGACAATATATTAAGATATTTAAAGAAATTTCGAGCTGGAGTTATATTTGGACATGAAATCTCGGTTAAACGAGTAAATAAAGAGTAATTTATACAAATTTGAACAATTAGCTGTCTTTACAAGAAAATATTGGAGGAGTATGATTGCTAACATAATATTAATTCTTATTCGCTGAGTCTTTTTAAGAGCGGGGGACCCAATCTGTGATGAACAATCACATGGGGTGAATCCTTCTGTAGAAGGTAGGGCTACTCTTTTGGCCCGAATCCGACAGCTAACCTCGTAAGCGTAAAGAGAGAGGATGTGTAACTGGTGATCGAAAAAATCAACTCGACCACGGGGTAATCCTCCGCGGTCTTTTTTCTGTAATTAAATAAAAATATCTTGTATCGCTGAAATCCATTTGGAGCGGGGGACCCATTCAATACGTGAGCAAAACTCACCGGGGTGAATCCTTTATGAGAAGGTAGGGCTACTATCTTGGCCCGAATCCGGCAGCTAACCTCGTAAGCGTTAAGACAGAAGGTATTACCTTGGATTTAAACCCCTTGTGTAATACAGGGGGTTTTTTGTGCAAAATTTTAATGGTAAATATTAACAAAAATGAAAAGGGGCAGTATATGGAAGACTTGCTTATGCTTGCGATTATTGGGATATCAACAGCCGCTATGTTTGGATTAATTACTTGGTGTGAACAAAAAACAGCTGTAGGCGAACAGGAGGAAAAGAAATGATTACGTTTATTTTTGTCCTGGCACTAGGTGTTGTCATCTACTTGCTGTATGCGTTACTGAACCCTGAGAAATTTTAATATAAACGGAGGGGAAACAATTGGTTTTCACCATATTATCAATCATTCTTACACTTCTGCTCATAGTGCTATTAGTAATTCCTATGGGAAATTATATGGCGGTCGCATTTAATGAGCATCCTACAAAGCTGGATAAGATATTTTATCCTGTTGAAAAGTGGATATATAAACTCGGCGGAATAAAAAATAACACACAAACTTGGAAACAATATGCTTTGTCTATGCTTGCAGCAAACAGTTTTATGATTCTATTAGTCTATTTGATTTTCCGATTTCAAGGGTTTCTTCCTTTAAATCCGAACCATATTGCTGGCATGAGTCCTGATTTAGCTTTTAATACAGCAATAAGCTTTATGACAAATACGAATTTGCAGCATTACAGCGGAGAATCAGGGTTATCGCTGCTATCACAATTGATTGCGATCATCTACATGATGTTTGTCGCCCCAGCATCTGCTCTTGCAGTTGCCATTGCATTTATAAGGGGATTAGCGGGGAAAAGGCTTGGCAGCTTTTTTATCGACTTAACCAGAAGCATAACAAGGGTACTGTTGCCGATTGCATTTGTCACTAGCTTTATATTTATTGCTCTCGGAGTTCCACAAACAATGAACACAACAATGGAGGCCGAGACGCTCGAGGGAGATGTACAGACAATAGCAACAGGTCCAATTGGTTCCTTCTTATCGATTAAGGAGCTTGGTAATAATGGCGGAGGATATGTAGGAGTTAACTCAGCGCATCCTTTTGAAAATCCTAATGCACTTTCAAATACACTGCAAATTATCTTAATGTTCTTATTGCCAGCTTCTATTCCGATTACTTACGGAAAAATAATCGGAAATAAAAAACAAGGTAAAGTATTGTTTATTTCGATGGCTATGATTTTCCTTGTGTTTCTCAGCACCTCCCTTTATCAAGAATATCAAGGAAATCCTGCTTTTACTAAGATGGGATTATCAGCTGAAAACGGCAGTATGGAAGGCAAGGAAGTTCGGTTTGGCATTGTTCAGTCAGTCTTGTTTGCGATAACAACAACTGCAACAGAAACAGGTGCTGTTAATACGATGCATGATACGCTGACACCTATTTCCGGGATGCTAACATTGTCGAATATGCTCTTAAATACCGTTTACGGCGGTGTTGGCTCTGGTTTTATCAACATTATGATGTATGTGCTGATTGCTGTTTTTCTTTCAGGGCTCATGGTTGGAAGAACACCTGAGTTTTTAGGGAAAA
Organism: Niallia laureatilytica; assembly: GCF_046613985.1. NCBI lineage: Bacteria > Bacillati > Bacillota > Bacilli > Caryophanales > Bacillaceae > Niallia > Niallia laureatilytica. Next base: position 329,503 of record NZ_JBKKHP010000005.1, on the reverse strand, counting down.
AAATTGAAGGGAAGGAAATGAAGCTGATTGCCGTTACCTTGTTGATTTCGCCATGTCTAATACTGACAGGAACTGCTTTAGCTTTATTCACCCCATTAGGCAATGAAGGAATTTCTAATCCAGGATTCCACGGATTGACACAGGTGCTCTATGAATTTACTTCATCTGTTAATAATAATGGCTCAGGCTTTGAAGGGCTTGGTGATGCGACTCCTTTCTGGAATATATCAACAGGTGTTGCTATGTTCATCGGACGATTTTTTCCGCTTCTTACGATGCTAGCAGTCGCAGGAAGTCTGGCATCCAAAAATATTGTGCCAGAAACTGCCGGAACATTCAAAACAGATACTTCTTTATTCGGTGGGTTGTTTATTGGTACGGTTTTTATCGTCGGAGCTTTGACGTTTTTTCCAGTCCTTGTCTTAGGTCCGATTGCTGAATTTTTGACATGGTGATGGAGGGTTAAATAATGAATTTACAAGAGGAAGTACAAATTCAGAAAGAAACAGCCTTAATGAATAATGATATTATCAAACATGCTATGAAGGATTCCTTCCTAAAGCTACATCCTAAGCTTATGGTGAAAAATCCAATAATGTTTATTGTGGAATTAGGATTCTTTATCACTTTCATTCTTTCCTTTTTTCCTAATATATTAGGAGCACATGAAAGTGATCGCTGGTTTACTATCACTGTTTCTATCATTCTGTTATTCACCGTCTTGTTTGCAAATTTTGCAGAGTCCATTGCAGAGGGAAGAGGAAAGGCACAGGCCAATGCGCTTAAGACTTCCAAGACAGATGTGTTTGCTAACCTGCTTATTAACGGCAGCATCATGCAAGTTCCGTCTTCCAGCTTAAAAAAAGGGGATATCGTTCTAGTTAAACAAGGAGAAATGATACCTGGTGACGGGGAAGTGATTCAAGGGTTGGCATCTGTTGATGAATCGGCAATTACAGGTGAATCAGCACCTGTGCTGAAAGAAGCTGGAGGAGATTTTAATTCGGTAACAGGTGGAACACTTGTCGTCAGTGATGAAATAAAAGTGAAAATAACAAGCAATCCTGGCGAGTCCTTTTTAGATAAAATGATCTCATTAGTCGAAGGTGCAGAACGGCAAAAAACACCGAATGAAATTGCTTTAAACACGGTGTTAATCAGCTTAACACTTATCTTCCTATTCGTTGTCATGACATTGCCATTCTTTACAAACTACTTAGGCTTTCAGCTGCAAGTGCCTGTTCTTATTGCCTTGCTTGTTTGCTTAATTCCCACAACAATTGGTGGGCTTCTTTCTGCAATTGGCATCGCAGGGATGGACAGGGTGACCAAATTTAATGTTCTGGCAATGTCGGGTAAGGCAGTCGAGGCAGCTGGAGATATTAACACTATCATTTTAGATAAAACAGGCACCATCACCTTTGGGAACAGGATGGCAAGTGAATTTGTGCCAACTGGCAATACGAATAAGAATACGCTTTATAAGTGGATTTCCGCAAGCTCTGTTAAGGATGAAACCCCAGAAGGGCGCTCGGTTCTGGAATTGTTGGAAAAGGAAGGCTATGCAATTGATTTATCCTTGGCAGCCGGAGCAGATATAGTTGAATTTAAAGCTGAAACAAGAATGAGCGGGTTAAATCTGCCTGATGGCAGACTTGTTCGCAAAGGGGCAGTCGACGCAATAAAACAATGGGCTGTTTCAAACGGCGGCAATGTGCCAGAAGATTTGGACAGAAAAGCAAATAAAATAGCCCAAGCAGGAGGCACTCCATTAGCAGTGGCAATCGACAACCAAATTATTGGGCTTATTTATTTAAAAGATACCGTTAAACCAGGGATGAGAGAAAGATTTGACGAACTGCGGCGGATGGGCATCAAATCAATTATGTGTACTGGCGATAATCCATTAACTGCAGCAACGATTGCCAAAGAAGCAGGTGTGGATGAGTTTATTGCTGAATGTAAGCCTGAAGATAAAATCGCAGTAATAAAGCATGAACAAGCAAAAGGGAAATTAGTAGCTATGACTGGAGATGGCACGAATGATGCGCCTGCACTGGCACAAGCGGATGTTGGTTTGGCGATGAACAGTGGCACAACTGCAGCAAAAGAAGCTGCTAATATGGTTGATTTAGACTCTAATCCTACTAAATTGATTGAAGTAGTTAGCATTGGCAAACAGCTATTAATGACAAGAGGTGCCTTGACTACTTTCAGCATCGCCAATGATATTGCGAAGTACTTTGCGATAGTGCCTGCGATGTTTATGCTGGCAATCCCTGAGGTCAGTGCGTTAAATATTATGGGACTTCACTCGCCAGTTACAGCTATTCTGTCAGCATTGATCTTCAATGCAATCATCATTCCGCTCCTCATTCCACTGGCAATGAAGGGGATAGAATATAAACCAATGAGTTCAGATGCACTATTAAGAAAGAACCTGTTTATTTACGGAGCAGGAGGTGTGATTGTTCCATTCATTGGAATAAAGGTAATAGATATATTAATTTCGTTCGTAATATAACAGTTACGGAAGGAAAGGGATGAAACCATGTTTGCAACCGTTGCAAGAACAAGCTTATTATTTATGCTTATTTGCGGAGTGATTTACCCATTAGCAGTTACTGGTATTGCTGCTGTTTTGCTGCCAGAACAGGCAAATGGCAGTCTCGTCTACAATAACGAAGGGAAAGTGATTGGCTCTGAGTTAATTGGACAGTCTTTTGCTGATGAGGGCTTCTTTCATTCAAGAGTTTCAAGTATTGATTATGATGCTTCTAGTTCTGGGACAAATAACTATGCTCCAACAAATGAGGAAATGCTTGAACGAACAAAAGCGTCTATTACAGAATGGCAGTCTGAGAATCCAGATGTATCATTAAAAAGCTTGCCCATCGACTTAATAACAAATTCTGGATCGGGACTTGATCCGCATATTACTCCAAAAGCGGCATTAGCACAAATTAATAGAGTTGCTGAACATACTAATGTACCGAAGTCAGAGCTGAAAAGCTTGATTGAACGTCACACAGAAGAAAAGGAATGGGGATTGTTCGGAGAGGAAAGAGTAAATGTGCTTAAACTTAATATATCATTAATGGAATTGACCTCTTAATATTTTCCAAGCTTCCTGCTGCTAAAAGGGCAGGGAGCTTGCTTAAAGAAAGGAGCTAGGAATAAATGTGAAGGAAAATCATCCATATTTCAGAAGAAAGACAGCGGAAGAAATTTTAGCAGAAATGGATAAGGAAGGAAGGGGTAAGCTAAAGCTGTATATAGGAGCAGCGCCTGGTGTTGGAAAAAGCTACAGAATGCTGCAGGACGCAAACGAACTGCGTAAAGAAGGTAAGGATATTGTTATTGGCCTGATAGAAACACATAACAGAGCAGAAACAAAAAAACAGATTGGCGTGCTTGAAACGGTTCCGCTCCTTGAATTGAACTATAAAGGCAAGGTATTTTATGAAGTGAATATTCCTGGAATTCTGAAAAGAGCTCCAGACATCGTCATCATTGATGAACTCGCACACTCGAATATAGCTGGATCAAAAAATCGGAAAAGATATATGGATGTAGAAGAAATATTGGCAGCAGGCATTGATGTCTATTCTGCCGTCAATATTCAGCATTTGGAAAGTGTCCATGATATTGTCGCCAATATTACAGGAGTAAAGGTAAACGAAAGGCTGCCTGACCTTTTTATCAATAAAGCAAATGAAATTCAGCTAATCGATATTTCTCCACCAGAATTAAGAAAAAGGCTCCAGGATGGCAAGGTATATGATAGTCCTAAAATTCAGCAAAGCCTACAAAACTTCTTTACAGAGGAAAATCTTTATGCGTTAAGAGAGCTTGCGTTAAGAGAGGTGGCTGATGACGTAGATGGAAAAATCGAAGAGAATAATGGCCATCTATATCAAGGGCCAATCGGTCTCCAAGAAAAAATCCTAGTTTGCGTACAGTATAGCCAAACTGCAGAAAAGCTTATTAGAAGAGGCTGGAGAATGGCAAACCGCCTAAAGGCGAAGCTGTATGTACTGCATGTAACAGACAGCAAAGAGCAGGATATGCCACAGTGGAAACAAGAAAAAATCACAGCATGGAGGGAATTAGCCCTGCAATTCGGTGCCGAATTTCTGTTGAAAAACAAAAGAATGCAAAAGCCTGCTCATATAATCGTAGAAGCGGCGAATGAACATTTTATTACACAAATATTGCTGGGACAATCTGCACGAACAAGATGGGAAGAAATCAAAAAAGGTTCCATCGTCAATGAAATAATGAGACAAACAACAAATATTGATATTCATATAGTTGCAGACAGCAAACCAATCAGAAAGGACAAAAGCCAATGAATGTTGCCTTTTTTCTCATACCAAAACACGAAGTTGCATTCGTATTCCAGCATTGGACAATGAGGCAGGTTATGGAGAAGATGGAGTATCACCGCTACAGTGCCGTTCCAATCCTTGATAAAGCTGGCCGCTACTTGGGCACTGTAACAGAAGGTGATCTGTTATGGAAAATGAAAAATACTGGAAATCTCGACTTCCAACATACTAATGAGGTGAAACTTCAAGACGTACCTCTTCACGCTAGTAATGAAGCGATAGCTGTGAACAGTGAGATAGAAGCAATCGTCAGCACGTTACTAGAACAAAACTTCGTTCCAGTAGTCGATGATTCTGGAGTTTTTATCGGAATTATTAGACGGAGAGAAGTGATACAATGGCTTTCGGAGGAGAGCGGGAATGTGTGGAGGAAGAGAAACTGATTAGGAATGTCCTAATCAGTTTCGTGACTTAATCTATTCTATTATTCTGCAGCAAATACTTTAGTAATTCTTTCCATTGCCCAATCAAGCTCCTCCTTCGTAATAACAAGGGGCGGAGCAAACCGGATGACGGTATGATGTGTTTCTTTGCAAAGCAATCCTAGCTCCTTCAACTTCTCACAAAAAGGTCTAGCTTCTTCATGTAATTCCATGCCGATAAATAGCCCTCTGCCTCTTACTTCTTTAATGACAGAACAATTTAACCCTTGAAGTTTGGCAAGAAAATAAGTACCGAGTTGTTGAGATCGGTCTGCGAGCTGTTCGTCCTCTATAACTTCTAATGATGCAATCGATACGGCACAAGCAAGCGGATTTCCGCCAAATGTTGATCCGTGTGAACCAGGATTAAAGACGCCAAGAATGTCCTTATTGGCAACAACACAGGAGATAGGAAATACCCCGCCTCCTAGAGCTTTTCCTAATATGAGCATGTCTGGCTCGATATCCTCCCACTCATAAGCAAACAGCTTTCCTGTTCTGCCGAGTCCGACTTGAATTTCATCTGCGATAAAGAGAACATTATGCTGCTTACATAATTCAAAGGCAGCTTTCATGAAGCCGGGAGGGGGAAGGATAATTCCTGCTTCACCTTGTATTGGTTCAATTAAGAATGCTGCTGTATTAGGTGTAATCGCTTCTTTTAAACTATTTAAATCACCGTATGAAATGAGCTTGATACCAGGCAGCAAAGGACCGAACCCGCGCCTGTACTCTGCTTCGGAAGATAGAGACACAGCTGCCATTGTGCGCCCGTGAAAATTCCCAGAGCATGCAATTATTTCCGCTGAATTTTCATCTACACCTTTAACATCATATGCCCAGCGCCGTGCAGCTTTAATAGCCGTTTCGACAGCCTCTGCACCGGTATTCATCGGCAGAGCCATATCTTTTTTTGTCAGTTTGCACAGCTTTTCATACCACGGGCCAAGCTGAGTATGATGAAAAGCCCTGGAAGTCAAGGTAACTTTATCTGCTTGATTCTTTAAAGCAGCAATGATTTTCGGATGGCAATGTCCTTGGTTTACAGCTGAATAAGCACTAAGCATATCCATATACTTGTTTTTCTCAGGGTCCTCCACCCACACTCCTTCTCCTTTTTCGATGACAATCGGCAGGGGATGATAATTATTTGCTCCGAATTCTTCACTTTGTCTAATAAATTTTTCTGACATAGACATAAGGATTCCTCCAATCATTAGGTGGTTTTCGAAACGAAAGTTTATATCATATCGTGTATGGTACGTACATAAAATAAGTTATCACTTTCCGCATTATGGAAACTTCATCTATAATTTGGAAACTTAATTTTATTGTCAAATAATTATGAGATTATGTCAATGGGTCTTCTAGTTAAATTTCTTATTATTCATACTTTTGTAAAAATTATATTGCAGAATGTATTTCAGTCTGCTACATTGATGGTGTAAAAATATTTTATATGTCAAAAAAGAATGAAGGTTATTATGGTACAGTCTATTGATAGAGCAATGAGTATTATAAAGCTGCTTGCTTCTGATAATGGAGAATGGTGGTCGATTTCAGAAATTGCCGACAGTCTTAGTCTGCCTGTAAGTACAGTTCACCGCCTCTTAAATACGCTTATCCAGCATCAGCTAGTACTACAAAATGCCGATACAAAGCATTATAAACTCGGCAGTTTATGGATGGAGATTGGTTTGCGCCAGCTCGAGAAGGCAGACTACCGAACGAAGGCGCGCGAAGTAATGGCAGAATTAGCACAGCAAGTGGAGGAAAGTATTTATTTTAATATCCGTGACGGAATGGAATCCATTATTATTGAACGAGTCGACAGTCCTACTAATGTTAGAATTATTGACAAAATCGGCTTGCGGATTCCGCTCTCAATTGGGGCGCCAAATAAAACGATTCTGGCAAATATGCCAGAAGAAGAAACGCAAAGAATCGTTAAGGAGTTGCTTCCATCTTCTAAAGCAAAACAGAGTCAATTATTTGATCAATTGTCTTTAATAAAAGAACAAGGGTATGCGGTAAGCTATAGTGAAAGAACAGATGGCACAATATCTGTTGCAGCTCCCGTTTTAGATTTTAATCACCAGCTGGTAGGGGCAATCAGCATCGGAGTCGTCCAATATCGTGTTAGCGAAGAACGTTTATCCTACTTAATTCATTGTATAAAGAAAGCGGCAAAAGAAATTTCTACAGCATTAGGCAGAACCTGAAATCAGCGGGTTCTGTCCATTTTTATATAGTTAATGGAAACAAATTTCATCATATGGAAAAGAGGGCTAACATGGAAAAATGGAGCACAAAAGAGCAATTAGTCGACCTTTTATGCAAGCTTGTCAATATACCTAGTATTACAGGCTCTGACGCAGAGAAAATTCTTCCTGACTTTGTCGTAAATGAGCTAAGAAGCTTAGATTATTTTCAGAAACATCCAGATCATCTTCAAAAAAATCCAACAGGAGATGGCAGATATTTTGTTACAGGCCTTGTGAAAAATCAACTTCCAACAAAAAAGACAGTAATTCTGATCAGCCATTTTGACGTTGTTGATGTGCAGGACTACGGCAGATGGAAGGAACATGCTTTTGATCCGAAGAAACTAACAGAAATTTTTCAGTTGCATAAGGAAGAACTTCCACAACAAGTCAAGAATGATATGGAAACAGGAAATTGGTTATTCGGCAGGGGAACGATGGATATGAAATGTGGATTGGCCCTTCATATGTCGATGATTGAAAAAGCATGTAATGGAGAGTTTGAAGGCAACATCTTGTTAGTGACAGTTCCTGATGAAGAAGTAAATTCAATTGGAATGAGAGCAGCAGTTCCAATATTGCTGGAACTTGCTGAAGAATATGACTTGGAATATGTGACTGTTTTGAACGGTGAGCCGATGTTTATGAGATATCCTGGTGACAATAATAAGTATATTTATACAGGATCCATCGGCAAGCTGTTGCCAGGTTTCCTTTGCTACGGCAAAGAAACACATGTCGGCGAACCTTTTGCCGGGTTGAATGCAAACTATATGGTATCTCTATTAACAGAAGAAATCGAACTGAATACCGATTTATGTGAAATAGTAGAAGGTGAAACGACACCGCCGCCAACTAACTTAATTCAGTATGGCATCAAAAAAGATTATTCTGTGCAAATACCGCATCGCGCTGTTACGTTATTTAATCTGTTTTTATTAGAAAAGAAAATGGATGATGTGGTGCAGTTACTAATGGAGAAAGCCGGCAATGCAGCTGCTAAAATAACAAAATCCTATTCATTGCAAGCCGCCGAGTTTGCTAAATATACTCCCTTTTCGCCGCCTAGAATGAATGTTTCTGTATTAACATATGATGAGCTTAGTCAATATGCAGTAACGAAGTATGGAAAAGAAAGTGTAGAAAGCATCCATACCTCGATTTTGCAAAACAGGGGAGAAATGGATGACAGAGAAGCAACCATTGAGATGGTCGATAAACTAGCGATACTATGCAAAGAACTTGCCCCTATGATCATCGTGTTTTTTGCGCCACCCTTTTATCCTGCTATTAGTTCCTATAAACATCCATTAATAACTACAGTTGTTCAGCAAATACAGACATACGGAACAGCTGCTCACGGCATAGATTTTGAAAAACGAAATTACTTTAACGGTATATCCGACCTAAGCTTTGCTGGTTTGCAATATCCAGCAGAATCGATGATATCACTTACAGCCAATATGCCAATTTGGGAGAGAGGTTACACAGTCCCTCTTAGAGAATTAGAGCTGCTAAATGTACCTGTATTGAATATCGGGCCGGTCGGATTTGATGCCCATCAGTGGACAGAACGATTAGATATTGATTATGCCTTTGATATATTAAAGGATATTCTTGTTGACAGTATAACTACTTTATTTACAGAGGCATATATTTCTGCTTCACCGAAAGAGAATAATACACTTGACTAATTACTAGCTTATGCTTTTTCAACTTTACGAACAATCGATATAAAGGTTCGAACAAATAAGAAGGTAAACGCAATCGAAAGGAAACTGAAAGAAGAATTCCAGCCTTTTTTATATTGGACCAGCTTTGTATGCTTCTCGATAAAATGTTCTGCAACTGCAGAAGGAAGACTAAAAAGCAGACATTTAAACAATATTCCCGGCAATCTTGAATTTTTTGTTGCTTGATTGTAATAAACACAAGTGACAGGAAAGATCAGGTAGCTGAAAAGCACACTAATATCAAAAGATTTGAAAATCCTGACAGGGTATGTAATATAGCCTTTTTTGACAACGAGGTAATCTAAGATTGATGCAATATAACTTTTAAACAAAAAGATAATCAGCCAGTCCTTTAAAAGTGGTTTTCTAATCAGGTTTAAGAAAAAGCCAATACTGACAACAAATAAAATTCGTAAAAAGATAAGTTCATTTCGTTTAGACATTGCTTTCTCCTTTGGTTTTTTCTTAGTTTGTCCGTATGAATTACAATTATTTACTATAAAATACTAAAAAAACGGTACACAATAATGTGCACCGTTTTTTATAAAAATTATATATGTCTATCCCGACCTGACAAAATCCCAAATATTGTCACAATCCCTGCAATAATGATTAATAGCACGATTGGGATTGACCAAACATGTGTCCAATCAAACAAGGAACCGATAAATAGTGGGCCAACAGCAGCTAAGATATAACCTGTTGATTGGGCCATCCCAGACAGTTCTGCTGCCTGTTTAGCATTTTGAGAACGGAAGCCGATTAAGCTGAGAGCTAATGGGAAAATTCCGCCAAGTGCCAAACCGATTAGGATGATACTGATAATTAGGATTGGATAGTGATCTGCACTAAACAGAAGACCGCTGTATCCTAAAATAGCACAAATGCCTAAACCGCAGGCAATCAACGACTGGGAACGAAGACGGCTTGCTATAAACGGGATGAAAAAGCTTGCAGGTAAACCTACCAGCTGCGTAAAGGACAGCATCCAGCCTGCAGTTTCAAGACTCATTCCATAACTATGCAGGATTTCTGGCAGCCAAGAGATGGTCACATAAAATAAAAACGACTGAAATCCCATGAACACGGCAATTTGCCATGCAATCGGTGATGACCAAACTTTTGTTGAGACTGGCTTTGCACCAGTAATGACCTCTTTATCTTCTCTATTGTATTTCAATAAATAGAACCATACAATAATCGCAGCAACTGCAGGAATTCCCCAAACCATTTGAGCACCTTGCCAGCCCAAGCCTTGTCCGTCAGCTAATGGGACACTTAATCCGGAAGCTAAAGACGCGAACACACCCATTGATGTGGAGTAAACGCTTGTCATTAACCCGAACTTTTCTGGGAATTTATCTTTAACAATGGCAGGGAGCAAAACATTGCCAATTGCAATCCCTATCCCGACGAGCAGAGTACCGGCGAAAAGAAAGAACGTATAAGGAATTGACCTAGAGCATATGCCAGTCAATAAAATGATTAAACCGAGAAGCAATGTCTTTTCATTTGATAATCTGCTGGATATTTTAGGGACGAGGGGTGACATGACAGAAAACGTGATCAAGGGCAAGCTCATCAGCAAGCCAGAGCTCCAATGGGCTAGTCCAACATCTTCTTGTATGAAGCCGACAAGCGGTCCTAATGACGTAATTGCCGGTCGAAGGTTGAAAGCGACAAGCACGATGCCTGCAATAAGTAAATAAGTAGAAATAGATTTGTTGTAATCAGATGATTTTGATAAGTCCATACTAGGTAACTCCTCTCAAATGTTGCAAACCTTATACAGTATAACATAAGAAAGCAAGTTTTTTTGAGAAGGAATTCACAGGATGTAAGAACTAATAGAATGATATAGCTACTTTTAAAAGAAAAAATTTTGCTGATTTTTGTTATTTTAAAATACTGCTTATATAATCCTCCATTTAGATAATAAGCATAATTACTCTTAAAAAAGAAATGTAAGAATAACTCTCTGCTAACTTAGTCAAAATTGCCCCTATTGACAATAATTTCATAGATTGTTAATGTAATAAAAATATTTCTTATCCAGAGAGGCGGAGGGACTGGCCCTATGAAGCCTCAGCAACAGGTCTATTTGACACTGTGCTAATTCCAGTCGGGTGACTCCTGATAGATAAGAGCTTATGTTATTTATTAGTCAGCAGCGCACTCTATTTTAGGGTGTGTTTTTTTCTGGATATTTTAAGGAGAGTTAAGATGGAAAAGAACAAACAACAATTTCAGCGGAAAATGCAAACAAGACATTTAGTGATGCTGTCACTTGGAGGAGTAATTGGAACAGGACTCTTTTTAAGTTCAGGCTACACCATACAGCAGGCAAGTCCTATCGGTACAATACTGGCCTACCTCATTGGTGCGCTTGTTGTGTATCTAGTGATGCTGTGCTTAGGGGAGCTGGCTGTGCATATGCCAGAAACAGGAGCCTTCCACAGCTATGCCGCTAAATACATTAACCCAGCTACTGGTTATACAGTTGCCTGGTTGTACTGGCTAACGTGGACTGTTGCATTAGGATCAGAATTTACAGCTGCAGGACTTCTCATGCAGCGCTGGTTTCCATCTGTTAATGTGTGGATTTGGAGCTTAGTATTTGCAATTTTAATTTTCATACTTAATATACTTACAGTCAGATTGTTTGCTGAATCTGAATTTTGGTTTTCCTCTATTAAAGTAATTGCCATTGCCCTTTTTATTATTTTAGGATTAGGAGCAGTGTTCGGGCTTATTCCAATGACTCATTCACAGTCTGCACCGCTGCTGAGTAATTTTACAAGTGGCAGTCTTTTCCCGAACGGTGCTGTCACGTTGTTTATGACGATGCTTGCTGTTAATTTTGCTTTTTCAGGAACAGAGTTAATTGGAATTGCCGCAGGTGAAACGGCAGATCCGCAAAAAAACGTCCCAAAAGCAATTCATACAACATTATGGCGTTTAATCATTTTCTTTGTTGGTACTATTTTTGTATTGTCTGCCCTATTGCCAGCATCCGAAGCCGGGGTGTTAGAAAGCCCATTTGTAACAGTGTTTGAGCGGATTGGAATTCCATATGCGGCAGATATCATGAACTTTGTAATCTTGACCGCCATTTTGTCTGCTGCTAATTCAGGCCTTTATGCAGCTTCGAGAATGCTCTGGTCACTTGCAGATAAAAATACAATTTCACCGAAGTTTAAAAAGCTGTCGAAAAAAGGGGTTCCAGTGTATGCCGTGATTTTCAGCATGTTGGGCGGAGGATTAGCGCTTTTATCAAGCATAGTAGCTCCAGATACAGTTTATATCGTGCTCGTGTCTATTTCTGGACTAGCTGTTGTCGCTGTTTGGATGAGCATTAGTGCTTCACAGTTTTTGTTCCGCAGACGCTTTATTAAAGAAGGAAACTCTGTCGACAGCTTAGTCTATCGCACACCGTTGTATCCATTTGTACCGATTGCTTCTTTCTTATTATGTCTTGCATCATGTATTGGTATTGCCTTTGACCCAACACAACGGATTGCCCTGTATTGCGGAATTCCATTTATCCTATTTTGCTATGTTAGCTTTTATGTAATGAAGAAATTAAAAAAAGGAGAAGTAAAGTATGTCGATCAGCAGCAATCCAATTAACAATATTTTATCAGATTATCCGCTGATGATTTTAGACGGAGCATTAGCGACAGAATTAGAAGCACATGGCTGTAATTTAGATGACCCGCTTTGGTCAGCAAGAGTGCTTTTAGAAAAACCAGAGCTTATTTATCAAGTGCATACAGAATATTTTCGCGCAGGAGCAGATTGCGCCATCACCGCAAGCTATCAGGCCTCGATTGCAGGCTTTGCAGAAAGAGATATAGATGAAACAAAAGCAATAGAGTTGATAAAAAAATCCGTTGCTCTTGCCAGAAAGGCTAGAGATGACTTCTGGAAAGAGCACGAACAGTCAAACAGACCCAAGCCGTTAGTCGCTGCATCAGTCGGACCATATGGCGCATACTTGGCAGATGGATCTGAATATGTCGGGAACTATGATGTAACAAACAAAGTACTTACAGACTTTCATCGGAAAAGAATGATAGCATTAATGGAAGCAGGAGCTGATATTCTTGCATTTGAAACAATTCCCTCTTTGCAGGAAGCAACCGTACTGACTGAAATACTAAAGGAATTTCCGAATACATACGCCTGGCTTTCTTTCTCATTAAAAGATGAAACACAAATCAGTGACGGCACACCATTAAAGGATTGTGGCAGACAATTCACAGGACACGACCAAATTGCCGCCATCGGCTTTAATTGTGCATCAGCACAAATCATCACAGAAGCAATCAAAAATATAAAAGAAAGTACAAATAAACCAATAATTGTCTACCCAAATTCAGGCGAAACATACGACCCGACCACAAAAACTTGGCATGGCGAGGAAGCATGCGCAAGTTTAAGCCATAAAGAATGGTTTAAAACAGGAGCGAGCATTATCGGCGGCTGTTGCAGAACATCACCGCGGGATATTGCAGTAATTGCTAGAGAATTGCGGTAGTGAATAATTCTGAGACTTGGATATAATCCAAGTCTTTTTTTATAAGGAAAGAGAAAATTTAAGTCTATAATTTATTTTAAATGGAGAGAAGTAAATTTGATAAGAGATAAATAATATAGTTTTTGTAAGTATATCTATAGTTATATATCTTTTTTATAGGGCATTTATATTATATTTTGAAGCGATAGGATAGTGGGTTGATATTCAGGTTGTACCAGCTGAAGATTTAAATTAAGATGTGATTAGAATGGTGAATAGAGGAGGTGTTTTTCATTTCAAAAATAGCATACAGTTCTTTTTGGAAACAAAGTACTTTAAGCTGCTTCATTGTATTGATTATAACTTTCTTTCTTCATGACTTCATACAAAATAATGTTGAATTTATTTTGATAGTAGATTTTCTTATAATTGCGGTAATCTTCTTTGTTTTGCATACGATTTTCTTTCTTGTTGCCCGTCCTAAAATTTCTTCCCACAAAATATAATTACATCAATAATAAACACTTTTGTATTCAGAATAGTTATTCCTAAGTGAAATATAGTTTTTTTATTTCATATAATATGGTGGGTGCCCTAATTTTTAGACTACATTAAGATTAGGGTGCTTTTTTATGGATATCGTTTGTTGCTAGTAAGAGGACCTACGTGATTATAAAGAAAAGGTTGCATTATATTTTTAATAAGATGTTTAATAGAAAGAATAACTTAAAAAAATTAAGTGAAGTCAGAATAGACTGCTATGTTAAGATAAATATAATCTTAATAAAGAAGGATATCCTTTTGTACCAGAAAAGAGGGTTCAGATGAAATACTTAAACAAGGAGCTAGCACAGGAAATCGTCAATCGCACGATGACAATTATAAATTGGAATATTAATGTTATGAATGAAAAAGGGGTTATTATTGCCTCAGGGGATGAGGATAGAGTTGATTCTATCCATGAAGGTGCAGTAAAGGTAATCGAAACGCAGACTGGTTTTGAAATTGGTGTTACTGAAGCAGATAAGTTTCATGGGGTGAAAGCAGGTATAAACTTGCCGATTACTTTTCATGAAAAAGTTGTTGGTGTCATTGGGATAACGGGAGCACCTGAGGAAATCCGTAATTATGGAGAGCTTGTCAAAATGGCTGCCGAAATGATCATCCAGCAAGCCTTTTTAATGGAGGAAATGCAATGGGATGAGCGGTTAAAAGAAGAGCTTGTGACGATGCTGCTTAATGGACAGGAAGACTTTGATTCACTCTATTTTGACCGAGCTAGGCGGCTCGGCATGGACTTAACTATTCCAAGAACGGTAATAATTATGGCAGCAGATGATAATGCTAAAGTTTTTAAAACCATTCGTGCAAAGCTGTCAAAGGATGATTTATATGTTGTCCACCAACATTATATTATTCTATTAAAAAGGATTGTGTTAAAAAATGGCGTCTGGAATCAAGCAGCCACAAGAGCTGAGCTGGAGAGATGGATGTCTTATCTCGAAAAACAGGAAGAGCTGGCAGTCAAATTTTCTCTTGGAACATACTACAGCGGCTTGGAAGGGATACGTATTTCTTATCAGGAAGCTGTACATTCTTTAAAGGTTGGTAAAAAGCTAGATCCAGATAAGAACATCTATTCCTCAGAGGACAGAAAGCTGCCGATTTTTCTGTCGCAAGCAAAAGAACAGGGGCTAGATGTTAAGTTTGGTACCTATATCGAGAGGTTGAAGCAACAGGATAAAAAAGGGGAATTGCTTGAAACCATGCTTATGTATGTAGAGGAAAATGGAGACGTGAACAAAGTGGCAGCAAGGCTGTTTATTCATCGCAATACACTTCGCTACCGTTTAGAGCGAATTAATGAGCTGACAGGTAAGGACCCGCGGAAAATAAAGGAGTTAGTAGAGCTTTATCTTTCTGTTCTTCAAAATCAACTTTCATAGACTTGTGCAAATGCACAAAAAAGCTTGGAGCTGCCAAGCTTTTTTTTATGGAATGAACGAAGAAAAACATTTAGGAAACGCTTACAATTATTAATAATTACAAACAAATGAGGAGGAGCTATTTTGGACATTCAAGTAAGCGCTTTAGGAGCAATTGTAGCACTTGTTGTAGCAATTGTATTAATACTGAAGAAAGTTTCTCCTGCTTATGGCATGATTGCCGGCGCCTTAGTCGGTGGACTAGTCGGAGGAGTAGATATAGCTAATACAGTTTTGTTGATGATAGAAGGTGCGGAGGGGATTATCCCTGCAGTGCTAAGAATTCTGGCAGCTGGGGTGCTTGCTGGTGTCTTGATTGAATCTGGTGCGGCCGCTGTTATCGCAGAAACGATTGTAAAAAAGCTGGGAGAAACAAGGGCGCTCCTCGCTTTATCATTAGCGACGATGATTTTGACCACAGTCGGTGTGTTTGTTGATGTTGCCGTTATTACAGTAGCACCGATTGCTTTGGCAATTGCTAAAAAGGCCGGCATTTCTAAAACCGCTATTTTGCTGGCAATGATTGGCGGAGGTAAGGCAGGGAATATCATGTCACCAAACCCGAACGCGATTGCTGCTTCGGATGCCTTTAATGTTCCGTTAACATCCATTATGGCTGCAGGTATCATTCCAGCTGTTTTCGGACTCGCCATTACCTATTTGCTTGCAAAAAGACTTGTCAAAAAAGGGTCAGTCGTCCAGTTAGCGGAAATTGACTCTCCTAACAGCATGGAGCTTCCATCCTTTTTAACAGCGATTGTGGCGCCGATTGTAACGATTTTGTTATTAGCATTACGGCCGCTATTTAATATTAGCATCGATCCAATGATTGCCTTGCCGGTTGGCGGAATAGTCGGTGCAATTGTGATGGGGAGAGGGAAAAAGATTAATGATTATGCTGTATCTGGCTTAGGAAAGATGTCCGGTGTTGCGATCATGCTGCTTGGAACAGGTACATTAGCAGGAATTATTGCTAATTCTGGTTTAAAGGATGTGCTCATTGATGGGTTAAATGTCCTTGGACTTCCAGGTTATGTGCTTGCACCTGTATCGGGAATTTTTATGTCGGCAGCAACAGCTTCTACTACTGCAGGAACAGCAGTGGCAAGCCAAGTGTTCAGTTCTACCATCCTTGACATGGGTGTGTCAGCCCTTGCCGGTGCTGCAATGATTCATGCTGGTGCTACTGTTCTAGATCATCTTCCACACGGAAGTTTCTTCCATTCTACAGGCGGCAGTGTCAACATGGACATGAAGGAACGCCTAAAGCTATTGCCATATGAAACACTAGTGGGCTTAACATTAGCAATCATATCAACCCTTATTTATGGGGTGTTTAAACTATTTGGCTAAAAAATATAGAAAGGAGCAATAAAGATGAAGATTGTCCTTGCACCAGATTCCTTTAAAGAAAGCTTATCAGCATTACAGGTAGCAGAATCGCTTGAAAACGGCTTTAAGCAAGTATTTCCTGATGCTGAGTATGTGAAAGTGCCTATGGCTGATGGAGGAGAGGGTACTACGCAGTCATTAGTGGATGCAACAGGCGGAAGAATTATCACAAAAACAGTGACTGGCCCGTTAGGCGAGAAAGTAGAGGCGTTTTTCGGAATACTTGGTAATGAAACAACTGCAATAATCGAAATGGCGGCAGCCTCTGGGCTTTATTTAGTACCATCAGAAAAAAGAAATCCCCTTGTTACGACAACAAGAGGCACTGGTGAATTAATTGCCGCTGCACTTGAGCATAATGTCGACCATATTATTATCGGTATTGGCGGCAGTGCGACTAATGACGGCGGTGCTGGGATGGCAAGCGCGCTTGGTGCCCGTTTCCTTGATAAGAACGGTCAAAAATTAGAAGATGGCGGCGGTTTCCTCAGCAGTCTTGCTGCCATCGATTTATCGCATTTGGACTCAAGGTTAGCTGGTGTCAAAATCGAAGTGGCTTGCGATGTGGATAACCCCTTGATTGGTCCAAAAGGAGCTTCTGCCATCTTTGGTCCGCAGAAAGGTGCCACTCCTGAAATCGTGCACCAACTAGATGAAAACCTAGCTCATTATGCAGCAGTCATTGAACGAGAATTAGGCATAAAAATAGCTGAAGTACCTGGGGCAGGAGCAGCAGGCGGACTGGGCGGCGGTTTGCTGGCATTTATGCAAGCTGATTTGAAGCGCGGCGTCGACATTGTGATTGAAGCAACCCGGCTTTCTGAGCTTGTTGCTGATGCTGATTTAGTCCTTACAGGAGAAGGAAAAATAGACAGTCAGACGATTTTTGGGAAAACCCCAATCGGCGTCGCTAAGACTGCCAAAAAACATGGTGTCCCTGTAATAGCCATAGCTGGTAATGCTGCAAGTGACAGTGATGTTGTTCATGAACACGGCATTGACGCAGTCTTCAGCATCATTCCAGGTGTTATATCCTTACAGGAAGCATTTCAGAATGCAGAGGAATACGTGGAAAGAACAGCCCGGAATATTGCTGTTGTCTGGGGGATGAAATAAGAAAGGGGAGTCACCGTTGTGTGACTCCCCTTTCTTATTTTTCCGTATTTTCTGCGAGTATTAAAGTGCAATTTGTTTCGCGGAACTGCTCGACAATACTATCAGATAAATTGGCATCTGTAATGATGTAATCAATACTCTCTAGCGGGGAAATGCTAACGGTCACGTCTTTACCAAACTTCGAACTATCAGCAGCTACATAAATTTCCTTGGATATTTCAATCATTTTCTTCCTTGTTAAGACTTCCTCTAAATTATAATCAGAAATTCCCTTTTCTAGCGTAATCCCGCTTGTACAGATAAACGCTTTATAGATATTGAGCTCTTGAAAGTTAAATAGATAATCAAATGTTACTACTGAATTTTCTTCTTTACGGATTTTGCCGCCAATCACAATTAATTCCACATCGCTAGTCATTAGCTCGGTTATGATTGGAATGGAGTTGGTTACGACCGTCAAGTTTTTCTTGTTTTTAATATATTTGGCGATTTGATAGGTTGTAGAGCCGCTGTCGAGAAAGATACAATCGCCATCATTGATGAGATTGCTGCATGTAAGGGCAATGCTTTCTTTTTCAGTCAAGTGGCTGACCATCCGCTCTCCCATAGTCGATTCACCTAAGAACGATTCAACTAGCTTCACACCTCCATATATTTTCTCAATTTTCCCCTCATTCGTTAGCGTTTGAATATCTCTGCGTAAAGTATCAACAGAGATGCCAAGCTCTGAAGTTAATTCTGTCATTTTAAGGACTTTTTTGACCATCAACAATTCTATAATTCTTTTTTGTCTTTCTAGTGGAAACATGCTTTTTCCCCTCATTCATTTTAATAGTGAACTTGCCTCTATTTATACTTTATACGTAGAAAAAAAGCAAGAAACACTAATTAATTAAAATGAATATATGCAAAACTAATGTATAACTTATGCTTAAAATATGCATATTTTACATTCGCTTAACAAAAAACAGGTTTGTCATTTACATATAGTATATATACTGAAGTTGTGCAAGAGGAGGTGGAAAGTTTGCTTCAACTACAAAATGTCAGCAAACAATTCGGGGATAAAGAGGTTCTGTCAGATATTAGCTTATCCATCCAAACAGGGGAAATCGTCTCCCTTTTAGGTAAAAGTGGAAGTGGAAAAACAACTCTATTAAAAATCATATTAGGATTAGTAAAAATGGATAATGGCAAAATACTTTTCAATGAGGATAATGTTTCAAAAGTTCCAATGGAAAAACGAGGATTTAATATTGTATTCCAAGACTATGCACTATTTCCTCATTTGAATGCATATGACAATATCCGTTACGGATTAAAAAATAAAAAAGGCAGCATTACAGAACAAGAAATTCAAGAGTACATTGATTTCCTTGAACTGCAGCCTCATTTGACTAAACGAATTCATGAATTATCAGGAGGGCAAAAGCAGCGAGTCGCACTAGCGAGGACACTGGTGACAAAACCGAAAATTCTATTATTGGATGAGCCTTTGAGTGCTTTAGATGGGGTTATTAAAGAATCGATTAAGGAAAGAATTAAAACAATCGCTAAGGAGTTTAAGCTAACGACAATTCTGGTTACACATGATCCGGAAGAGGCGATGACGATGTCTGATAAAATTCTCATCATCAACGACGGTAAAGTTTCCCAGTTTGGAACACCAGAAGATATCATGCAGCGTCCACAAAATGAATTTGTACGCAGCTTTATTTTGAAACAGCTGGAGATGAAAAGACAAAGCATTCTGTCCTTATATGGTGGCGCCCATGTATAGTGTCAAAAAAGAGATGCGCCTTATTTATTGGCTCGTTGTTCTTCTGTTCTCGTTATTTATGCTTGTTCCGCTCATTCTGCTGTTTATTCGGTCGGTGCAGGGAGATGAAGGTTTATCGTTGCTTCATTTTCAGACAGTAATAACAGATAAAGCTTTTGGTGAAGCAGTTTGGAACAGTGTGAAAGTGTCAGGGCTTACTGCTGTATTAACAACCGTTATCGCGTTTGTGCTGGCATACAGTATTCAATGTACTAGGATGTTTCAGCCACTGAAAAAAGCGGTTAGAATTGGCATTCTTGTTCCAATGCTGCTCCCGACAATAACATATGGCTTTGCGATTATTTATTCATTCGGAAAGCAAGGCTTGCTGACAAACATATTTGGCGGGGAATTATTCAATATTTATGGCTTTAATGGCTTATTGCTTGGCTATGTCATTTATACCATTCCACCAGCATTTTTGTTAATTCACAACTCCTTTATGCAGGTAGACAAGAAATATATGATTGTGTCGAAACTAATGGGAGATGGGGTGTTCCGCAGTTTTAATACCACGGTGCTTCGCCCGTTAATTGGAACATTAGGTGGAGCGTTTGTGCTTTCGTTTATCCTAAGCTTCACAGACTTTGGTATTCCGGCCTCTATCGGCGGGACGTACAATGTTGTCGCAACACAGCTTTATCAAGTTATGCTTGGATCTATTCCTAATTTTAACCATGGGGCAGTAATCGCTGTAATGATGCTTTTGCCAAGTGTAATTGGCATTTTCCTGTTAAGCTATTTGGAAAAATTCAATTTTCATAATGACAATGTCTCTGATATGGAGCTGCTGGAGAACAAGAAAAGAGACAGTGCTTTCGGTATTCTGTCTGCACTGATTATCACAGCTATGCTGTCTGTATTTGCGGTTATATTTATCGCACCATTCGTAAACAGTTATCCGTATGATATGTCATTTACTTGGGGGCATTTTCAATCAGTACTTGAATCCAGTGAATTAATTTTCGTTTACAAGAATTCGATTTTAATAGCAGCAAGTACAGCTGTTTTTGGCACAGTAGTAGCTTATTTCGCGGCATTACTAGCAGCGCGAACAAGTATGAAAAC
This sequence comes from Niallia laureatilytica, assembly GCF_046613985.1. Lineage (NCBI taxonomy): Bacteria > Bacillati > Bacillota > Bacilli > Caryophanales > Bacillaceae > Niallia > Niallia laureatilytica. The sequence goes on along the minus strand of NZ_JBKKHP010000005.1, from coordinate 308,794 downwards.
GAAGGTGCTGGATGTTATCTCTATCATCTGTAATACAGTTCCTGGCATGGTATTAGGATTATCTTATTTACTGCTTATCAATGGTAGCACTCTAAAAGGGACATTTTTAATTATCATCTTATGTAATATCGTTCATTATTTTACAACACCATATTTGATGGCAAAAAACACGTTAGCAAAAATGAATCCAAATTGGGAAACAGCAGGAGGTTTATTCGGAGATAGCTGGTTCAAAACAATTTGGAGAGTTATCTTACCTAACTCTATAACAACAATTATCGAAATGTTCAGTTATTATTTTATCAATTCGATGGTTACCATCAGCGGGATTATCTTTTTAGTATCGACACAGACAGTTGTGCTTGCGAGCAAAATTAAGGAGCTGCAGCATTTTGCTAAATTCAATGAAATATTTGTTCTGTCGATTCTAATATTTGTTACAAACTTAGCAGTAAAGCTTATCTGTGATTATGTCCAAAAACATAAAGCAGCAGGCTTTGTTTCAAAATCCAAAAAAAGTGAGGGGATTAACATGCAAAAAGCGATGAAACAAGTGGCTTTGTTATTGATAACCGTCAGTCTGTTTTTTGTGACGGTTGCCTGCAGTAACAGCAGTGCAGCGTCAGAGAAAGTAGTGATTGCCACAAATGGTGATGAAGAGGCAATAACAGCAATGGAAAATGCATTAAATGCAGCAGGTTATGAAGGCAAATATCAATTACAGTCTTTAGGAACTTCTGAACTTGGCGGGAAACTTATTGCCGAAGGAAAAGACATAGAAGCAGATCTGGTCACAATGAGCTCCTATTTCCTTGAAAGTGCACAACAACAAAATGATATGTTTACAGATTTAACGTTTGAAACAAAAGCAGTTGATGAACATCCAGCCTTTTATTCTCCAATCCTTGCAATTACTGGTGCGATTTTTGTCAACACAGAGGTACTGAAGGAAAATGGTTTAGAAGCGCCAACGTCTATTATGGATTTAACAGAACCTGAGTATAAAGATTTAGTTTCAATTCCAAATATTGCAGATTCATCAACAGGGTGGCTGTTAGTACAAGCCATTCTAACAGAATACGGAGAAGAAGAAGGGAAAGAAGTGTTGGAAAAGCTGATTGCTAATGTTGGTCCCCATTTGGAAAGCTCAGGGTCTGGTCCTATCAAAAAAGTTCAAGCTGGAGAAGTAGCTGCAGGATTTGGTCTTCGCCACCAAGCAGTTAAAGCGCAAGAGGAAGGAGCACCGATCAGCTATGTTGATCCGACAGAAGGGAATTTCTCTTTGACAGAATCAGTTGCAGTCGTAAACAAAGATGATAAGGAAAAAACAAAGCTTGCCATGGAAATGGCGGAAACAATTATCAATGATGCCAGACAGGAATTAATCACGAATTATCCAGTAGCCATTTATGAAGGCGAAACAGTAGATGACATTAACAAACCTGCTCATGCCAAACAGTATGCAGAGCAATTAACTGTAGAACTATTAGAAAAGCATCAGCAATTATTTACGGAAGCGAAACAATAAGGAGGAAGACAACAATGAGAAACTATAAATTACTAACACCTGGACCATTAACAACAAGCAAAGCAGTAAAAGAAGAAATGCTGTTTGACCGCTGTACATGGGATGATGATTACAAGCAAATTACCCAAAAAATTAGAGCACAGCTACTAAAACTGGCGGGTGCACCGGAAAGCGACTATACAGCAGTATTAATGCAAGGGAGCGGCAGCTTTGTAGTAGAATCTGTGTTGCATACAGCTCTTTCGGAGCAAGATAAACTGCTTATTATTACTAACGGGGCCTATGGCGAGCGGATTGTGAAAATGGCGAAATATTTGCGTCTTAACTTTGTAGAATACCGTACAGCGTATAATGAACATCCAAACGAAGCAAAAGTGAGAGACATTCTTGAGGCAGATGAGACGATTACCCATATTGCGATGGTTCATTGTGAAACAACAACAGGAATCTTAAATCCTCTAACTCTAGCAGCTCAGTTAGCAAAGGATTATGATAAAAAGCTGATAATCGATGCAATGAGCAGCTTTGGCGGTGTGGAAATGAACATAGCAGAGCTGGGAATAGATTTCTTAATAAGCAGCTCAAACAAATGCATCCAAGGAGTACCTGGCTTCGGTTTTGTATTAGCCAACAAGCTTGAACTGATTGCATGTGAAGGCAATGCCCGCAGCTTATCGCTAGATCTGTTTGATCAATGGAAGGAAATGGACAAGGACGGAAAATGGCGCTTTACATCCCCAACACATGTAGTAGCAGCATTCTCAAAAGCAATCGATGAACTGCTAGAAGAAGGCGGTGTTTCTGCTAGATTTAAAAGATATCACAACAATAATTCAGTACTAAGAAGCAGGCTAGCAGAGATCGGCTTTACTGCTTATATTACAGAAGAAAAGCAATCACCAATTATAACAACCTTTCTGTATCCAAGTGAAACTTTTAGCTTCATTGATTTCTACTCGTATGTTAAAGAAAAAGGTTTTGTTCTATACCCAGGTAAACTAACTGATATAGACACATTCCGTATTGGCAATATCGGCGAGATCTATGAAACAGACATACAAGAACTATGTGATGTTATTAAAGAATATATGGGAGGACTTTAATATGAACAGAGTAGAAGGCATTATTCTAGATTGGGCAGGAACAGCAGTAGATTTTGGGTGCTTTGCACCAGTAAATGTGTTTATTGATATTTTCCACAATGCCGGAATCGATGTAACAATGGCAGAAGCAAGAGAACCGATGGGGATGCTGAAAATCGACCATATCCGAGCAATGCTTTCCATGCCAAGAATCTCAAGCCTATGGAAAGAGCAATACGGACGTGAGTTTACAGAAGCAGACGTAGAGCGGCTATATGCTGAATTCGAGCCAGCCCTGCTCGCAAGTTTAAGCGAATATACCAATCCAATTCCAGAAGTGCTTGAAACAGTCCAAGTTTTACGCGAGCGCGGCATCAAAATCGGCTCCACAACAGGCTACACAAAAAAAATGATGGACATCGTCGTACCAAACGCTAAACAAAAAGGCTACAGTCCAGACTTTCTCGTTACTCCAGACGAAACAGATTCATATGGCAGACCATATCCCTATATGATCTACCGTAATATGGAGGAATTAAAGCTGACAGCCTCTTGGAGCGTTATAAAAGTTGGCGATACAGTATCCGACATAAAGGAAGGCATTAATGCAGGAGTCTGGTCTGTAGGAGTTGTAATTGGAAGCTCGGAAATGGGACTAACGCAAGAAGAATTCACAGCACTTACAGAGGAAGAAAAGGAGCAAAGCATCTACACAACAAGACAGCGTTTTATTGAAAATGGTGCAGATTTTGTTATCCAAACGATGGGAGAGCTTCCTCTATTAATGGAGAAATTGGAAGAGATGATAGAGGCAGGTAAAAGACCTGGTGCAGGTGCTGAAATAAAGATGCCAATTGCTTAAAAAAGCACACTTGAAATATTAACCGTTGCAAAAGCCTTCCGTTAGGGAGGCTTTTGCTTTTTTTGCAATGGACGAATCTTTTGGTATGGCTAATACGTATTGTTAACAAATAGGAAAACTTAAAAATCAGCACTTTTGGATTGCCCAATTTTACAGGAGGTGCCTTATGAAACAACTTTATATAAAGCAAAAGGTATTCAGTTTAAGTGGAAAGTTTACAGTGAAAGATCAAACAGAGCAGGATATTTATTATGTGGAAGGAAGCTTTATGCAAGTCCCAAAGACCTTCGCCATAATGAATACAAATAGACAAGAAGTTGCCCTTATTACTAAAAAGGTATTCAGCTTTTTACCGAAGTTTTTTGTAGAGGTAAATGGCCATGAGGCGTTAACGATAAGAAAAGAGTTTTCATTCTTTAAACCACGGTATACGATAGATGCAGCAGATATTGAGGTACAGGGTAACTGGTGGGACATGGATTTTCAAGTCAAACAGCATGGCAATGTGATTGGTAGCGTTAGCAAGGAATGGTTTACTTGGGGAGACAGCTATAAGGTTCAGATAGAGAATGAAGAGATGGAGGCTATTATTATCGCGTTAGTTGTAGCAATTGATTGTGTGAAGGCTGATGAAGCAGCGGCTGCTTCGGCAGCGACATGATGAAGATGCAGAAATAAATATGCAGATGGAAAAAAGATAATTAGGGAATCATCACGGCTATATTTTACTTACTGATAAAACCTCATTTATATATGGTACGTATTAGTACTATAAATAAATGAGGTTTTATCGGTCTTGCTCTAAATTAAATGTGGGGAATAGTGAGTATAGAGGTAGTGAGTCCGAACAGAATTAAATTTTCAAGCTACGCTATAAAGATAATCTATATTAATGAAGATTATGCTTGCTCAAATATGATAAAGGGGTAGTACCACTTACTAGATAATTAAATCAAAACTCTTTCATAATTATGAACGGATATACTGATGAACTATAAAAAGAACCGTAATAGTACGGTTCCAAGGAATTGTCTTTTAATTTGTATTAAGGCCTCCACCATTTAACCCTTCTTTGATATAACCATTTACTTGGCTGTTAGACAATAACCCGATATGACCAATTCCATACAGTTGAATATTTCTAGCACCTTCTAATCTAGATAAGTATGGATATACAATCCTATCACCTGTACTATAGATAGATGTATAGAGAATTTTTTGGTTTGGATCTGTTCCTGGAAGTGCAGTAGAGGAAACAAGACCGTTAGCACCACCAAGTGTTACCACATTTCTAATCTTATCTCCTCCACCTAGATACTTAATGTAATAGAGAGTATTTGCTCCCCCCATACTATGAGCAACAATGTCTATTTTATCTGCTCCAGTCTCTGCTAACACACCCTCTATATATCTAGAAAGTTGTGGTCCATTGTTTGAATTTCTACCAGTTTTGTCTAAGAAATCAATTGCATAGAGACTGTCTCGATTCCAACCTTGACTCACTAAATAATTCTTTATAGCATAAAAGTTATAGCTATTGCCACTAATGCCATGAACTAAAACAACTGGATTATGGTCAGTGGCTGCGTTTGTGTTAGTTGGATGTATCCCAACTGCAGACAAAATTAGAATGATACTTAGTATAAAACCTACTAATAGTTTTTTCATTTAACTCCCTCCAAAAATAATAATTTACTATAAAATTATACTTTAAATTACTAATTTGTTAAATAGTTCCTATTTATTTATAGTTTGTATTCTTGAATAGTTTTAATATCTATAAGAAGAGGAATTTTAAGTAATGCAAATTCGTGGTATTAACGGGGCAGTATAGAGAAAGAAGGGATACTCCCAGTTTAAATATTTTTAATTAGAAGGTTTTGTGTACAATAATTTTTTTAAAAGCTAATCAAAAAATAACATTCATGCTTATATTCAACGTTGCATTTGGTATATAATGGATATTAATATACAGAAGTTTTGGAGGTTTTTATGTTTTTAGTTAACAAGACTATGGATACACTTTTAGAAAGCCTAAATAAATATACGGATACTCTGATAGAAAAATTAAAAGAAATACAGAAATATAATTTTTCGCCTGATATTGATTTATTAGACTTTGTAGTTTTTATGGATCAATCAACAATTGACATTAGAATGTTTTCAATGGATAGAGATAATAATGAAGTTTTCAAAGAAACGGAGGATTCATTGCTATTTGCTGGTAGCAAAGGAATACTCTCAGACGTGGAATTTAGACACCTATCAGATGAACAGCTTGATGAATTTTACAGCTTTTATGAGGCAAATGAAGAAGAGTTAGTCCCAAAGGAAGAAGGAGCAATAGCAGAATGGTTTCAGAATTGCTGGAGGATGGCAGATGCAGATGCATTAGTATTACCTTCTTATTTTGTTTTCCATGATGCAGTAGTCGCATTCGATTTAACTACTTGGAAATGGATCGATGAAAATGAAAAATGGTTATGATTATTCTATAGATACTCTCAACATTCTTAATTAATAAAAACAAAAAGCATACTTTTTGGAGTGCAATTTTTTAGTTTCAATCCTATATTTCGGCGGCTTTCCTTAAATATAGGGAGATGCATTTATTATGTTAAAACGAGGCACCATTTCTGAGACAAAGAAAATTAGTACTTTTATGCAGAAATCATGGCAGGTTAACGAAAGTTACTTGTTTGCAAATGAATGAAACATAAGAAATTGGAAAAGTGCTGTATCCATATAGACAAGGGATATGACATATATTTGGTGAATAGCTAGCCGGACTCCCTCAAGTAATTTCAGTCATCCGTCTAACCATTATGACTTGCTATTGTCGACATTCTTCTATGGAGCAGCCTACATCATTCATTGGTTCCATTCTATTCTCTAACAACATCTCTAATAATACTTTCACGTTTTCTTTATCCTTATATGTTAATTCAATGCCCCTATAGTTAATGTTTTCGTGTGTTAGAATCCAATCTATATCTGTTGGAGATTTTGTTTGTTCTACTTTTTCGGGGCTTCCTAATAGATAATCAGTTGTAGTATCAAAAACCTCCGCAATCTTTGACAATAATTCCATTGGTGGCAGACGAAGTTGAGACTCATAACCAGAATACATAGATGCTCCTATTCCGATTTTTTCAGCTGTATGTTTGATAGTCCAGTCCCTTTTAAGCCGGAGTTCTTTAAGACGATTTACAAGCTCCCCAGCAAATTGGTTGTTTTTCATATTGACCCCCCTTTATTTCGTTCTTTATTAAGAATTATTTAGAATATTATACCAGAATCTTCTTCAGAATTCATACATTAATTAACGCTTCACAGAACTAAAAACAAAAAAGGAGATCAAGTTTCCAGTTTAATTATTGTAAAGGGGCATGAAAACACTAACAGCCAAATTTTGAACCTCTTCCGAATAATTATATTTTATTAATGGTTTAAATAAGGGGATTGAACTAAAGGAAACAGGTAATTTGATTGGAACTCCGTTTCTAGAACACAGAAGGGTCAGTTTAAGCTCTACACTGCAGATATATTGGGGTAAACGGGCAACTAACTTAAACAAATGAGGTGTGATATGAAAGTAGTTATTAAACTATTTATAGGATTGATTTTTACTTGTACACTAACAGGGTGTTTTGCAGAAGATTATGATGTTGGAGTTCCAACTGCCCACTTGAATTTTGATATTTCATCTGTTCAATTAAGAGAAGCAAATATTAGTTGGGATACAGCAAGTGAAGATGTGCAAAAAAAAGTAGAAGATATTGAAAAATACGCATCATCACTGGATGAAATCAAGGTTTTTTCAGATCAAAAAGTGTCTTTGGAGTTTAAAGAGAACGATAAAAATGGTGGAGATATTTGGACTGACCCAAATATAACAGTTGCTCTATTAAAAGATAAAAAAGATACGGAACTTGCATTGGATGACTCTGGGGAATTTACATTTCCTAGTGACAAAGGGAAATATGTTTTAAAAGTTGAATTTATTAATTCAGCGGGTAGTGCTCAATATGTAGGGAACGTTGTAATTGAATAAGTTGCATAAACAAAAAAATAGGTGCATTAAATTGGATTTTAAATTACACATCACCAAAACGCTCGGAATAAAATCGGAGCGTTTAGTTTTGTTTAAATATTAGTAAGTTGTTAGGTTTGTGTAGTGTTTTACTTAAATTAGGGGGATCTTTGATCCAGTTAGATTATGGTTCTGCCTTGTTCTGGTGCTAACTCGGCAGGTTAGTTTAACAAGCATTCCGAAAGTATTATGGTGCTTTAAGAAAAAATGATTTTTGGGAGGGGTTGGGAGAAGAAAGAAAATGAAAAAATTATTGTTAAATCCCTTTTTAATAAAGATGAATAACAAAGAGTTTTATTTAACCATTAGGGCTTTAAGTGGTAAATGTTCTTCTAGTCCTGGTCATACTAGCATTCCGAATAAGATATAATCGACTTCCGAATTTAGTGGTAACCATCGCAACTTGACAAGGTGCCTCCAAGTCCATACTTTTGCCAGCCAGAAAACCAGATGGAAAAGATATCTGGCTTGCTAGCTAGGCTAGCATAACCGCCTCTCCTAGTATTGTTGCTAGTATGAATCTCTTATACTAATTAGCAGTATGCCCTGATTTGGTGATTAGTCGACTGGACCTTATTTTTTGTCCAGTTATGTGTAGCTCATTCAACACATGTAATAAAATGGAATTATTTTGCTAGTACATCTTGATATTCTTCTTTACTTTCAAGAACACTTTTTGCGTAAGGACATACAGGAATAATATATAAGTTTTCATCTCTTGCATATTCAACTATCTTGTTTACTAATTCTTTGCCTAATCCACGGCCATTATGTCCCTCGTATACAACTGTATGGTTTACAATAATTAAATTTTGTCCATTTACATCTTTTCCACTTGGGATAAATTGAATTCTTGCAATAATTTCATTAGATTCCTCAATATAGAATTCATTCTTGTCCATTTTAATTTCAGTCATTTCCTCATTCTCCTAACTTTTTAGTCCTGTTTATTTTTGTTCATAAGTAAGTGCTCTGCTTGGACAAAGATCAATCACTTCCATGATTTTTTCAGCTGTTGCATTCTGTGGTGATACCCAAGGTCTGTTCTGGGTATTGAATACACTTGGCAATCCCTTTACACATTCTGCTGCATGTTTGCAATTACTGGATTTCCAATATATTTTGATACCTTCAGTATCATAAGTTTTAATTTTTTCGCTCATAATATCCTCCTTCTGATAGTTCCATGGTAATAATTTTGAATTACTCTTAATTCTTACTCTAATTGATATTTCACAAATATGTATGATGGGTTTTTACCAGCAAAAGAGCTATTTAGTAGCAACATTATAAATTTTTGAAAAACAATATTAATTTAATAGTACTATATGTTAAGAGGAATCTCCAATTCGAGACTTGTTATTTAAAAATAAAATTATTGAAACATAGTGAAGTTATTTATAATCAGATTTTATTCCACAGAAATAAAAACAGTAAAGGTGCAGTATTCCTTTAATAAGTGGAAGCCTGCCTATTGAAGAAAAGTAGCTGGTTATTGGATGTGATTGAATATAATGAAATGTCTTTAAAAAGGATTATCTACTTCAAAAAATGTTTAATTTGATAAAAAGGAATTCTAGCAAAAACCAGAAGCCAAATTAAGATTTCTGGTTTTTAGTTTTATTATATCTTACTATGTCATATACAGCTCGAAGCGAAAAAATAAAAAGTATTAGTATCATAATACTAGAGGTTATCCCTGTTTTATAAGTAAGTAAAAAAACGAGTATTGCAGATAATATTAGGTTAGCAATTAAGTTTGTAAACTCTGATTTGAACATAGTTAACTTCCCCTTTATTCTTGTCTTTCTTGTATTCTATTAATTTGTAAATCATATAATAGGCGGTAGGTAATTTTATATGTTATTAAAACGAATTGCTTAGAATAAGGAAGAACCAATAAAATGAATTAAGTAACCGAGGTGCTTCCATATGACATATAACTAACAAACAAACTCTCTTCGAATAAACTTTCCAATCCTAAAAAATAAAAAATACCTCACTTATCAAACCTCCGTTATAATAAATATGAAGTCAATTACAGTATATACATTTAATACCGTTTTTACAAAAAAAACCATTTGACTAAGACTGAGAGATTATATAATACCAGGTTGTTATGTTAAATATAAGCTACCAATTATGAAAACTTATCTTCTTTCTAAAGGGGAGAAACCAAGGATGAAAAATGTTAATAATATTAGGGAAATTCTAAAAAGGTATTCCTATTTATATAGAGAAGAAATCCATTTTCTATCATAAGTATGTAGCAGATTCAGTATACTATTGGCAACTTCAATGTAATCTTGGTCGCTTTTTACAGATTCAAAATTAAATCATATACCGTCTTCTTCTAAAGATTCACTTCCTAGTCTAAACCGATCATTCGCCGATTCAGATGCCTGATAGAAATATAAAGGCTCCTAGCAACAATCCGCTTTTTACAAGACATGCAGAAGAAGGAGTTCTTAATGAGTTTGATGCTGCTGTTATTCAGAAGGGATTGAATCCAGAAGAAGTAACAGGTACATTAAGATTACATCAGTCTAATCCATCTGGTGTTTGTAGAAAATGCTATCAAGGATTAGCTAATGATAAAGTACCTGCTGGCATTTTAAAGCAATTAAGTCAGCGTTATCCTAATTTAACTATTATAGTTACATCTGAAACCAATGAAGCTGTTAAGGTTACAGGTAGGTTAGAATTAAATATTAGAAATGGAAAATACATAGAATAAAGATTTATAGGAGGGTATTATGGAAGAACATACATTTAGCCATTTAACAGATGAAGGAAAAGTACTCTTTTTTATTCTGCTATCAAAAGAAATTTTAAGTGACTTTTCACAGATTGAAGATAGACAGCTAGCACAAAATGCTCTTTCAAAAAGTTTGGAATGGGTAAAAAACAAAGAAGAAATTGGTTACGAACTTTATAATCTGTTGGATGATGAAGAGAATGGAATAACAATTATTCAAGAGATGTCCGAAAATGAGAACGATATTGCTGCATGGAATTGTATTATCGACACAGTTGCTTATACAAGTCGAAAAGCTATGGAAAAGGAGGGTGTAGAATACTTTCCAGAACCAATTGCCCTAGTGGATGATACTTTAGTGGAACATTTTATTAGTTCAATTGAACAAATTAAAGGTAATGCTACTCTCCTAATAAAGAAGACTTACGACCAACTTTTAACAAACTTAGATTAAGCGTAAAATAAATAATATAAATTTATATCTGTTTTTAGGGATGCCGATATCGTTGGATGTCGGCATTTTGAAATTACATACTTAAGAAAGATTCTAGCGAGAAACTAAACCAAGACTAAGAGAATAGATATATAGAAAAGCAAGTTATTATCATTCTTTGACTCTAATCGTATGTGTAACAGAAGTTAGTATACTGTTTATAAATCAAAAATATTAAATAAATTTTATACTCTCCCTTATATTAGGATAATTTTTGAAATGTAAAGTCCAAAATAAAAGTTATTTGGTTAAAACTTAAATATTAAACTTCTGCATATCTTAAGTAATTATGTAAAAAAATGTTAGATAAAGGGCTTGTCTTATTATTTTGAAATCTTTATATTTGTTAGAATATTGACATACGATCACTTACATAGGAGGACTATTTAATGAAAAAGGGAGTATTTATTTTTGCTACGTTGGTTTTAGTAGCTCTTGTTGTTTTTATATTTAACAAATTAATCAATACTGAAAAAATTGAATCAGAAGTTCAATTTGATTCGGAGGCAGAGGCATTAGAATATGCTAAAGATGAATCTCCATATATTGTTGACTTCATCAGTCAAACAAAATTAGTAGATAGTGAGAAAATGGTAATTTATAAATTTAAAAAAGATGAAGCGGTTGGTATAGGTACTGGAACTTTGGTATGGAAAAACAAAAAAGTTTCATGGTATAAAAATGGAAACGAGGTAATTATTAGCGATAAAAACAATAATACGAATATTATAGGGGATGTTGAATCTTATTCAGGAAAAAAATTCAAATTGTATGCTGGTATAACAAATTCAAAAAATATTAAAATTGAAACAGAAACAGATAGTGAAATCTCTCCCCATATTGATGATAACTCTGGTTTATATTATTTATTAGTTCCAAGCTTGAGACAAAAATAATTAAATATTGGTAATATTAGGATGCTTTAAGAGAGGATTGGTGTTAACTTTGAAAAAGTATACTATTATTTTATCAATTTTTATTTTAGGCATTTTTAGTTTTTCTCAAGGCATGCAGAAGAAATTCAGAAGGTTAATGTTAATGCTAAAGGTGTGGCAACATTTTACGATGAAGAATTAAAAGCAGAAATTTCACCTTTTAAAGTGACTGAATCTGGTCTTATTCCTGTTTTTGAAGAAGAATATAAAGAATCTACGAATATATCAGAAGTGGAAAACTTAGAAAATGAATTTATTGATAATAGTGAAAGTTCAGTTGCTAAACTAGTTACGACATTTATAGTAACCAAACAGTCACTCCTTACGCAGATATTGATTGGGTAACATGGAGATACAAAGAAAAATCAGCAACAAAATATTATGGCGATTCTATTAAAGTTTCTGCTAGCATTGACTGTAATACAAAAACTTGTAGAGTAGATAAACAATGGTCAGCAACAGTCTCTAAATCTTATAGTGCTAGTGCTAAAACAGAAGTTAAAGCTATTGACGTAGGAGCAAGTTTTACTTTAACTACAGCAAAATCAAGTTCTAGTATTCATTTACTGTTAATAAGGGCCAAGCTGGATATGTAGCTTTTAAGCCTTATAAAAGAAAATCTACAGGTACACTAAGTCAGGTTTCAGAAATGCGAGGAGTACTCAAGAGTAAATCAGCATATGCAAGGTCTGCTATTAAGTTAAAGTCTGGAGAATTTAGATAATTTAATGATTACTTCTCCAAGAATGCATCAAGTTATTTTGGATCCTGCATATCACTTTGGAAAGAAAGGGAATTAATTAAGGATGGTGGATAACATGGAAAATAAAATGTCAAAAGAAGAATTAGTTCAATTAGTAAATAAGATAATAAACCCATTACTTTCTGACGAAGAGGTAAATGAGTATATTGATATTCTTGAAAAGAATGTACCACACCCAGCACCGAGTGATTTAATTTTCTGGAGTGATAAAGAATTAACACCAGAAGAAATCGTAGATATTGCCCTAGCCTACAAAGAACAAGAAGACGAGTAAGGGGTTCTTGTCAATGTATATACATAAAAGAAAACACTCTAACTATGTGTTAGGATGTTTTTTATTAGAAGAGATAGTTTGGCTATCTTTTAAAAAGGAGAGAATGTAATGTTTAAAAAAGAAGTAATCCAGCTCTATAAATATAATGGATAGAGATGGATTAAAAGAAGAGTCTTTCATAATAAAATTATGTATCCGTCTATAAGAGTAGATTGTGTTCTTACAAATTCCCTTTTTTATATGAGTTATATGTTAGATGGATAGGGATGATACAATAATTTCAAAGTTATATTGTACATATAAGTTTATTGACAACGTTTTCTTTACGTGTTAAGCTTATATCAAAATTTAGGAGTGTTACTGATTCGATCAGGCATAACCAATTATAATTGTAATGGAAATATGAAACCTATCTATCCATGCGATTATAATTGGTTTTTTTTATTTTATTCATAAAGTAAGAGGGATTATCAATGAAACTAAAACAGGCATTTAATAACAACGTTGCTCTAGCTTTAGATAATAGTGGAAACGAAATCATCGTAATGGGAAAGGGGGTTGGTTTTAATAAGAAAAAATATGAAGAAATTAATCCTAAATTAGTTGATAAAGTATATTCTTTAGATTCTCCTGAGTCCAATCAGTTAACAAGTATTCTAAATAGTATTCCAGCCGATTATATCTTCTTAACAAATCAAATTATTCGTTTGGGCGAAGATATTTTACAAAAAAAGTTAAGTGATGCCTTTATTGTTACTTTGGCCGATCATTTAAACTTTGCCTTAGAAAGACATCAAGATAACCTATTAATAAAGAATCCACTTCATTGGGAAGTTAAGAATCTTTATAAGGAAGAATATGAAATAGGCGTTAAATCCCTTAATCTTATTAAGAGATTTACTAACATTTCATTGCCAGAGTATGAAGCGACGTCTATTGCCTTGCATTTTGTTAATGCGCAACATAAGAGTGAAGAAATGAAGGTTACTCTACAAATCACAGAAATTACTAATAAAATTCTTGATATTATTAGCTATCATTATCAAATGAAAATCCAAGAAGACTCAATTAATTATTCAAGGTTACTGACGCATTTACGTTACTTTATTTTAAGGCAATTAAATCATGATGAAAAAACCATGGAAGAAATTACGTCTCTATATAACATCATAAAAGAAAGATATCAAAACGCTTATATCTGTGTGAAGAAAATTGAAAAGTATTTAAACATCGAGTATAACTGGCATCTGTCCAACGATGAACTGGCATATTTAGCAATTCATATACATCGAATGACTTCAAGGAATGAAAAACAAAATTAGGGTGTTACTGTTAAATCAGGCATAACCTAAATATACTTCAGAACAAAATTTTGTTTTGAATTATATTTAGGTTTTTATTTTGTCTAGAAAAAAGAATAGGAGTAAACAAATGAGTCAGGAAAAATTGGCAAAAGATATTGTAAATAGAATTGGTGGCAAAGAAAACATAACAAGAGCTTGGCATTGTGTAACAAGGCTTCGTTTCCATGTCAAAGATGAAAGTAAAGTCGATGTGGAGGGAATTAGAGAGTTAACTGGAGCAATGGGGGCTCAATTTCAAAACGGTCAGTTCCAGGTGATTATTGGAAATAAGGTTATGGAAGTATTTAAAGAGGTAGAATCGTTAGTTGGAAGTAATAGTGAAAGTGGTGTTGATGAATCAAGTGCAAGCAAGAAAAAGCTTTTAGGTAGGTTCTTTGATATGATCTCGGGTGTATTCTCTCCTGTCATTCCAGCAATTGCTGGGGCTGGGATGATGAAAGGGATACTTGCTTTATTGCAAGTATTAGGATGGATATCAGTCGAAAGCGATGCGTATCAAGTTCTTACCATTATTTCTGATGCCGCATTTTATTTCCTTCCTTTCTTATTAGCAATATCAGCTGCTAAAAGATTTAAAGTGAGTGAATATTTAGCGGTAGCATTAGCGGGTGCATTACTGTACCCAACTATTACAGCTGGGGTATCCAGTGGAGAAGCAGGATTAAAGTTCTTAGGTATGTCTGTTCCTTTCATAGGCTATAGTGCCACTGTTATTCCAATTATTATTGCTGTTTGGGTTCTAAGCTATGTTTATAAAATAATAAATCGAGTTGTTCCTAATACAGTGAGAGTGGTATTAACACCAACACTTGTTTTCCTAATTATGATTCCTTTTACATTAATTGTTGCTGGTCCAATTGGATTTATAGTTGGCGATTATGTAGGAATTGCAGTTGCGTGGATTTATGAGCATGGAGGAGTATTTGCTGGGATTTTAATTGGTGGTTTAATGCCTGTGTTTGTAGTTACCGGAATGCATTATGGTTTTGCTCCTATTATTCTACAGAATATGGGTAAGTATGGTTATGATAATGCTATTTTGCCATTAAATATTGTAAACAGTTTAGCACAAGCAGGTGCAGCATTTGCAGTTTCATTTAGAACCAAAAATAAAAAGTTGAAATCTTTAGCAGTTTCTACTGGTGTTTCTGCATTATTAGGTGTTACAGAACCTGCTGTCTTTGGAGTGAATTTGAAACTGAAACGACCATTATATGCAACCATGATAGCTGGTGCAATAAGTGGAGGAATGGTTGTTTACTTTGGAGTAAAATGTTTCGGTTTTATCTTACAAGGTTTAGAGGCTTTCCCGGTTTATATTGATCCTGTTAGTCCTATGAATTTAGTGTATACCATTATTTCTATGATTGTTTCCTTCATTATTGCTTTTGTAATGACACTTATATTAGGGTTTGAAGATGTTCGAGCAGATGAGGAAGAAAGTACAGAGAAAACAAAAACAACTAGATTATCCCAAGATGGGGAAGAAATAGGTAGTCCATTAACAGGTAAAGTTTTGCCTCTTCAAGATGTACCAGATAAGACTTTTTCAGGTGAAATTTTGGGGAAAAGTATTGCAATTGATCCTTCAGCGAATACATTAGTTTCTCCCTTTGATGGTACAGTTGCAATGATTTATCCGACAAAGCATGCAATTGGTTTACGTTCTGAAAATGGTTTAGAAGTACTTATTCACATTGGCCTTGAAACAGTAAATTTAGAAGGCAAGTTCTTTGATGTAAAAGTAGAACAAGGTCAATATGTACAAAAGGGTCAAGAGCTTATTACCTTTGACCGAGTGGCAATCAGTAACGAAGGATACAATATGGTTACTTTAGTGATACTGACAAATAGTGATCAATATAGTTCCGTAGAGAAGTTGGATTTAGATTATCAAGAAATAAAGACAGAAGAACAACTATTTAATATTCAAAAATAAGAAGGAGTGTTTATTATGGCTAAAAGATTTCCAGAAGGGTTTTTATGGGGTGGAGCAACAGCTGCCAATCAATTAGAAGGCGGTTATAACTTAGGTGGAAAAGGTTTGTCAACAGCTGATATGATACCATTTATACCTAAGGAAGAGCGTGCTGGTGACAATGCAGTACATATTACATCTGAGCAGTTTGAGGAAGCATTTAAGGAAGACTCTAAAAAGCAATACCCGAAAAGATGGGGAGTGGATTTTTACCATCGCTATAAAGAAGATATTGCTTTGTTTGGAGAGATGGGTTTTAAAACATTCCGATTATCTATTTCTTGGGCACGTATTTTTCCAAACGGTGATGACTTACAGGCGAATGAAGAGGGACTACAATTTTATGATAATGTCTTTGACGAATTAGCAAAATATAATATTGAACCTCTTGTAACGCTATCACACTATGAAATGCCTGCTGCTCTTGTTAAGAAATATAATGGATGGATAGATAGAAAAGTAGTTAATATGTTTACGAAATACGCAGAAACAGTATTTAAGAGATATCGTAATAAAGTAAAATATTGGTTAACATTTAATGAAATCAATGCTATTGCTTTAGCTCCATATAATGGTGGAGGTTTAATAACAGACCGTTTTGAAAATATAGATCAGGCAATCTATCAAGCCCTACACCATCAATTTATTGCTAGTGCAATGGCTGTAAAGCTATGTAGGGAGATTAACCCCGATGCGAAAGTTGGGTGTATGCTTGCGAGACTGGAAACATATCCAGAAACATGTAATCCACAAGATGTGTTAAAAACGCTAAAACAAGAGCAGATGAATTTCTTTTATACAGATGTTCAAGTTCGTGGATATTATCCAAACTTTATCAAAGAATATTTTAAAGAGAACAATATTAATATAATTATGGAAGAAACGGATGAAGATCTTTTATTACAAAATAAAGTAGATTATATTTCCTTCAGTTACTATATGTCTTTAGTGGAAAGTGCCGGACCACATGGAGAAAGAGCTCCAGGTAATTTATTCTCTGGTTTAAAAAATCCATATCTTGAATCATCTGACTGGGGATGGCAAATTGATGCTGTAGGACTTCGTGTTACTTTGAATAAACTGTATGATAGATATCAGGTTCCGCTATTTGTAGTAGAGAATGGACTAGGTGCAATTGATACACCAGATGAAAATGGTTTGTTTCAGGATGATTATCGCATTAACTACCTAAGAGAGCATATTGTGCAAATGAGAGAAGCTATCTCAGATGGTGTGGAACTAATGGGTTATACTAGTTGGGGACCAATTGATATTATTAGTGTTTCAACTTCTGAGGTAAGCAAACGTTATGGTTTTATTCATGTCGATATAGATGATTACGGAAATGGAAGCTTCAAGAGAACAAAAAAGAAAAGTTTTGAATGGTATAAAGAAGTAATTAACTCGAATGGTCAAGTGTTGTAAAATAATAACAAGGTTATAATTAAAGTTTTGTTTTTTAAGGAGGAACTTCTATGAGTCAAGATAAAGTAGCTATTGTAACTGGTGGCGGTAGCGGGTTAGGTCAAGCGGTAGCATTAAAATTAGCAGATTCAGGTGTGTCTATTACGGTTGTGGACATTTCAGAAAGAGCAGGAAAAGAAACAGTAAGCTTAATTGAAGAAAAAGGAGCAAGAGCAATCTTTGTCCAAGCTGATGTAAGCAAGGCAGAGGATGTTAAAAAATATGTAGATAAAACAGTAGAAGAATTTGGCACAATTGATATGTTCTATAATAATGCAGGTATTTCCGGCCCAGGGGTAAAATTCGTGGATAATACTATTGAACAAATCCAACAAGTGGTTGGTATTAATCTATTAGGTGCATTATACGGAATTAAATATGTAACAGAAGTGATGCTTAAAAACGGTGGCGGTTCGATTGTTAATACTTCGTCTACTGCAGGAGTAGTAGGACAAGCTACTGTTGGTACGTATTCTGCGACAAAGCACGGCATTGTCGGTATTACTAAAACAATTGCTGCGGAATATGCAGAGCAAGGTATTCGCTGTAACGCTGTTGCACCTGGCACGATTGAAACACCTATGGTAAAAGAATACCGAGAAAAGAATCCTGAAAATGTTAAAGCGGTTGTAGAAGCCATCCCGCAGAAACGTCTTGGAAATCCTGAAGAAGTGGCAGAACTAGTTACTTTCTTGCTGGGGGATACAGCTAACTATATTAACGGAACAGTAGTATCTATAGACGGTGGCTTTACTTCCATTTAAATCCCTGAATACAAAAAAGCAATGGACTGATGCCATTGCTTTTTTTAATTACAAACAGAAAAGTTTTACTTGGCAATATAGAAAAGGAAAATATTATGTTGCTTTTGCTATAAATTATGTTCAAGAAAAAGGCCGCAAATTTCATTTGTGGCAATAGGTAGTAATAAAATTAAATTTGACAGCCTCGCTACACATACTTTGTATAAATCATTACTACTAAATCCTAATAATTATTAAGCCTCAAATCTATACTCCTAAGTTGTGATAATTTAAGTAATTATTAGCTCAGCCATAAACCGTACTGCAATCCGTCTTAATTAAAAAAGCGCTGAATAAATCAGCGCCATCTAGCCTATTTCTTAGGAATAAATCTATGCATTTTGTTTACTAAGATCTCGCTGTGCACCCATATAGCTTCCAATTACATTTTGATAGCCTGGGAGATTACTAGCAAGTAAATTCCCAAATCCTTCAACATCGTTGCGCCAATCACGTTGTAATTCGCATGCTACGCTAAACCAGTTCATAAGTTGCACGCCATTATGTGCCATACGGGTATTGGCTGCATCTGCAACTTGTTTGTTGAAAGTCCCTGAAGCATCAGTAACAGCAAATACTTCATATCCAGCATTAATAGCGGAAAGTGCTGGGAAAGCAACACAAACATCTGTAACTACGCCTGCGATGATAAGTTGTTTTTTGCCAGATTCTTCGATTGCCTTAACGAAATCATCATTATCCCATGCGTTAATTTGTCCAGGGCGTGCTATTTTTGGTGCGTTAGGAAACAGATCAACCAATTCCTGCATAAGAGGTCCATTAGGTCCGTTTTCAAAGCTTGTTGTTAAAATAACTGGTAATTCAAAGAACTCAGCAGTGCGAGCAAGAGCTAAAACATTATTTTTGAATTCATCAACACCATAGTCACGAACGAGTCCAGCCATCAGGCCAGTTTGGTGATCCACTAAAAGAACAACAGCATCATCCCTATTAATACGAGAATAAAGATCAGACATTATGTATTCCTCCTAAAAATTAGTAATCGATGAAAATGGTTCGTTTGTTAAATCGGTTTATAGCTAATTGATTATTGATAGTTGATAAATAAACTTATGAGTCGGAATCAATCTTTTCATGTATTTGCTTAATGCTGATACAATTTTAAAATAATTTCAAAATTGTACTCTGGACATACAATTAATGACTATGGACTTTTCAATAGCTGTCTAAAATGATGTTACTTGCTTCTAGTGCACTACCAACTTCTGTAATCCTCATTACTTCGGGAAAGTTTATTCATTTTCTAGCCAGATTGGATACATCCATCTGTGACAATAATTGGATTTTTAGAGTTTTGCGTAAACTACCATATTTGACGGCTATTGTTTAAGTCATAAAATTCCTCCTTTGTTAAAATCAATTTATGTTACCATATAATCCCAAGAGTCATTAAGCGGCTATATACCTAATTTTCAAACTAATAAGTGTCTCTTCAAAACTAGGATGGAAACAATTCTTGTTTCTTAGAAGGACAGGAAGATTATACAGCGAACTTATATAATAAGAAATTCATGTGCCAGAAAGTAGACTAGAAACGAGGAGGAGTGGGGGAAAACTCTTTGAGCGAGAACGTATTCTTTAGAATCATACGTTTGTCAGTTTTTATTGTAATTATCTTAGTTCTTGTTTATGGCTATTTTCTACAAACAAAAGGGATGTTAATGCCCTTTATAAAGAGCTCTGTAGTGCCTATGTTAATCAAGATCATTAGCGCTTATGGAATTGTTATATTGGTGGTAATGGCTATTTTCTCTTTTGGTTATTATTGTGGCAGAAGACATGGAAGCAAATCAGGATGATTTAAATATAATCCATTATTGTAATATATTTTCCTTCTATTAGGGAGGAGAAAAAAGCTAGTCTGGACTTATGAATATAAGTGCCAGTCTTTTTTTGTATTTTTTTTCAGCACTGTAAGTGGAGTACCTTCAATTTCCATGAGTTCCCGAACATTCACCAAGAATAGTTATCTAAGGTGCACGATGGTAGTACCTGATTTATGTATATGGAAATATTTGTATACTGGGAACAGAAACCACTATAGGTCTTTAGATGTTTTTTTGTTTAAACAGAGACTGAGTTAGTAAATGTTTGATAACGGTTTCATCCTTGGTTTAATCAAAACAATCTAAGCAACAGTGATATAGGAGTAACGCTTTAATACGGAAATGTAGCAAAATGAACATGTGAGAAAATCTAACAAGTTGCTTGCATAACTATTACGTAGCCGATTAAACTAGGCACTAGAATATTGTCGGAATTATCTAACTTTTATTGAGGGGGCTGCCAGTTATGTTAAAGCGAAAGTTAATTTTGATTGGAAATGGAATGGCCGGAATTAGGACGATAGAAGAAATATTAAAAATTGATCCTGATGAATTCGATATAACTGTTTTTGGAAGTGAACCACATCCAAACTATAATAGAATCCAATTATCAAAGGTTTTGCAGGGAGATACAACTGTTGCAGATATTACTTTAAATGATTGGAATTGGTATGAAAACAATAATATTCGCTTATATCCAGGGGAAAGTGTAATTAATATTGATACAAAAAAGCAGATTGTTTCTACAGATAAGAACCGTGAAGAACCTTATGATAAGTTAATTATCGCAACGGGCTCTAATCCATTTATGTTGCCTTTACCTGGTTCAGATAAACAAGGTGTGACGGCATTTCGCGATATTAAGGATTGTGAAACAATGCTGCATTACTCAAAAAAGCATCAGAAAGCAGCAGTTATCGGAGGAGGATTATTAGGACTCGAGGCTGCTCGTGGTTTGCTTAATCTTGGAATGAAGGTAGATGTTATTCATATTAATGATTATCTTATGGACCGGCAATTAGATCGGGATGCCGGAAAAATGTTACAAAAAGAGTTAGAAAATCAAGGTATGAACTTTTTATTAAATAAACAAACTACCGAAATTCTTGGGAAGAAACATGTAACAGGACTACGTTTTAAAACTGGCGATAAGATTGAAGCAGACTTAGTTGTGATGGCAGTCGGAATAAAACCTAATGTTGAATTAGCTAAAAAAACTGGCATTCCTGTTAATCGGGGGATCGTCGTAAATGATTTTATGGAAACAGAAATTCCTAATATATTTGCTGTCGGAGAATGTGCAGAGCACAGGGGAATGGTTTACGGCTTAGTTGCCCCGCTTTATCAACAGGGGGAAGTGTTAGCTAAACGAATTTGCAGTGTATACAGTGAGGGATACAAAGGGTCCGTTCTTTCTTCACAATTAAAAGTGTCTGGTGTAGATGTCTTCTCAACTGGAAAAATCCTAGAGGATGAGAATACTAAGGCGATTAAAATGTTAGATGATTGGAATGGAACTTATAAAAAAATCATTATCGAGCAAGGGAAAATAGCTGGAGCAGTCCTGTTTGGCGAAACGAAGGAAGGTAATCGGTTATTAAATTTAATCAAGAATGGTGCATCTATAGAGGAATACATTGAATCTAATCAGACGGAGGAAACAGGAAGTAGCTTAGTAGCCCAAATGACAGATGATGAAGTGGTATGTGGATGTAATGGGGTAACGAAGGGGCATATTGTCTCGGCAATAAAAAATGATGGACTTACAACAGTTGAACAAGTGAAGGGGTGTACGAACGCATCACGTTCCTGTGGTTCATGTAAGTCATTAGTGGCTGATCTATTGGAATTTACACTCGGTGATAAATATAGTGAAGATCAAAAGGAATCGATCTGTGCTTGTACCACTTTATCGAGGGATGAAGTTGTTAATGAAATAAAGGAAAAGCAGCTTACACATACAAGGGAAGTTATGAATGTATTAGGATGGAAAAATGATGAAGGATGCTCTAAATGCAGACCAGCATTAAATTATTATTTAGGCATGCTTAATCCAACAGAATATAAGGACGAACGGGAATCTCGTTTTGTTAATGAAAGATTGCATGCGAATATTCAAAATAATGGTACCTTTAGTGTCATTCCAAGAATGTATGGCGGTGTTACAAATGCAGATGATCTTAGAAAGATTGCTGATGTAGCAGATAAATATAAGGTAAAAATGATTAAATTAACTGGTGGACAACGTATTAATTTGCTTGGTGTACAAAAGCAAGACTTACCAAATATTTGGGCAGAACTTGGTATGCCGTCAGGACATGCATATTCTAAGGGACTGCGTACAGTAAAAACTTGTGTTGGTGCTGACTTCTGTCGCTTTGGTACTCAAGATTCAGTAGGGATGGGGATTGATTTAGAGAAAAAATTTGAAGGGTTGAATGGACCGCATAAAATAAAAATGGCCGTATCAGCTTGTCCAAGAAACTGTGCTGAAAGTGGTATTAAGGATGTTGGAGTCGTTGGTTTAGATGGAGTTTGGGAGCTCTATGTAGGCGGCAATGCAGGTACAGATCTTAGGGAAGGTGACTTACTCGTTAAGGTTAAAACGAAAGCCGAGGTACTGGAATGGACTGGAGCCTTTTTACAGTACTATAGAGAAACAGCGAATTACTTAGAAAGAACATCTGTATGGGTTGGCCGTCTCGGGATTGATAAGGTGAAAGAAAAACTTGAAGATAAAGGCTTGCGCGATGAATTAAATAAACGCATGGATATAACTTTAGAAACGGTGCAAGAACCATGGAGTGAAACACTTAAGGATGAAAGTTTAGTAAAAAGACTTTATGAAACAGTTAATGTTCCAGTAACTTCTAAATGATAGATAGGGGGAGTAATTATGGAAAATACAATAGGAAGAGTATTAATCGGAAAATATACGGATTTGCCAGACCGCCTAGGGAAAACAGCTTATATTGGAAAAGAAGAAATTGCCTTATTCAAGCTGGCAAATGGGGATGTTCGTGCCATTGAGAATCGATGCCCCCATAAAGGGGGAGTGCTTGCGGAGGGAATGGTTAGCGGAGACCATGTATTTTGTCCGATGCATGATTGGAAAATTAATGTGTGTGACGGTCAGGCTCAAGCGCCAGATCGTGGTTGTGTTAAAGCATATAAAGTGGAAGTGGAAGAGAACCTTGTATACATTGTCATCTGATTTTACTAAAGGAGGGGTATTATGTCATTCGTAAAGACAGATCAAGTAGTGCAGGGCATGATTGAGGCTGGTGAAGCAAAAGCAAAATTATCTATTATAGATATGTTAATTAGAGGAGGGCTGGCAGGTGCCCTCCTTGGGTTTGGGACAACATTGGCATTTACCGCTGAAATTCAAACAGGAATGGGGATTTTGGGAGCAATCTTATTTCCAGCTTGCTTTGTATTAGTCATACTGCTTGGGCTTGAACTAGTAACAGGGAGTTTTGCGCTCATACCTTTAGCGGTTTTAGAGAAAAGGGTTTCTATATCCCAAATGCTCTCCAACTGGTTTTGGGTCATTATTGGTCATTTAATAGGAGCAGGGCTGTATGCTTTTTTATATGTGATTGCAATTACACAACTTAGTCATGTTACTGATAATGCTATTGCAGCAAAAATTATCGCAGTTGCAGAAGCAAAAACGCTATTGTATGCAAATCTAGGCAGTGATGGTTTAATCGTCGTGTTTGTGAAAGCATTACTATGTAATTGGATGGTAACATTAGGGGCAGTCATGGCGATGACATCGACAAACACAATCGGGAAAATTGTTGCCATGTGGTTGCCGATATTAATCTTTTTTGCACAAGGCTTTGAACATGCTGTCGTAAATATGTTTGTGATTCCTGCAGGGATGATGTTAGGTGCGGATGTTTCTTTAGCAGATTGGTGGCTTTGGAATCAGCTCCCTGTGCTATTTGGGAATTTGGTAAGTGGGGTTATATTTACAGGTTTAGCATTATACTTTACTCATCATAAAGTGAAAAAGAAAAAAGAAATGGTTGTTTCAAAGAAGGAAGACTATATTGCTGAAACATAACATGTGATTTAAGGGGGGAAGATGATGGGAAAAGTATATATAGTTGGAGCGGGCCCTGGTAATTTGGACTTACTTACAATTAAAGGATTGAGATGTATACAGCAGGCTGATGTTATTGTATATGATCGTTTAGTCAATAGAGAATTGTTACGGGAAGCAAAACCTCATGCAGAATTCATTTATTGTGGAAAACAGCCGAAATTTCATACCATGCCACAAGAAATGATTAATCAGCTATTAGTCCATTATGCTCGCTTAGGAAAAGTGGTTACTAGACTTAAAGGGGGAGACCCCTTTGTGTTTGGCAGAGGGGCGGAAGAGATTGAGGAATTGGTAAAGAACAATATTGCTTACGAAGTCGTACCAGGTGTAACAGCTGGGATTGCAGCCCCAGCTTATGCCGGAATTCCCATCACACACCGAGAACTTGGCAATTCATTCGCAATCATTACAGGTCATTGCAAAAACGGAGAACCAGCAGACATCAAGTGGGAAAGTCTTGTCAAAGCGGTTGATACATTAGCTATTTATATGGGAGTAGGGAATTTACCATATATATGTGAACAATTAGTCAAGCATGGTAAGTGCAAAGATACACCTGTCGCCATTATTCAAGAAGGTACCACGCCTGAACAGAAGACAATAACAGGTACAATTGGAAGTATTGTAAGCCTTGCTCAAAAGGCGAAAATAAAGAACCCAGCTATGATAGTTGTTGGAGAAGTAGTTAGCTTCAAAAATAGAATAGAACAAATCCAAGAAGCGAACAACAAAGTAACCATCGGACTTACTTCAGGAAACTGATTATATGGAGAAACTGTTGACAAGGCAAGCTGTTACGAGAAAGGAATCGGGTGGACTAAGAAGCAATTGATTTTGTTTAAAGGTGCTGGGAATTATAGATGTATCGATCTTGCTGTCCACTCCAAAAGCGAAATTTCCGAGTTTCTAGAACAATTGATAACGGAGAATTAATACTAAAACCACTAGGTGTTCTAGATATTCTAATAGAAAGAATGGAAGAACAATTTCAGCTTAGTGAGGAAACAGAAATCCTCTTTATTGGTCGGGGAAGCAGCAATCTAGATGCTGTAAAGGATAAGCAACGAATTGCAGACAGAGAATAAAAGCGTTTCTGTAGTAGCTGTTTTCTGATTGCTGCTTTTTTTTATGGATTAAACCGGCTGGCCATAATATTTAATGTTGCATAGGAAATAATACTATGATATTATGTGTGTAACCGGTTACACAAGAGAGGTGAATTCATGGCTACTATACGGGATGTTGCGAAAAGAGCTGGAGTATCTGTGGCGACCGTCTCAAGAGTATTAAACAATAAAGGGTATGCACATGAAGATACTAGGAAGCTAGTAAACGAGGCAATTAAAGAATTAAATTACAAACCAAATGAAGTGGCAAGATCTCTTTATAAAAAAAAGTCACGATTAATTGGATTATTGCTTCCCGATATCAGAAATCCCTTCTTTCCTGAGTTAGCTCGAGGGGTAGAGGACGAAATGCAGGAGCAGGGACTTCATTTAATTATTGGGAATGCTGATGAAAAATTAGAAAAAGAAATAGATTACATACAGACTTTTAACCAAAATAATGTAATAGGAATTATTTCAGCAACAAATCAGGCGGAAACAAAACTTTACGAAAACCTGTCTTTTCCTGTCGTCTTACTGGATCGAATAACAGGCACTTATCCTTCTGTGTATGCAGATGGATTGGCTGGAGGGAAAAAAGCAGCACAAGAAATGGTTAGAAGAGGCAGTAAGCGAATTGCTTTACTTCGAGGACCGATTGAACTAAGGACAGCACAAGACAGATTCAAGGGTGCTGTTGATGAGCTATGTAATGCTAATGTAGACTTTCAGGTAATTACTTCATCGTTTGGCTTTCACGATGCTGAAAAAATGGCTAAAACTCTATTTGAGAAATTTCCTGAAACAGACGGGGTAATTGCAAGCAACGACCTTAGTGCAGCAGCTATTCTACATGAGGCGTTGCGAATAGGAAGATCTATTCCCGATGACTTACAAATTATCGGATATGATGATATACCGCTTAGCAAGCTGCTGTTCCCGTCCCTTTCTACTATTAGACAGCCTGCTTATGATATGGGAAGAGAAGCAGCAAAACTATTAATAAATCTAATCGATAATAAGCCGTTAGTGAATAAGAATATCCAAATGCCTGTTACCTTTATTGAAAGGCAAACAACAAGAAAGGTTGAGAAAAATGATTAAAATGACGATTATTGGTAGTTCTTCTATAGATTTAGTTGTAACAACTTCCAAACGACCAAATCAAGGGGAAACGATTATAGGAGAAAGCTTTAAGACAGTCCCTGGTGGCAAAGGAGCTAACCAGGCTGTCGCAGCTGCCAGACTTGGTGCTGAAGTATTTATGGTCGGTTGTGTAGGAGAAGATAATTTCGGTGAAACGATCGTTAACAATTTCACTGCTAATGGTGTTAATACAACCTATGTGGAACGGGTTACACATTCGGAAACAGGTACAGCGCATATTACCTTAGCAGAAGGTGATAACAGCATTATCGTCGTGAAAGGTGCTAATGATTATGTCACACCTGATCTAGTTGAAAAAGCATTGAATGTTATCTCTGAATCAGATGTTGTCCTAATCCAGCAAGAAATTCCTGAGGAAACAGTAGAATATGTAGCAGAAATTTGCTTTGCAAATAATGTGCCTTTATTACTAAACCCAGCGCCAGCAAGACCTATTAGTAAAACGGTCATTGAAAAGGCTACTTATCTTACACCAAATGAATCGGAAGCTGCTATTCTTTTTGAGGACAAGGATATCCATGAAGTATTAAAAGAGTTTCCAAATAAATTGCTGGTTACTGAAGGTAAAAATGGAGTTCGTTATTATGATGGAATCAATGAAATAGTTATCCCCGCTTATTCTGTTGAGGCAGTTGACACAACAGGTGCAGGAGATACCTTTAATGCGGCTTTTGCCGTTGCTGTAGCTGAAGGGAAAAGCATGGAAGATAGCATTCGTTTTGCGAATCGGGCTGCCTCCTTGTCTGTAACAAAATTTGGTGCACAAGGCGGAATGCCAACAAGAGAAGAAGTAGAAGGGAGTTTGTAATAATGAAACGTTATGGAATTTTAAACAGTCACATTGCACAAGTTTTAGCTGACCTAGGTCATACCGATTATATTGTAATCGCAGATGCTGGTTTGCCAATTCCCGATGGTGTTAAAAAGATAGATTTAGCGATTAAGGCTGGTTTTCCAACATTTATTGATGTAGTGAATGCTGTTGAAGAGGATATGATTATCGAAAAAGTGATAATCGCCTCTGAAATAGAAGCAGGAAATCCAGAGCATGCTGACTACTTAAAGGGAAAATTCGCTGATGCTGAAATTGAAAACGTTTCTCATGAAGAATTTAAACAATTAACGAAACAAGCTAAAGCAGTCATCCGAACAGGTGAGATTACACCATATGCAAACTGTATTTTACAATCAGGCGTATTTTTTAAATAGATGAGGTGGTAATTATGCGAATTACAATGGAAAACATCCATAAAGCATTTGGAACCAATCAAGTTTTAACAGGTGTTGATTTCGATTTGCTAGATGGGGAAGTACATGCCCTAATGGGGGAAAATGGGGCAGGAAAATCAACGATGATGAACGTACTTACAGGACTCCATGCCCGTGATAACGGAAAAATCACAATTGATGGAGAAGAAATCTACTTTAAGAATCCAAAAGAAGCAGAGCAAAATGGAGTCACCTTTATCCATCAGGAATTAAATATTTGGCCTGAAATGACAGTTCTTGAAAATTTATTTATTGGCAAGGAACGAAAGAATTCCTTTGGTTTTTTAAAAACCGCCGAAATGAAAGCGTTAGCAAAAAAGCAATTTGATAGATTAGCAGTATCCATTCCGTTAGATAAAGAAGCGGGAAGCTGTTCTGTTGGAGAACAGCAAATGATTGAAATCGCGAAGGCATTAATGACAGAAGCAAAAGTGATTATCATGGATGAACCTACTGCTGCACTGACAGAAAGAGAAATCAACAAACTGTTTGATGTGATTACTTCTTTAAAAAAGGAAGGGGTATCAATCGTGTACATTTCTCACCGAATGGAGGAGATTTTCTCGATTTGTGACAGAATTACCGTTATGCGTGATGGGAAAACCGTTGATACGAAGGCCATTCCAGAAACAAATTTCGATGAGGTTGTTAGAAAAATGGTTGGCAGGGAATTAACAGACCGGTTTCCTAACCGAGAGCCTCAACTGGGTGAAACGGTTCTACAAGTAAAGGGTTTAACAAAATCAGGACAATTTGAAGATATAAACTTTTCTGTTCGTGCTGGAGAAATAGTTGGGGTTTCAGGCTTAATGGGAGCTGGCCGAACCGAAATCATGCGAGCAATTTTTGGTCTTGATGGAATGGATGGCGGTGAAATTTGGCTGGAAGGTAAGAAAGTGAGTATTAAGACACCAGAACAGGCTGTAAAGTTAGGTATTGGTTTCATTACAGAGGATCGCAAGGATGAGGGGTTAATTCTTGATTTCTCCATAAGGGATAATATTGTGTTGCCAACACTTGCAAGCTTCGCACCAAAAGGAATTATCCAGGAAAAAAATGAGACAGACTTTGTTAATATGCTTATCAAACGCTTGACAGTAAAAACGGAATCGAAAGACATTGCTGTTGGAAAGCTTTCAGGCGGAAATCAGCAAAAAGTCGTCATTGCCAAGTGGGTAGGAATTGGACCAAAGCTGCTCATATTGGATGAACCAACTAGAGGAGTAGACGTTGGGGCAAAGAGAGAAATTTATCAACTTATGAATGAATTAACAGAACGAGGTGTAGCAATTATCATGGTATCCTCAGAATTACCAGAGATTCTTGGCATGAGTGATCGAATCCTCGTCATTCATGAAGGAAAAATAAATGGAGAATTATTGAAAGAAAATGCGACCCAAGAAAAAATTATGACATTGGCAACAGGAGGTCAATAAAATGAATCCTATTAATACAGTAACACAACCTAGCAAGACGAATATGATGAATGCAATTACACAAAAGTTAGGACCATTACTAGGTTTAATAATATTAGTTATTATTGTGTCCATTTTAAATCCTAGTTTTCTAGAACCATTGAATCTCTTAAATCTTTTAAGACAGGTTGCGATTAATGCACTTATTGCTTTTGGGATGACCTTTGTGATTTTAACTGGAGGAATTGATTTATCTGTCGGAGCTATTCTTGCTTTATCTAGTGCGTTGACAGCAGGGATGATGGTAGCTGGTGTAGATCCGATTGTGGCAATCTTAGTTGGCTGTATTCTTGGTGCTTTGATGGGAATGGTAAACGGACTATTTATAACAAAGGGAAAAATGGCTCCTTTTATTGCAACACTAGCAACAATGACGATTTTCAGAGGATTAACACTTGTTTATACTGGTGGAAATCCGATAACTGGTCTTGGTGATAACTACCTGTTTCAGTTATTTGGTCGTGGTTATTTCCTAGGTATACCTGTTCCAGCTATTACGATGATTCTTGCATTTGCTTTCTTATTCATTCTTCTGCACAAAACCCCATTTGGTCGCAAAACATATGCGATTGGTGGAAATGAAAAAGCAGCTTTAATATCAGGTATTAAAGTACCAAAAGTAAAAATCATGATTTATAGTCTGTCCGGAATGCTTGCAGCTTTGGCTGGTGCAATTCTTACTTCACGCTTAAATTCAGCACAGCCTACAGCTGGCACTTCCTATGAACTTGATGCGATTGCAGCAGTTGTATTAGGTGGGACAAGCCTTTCAGGAGGAAAAGGAAGAATTTTCGGGACACTTATCGGTGCGTTAATCATCGGTACCTTAAATAACGGCTTGAATCTTCTTGGAGTTTCATCCTTTTACCAAATGGTAGTTAAAGGAATCGTTATATTAATTGCAGTATTACTTGATCGTAAAAAGTAGTATAGGGAGAGATCATGATGAAAAAATTAATCGTTTTATGTTTATCACTAACACTTATGCTTCTAAGTGCGTGTTCCATGCAACCGCCTAGCTGGGCAAAACCAGATAAAAAGAAGGATTTAGAAGATATTAAAATTGGCTTATCGGTTTCTACATTAAACAACCCATTCTTTGTTTCTTTAAGAGATGGTGTGGTTAAAGAAGCGAAAAGCTTAGGGATGGAAGTTATTATCGTCGATGCACAAAATGATTCTGCCAAACAAGTTAACGATGTGGAGGATTTAATTCAGCAAGGGGTAGATGCTTTGCTTATAAACCCAACCGATTCGGCATCTATTTCAACAGCAGTTCAATCAGCAAATAATATTGGCATACCAGTAGTTACTTTGGATCGTTCTGCAGATAAAGGAATAGTAGAAGCATTAGTAGCTTCAGATAATATAAAAGGTGGAGAAATGGCCGCAAACTATATGATAGAAAAGTTAGGAGAAAAAGCACAAGTTATTGAATTAGAAGGAGTTCCAGGGGCATCAGCTACAAGGGAAAGAGGTCAGGGCTTTCATAATATAGCAGATGAAAAATTGACTATCATTGCTAAACAGGCAGCAGATTTTGATCGGACAAAAGGATTAACTGTTATGGAGAATCTTCTGCAAGCAAACCCAGATGTTAAAGCAGTATTTGCTCATAACGATGAAATGGCATTAGGAGCAATTGAGGCAATTAATAGCTCTGGTAAGGATGTTATGGTCATTGGATTTGACGGAAATGACGACGCATTAAATGCGATTAAATCAGGAGACATGGAAGCGACAGTTGCTCAACAACCTGAGTTAATTGGTAAGCTTGCTGTGGATGCTGCAAGAGATGTTTTACAAGGTAAAAAGGTAGAGGAAATTATCGCTGCACCGCTTAAATTAGTTACAAAAGATAATTAAATGAAAGAGAAGTAAAAAGGACTGGGGTGCCAGTCCTTTTTACTTGAACCATCCTTTTTCCTTAAATCTGGTGATGGCTTCTATGCGATTTTTAACTTCCAGTTTATCCAGTATCATGCTGATATAATTTCGCACTGTTCCTGTCTTAATGGATAGCTCTTGGGCAATTTCTTTTGTGTTTTTTCCATTTGCAACCAGCATAAGAACTTCTTTTTCCCGCTCTGTAAGGGGATTTTCTTCTTTGTATACATCATCAATTAATTCTGGTGCGTATATTCTTTTTCCTTCCATCACACTGCGGATGCTTTTTGCCAAATCATCACTTGGACTATCCTTGAGCAAATAGGCTGATACGCCCGCTTTCAATGCACGCTGGAAATAGCCTGACCTGGCAAAGGTAGTTAAAATAATGACTTTGCATGGATGGCTCATGAGTTCTTCCGCTGCTTCCAAGCCTGTTTTGGCAGGCATCTCTATATCCATTATACAAATATCAGGATTTTTTTCCTTGACTAGCTGGATTGCTTCTTCCCCATTGTTTGCTTTGCCGACAACCGTGATATCATCTTCTAAATCAAGCAATGAACCCAATGCACCTAAAAGAAGGCGCTGGTCTTCGGCAATGACAATCCTGATCATAGTAAGTCCTCCCGTTCCATTATTTTTCCATCATGTGGAACAGATATATGTAATATCGTTCCTTCTTTAGCGGTAATCTCGATAGTACCGTTGATAAAATCCAATCTTTCTCTCATGCCTGCTAATCCGTTTCCTTTATGAGCATCTTCTTCCTTAAAAGGACTGGTGCCATTATCTTTGATTTTCATAATTGTTTCTTTTTTGTTTTGGCTGATGCTTATGTAGCAAGAGGTGGCATTGCTATGCCGAACTACATTAGTAACAGCTTCTTTTAAACACATACTCATAATGTTTTCTGCAATTGAAGAAATTTTAAGATTGGAAGCTATATCACTAATTAGGCTTATTTCGGCTGCTTCTAATATTTTTTTTACAAGGAGGAGCTCGTCTTTTAATTTTATACCGCGCATTTCAGAGACCATTTTTCTGACTTCATTTAATGCAGTTCTTGAAGTATGCTGAATATCTTTAAGCTCCAAGCGCGCTTGTTCTGGGTCCTTATAGACTAATTTTCTTGCTAAATCACTCTTTAAGCCAATAAGGGATAGCTTTTGACCAAGTGTATCATGAAGATCTCTTGCTATTCGCTGTCTTTCCTCTAGTTTAACTAAATTGGATATACGCTTATTCGCATCTTCCAGCTTTTCCTGCAGCTGGCCTCTCTCTTTGCGGTTATGGATGGTCAATGGCAATAAAATAACGCCAAACCAGATGATTAACACAAAGGGAAGCTGCTTTAACAGCAAGGGATCACCAATTATCACCTTGAAGTAAATGGCGAATGTTGTAACTGCCAGGTGTATAAAATATAAGATGAAATAAGGAATCTGTTTCTTTATATTTCCGATAAAATAGGATAGGAAAAAAGAAAAATATACATAGCTGTATGCATAAATAGCAAAAGTGGATATCCCGATTAAAAGGGACGGCCATAAATATATCGTCCAACCTTTTGAAAGGTAAGCAAATCTGTAA
Organism: Niallia laureatilytica; assembly: GCF_046613985.1. Lineage (NCBI taxonomy): Bacteria > Bacillati > Bacillota > Bacilli > Caryophanales > Bacillaceae > Niallia > Niallia laureatilytica. Next base: position 275,936 of record NZ_JBKKHP010000005.1, on the reverse strand, counting down.
AATAGAAAAAATAAAATAGTAAGGATAATACCAGATATCACATCAACTGCTGAAGAGGCGTGGAATATAAAATAAAAGGGCAAAATAGTAAGTAATGTCCAAATATAAGGAGAAATACCGGTGCTTTTTTTTAAAACCTCTAATCTTTTTATCATCAGTTTCTAACCTCATTATTTATTAGCTGTCATTCGTCCATTTTAACATAATATAGCAGCAATTAAATGGCATAAAACCTTATAATTGCTGCTCTTAAAGTTTGTTTGTATTATTGGATTTCTGATCCGGCAGACAAGTCAAGGGACTTCTTTTGTTTTTTCCATTCATGGAAACTGATAAACTTTTTGTCTTTTTCATCCCACAACCGGAATTTTAAAGAACGAAGACTGCTTGCCAGTGTGACAGTTGGCACATTTCTCAGGGGCTCGGTCTGGTTATGAACAAGCTCTAGATTGTAATTAGGAACCCTTGGACTTAAATGGTGCACATGATGATAGCCAATATTGCCAGTCAGCCATTGCATCCATTTAGGCAGGTGATAGTAGGAGCTTCCTTCTACAGCAGCCTTTACATAATCCCAATTTTCATCTTCCTCAAAGTAAGTATCTTCAAAAGTATGCTGCACATAAAATAACCAAACTCCAACAGAGCCAGAAATAAGAAAAATAGGCAGCTGTACAAGCAAGAAAGAGGACCAGCCAAGCGTACTGCCAAGGAGAATAACTAATAACACAATGGAAATATTAGTTGCGTACGTATTTAGCCGTTCTTTCCATCTAGCACCTTTACGGTTAAAGCGATTAGCTAAAAGGAATTCATAAATAGGTCCTAAGATAAACATAATGAATGGATTGCGATACAAACGATATTGTATCTTTACAAAAAAAGAGGCATTTTCATACTCATCAATCGTCATCATCCATAAATCACCGACACCACGCTTATCCAGGTTGCTGCTTGTTGCATGGTGAATAGAGTGGCTATGCTGCCATTTGCTGTAAGGAAATAAAGTCAGGATTCCTGTAATTGTCCCTAAAATCTTATTAGCCTTACGATTCTTAAAGAAAGAAAAGTGGCAGCAATCATGGAAAATGATAAAAATTCTTACCAAAAATCCTGCCGCAGCAATTGAAATGACAAAGGTTAAAATATAAGAAATACTCAAGCTTTTGTAGGCTAAGTACCAGAGTAAAACAAAGGGCAGAATAGTATTGGCAAGCTGCCAGATACTTGCTTTCATAGTGGATTTCTCAAAGGGCGCTACAGCCGTTCTCAATTGTTTTAAGTTTTTTATATTCATTATTAGATTCCCTTCTATTAATGGATATCTCCAGTATAATTATAAACCAAACATAATTGCAGACATACATGTCATATACGCTATATGACATTTGTCATATAGAAGGGTTTAGTAAGCTTTATGGTGAATAAGTTATCATCCAATCTAAAAGTTACGGCTGATAGAAGACATTGAAGAAGAAGTAAATGAATTTATTGAAGATTCTTATATATTAGCAATTTTTTCACTGATTAAGATAAGAATTAAACCAGTTATAAGTTAGACATTGAACTCATTATACTAATCAATACAAAAAATAGCAGTTTTCAGATTATTAAATTTGTAAACTGCTATTTTTCACAGATATATTTTTAAGTTTATTTTTTAGGTTTAAGACCTATAAATAGAAGATAAACACCACAAAAGAAAGGGGCTATTGCTAAAAAATTTTTTTCTAAAGCTTGGGCAACACCCAGAAACAGTAGAAAAACACCTAGTACTAATGCTCTGACTTTGGGGATTTTCAAAGCTTAACCTCCTTTTATAAGATTTTTTTGATAAAGCTATAAGCAGTGAAAAGATAAGATGCTAAAACAAAAATTACTGTAATAAAAGAAACAGAAATAATCGGATGTTCTATTAAAATAGTAATCATTTTTAGCTCTAAGGATAATAATTTTCCTAACCCACTTGTCAAAATGAAAAATATTACAGTTACTGTTGTACTAGCAATTTGAAATCCAAACTTAAAGTAAAGTGGATAGAAAATAGAAGTTAAAATATAGGTTAAACTTAAAGAAAGTAATATTATTTTAATATCCAGGATAGAAGGTATGTTAATATCCACTATACTTTTTAAAATAATAAGAATTACTGTAGTAGATATATAGGCATTTAACCACCATAAAATAATTATTAAGTATTTTGCATTTATAACTGAAAGCCTACTAACAGGTAAACTTAATATAAGTTTGTATTGATTGTTTTCACTTTGACCTGTATTAAAGGTTGGATAGATTGTCATTAAAAAAGCAAAAAAGGCAACACACAAACTAAATACAAGAGAATTAAATATACTACCAATAGTTACAAAATAAACTACTAATATTATTGGTAAAAAAAAACATACTTTTTTTGGATATAAATATCCTTTATAATCAAGTTCAGCATGTAATCCCTGCTTTCTAAATTAAGTTTATTGTTTCACTAGATAGTAGATTATTTCTTCGAGTGTAGGTTTTTGGATGGTTAGTTCGGTGTTTAATTTAAATTTATTAATTTCCTTACTTTCGAAAAATGCCTGAAATGCTAGTTCTGTTTCTTTCAACGAAATGGGGTTTGCAGATTTGACCAACTCTATAAGTTTTTTCGGTCCATTTATTAATGAATATTTTTCTAGTAATTCATTAGTTTTTTTACAAAAAATAATTTTCCCATCAAGAATGAATGTAATATAATCAGCAACTTGTTCTAAATCAGTAGTAATATGTGTAGAAAAGAATATGGATGTATCTGTATCCTGAATAACCTTTAATAATATATCCAAGAGTTCTTTTCTAAAGACTGGATCAAGGCCAGTAGTCGGTTCGTCCATAATGATAAGTTCCGCATGATGAGATAACGCTATAGCGAGTGCAAATTTCATTTTTGTTCCCTTTGATAAGTGTTTTACTGATTTTTTTAGTGGAACCCCAAACTCATGGATATATTGATGGAAAATATCATCATTCCAATGCTCATAAAATCTCGAAATAATATTTTTGTTTTTTTTCACACTTAAATCTTCAAAGTACACATCCTGATCATAGACAAACCCGATACGTTGCTTTAACTTTTTCAATTCCTTGCTTGTATCAATTTCAAAAAGCTTAATACTGCCGCTATCAATGTGGATTAAATCCATGATACATCGGATAGTAGTACTTTTCCCTGCACCGTTTGGCCCAACAAAACCCATAATAGTACCTTTGTTTAAAGTAAAACTTATTTCTTGCAAAGAAAAGTCCATTAAATTTTTACTCACTTTATTTAATTCTAAAATACTTTTCATTTTTGTCCTCCTTATAACACTGGAATCGCAATACCAGAAAGGGTAATAACTCTTTTTAACATTACGGAACAAAAAACGGGTCTTTTTCAGTTTGTACTCAAAGATCATTAAGTTCTAAATCTATTACTTTATTTACGAAATTAAGTCCTTCTTTTTGATGGGATATAGTTATCAATCTTGACCATTAATTAAGATGTGACCGGCTGTAGGTGAATTCAAACCTGTTAATAAATTTTATGAACGTGCTCTTTACCGGAACCATTTATTCCTCTTAGTAGAACTTTGTCTCCTCCTGAAATTTCAGAAGTGAAACTGTTTAAAATCAACACATTCTGTGTGTTATATGTAAAACTGACTTCATTTAAACTGAACCGGTTCATATAAAGTTTATCGGATTTTTTGAAGAAATATGTCGAAATTTGTCTAAAATTAATAAGTGTCATAATATGTACATATTTACCTTGTTTTTCCAAGTTTTGCACAATTTATACCTGCGTTACTCTAGTGTTAATTGACTAGGTCTAATACTTTAATAAAATTTTTATACTGATTTCGAGGTAACCCCAAAATTTTTTTGAATTTATTATAAATAATAAATGGTCAAGTGAATATGAATGGTTTTTTGTTTAATCGCGAAGTTGAGTAGTCAATTAGAAAAAGTGGATAAGATTATAGCCATCTGTATTACTTCCTATGAAAATACAAGGAGTCCTTCCATTAGAGCCTTATTATGGCGTGCAAAATTCACACACCATTCAAGAAACTTAAGGATACATTTAAAGTATTTTTCAGTTAAAGGAAATGGGTTTACAGGCAAGGTGCAGTACCTTTATTGGCATCTTTTGAATCTACGAGAGAAAATTACGATAAAAATGACTCAAGCTCTCTACTAAAGGTAGGTTCATTTTATAATTAGTACGTTAGGTAAGAAGTATGTATTTCAATAATAAACTAATACAAAGCAATAATTATTTATTGTAATACGATAAAATATATGGTAAATTCATTTTGTGAATTATTATAGCGAGGTGTTTTTAAATGAAACGAGGTTCCACTTCCTTTTTAAAGTTAGCTGTTTTTCTTTTAGGGATTCCAGTTTTAGCTCTAGGGATTTTAGGTTTAACTTGGTTGCCTTCACATACTGCAAATCCAGACTATGCTGAAGCTTTATATCCTATAGTTACTATAATGTATGCATCAGCAGCACCTTATTTTTATGCGTTGTTTCAAGCATTCCGACTTTTAAATTATATTGATCATAACCATGCATTTTCTGAAGAATCAGTGGTTGCTTTGAAATGGATAAAATACTGTGCCATTTCAATTAGTTGCTTGTATGTTATTATGCTGCCATTCGTATTTTTTGTAGCACAACTAGACGATGCTCCCGGACTTGTCCTTTTTGGTATGGTTCCTATTTTTGCAGCAATCGTCGTTGCAGTGTTTGCTGCTGTCCTTCAAAAGCTACTAAAAGAGGCAATTGTAATTAAAGATGAAAACGAGCATACGATTTGAGGTGTATAACATGGCAATTGTAATAAATATAGATGTGATGTTAGCGAAACGAAAAATGAGCGTGACAGAGCTCTCGGAGAAAGTCGGCATCACCATGGCGAACCTCTCCATCTTGAAAAACGGTAAAGCAAAAGCAATACGGATTGCTACTTTGGAAGCAATTTGTAAGGCTCTGGATTGCCAACCTGGAGACATTTTAGAGTACCGGCCAGATGATATTTAAAATTATATAGAGGTGAAAGTATGAAAGTCGTTGAGGAAAAAAGGGAGCATAGCTGCAATGGCAATCATGAGAATCCTCCGTTAGGATTGCAATTCATCTTCGATGGTTGTAGATTCTCCATTAAAGAAATGGATGATGTAAACAATATGATTATATGTGTATCAAAAACACAAGGAGTTACCTATTTTGGTTTTAAGGAACTAGAAGACTATTTAGATGAGGGCAAAGCAGCTTTTGTAATTGATAGGGAATAGGCTTAAGGCAAAGGGGACTATTGCTTATACTTGTTGAGGAGGGCTTTAGTTGTTAGCAACGTTAATAAGTGAAATCTGTTTTTATTTTTTTCATAAATTATTGCTAGTTAATACTTACTAGACTTGTTGAGAAGTATAAAAAAGGATTACTGTGCTGAATAAATAAAACCATTTAAAAAAATATAAAAGTACTATATAATCATTTGTGGGATAATATGGTTTTATATACTAAATTTAGAAATAGGTTCCCTTGGAATCTATTTCTTTTTAATTACGTGAATATTTAGGAGTGGGCAATGAAGAAATACATACTTAATTATTATTTATGGATTTTTATTTTATATTTGTGCTGTATGAAATTCATTCCATATCTGGTGTTATATCCGTTTTACTGGATGGGTGTTGGAATTGAGTCGACTACTTTTGATGGATATCTGGAAGTTAATAAACCAATTCAGTACTATATTACTTTTTTTAAACTACTAGCAATACTTTTTTGCATAATAGTTCTATATAGATGGTCAGGCTTGTTCGTTAAAAGACAGCTAGAAATTAAATGGGCTGATTTAGGATGGGCTATATTGTTGCTGTTTCTAAAATTTATTCTTACTGCACTGTTAATAGGGCTGCTTTTTCTATTAGGAAAAGATCCAGACTTCACAGTTCCTAAAAATCAACAGAAAGCAGAAGAGTTTATACAAATGACTGGCCTTTCTGTCATTACTATTATAATTTTGGCTCCAATTATCGAAGAATTCTTTTTTAGAAAGATTATTGTTGGGCATTTATTTTTTAGGCATAAATATATAGGTATTATTGTAAGCGGACTTCTATTTGGGGGCGTACATGTTATAGCAGGTTTCACCTTGCAGGCTTTTATTGCTTATACGGTGATGGGCTTGTTGTTTGGATTCGTTTACGTTAAGACAGGAAGATTGGAAACTTCTATAATTGCACATGGTGTAAATAATCTTATTGCATTATTAAAATTGATTTAGTGAAGGGGAATCACATGATAGGATCGACAGCAGTAGTATTAGTAATAGGGATAATAATGTTAGTAAAAGGTTTATGGAAAAAGCAAAAACGATGGATTGGACTTTCTCTCATACCTTTAGCAATGGTATTAATAGGAATTCTAACCTTATAGAATAATAGGTTCAACTTTAACAACTTGGAGGTAAACAATGTCTGTTGAAAATAGGTTAATTCAAGGGGAGAGTGAGTTTTTCTATGAACCTTTTTATATTCCTTATTTCTTAGTAGCTTTAGGGCTATTATATATACTGATTGTTTTTATCAGTTTCGCCAAAGTGAAGTATAACTGGATAGGAAAAAGCTTGCTGGGAATTTCTATTTTTACGTATTTGTTAGTTGGTGCATACATGATGGGATCTGGTTATTATTCTGACGGCTATAATTCTGATATATACATATTTTTTAGGGTTTGGTTTTCTTGAGCTGAACCTGTTGGCGTATCCATACATTTTCCTTGCCCTTGCTGCAGGGATAGGGAAAAAGGGTAATTAGGACAATTGTCTTTTCAGGATGGACGGTATATAATTGTTATGTTTTTATATCTATTAATCTAGAAAGAAGCGTTTTTAAGTTGAAAAATCTGTTTGTTTTCTTTTCGATTCTTTTTATTATCTTCTCAAATGGCGATCATCCTAAGGGAGGATACAAGGAAGAACGGAAGCCTCGATCTAAAGAGGAAACAACCCTATGATGTGAGAAACGGAAGAGCAATGCTCTTCCGTTTTTTCATTAATGAACCAATGTTAATACAAATCCGTCATATCCTTTTTCTCCTACTGTCTGGATACCAACAGAATCAACTCGTTCATCTTCTGCAAGGATGTCGATAAATTTCCTGACTCCAATTACTTTTTCATCGGAGCTGTTCTTATTTATCACTTCTCCGTCGCGAACCACATTATCGGAAACAATCACTGCGCCTTTTGCAGCCAATTGGATTGCCCATTTTATATAGTGGGGATTATTTGGTTTGTCTGCATCGATGAAAATAAAATCAAACTCACCGAAGCCTGTGTTTTGTAATGTAGGCAATGTGTTTAGTGCGTCACCTTCAATAATAGTAACTTTATCTGTTAATCCTGCTGAGTTTATATTTTCTTGAGCTGTTGTTACATGGTTGGGGTCTGTTTCTAGGGTGACTAGTTTGCCGTCTTGGGGGAGTGTGCGGGCCAGCCAAATGGTGCTGTAGCCGCCGAGAGTGCCGATTTCTAAAATGTTTTTGGCTCCTTTAAGCTGTGCGAGCATGGCGAGAAATTTTCCTTGTGTTGGAGTGACATCAATTTCGGGAAGTCCATTCTTTTGATTATTGTCTCTAACATACTCCAATTCTTTACTTTCTGGCTGAAGCCGCTCCGTAAAATAGTGGTCAACGGAACTCCAAGTTTTATCAATTTTCATTGTAACCAACTCCTTTTGGATTATATATCCATTGTAAGTTATAATTTTACATAAATAAAATATATGTTTTTTATATTTATATAAATAAAACTTATAAGGAGGAGTTAAAATGAACCTTCACGGATTAAGGCTGTTTCATCATGTAGCTAGTGTTGGCAGCTTTACTAAAGCTGCTGAAATTCTGCGGATCAGTCAGCCAGCTGTTTCTAGCCAAATAAAGCAATTTGAAAGTGAACTAGGAATTCCTTTGTTTCATAAGAATGGAAAAAAGTTTACGATAACCCCGTTTGGAGAAACGTTAGCGCAAAAAGCAGCGTTGTTTTTTGCTCATGAAAAACAACTAGAACAATTTGTGCAAGACTATAAAACAGCGAAAAAAGGACGGCTTCACATTGCTGCAACCTATCTGCCTGCTAACTTCTTAATCCCGCAATGGGCAGCAGCATTCAAAGCAGATAATGAAGAGGTAGAGATTAGTATTACGACGAGAAATTCACAGGATGCTTTTGGTGAATTGATTCATTATAAGGCGGATATAGCCATGTATGCAGGCGGAAGGGAAGAGCAAATGGAGGAAGTAGAGTTGCGGGAGCTTTTTCAGGATGAGATTTGGTTCGTCGTTTCCCCGCAGCATAGGCTTGCGAACTGTACGGTATCACTTGAGGATGTTATGAAAGAGCCTTTTATCATGAGAGAAGCAGGGAGCTCAACAAGGGAAAGACTCTTTTCCTTATGTCAAACACATCGGGTAACGCCGCCAAAAATTGCTTTGCAGTTTACAGGCTTAAATGAGGCTGTCCGTTCTGTTATGACAGGCTATGGCGTTAACTTTGTGTCCTCGCTAGTTGTTAAGGAGTATGTGAAGACAGGACAGCTTGCGAGGGTGTTTGTTGAAGTAGCGCCAATAAAGAATATTATTGCCATTTGTACACGCAAAGGCGAGAATCTTCCTCCCGTAGTAAAGGAATTTATTCGCATATGTATGGAAAGCAGCAAGCACAATGATGCAAAAAAATAGATGTAGGTATGAAGAGACGCGAAGAAAGTCTCAATTTAAAATAGGGACAAGCAGTAGTGAATAGCCAGGGAAGGGAACTGGCAATACTGTAAACAAAGCTAATAACCCCTCCAAAATACAAATCCCAATAAAATTTGCAGCACTCCTAAAAAGCCTAATAAAGTTCAAATAGAATAGGAATATTTTCGCCAATTAATTAATATATTTAATTCTGATAAGGATATTATGTGGTTTTTCCTTTTTGTGGTATTGAAAGGGGGGATGTGTTGCAGGAAAAAATAAAGCTTAGCCCGAGTCGTCTATTCGCACTTACGCCAAGGAAACTTTAGGACACTCTTCGTTGTCACGGAGGTGATTTAAACATGAAGAAGGTGCTTCTGTCCATTTCTAATTTTCTCTACGGCGGGTTTGTATTGACTGCCATGTTTGAAAATTTTAAGCGGATTCGCGATGGGTTTGTAGACGGAACTGTTTCATTCTCCAAAACGCCAATTTTGGATATGGTTCAATTCTTAATGGACGACTGGGCATACAAGTGGTTAGCAATCTGGGCTGTTGTTGGGCTTATCCTTTATTTTCTGCACGCCAATACAGAAAGAAAGAAAAAAGCCGAAGCCGCAGACAAGGAACGCTTATTTCGTTGGTTAGACGAATACCGAAATAAACAAAATAAAAAAAGCAAATAACCAATTATTTCTTTAACGCACATTCGCGCCAACGAATGTGCTTTGCTTTTTATATACTATGATACTCTTAATAAAAAATGACTGATTAAACTCAATAAGTTCAAGCATAGATTTTGCTTGTCTAAAGTAAAGCATAACTTATCAAAAGGGCTCTGAACAAGCGATATAGTTAGTTTTCCCAAGCTGAACAAAGAATATTCAGCTCGGAATCTTTAAAAAAATCTTTGAAAATATGAATCTAGAATTTTTTTATATCCATATATTGGATGTAAATGCTAAAATGGTAAGTACAGATTAAAATAATATTCGTTTGGGAGGGAGTTTATGCCATAGTAATGTTAACAAAGCTAGTATTTATTACGAACTTGTTGAAGTGGCATTCCTTTTTTATGATTCATGGATTTCTCCAGATTATTAACGCATAGAAGGGTTTACGAAGCCTGTATTCGCGCGCAAACAGACGGGTGGGTGTCATCCTTTGCTTGCTTGGGACTGGAGTTAACAATTGCATAATATGAAATCAATTGTTCTGAGGAAATGCTTGTTACGGTTTTAGTATCTGAGAGGAAGCTTTGTAAAACTGGATCCCAGCAGGACATTATTTACAAAAAACCTATACGGAAATTTTCACAAGTATTATCGAGAATATGGCTTAATAAAATGAGGGAATCCCAGGAAGGAGTTTAAATACAATGGATAAACAAGAATATAAAAGATTGGCAGCTGAACAAGAAGATTGGGCACCAGGGTGGGATGCTATTGATGCTGTATTTGAGAACCTGTATCCCAATCAGGAACCCTCGCATTTTGGTACAGACCTGCACGCAAGAGCGATTTTTGGCGGTGATCAATATTTGGACGGTTATAGTATTTACGAATCGTCTCATGGATACAAACATATCGTTACATACGGCATGACAGAGCTGTATACAGACACAGAGGCCTTTGGAGGGGAGTGGAGTAAATGGGGCTATGAAATGACGATGAAATTAAACGAAGACACTCTTGATGATTGTATGTGGTCACTTGATATGCTCTCCAATCTAGCTCGCTATACATTTACACAACAGCGTTTTTTTGAACCGCTCCAATATATTGCTGGGAATGGAACTTCCATTCATATCGGAGTAGAATCCGATATTACAGCATTATTAGTCGTACAAGACACAGAAGCGGTTGGGATGGACACTGTTCATGGCAGGGCGGATTTTCTTCAATTGGTGGGAATAACTGAAAAAGAATTAGAGGTACTGAAAGAGGATCATGCGAGAGCAGCTGAGCTTGTTGCAAAAATGAAGCGAGACAATCCCCACTTAGTAACAGATATGAAAAGGAAGCACTCTTATTTATGATAACAAGCTGTCTAACAGGCAGCTTGTTTCTGATGAAAGAGGAAAAAATTTCAAGAAGTCCTTTATAAAATAGTGAAAGCTGATATAATGGCATTATAACGGAGGAAGATTTTTGTTAATATATTTTGTGAAATAAATCACATAAACTAGAGGTAGTGTTATGAAACATAAACCAATATATGTAGAGCTTCCAATTAAAGCCGACCTAAAAGAGGTATGGAAGAAAACACAAACACCTGAACTGCATGAGCAATGGGATATTCGGTTTTCTTCCATTTCATATTTGCCGAAAGATACCGAAGAAGAACCGCAGTTCTTTCTATATGAAAGGAAAATTGGCTTTGGTGTAAAAGTGGCAGGGTGGGGAAAAAGCGTTGGGGATCATAATAAACAGGACGGTACAAGAACATCCTCCCTTCATTTTGGTACAAACCAAAAAATTTCTCCCATTAAGGAAGGAAAGGGATACTGGCAATACCTACCCACCGATGAAGGGATGATATTCTTAACACAATATGATTATGAAATACGTCAAAAAGGACTGTTTGGAAGGATGGTTGATTTCTTTTTTCGACCGCTAATTGGCTGGGGGACTGCCTTAAGTTTTGACGTATTAAAGCGGTGGCTCGAAAAGGGAGAATTGCCAAGGCTCCAATACTTACGGTTTTGCTGCAGTGCACTTATTACAGCACTATTCTTTCTAGTTTGGGTTTATCAAGGTCTAGTGCCAAAGCTATTAGCGATGCATTCTGCAGAGCTGACAATACTATCCCACTTAACTTCTATCGAAGGAGAAAAGGTTCGACTGCTATTGCGGCTCATTGGAGCTGCTGAAATAATGTTTGGTGTAGTTTGGCTAGTATACCGCAAAAAGACTGTATTGCATGCACTTCAATTAATTATTTTCCCTATATTAACAATGTCTGCAGTGATTGCAGACCCGTCGATTATGACACATCCCTTTAACCCGCTAACATTTAACTTGAGTCTGTGGATTTTATCATTTGTAGGTTTTCAGCTTGGAAAAGATTTGCCGACAGCTGCTAACTGTATCCGTACTAGAAGGAAGGGTTAGTCAATGATTTATAAAGAAATTTTAGGTGAAGAGTTCAACAGGCTGCATCCAAAACTGCAAGAACGCTATTCGATTTCACTACAACATCCGTTTCATGGCAGGGGAACAATGCTGTCCATCATCAGCGGAAAAAGCTGGCTCAAGCCCTTTTTAAAATTGGCCGTGCGTTGGAAGTTTCTTTTCCCAGAAGAGGGAAGCAATATTCCATTTACGATACGAAACACTGCAAAACAGCTTCCAAATGGAGAACAAGAAATCTATTGGGAGCGGACCTTTTATTTTCAACATGTTACTAGACAATTTAACGCGTTTATGACGATTGATGCAAAACGAAGGATTGTAAAAGATTATTTAGGAGAACCGAACTTGTTTTACTCTGATTTAAAATTCATTGTTACCCAAGAGGGGAGCTTACAGATTCAATCTGGAGCTCAGCGCCTTCTGCTTGGAAAATGGGAAATTCCTATACCTAAGCTTTTTGAAGGAAAAGTAACGGTTATGGAGGGGTATGATGATATCAACGACGTTTATACGATTCAAGTTCGTATCCACAATCCGATTATAGGAAGGTTGATGGCTTATGAAGGCGGGTTCACATCTGAACAGCTCTAACACTTTAATAGTTGGTGGAGTTATTTTATTTCTGACAAACTGTTTTTTGACAACTGAGCCGTATATTTTGTTATTGACTGCAGCACAGCAAATCCTTGTACCAATGACACTTCAGTTGATAATGGAACTAAACAAGAAGCAGATTATTTTTATCTGGACAGGGCTTTTTTCTGTACTTTTACTGCAAGTTATCACTATACATACTGGACAAATGATATTATCTATAATTTACTTACTATTTACGCTTACAGTAGCATTGTCAGGTCTACGTCGTTTTTTAAAACGCGGTTTTGTAAACTGGGCGGAGATTTCAATTGATATAGGAATGATGTATCTGTTTATGGGGGGAATTTGGTTTTTCATTCATATAAACGGGATTAATACTGGTTTTAGTCACATGCTCAACTGGCTGACAGCAATACACTTTCATTATTCTGCATTTATACTGCCAGTATCGATCGGTTTATTTGGCCGAATTCATACATCCAAACTTTATAATATCCTCGTGCCGATAATATTAGCTGCACCTATGTTAGTAGCTGTCGGTATTACGTTTTGGCCGCTGCTTGAATTTATATCTGTTATTTTCTATATTTTTGGCATTTATGGATTAATTTATTTAGCGATGAAAACAAAATTCCCTGCCTTTCTGCAAGGATTACTCATTCGTATTTCTTATAGCTCACTTGGTGTTACTATTCTATTTTCTCTTATCTATTCAGTAGGGCGAGCCTTTGGAAAGTGGTATGTGACATTGGATTTTATGCTCATTTTTCATGGTTTAGTGAACTGCCTGTTATTTGGACTGCTAGGAATAATTGGCTGGGCAATTCACCTGCCGAAAACGAAACAGCCTGCTTGGAGCTTTCCAGTCAGCAACATAAGGGGACAATTAACCCCAGAAAATACAGCCAAGTCTGGGCTCGTCGATGATTTAAGCATGTTTGTGGACATAAGAAGATTACCGCCGATGATTGTTGATTTTTATGAGCATACAGACAAATACCGGTTGTTTGCAGCAGTCCATTGGGCAGGCTGGTTCAAGCCGCTACTATTAATCTATAAGCCTGTCAGTAGATTAATTCAGCAGTTAAATCTTCCTGTATCGAAACAAGTAGTGGAAATGAATGGGACAATTCTAAGCGTAAATGAAGCTTTAGATGGCAGAAACTCTCCGAGGGCATGGATACGTAAAGTCAATGGCCGTACTGTTTTCACTGCTATATACTCCAGCCATAAAACGCAAGGAAGAGCCTATATGAATATAGCGCTCCCTCTTCCGTTCTCAACCATGATAGGCATATTAAAGCTCGATTGCATTACAGACACTCTTGAGTTATCAAGCACAGGGGGCGAAGATCCGGGTATATATTTGGCAATTGGTACATGGCTGTTTAGGCTACCGCTATCTGAAAACTTTGTAATTGAACAAACAACAAAAAGAGAACTTACAGCGATTCATAAAATGAAGCTGTTTGGTGTTCCTTTTTTGAAAATCGATTATCGGATTATAACGAGAGATGAAGCTAAACAAATAAACTAGTTAAAGAGGCTAAAACTACTAGCCTCTTTTTTATATGCTTTTAAAAAGCTTGTCATCTTACAAGAATTTCTTAGTTGACAGCAAATGAATAATACCATAAAATGATGAAATACTTTATTAAAAGTACTCAAATTTGAGTACTTCAATTTTTATAAGGGGATGTAATCTATGAAATTTAAGCAATTTTTAAAAACAAGGGGAGCAATTGCCGCAATATTCATGGGGATTTTCTATGCGATTGCGATGCTTGGTATCTTTTTGCCAGGGTATTCAGCAATCCCAGGAAATGTAGATAAATTGCCGATTGCTATTGTTAATGAAGATGCCGGCGAATATGGTGCACAGATTGCAAGTCAGCTAGAGGAAAATCTGCCATTTAAAGAAATTGAAACAGACTTGTCTAACAGTCAGGCATTAGAGGACTTAGAGAAAAATGACTTAGCATTAGTTGTTCATATACCAGAAACATTCTCTGCTGATTTACAAAAAGGGGAAGTTTCATCAAGCATTGATTTCACAATTAATGAAGCAGGAGCAACAACTGTATCGTCAACGATGAACTCAGTAGTTACTCAAATCAATAATCAACTAAGCACACAATTCTCTCAGCAAACAGCTCAAGGAGTACTAATGAACTTTAATGTTCCAGAAGACCAGGCAGCAGAATTAGCGAATAAAATCGAAACAGCTTATACAGGGAATGTTGTCTCGATAAATGAAATTCCAGACGGGATGAACAATAATATGCTGCCGATGTTTTTAACAATGGCAGGCTATGTTGGGGCAATGATTGGTGCGATGCAGCTTGTAGCTGCTTTTAAAGCGAGCCGTGGTAAAGCAAGCAAAACGAGGTTATTTGCTTATGTACAATCTACTGCATTATTAATTGCCGTAGTTTCTTCACTAGTCGCAGCAGGAATCGCTTATTTAGTGAACCAGCCTAGCGGTGACTTATTCTTTGGTTTATTAGGACAACAAATTTTAAACTATATGGTTTGCTTCAACTTCACAGCGATTTTAATTTTCTTAGTAGGAGAAGGCGGGATGATTCTCAACTTGCCAATTCTTTTAGTCCAAACACTAGCAAATGGTGCCACAATACCACGTGACATGATGTACTTGCCATATGAATGGATGAGTCATATTTCACCAATGTATTACTCAGTGCAGGCATACTTTGCAAATATGTATGGAAGCATCAGTCCAAGTCCATATATTTGGTCAATGGCAGTAATTGGGGCAGCAGCAATGCTAATTAATATTGCTATCGTCGCATTTGTTCACAAACCTGTACCACTTGAAGCTCAAGAAACAGAAGCAGCATCAAAAAATGGGGCTGAAATTACAGCTTAAGTTTGCTAGAATAAGGATAATTAGCCTTTAAGGAGCTTAAATAATGTCCATTCAAATATTTATCTTAAGCAGATTGATGGAGGGTAATAATTATCCTTATAAAATCAAAAAACAGCTGTCAGCACCTATTCCCCTTGATCAGCTTGTCGGATTGACAGAAAGCAAGCTTTACTATCATTTCGAATCGCTGGTTAAGCAAGGATTAATTGAGATAGTTGAAATTATTAAAGAGGAACACAGACCAGATAAACAAGTCTTCGGTATAACAGATAAAGGTCGGGAAGAATTGCCGAAGAAAATTTACAAGCTCTTTGAAAATGCCGATGCCATTACCGATATGCTTGTAGGTTTATCGAATTTGAAATACGTAGAACGAGATAAAATCATTTCGATTTTAGAAAAGAAGCTCGTCAGCTTCACAACGCGCTGGGAAGAAATTAAGACATTTGATAATGTCGAGTTCTACCCAGATAAAGAAAAACTGTTGAATTTTATCAGCGGATATTACTCAACAAGAACAGAACACACCATTCATTGGATGGAAGAGCTTATCAACAGGTTAAAGAACGAGGAAATATAAGGGGACAAGCCGGAATTTGCTTCTGGCTTGTTTTTTTGTTGGCTGTGCTATTCATGTTGAATAGTACTAGTGTTAGAGTTTTTAAGAAAAATGGAGATGACTGCAAGAATAAAGAAAGGAATAGCAGTGATTCCGTATGCAGCACCTTCAAAGCCTCTTATACACTTAAAGCCGATGAAGAACAAAATAATGGATAGAACAGACCCTATAATACCGATGATAGTAGCCGCTGATGGTTTTAATACGATACTCCATATGGGTGAAGTTGAAGTTATACTTGGAATGGATATTTTTAAAACAGGTGATGTAGAATTAAATATTCAAGAAACAATGGACCAAATTATGCCGATGATGGTTCCTGCCCTTTTAGTTGGTGTCATTTACTGGTTGTTAGGCAAAAAATACTTCAACTCTACTAGAGCGATTCTGTCTATTATTGTTTTAGCAATTATTTTGAAAGCTTTAGGTATAATGTAAGTGATGTGGTCAAGCAATTTAGGAGGAATAAAAGGTGAAAGAAGTGATTAAGGAGTTTTGTGCTGAGAACTTAACGAATATTCCTGCTGCTATTAAAGCGGGAGCAAAGAGGATTGAGCTTTGTGATAACTTAGCTGTTGGCGGGACTACTCCTTCTTATGGGGTAATTAAAAAAACGGTTGAGCTCGCTCATCATGCTGGTGTTAAGGTTATGACAATGATCAGACCTCGAGGTGGGAATTTTGAATATAGTAGTGCAGAGGAAGAGATGATGGCTGCTGATATTCAAGTCTGTTTGCAACTTGGTTCGGATGGAGTCGTTTTTGGCTGTTTGAAGAATGGTTGGATTGATGAAGAGTTGACTGCTCGTTTAATTGATTTATCAGCAGGTATGGAAATTACTTTTCATATGGCATTTGATGAACTGGCAGAAGAGGACCAATTTAGAGCTATTGATTGGCTTGCGGCAAGAAAGGTTGCTAGAATTTTGACACATGGCGGCAGCCCTGAACAAACAATAGAAGAAAACTTTCCTCATCTTAAAAAGTTAATCGAATATGCAGCAAATCGAATCATCATTTTACCAGGTGCAGGCATAAATTATCAAAACGTAGAAGGTGTATTAGACGCTTTGCAGGTGGAAGAAGTACACGGAACGAAAATAGTAAAACTATGATCCTCATTTCTAAGGGAAGAGAACCGGTTGTTTAAGCACCTAACTCATAAGTATAAGCCTTCATTCTAGAGCTGCCATGTGCAGCTTTTTTATTTAACTAGAATTGTAAGAATTTTATAAATTTACGGTGTAAAAGTTGAATTTTTTTCATCTATCCAGTATGATGATAATGAGAATGAAAATTATTATCAATTAGAGGAGGATGTTTCCTTTGTCTATATGGAATAACGCAGTTGAAGTCAGAAAGGCTTTTATTATAGATCAATTATTAAACATCGGTATTTATAAGAAAGAAAATGTCCAGCTATATGAGCTTAGTCTTAGTGAATTGGAAAATGAGTATATGATACATATGGGGAGGAAGAAGCGGTGAGAAAGAAGACCTTTAAAGAACTAGTGAATGAAAATAAAAAATGATTTTAGAGGATCGTAAATCAGTGGAGCTAATTTATAAGAAGATTGACGATAAGCATATGCAGCCTCAGCCTCAAAAATGAAATAAAGCCGATAATTTTCATATTTGAAATTATCGGCTTTTCTGTTTAACATTTTGGCAGGCTTACTGTGAATTTACTGCCTTCATTTATTTCACTTTCGACAGAGATGTCACCGCGGCAAAGCTGGATAATCCTCTTTACAAGTGATAATCCAAGTCCATTTCCTAGCTTTGAATGAGAGATGTCACCTTGATAAAATTTATCGAAAAGGCGTGCTTTCGTTTCTTCGTCCATGCCGACTCCTTCGTCTTGAATGGAGAACTCGATTTTGTCCGCCTTGATAGCCAGCATAACATGTATAAAGCTGCCGTTATGGGAGAACTTAATGGCGTTATCAAGCAGGTTAACCCAAATCTGCTGTGTTAAATCTTCGTTGCCGCAATATGTTACTTCATCCAATTCCACATTTATGCTGATGTCTTTACTAGACCATTTTGGTTCCATTAAAACGATAGCTTTTCTTATTTGTTCATCCAGTCTAAACGGCTCTTTATCAGAAATAATTTCGAGATTTTCATATTTAGACAATGTAAGAACATTCGTAGACAAAGCTGCTAACCGCTCTGATTCGGTCATGATAATATCAAGGTATTCTTGCCGCTCCTCTTCGGGCAAATTATTTTCTTTCAAGAGCTTGGCAAAGCCGCGAATGGATACAATCGGGGTTTTGAACTCATGAGAGAAATTATTGACGAAATCACTTCTCAAAGTTTCGATACTGGAAAGCTCATAGGTCATTTTATTGAAGCTTTGTGACAGTTCCTCTAATTCACCAATCCCTTTTAAATTAACCTTTACGGAGAAATCACCGCCAGCAACCTTATGGGTCGCATCAATGACCTTCCGGATTGGATTTAATGCTTTTTTACTGAGAAAAGCAGTTAGGGAGGTTCCAAGGAGGATGCAAAACCCTACAAATCCAAAGAAAGGAAGTGCTTTTGTCATATCA
The DNA here is from genome assembly GCF_046613985.1 of Niallia laureatilytica. NCBI lineage: Bacteria > Bacillati > Bacillota > Bacilli > Caryophanales > Bacillaceae > Niallia > Niallia laureatilytica. Next base: position 257,364 of record NZ_JBKKHP010000005.1, on the reverse strand, counting down.
CTATGTTTTACATAGCCGATATAGTTTAAAAAAATCGTAATCGCCAATGCTATAACAAACGTTGCTAAAAATACGAAAAAGACAAAAATTACTAATGTAATCGCAAGGCTTAACCGTTTCGTGAAAAAATCCTTCATGCTTTTTTCACTGCCTTGTAGCCAAGGCCCCTTACGGTGATAATATCAAACTCTGTCCATTCCTTAAACCTGTCCCTCAGGCGGTTAATATGTACATTAAGAGTGCGGTCATCTGTGTCTGACTCCATTCCCCAAATTTCATCCATCAGCTGCATGCGAGTGAAAATCATATTCGGATAGGACAACAGCTTAAATAAAAGATAAAACTCCTTAGGTGGCAGTGTGATTACTTCAGCCCTTCTGGAAACGGTCAATGCATCATAATCAAGAATAACCTCTCCGACTGCGAGCTTATGTTCACTCGCAATTTGTGCTCTTCTAAGCAAGGCTTTAATGCGGAGAATCATCTCCTCCTCATCAACTGGCTTTGTCATATAATCATCTGTGCCGGCAAGAAACCCTTGCTTTTTATCGTTTGGCTCCTGCTTTGCTGTTACCATTAAAATCGGCAAATGCTCCCATGCAGCTCTAAGCTGTTTTGTTAATTCATAACCGTCCATATTTGGCATCATTAAATCAAGCACCACTAAATCAACATGCTGTTTATCCATAAAGCGAAGTGCTGCAATGCCATCTTCTGCAGCGTATGCGTCAAACCCATACTGCTTAAGTACAGCACACATCAGCTTTCTTGTATTTTGGTCATCTTCTACAACTAATATTTTAAACATAACCTTAGCGCCTCCATATCACTATTATGACATAAATAATTTTAACGAAGAAATGTAAACTGAAAATCAATTTATTCCTACACTAAGTTTATATTGAGTTTACTTTCCAAGGATATAGTAGAAACACAAATAAAATAATGTATATAAACAGGGGGAAAGTGTAAGTGTTTTATTCCATATTATTCAGTTATTATGAGGTAAGCGGGGAAGAAGAACGGCTGATTGAGGAGCATAAGCTGCATATAACAGATAATAAAGAGAGTTTAGAGGCATTATTGAAGCAGCTTAATTATCACTTTATTGGAAATGATGACTTATGGGGGTTTCGCAGCAATAATTTTATGGGCATTGCCGAAATTATTTCCTTTACAGAGAAGGAGTAATCTGTAAAGGAATGGCAAAAATCTTTTTTATTTTATATTGACACTTATGGAAATATAGCTTATTATTATCTTGTGTTCAAGATAATTTAATTCGAAATATTTTTTTAAATTAATATCTCGAATTCGAGATATTTTAAGACTTCCTGGATTTTAACATAAAAGCCTAAAAACCAATAAATTGTGGAAGGCGGAAAAAGACAATGTTGAAAACATTAGGTATTCACCATATAACAGCAATGGTAAATGATGCTCAAAGGAATATAGATTTTTATGCAGGCGTGCTCGGTTTAAGACTTATTAAGAAAACAGTCAATTTTGACAGACCAGAGGTTTATCATCTTTATTTCGGCAATGAGACAGGAGACCCTGGTACAGTTATTACGTTTTTTCCTTGGGAACAGCAGCTCAAAGGCAGAATAGGAACAGGTCAAGTCGGTGTCACTAAATATATTATTCCAACCGGGTCAAGTGCCTTTTGGGAAAATCGGTTAAGCAGCTTCGAAGTCGAATTCACTTCATTTGTACTCTTTGGAGAGAAAACAATCAAGTTCAGTGATCCAGATGGACTGCAGCTGGAGCTTGTCGAAAGAAGTGAAGGACCAGTAAATACTTGGAGTACTGATGAAATAGCAACTGAAAATGCAATAAAGGGCTTTGGCGGAGCGGTGTTATATTCTGCTCAGCCTCATAAAACAAAGGCAGTGCTTGAAGATATATTAGGCTTAGAATTCGTCGGCCAGCAGGAAGAAATTCTAAGATTCAGATCAGCAGGGGACCTTGGGAATATTATTGATATTCAGCTCCATCCATCTATACGCGGTTTAATGGGTGCAGGTACAGTTCATCATATTGCTTGGAGAGCGAAGGATGAAGCAGAACTGTTAGAATGGAGAGCTCTACTAGAGGAAAAGGGCTATTACCCAACAGAATTACGGGACCGTAATTACTTTAAAGCATTGTATTTTCATGAAGAAGGCGGCATTCTTTTTGAAATAGCAACAAATCCGCCAGGCTTTACAGCAGATGAACCTATTGACACGCTCGGAAGCAAGCTGATGCTGCCAGAATGGCTGGAAGCTAAAAGAGAAGAATTGGAACAGACATTACCAAAAATAGAGATACGTTCTTTAGGAGGAGATAAATAATGAAGCATATATTTAATAAAGGAACCAGTCCTGAAAGACCAACATTATTAATGCTGCATGGCACTGGAGGAACAGAATTAGATTTGCTTCCGCTTGCCGGTTTAATGGATGATCAGGCATCTGTATTAAGTGTTCGTGGAAATGTATCGGAAAATGGCATGCCAAGATTCTTCCGAAGACTGGCAGAAGGTGTTTTTGATGAAGAAGATTTAGTATTCAGAACAAATGAATTGAATGCATTTCTGGATGAGGCAGCAGTTAAATATGGGTTCGACCGCCAAAATATTGTCGCAATCGGCTACTCTAACGGAGCTAATATTGCAGCAAGCTTATTATTTCACTATAAAGACGCATTAAAAGGTGCTATTCTTCATCATCCGATGGTGCCAAGAAGAGGCATTGATTTGCCAGATCTCTCGGGGAAATCTGTCTTCATCACAGCTGGAACGAATGATCCAATCTGCTCCCCATTGGAGTCTGGTGAACTCGAGTCACTGCTGCAAAAAGCAAATGCCGACGTTGAAATGCATTGGGAAAGCCGCGGCCATTCCTTGACAGCAACAGAAGCAGAGGCTGCATCTCGCTGGTATAAAAAAGTCTTTTAAGCGTTTTTCCCGAATTAAGTCTGATAAGTCATCTTATCGGACTTTTTTTCGTGTATGAAAAGCTTAAAATAGTTAAATTAATACAACAAATGATGCAAACAGCAGAATATCGATTATAATAATAGATAACTTATAAAGATTAGATGGTGATTTTGTTGAAACAAAGAAAACGGAGGATTACTTTGCAAGATGTTGCTAAACATGCCGGTGTTTCGACTTCGACTGCTTCTTTAGTCATTCGCAACAATCCTCGAATTTCAGATGCTACTCGAAAAAAAGTATTAGATTCTATTGAAGAACTAGGATATGTATACGATCGAGTCGCAGCTAAATTAAGGTCACAAAGCTCTAAAATTATAGGAGTGATAGTGACGGATATATCGAATAAATTTATTTCCGAATTTTTAATAGGTGTTCAACAAACACTTGAGAAGATGGATTATACCGTATTACTGGGAACAACCTTTGATTCTGTGTTAAAACAAGAACGGTTAATTTCTACTATGGTTGAACATAGAGTGGATGGTCTGATTATTAATCCAGCATCAAAAAGCAACAAAAGCACAGTAAGTCAATTGAATCATTTAGAATTGCCAGTCGTGCTTGCAAACAGAGAAGTAGATCATGCGAATTGTGATTATGTTGGGATTGATTACATAAAGGGAACTTTCCTTGCTGTAGAGCATCTTTTAAAAAAGGGACATAAGCGGATTGCTTTTCTTGGAGGCATAAAGATGTCAACCACATGGAAAGACCGGATGAAAGGCTTTCAGGAAGCACATTCTATGGCTGGTTTAGAAGTGGATAAATCACTCATAATCGATGGTCTGCCGACGAGTGAAGGCGGCGTTCAAACAGTTTTAGAGGTGCTTAAAAACCCCGATCCGCCAACAGCTATTTTTTGTTTTAGTGATCTTGTTGCATTTGGTGTACTGCAAGGTTTAGGAATGAAGGGAATGACTCCAGGCAAAGATATTGATATTGTAGGCTTTGATAACATTCCTGAAGCGGAAATATATCATCCTCCGTTAACAACAGTCTCCTCCTTTCCTCGTACGATAGGAGTTAAAGCGGCGACGATTTTATATAATAAACTGGAACAGGACGATCCAATTCAACAACGAATTATCTTAAATCCAGAACTAGTTATTAGAGAAACATCTACATAATACTAATGAAGATAATGAAGCGGAGTATCCAAATTAAAGTTTTTTGCTGCTTTGTTATCTTCTGCATCCTCATATAGTGCGGTTTGGAGCTAGTTTCACACTTTGACACCTTGTTAATACAAAATTTAATTCTTGACTCTAAGTAATTTTAGGATTATTATAGGTACGTAAAGTAACCGAGGTTACTAAAAATAACTTTTTTTATTAGATTCTTTTGTATCTATAAAAAGTATTTTAGTAGAACGATGTACTAAAATACGTACAAGATTAATTTATAGGTGCAAGGAGATATTTTTTATCTATTTAGTAGAACGATATACTAAAAGAGAGGTGATAGAATTTTAAATTGTTATAAGATAAGGAATTTATTCTAATAAATTTAGTAGAACGATGTACTAAATAGGTTAATAAAGCTAATGAAGTAATCAGCTTGTAAAACGGTGATTTAACGTATAAAAACAAGTTGAAAACAAATAGTAATGGTTGTAAGCGTTTAACCTAAAATTAGGAGTATCAAATGAAACATAAACATTTAAACATGGCGCTAGGCTTGTATTTGAGTTATTTCCTGTTAGGAATGGTCAATATTATCTTAGCTTCCAATATGAGTTTTTTATCTGAGCAACTAAATGTGGAAAAAACCGATATCAGTTTGTTAATATCAGTCGTCGGGGTGGGGCACTTACTATCTATTAATATTTCAGGCCGATTTTCCGATCGGTATGGAAGAAAGCCGCTAGTGGTGGCTGCTGCCTTGCTGTATATGGTTTTCCTAATAGGAATCCCACTGACATCGCATTATCAAATTGCAATGGGACTGGCCTTTGTCGCAGGTATCTGCAATTCTTTGCTCGATTCAGGTACGTACCCTGCACTAAATGAAGCCTTTAATGAAGCTGCCGGAACAGCAACCGTTCTTTTAAAAGCCTTTATATCCTTTGGTGCATCATTGCTTCCAATAATGATTAACTTTTTTATCGTGCATGAACTGTTCTATGGATTAGTATTTTTTGTTCCTGCCTTACTGTTCTTATGCAATGGGCTGTTGTTAATGAAGGTTAGCTTTCCAAAAATCAAGGAAGAAAAGGTGTCTCAAGAAACTAGATCAGAGACTGCATCTTCGACTGGACCAAAGCTTTGGAAAGAAGGTGCTGCACTTATATTATTAGGATTTAGCTCTGTATCTTTATTTACGGTCGTACAAACATGGCTGCCAACATACGGACAAGAGGTTCTTCATTTAGACAAGATGAAATCAATTGGATTACTGAGCTTTTACAGTACAGGCGGGCTTATTTCCATTCTATTGCTTGCTGTCCTGTTAAAAAGAACGATAAAACCGATTACGGCCATAGTTATTCTACCAGCATTTGCGTTCCTTGCATTATTGTTGTTAATCATTAATAAAAATCCGACATTGATTGCTGTGAATGCCTTCTGTCTAGGATTGTTTATGTCAGGGATATTTCAGTTAACTGTTACGGTCATGATTGAACTATTTCCACATAACAAAGGAGTAAGCGTTTCGTATATAAGTGCTGCTGCGAGTATCGCCTTTATTGTAATCCCTTTCATTACGGGGCTATTTATCAAATATTTAGGAGTTTCCTCTGTGTTTGTGTTAGACCTTGTTATTGCTTTTATAAGCACGATTCTTGCTCTGTTTATATATATGCGCAAAAGGAACAAGCACAGCGAATTAATTTTAGAGAAATAATTTCTTATTTAAAAAAGCTTTTGTATTTAGGAGTGTAAAAATGAAAAATCCTTTTATCAAGTCATCATTTGGAATGTATATGAACTACTTTATGCTCGGCATGATCAATATTATTATCGCCTCCAATATGGATAATCTTTCGGAACGTTACGCAGTTTCTGTTGGACAAATAAGCCTGCTCGTTTCTGCGATTGGAATTGGGAAATTAATAGCCTTGTTTTTTGTTGGCCGTCTTTCTGACAAATTAGGAAGAAAGCCAGTCATTATAACGGCTAATTTCCTCTATCTTGTATTCTTAATTGGTGTTCCAACGACAACCAATTATATCGTAGCATTTATCTTTGCCATATCTGCTGGTATCGCCAATTCACTGCTTGATTCAGGGACGTATCCAGCTTTAACAGAGTCATTCCTGAAGAAAGCAAGCTCAGCTTCTGTGTTAGTGAAAGCATCTGTATCAATCGGTGCTACATTGCTTCCATTTATCATGGCAATCTTAGTAGCTAACGGTATTTTCTGGGGCTGGACATTCTTTGGACTTGGAGTGTTATATCTACTAACTGGTATTTACTTAATGTTTATGCCTTTCCCAAATCATAAAAATCTTACAAAAGCAGATGGTGCTGCTGAAACTGTGTTTAAAGCACAGCCAAAGTTTGCTGGGGAAGGAATTGCCGTTATTTTAATGGGCTTCACCTCAACAGCGTTATTTGTTGTATGGCAAACATGGCTGCCGCAGCTAGGTAAACAATTTATAGGACTTGATTCAAGCCAAGCAGTGCAATTGCTTTCTTACTTTAGTATTGGCGCACTTGTTTCCGTATTGTTACTCGCTGTTGTGTTAGATAAATTCATCTCGCCAATTATGGTGGCAATCGTTTATCCAATCGGTGCTTTTGTATCCATGCTTGTCTTATTTATGGTCAACTCTTATGGAATTGTTTTGGTTTGTACCTTCTTAATGGGGCTGTTTACATCAGGAATTCTGCAATTAGCATTAAGTATTATGATGAAGCTGTTCCCAGCAAATAAAGCAACTGCATCTTCGTATGTAAATATTGCTTCAAGTGCATCCTTTATACTTGTTCCAATCATTACTAGCAGTTTAGTAGGTTCGGCGGGAATATCGATGACATTAGTATTCGATATGGTCATCGCAGTAGTCAGTGTTCTTCTTGCTGTATACGTATTAAGCAGATTCAAAAAGATTTTTGCTTAATATTTAAATATAAAAATACAAATTTATGAAATAAGGGAGATTACTAATATGTCAAACGTACACGAAAAAAATATTGATGGAAAAACAAAATTAGTAGGCTTACTTGCTACACCAATCGGGCACAGTCTTTCACCACGTATGCATAATCTAGCATACACTTTAACAGATTTAAACTATGCTTATCTTGCTTTTGAAGTTGGTAATGATGAGCTTGAAGCAACAGTTAAAGGCCTAAAAGCAGCAGGGGCAGCAGGCTTCAATGTATCTATGCCGAACAAAATGAAAGTGTTAGAGTATTTGGATGAACTGGATGATTCGGCAAAATATGCTCGTGCCAGCAATACAGTAGTGAACCGTGACGGAAAATTAATTGGATACAATACAGACGGACAAGGCTATGTGAAGAACTTAATCGAACATGGTGTGAGCCTTGAAGGCCAAAAAGTAACACTAGTTGGTTCAGGCGGTGCGGCGACTCCAATTGCAATCCAGTTAGTACAATCAGGTATAAGAGAAATCAGCATTTTCGCTCGTAATGATGCTTTCTTCGTGCAAGCTGAGGAAAATGTAGATTACATTAATAAGGAAATGAAGCAATTCGGCGTAAAAGCTAATCTGTTTCCACTAGAAGATAAAGAAGCATTCCGTCGTGAAGTAGCAGAGAGTGCAATTCTTGCTAATGGTACAAGCCTTGGCATGAAGCCGCTAGATCATTTAAGTATTATTGACGACACTTTAGATGTGCTACGTAAGGACTTAGTCGTAACAGATGTTGTTTACAACCCGCAAAAATCTAAATTATTGGCACAGGCAGAAGAAGCTGGCGCAACAGCTATTAACGGTTTAGGAATGATGTTATGGCAAGGTGCTTTAGGGTTTAAGCTGTTTACAGGTGTTGATATGCCTGTTGAGCAAGTGAAGGAAATTTTATTCGGAGACAATCAATAATTATAAACGATTGGAGAGAAAAACAATGAGAAAAAAATTCCTTATGTTACACGGCGTCAACCATAATATGTTCGGTAAACGTGACCCGAAGCAATACGGCACAATTACATTAGAGGAAATCAACAGCAATATTCAAAAATTAGCAGATGAGCTGCAAATTGAAGTTGAAACATATCAAACAAACCATGAAGGGGAAATGGTTGAAAAGATTCATGAAGCATTCCTAAATGGTATAGATGGTGTTGTGTTAAACGCAGGAGCATGGACACATTACAGCTACGCAATTAGAGATGCATTAGCTATATTGACTGTACCTGTAGTAGAAATTCATATGTCTAATATCCATTCACGTGAAGAATTCCGTCATACATCTGTTTTTGCAGATATTGCAACAGGTCAAATTTCTGGATTCGGAGAAGAAAGCTATGTGCTCGGTATTCGTGCAGCGGTAGCAGCAAGCCAAAAATAAATGAAAAGGTCAGATATGTTGATATCTGGCCTTTTTTATATGCTTATTTAAAAATTGGCAGCGGCCTCTTGTGCTTGAATAATAGCCTTTGCTTTAATTTCCTCTGCTTTTTCAGGAAATCGCTGCTGCCCCTCAATAATAATACTTTCAAAAGAGGACACTTCGAAGAAATTCATCATAACCTCTAAATAGCGATTGCTCATTTCATTCTTAGCTTCAGAGCCATGCGTGTAAATATCACCGCTCGATTGAATATGGAATGCTTTTTTACCTTTTAACAGCCCTACAGAACCTTCTTTTGTGTACTTGAAGGTTTTTCCTGATACAGTCACTGCATCGATATATGTTTTCATAACGGCAGGAATGGAGAAATTCCACATAGGGTTCACAAAAACATATTTATCCGCCAATAAGAATTGTCCTCCTAACTCTGCAAGACGGCCTGTTTTTAGTCTTTCAATATTGGAAAGCTGTTCGAAAGGGGTGCCTGCTTTTAGTTTTTCCCAGCCGTTAAATACATCTCTATCTAAATAGGGGATATCTGCTTCGTATAAGTCTAGGTGAACAATATGATCCTCTGGATGTAATGCTTTATAAGCTTCGATAAATTCTCGTCCTACTGCCATACTATAGGATGTTGTCTCATCATAGGGATTAGCTGTGATATATAGTATATTAGCCATTTTCTGCTCCTTTTTCGTCGATAAAAGTTTCGTCATTTATTTACTTTCCATCTGCATGCAATTTTGTTGCTAACTAGTCACTCATCCAACTTTCACCCCATTGGCTTATCGGACCAAGAATCTTTCCTAATTCTAACCCTTTTTCTGTCAATAAGTATTCTGCTCGCACTGGCCTTTCGGTGATAATATGCCGAATCACTACTCCATGATCCTCTAATTCCTTCATTCGTTCCGTAAGCATGCGTTTGCTTAAATCCGGTATGATTTTGTGTATCTCACTAAAGCGCTTAGGTCCGCTTAACAAAACATAAATAATTAAGCCCGTCCATCTTTTTCCGATAAGTTCAAAGCTTTTTTCCACTTTAGGGCCTAATTGATGCTGTTCGTTCATTAACATATATCTCCTTCAAGATAGATTTCTTCGTTATTTATTATGATTTTTTATATTTATATTATAACTAATATTTGTGAGGAATTTAACAAATTAACATTATAGTAACTAAGAAAAGTAAAAACAGTACATGAAAGCGTGCAAAAATGATGCAGAGTATAGGAGAGTAGTATCTGTCTTAGTTAGTAATGAAAAAGTTAGAAAGCAATAGAGCTGAAGTTTTTGAGTGCGATTTGCTAAATAAAGATTTTGAATTCTTGTTTACATAATAAAATTATAATAAATTTGTTTGAGTTCCTTGCTGAAATGAAACTTTGCCATGCAAAAATACGTAGGAAGAGTTAACAGCAATAAATTAAACTTGTCAGGAGCGTACTCATGTCTACTATTCAAAAAATCACAGCAAATCTTTGGTTTAATACAGAGGCAGAAGATGCGGTGAGGCACTATACGTCGATTTTTAACAACTCTTCCATTGGCAAAATTACACGTTACGGTAAACAGCGTCAAATAATCAGCGGGATTTCCGAGGGAGATGTAATGACGATAAGCTTTACTATCGAAGGGTAGGAATTCGTCGCATTAAACGGTGGCAGCACACATAAATTCACGGAAGCCATTTCATTTATTGTTCATTGTGCAACACAAGAGGAGCTTGATTATTATTGGACTAAGCTGTCAGAAGGCGGCGATGAGAAGGCCCAAGTGTGCGGGTGGCTGAAGGACCGTTTTGGTGTATCCTGGCAAATAGTCCCAGTAAGTTTGAATGATATGATAGCAGATCCTGACCCGGACAAATCACAGCGAGTAATGAACGCTGTGATGAAAATGAAAAAAATTGACTTAAGTGTATTAGAGGATGCTTATACACAATAAAACGAGGAGTTGTTAACTATGTGGAATCTTACATTGGAGGCAAAAAAAGCTTTTACCCAATGTAATCTACTGCCGATAAATGAAACCGATGAGGAATGGGGAATGGTGTTATCGGAAGCAAAAGAAGAGGGCGAAGATATACATACAGCTTTAAAAGATGAACTGGAGGATGTGAAAGCAGAATTACAGGAAGTTTTGCCAAAGTTGTTTCTACCTTATTTGGAAGATGGCACATTAAATCAGCCTGATCTTCCTGCAACAGTCCGTGCTGATTATTTGCAATGGATAAAGGAGCAAGAAGAGAAATTTGAAGATATTTTAGATGCTGCCTATATGCAAACAACTGAAGCCGCTGCATCACTATCTTCAACAGCACAAGCGGTTTTTGCAGCAGGAATACATGATTTTGTGGTAGAGCGGTTGGAACGGAAGGGAAATGAGTTGCATCTTTTTGTTAATACAGAAGGAGGTTTTTCTACAGCTTCTTATATACACTTCCATTTTGAAAATATTACAGCAGAAGAAGATCCTTGTCTGATTATGGCAGGACAATATATGCTATACAGTGAGTTAAAGAAAACGAAAGATGGTTTTGCTTTACGTGTGCTGCTTGACTGTCCTGAAACAGAATGGACTATTCATATGGAGAATATAAATGCGGAATGTTATTATCGCCCAAGTATTTACACGCAATTTAGAGCGGAGGAAAAGCTGGAAGATTTAGCATGGAATGACTTCGTGAAGCAGCTGAACGGAGAGCATTCATATTGGCTGATTACACAAGACATACTCTCACCTATTCAGTCCTTTACAAACAACGTTCAACTCGTAAATGGCAAGGTTGAATTCGAAAAAAATAAGATCATTATCACATCAAAAAACAGCCAATCACAATATAGCTTAGCTGAATACCATCTAGCTGATTTTCTTTATACCGATATTTATGAAGATCCGGACAGTCAGTCTAATGAACCGCTGGCAGTAGAAGAATTAGAAGCAGCAATCTTAGAAGGCAGTATAGAAATGCAAGTTCGTGCTTGGAATACCATTTATCATAACCCTGAAATACATCTGGATTTAATCAATTCGTTATTATTACAAGTGGAAATTACAGAAGAAAATGAAATGCTGTTAAGTGTCTATCTAACATATTTTTATGAAAAAGATATATTAACAGATGAAGTAAGCAGGAAATATCAGTCCCTTCTTCTGTAAAACTTCTGAGGCTGCCTTTTGGCAGTTTTTTTGTAGTTTTGGAAGGAGGTGAAAACAATATATTACCTATTTATACGTTGCTTATTCTGTTAAAATAAGCTGTAGAGCATTCTTTATCTGAATATCAGGGGAATATTCTGAATCTTACATAAAAAAAGAAAAATTATATTTTAAGGGGAATGAGGAGGAATTCTAAATTGCATGAAAAGAAAGTGACATGGTTAGAGCTTTTTTATGATTTACTGTTTGTTGCATCAGTTGCGGTCGCTACACATGTTTTGCTACATGTGGAAGACGGACATATACATACAGAATATTTGTTTAAATTTGTGCTGATATTTGTGCCGATTTGGTGGGCATGGGTAGGACAAACGATGTTTGTTAACCGCTTCGGACAGGATGCGTTTCATCAGCGAATCTTTTTAATTCTACAAATGTTTTTTGCGTTACTTATGACTTCAAGCTTATCGGTAGATTTTGATCCGTATTATCTGTCCTTCTTAATCGGGTATATTGGCTTAAGAGCTGTAACAGCTGTTCAATATTTGGTCGTGCAACGGATTGAAGAGGGAGACCGGAAGCTGGCAGCACAATTTTTCGGAAGATATTTCTGGATAGGAATAGCCGTTTCGTTATTGTCACTGTTTTTCGAGTCGTGGATTCGTTATGCCATCCTGTATGCAGGAATTCTTATCGATATAATTGTGCCGATATTAGGCCGTAAATATTTAGTTAAAGTACCTACAGACACAGGGCATCTTTTAGAGCGTTTCGGTTTATTTACAATTATCCTCTTTGGTGAGTCACTTGTCAGTACATTGGCAGTCATTCAGCCTACTCAAGGAGATTGGGAATCAATCAGTTTTGCGATTGGAGCATTTTTACTGATTATTGCGATGTGGTGGCAGTATTTTGATAACGTCGAGAAAAAAGTAGATAAATCCATCCAAACTGCCGGTCAAACAATCATTTATGGACATCTATTTATACTTATGTCATTAAGTGCAATTGCTGCATCCATCAGACTGATGGTTTTACATGAGATTGACTATCATTTTAGCTTATATTTCACCTTCGGATCTGTGCTGCTGTACTTCTTTTCGACTACATTTGTTTTCCATCAGTACAGACATGTGCATCATCGTCTAAAAATCTATCACTTAGGTTTGTTTTTAGGCATGCTGGCAGTGTTCTTTATTTTTAATTTACTTGTTCCTGTCTCGTCAATAGTAATAGTAGTGGAATTAACATTCTTTTTTATTGTTTATGCAAAGCTGACAACAACTTAAGAAAAAGCGTGATACCTATTCTTTTAGACTGCGATTTCTGCAGTCTAAAAGAATAAATAAACTAACTTTTCTCGGAGGTGACTTCAGTGAAGTTTAAGTCAAAAAAAGACTGGTGGTTAACCTTTATTATTTGGGGAGCATGTATTTTTGCAATAGGCAGTGGCATATATGGACTTATGGTAAAACCATTCAGTATATATGTGTTCATAATCGTTTTGCTTGGCGCCATTATTTTACCACTAATTATGCTGTGGTTTTGGCTGGCTACTTATTATGTCATCACAGACGACAGCTTAATAATTAAATATGGACCATTCCAGACGACCATACCGCTCCATCGTATACAATCTCTTAAGAAAACAAGAAATCCCTTATCAAGCCCCGCCTTATCCTTACACCGAATTGAAATCTTCTACGATAAATACAGCTCTGTTCTTATCTCACCGGAGAAAAGGGAAATGTTCATAAAAGTCCTTTCTAGCAAATGTCCTCATATGAAAGTCAGTAACTAAAGCGGAGAAATGCTCTTTTTCCCCGCCAATTAACCTTATAACTCCTGATTCTTGAAGGAATAGAAGGACATAAATAGGCCAACAATTGCACATATGCTTATAGAAGCATATGCTATACCGAAAAACACGTTTACTCCTGGAGCGGTTAACAATGCAACCGCAGACCACGGTACGATGCTGCTTAGTGTTTCCGGCCAGTATAACCCAGCAAATCCAATCGCACTGAAAATAAGGGAACATAGCAAAGAAGGGTAGAAGGTTTTCCTTTGCATAACAGCTATCCAAATGACAGGAGTGAGTGTGCAAAAGTTGTATACTCCGGTTTTTCCCACCATTTCTATCATTTCAGGGACAGATTCGCTCGAAGACTGACTGCCATATAAGAAGTAAGCTCCAGCAAGAATAATGCCAAGATAAAGCAGGGTTATTATCATATGCCACACAGCCCAAACAATTATCTTTCCAGCCAGAAATTTTTCGCGTTTAACAGGTGCGGTCATCGTATTGATCATTGTATGGTCACTATATTCTTTTTGAATCAGAAATGTCAGTAAAAAGGAGCTCAAGATTGGGTAAATAATTAACTGACACAATAAGGATTGGCTAAAGAGCCAAGTCATAACAGGATCATCAGGTGTTGTGCCTTTGTACTGGTAAAGGTCATCTGCAATGAGCAGGCATGGCAGGAGAAGAGCGAGACAAGTGCAAACTAGCATTAGTTTATTGCGACGAAGCTTCATGCATTCTGCAGCAAGAACATTAAGCAATGCCTGCACCCCCTGTAATTTTTTTGAAGTATTCTTCTAGATTATCATTGCATATTTGAATAGTAGAAACACCCACACCAGCTGTTACTAAGCGCTTATTTAGTTCTTCAGGATTTACAGTAGTATCGTAAATTCGAATAGAGTTGTCTGCTTCGACGGAATAGTCGGAAATAGCAAGGCTGTGTTCAAGAACATGTGCTGCCTGTGATTGAGATGAAACACAAACACAAATATACTTATTGTTCTTCTTTTCAAGCTCTGCCATTGTGCTTTCTTCTAGTAGAACACCTTTGTCAATAATGCCGATATCATCTGCCATTAAGGCAATTTCTGAAAGAATATGGCTGGATATAAGAATCGTTTTTCCATACTCTGTACTTAAGCTGCGGATGAAAGCACGAATTTCTGCAATTCCAATTGGATCCAGACCGTTTGTTGGTTCGTCTAAAATCAATAATTCCGGATCATTAAGAAGGGCGTTTGCTATCCCAAGCCGCTGTTTCATTCCTAAAGAATAGGCTGCAAACTTTTTGCTGTCATTATAAGGAAGGTCCACTGTTTCAAGGGCACGCTTTACTGCGTCTTTTTTTATCGTTCCTCTCAACCTAGCAAATATCTGCAGATTTTCCGTTCCAGTGAGATTAGGATAAAAGCCTGGAATTTCTACAATAGACCCAATCCTTGGGTACAGCTTACTTTGATTCTTATTAAGTGGTTGCCCGAACAAGTGAACTTCACCAGCAGATATGGAGGATAATCCTAATAACATTTTCATTATTGTCGTTTTGCCTGCACCATTCCTTCCTAGCAGACCGTAAACATGTCCTCGCCGTACATTTATATGTACACCGTCGACCACTGTATTGTTTCCATATTTTTTTGTCAGATTTTTCGTTTGAATAATATAATCGCTCAAATCATTCAGCTCCTTTCCTTACAAGAATAACAGGCTAACCTTGCTTAAACCTTGCCGTTAACTTGAATTATTCTTGTTTGCTTGAAGGGAGATGTAAAGGCAGGTACATAAAAAAAGCTGTACCTTGCTTTAGAGCGCTCTCAACGGTTATCGTTCCTCCGATTCCTTTAACTAATTCCTTCACGATAGCTAGACCAAGTCCGTTGCCTTTCACACCACGAGCAGAATTTCCTTTATAAAGCCTATCAAAAATATGTGGTAAATGAGATTCAGCAATTCCAATCCCATTATCTCGTATTTCCGCATAGACATTACTGTTTTTTATGTAAATATGTATGAACAGAGAGGAAGCAGAACTATGATTTAATACATTTTGCAAGAGATTGTCTAATATACGTTTCCATGCTGTCTTATCTGTTATCATATACTGCACTTCTTCTGGAATAGAAATAACATAGTCCATGCCAGCATCCTCCAGCTGAGGAATCCAGTCAGCCACTATTGTTCTTATATATTCAAATATCTCCACTTCATCCAGTTGGTACAGCCGTTCACCTGATTCCAGCTTCAGCCATTCAAACAGAGTATCAATGAAATGATGGAGGTCATGCGCTTTTGATAAGGATGTCTTCAAATAATGGTCTTTATCACTATCATTAACTAAACCTAGTTGTATTGCTTCAAGATAGCCGGTTAAAGAGGCTAAAGGAGTTCTTATATCATGGGACAAGCTTGTAACCAACTGCCGGTATGCTTTTTCAGATTGTTTATGGTGGACAATTTCATTCTTCGCATTAATAACAACTTCGTTTATTTTATAGCTTAACTCTGCAGCAATGGAATTTTCAGCAATAACGATACGCCTGTCCATATTTCCTTGCACCATCTCATCGACTACAAGGGTAATATCGTTCAGCTCTTTTTTTATACTACGTATGTAAATGAATAGGAAAATAACAATGAGCAGCAAAATAACAGAAAAAATAATAGATAAAATATTAACCATGATGATTAAACCGATAACCAACTCCGCGAATAGTTTCAATAAATAAGAGGCCTTTGGCGGGATTCTCAATTTTTTTTCGTAATTTACTAATAAAGGACATGATATTGTTATCATCAAAAGCATATTCATCATGCCAGACTTGATTGTATAACTGGCTTTTTGTGAAGATTCTGCCTTTGTTACAAGCCAAAAAATACAGCAAGTCAAACTCCTTTGCTGTCAGTTTCACAAACTCACTATCTATGAAAACAGAGCGATTGTCTGCATCGATAGTAATAGTAGGAAAGGTTAATTTACTATTAAAAGCCTTCGAATCATGAGCGTTTAAAATGGTATTTCTCCTGATTAAAGATTCAATTCTGGCCAGAAACTCTCGAATACCAAAGGGCTTTGTTAAATAATCGTCTGCACCAAGCTGCAAGCCTTTCACTTTATCTGTCTCATCACCTTTAGCTGTCAACATTAAAATGGGAATATTGCTGTTTTGCCTAATCTGTTCTAATAAACTAAAGCCATTAATATCAGGGAGCATCACGTCAAGTATCGCAACATGATAATGGCCGTTAAGGAAGAGGGATATGCCGTTCGAAGCAGTATGAGCAACATCTGCTTCAGTGCCAGCTGTGGCTAGACAATTCTGCAGCAGTTTGCAAAGCTCTGTATCATCATCGATGATTAATGCCTTATGAGTAGTCACAAGATCACTTCTTTCTATATTTACTAATTGTCATTTGTTTTTCCTCTAAAAAATTCCATATTTGGAGTTTGCTATAAATTATACGCAGATAAAGCATATGTATCAAGACCAGAGTATTAGGAGGAAGGTGAGGGTCTTTAAAGAATTCATTTGGTGTATAGCTGCCTTTGTTTTAGGCTTAATGGGTGTTGGCACAGCAACATGTTTCATGGGCTTTATCGTCCTCGTTTTTGTAGTAAAGAAAGTAAGCAGCTCAAATCCTGTTACAAATAACTCCGTTTGAAGAGATCAGCTAACCTGATCTCTTCTTATTTAACATTTACAAACCATTAAATGATTTCCATCCGGGTCTTTGAAAGTGAAATAATGTTCATGTTGAATGGTGGTAACTAACTCAATTTGTTTTTTTTCTGAGTACGCATATGCTGCCTTAATATCTTCTGTATTAAAATGAAATAATGGTGTATTAATAATGTTTCCTTCTTTGTATATTTTGCTGTCCAGCACAATGCCTGTTCCTTCCATTGGCAATACATACAGATGATCAAACAAGATTTCACCATTTGCAGGCAAACCTAAAAAGTCACAGTACCAATCTTTTGCTTTTTCAATATCGCTAACAGGGATAAAGATAGTTCCCACATCATTTTTTATAGGCCTGGTCATTCTACTCCTCCTTCAATAATACTCCTCTAAAAAAACTGCTTAGTAGTTTTACTTCCACATTATCAAGTTCTCATCCTTTAATAGGATAAAATATAGGAGTAATTTCCTATTTCAAACATTGAATTACAGCCGTTATAAATAGTAGCTGGAAATTAATTAGAAGTAGAATCAAACTCTAGAAAAAGGCAAACTTGTTGAAAGATAAGGACGCAAAACCACAGGTCTAAGGAAATTCTACGATGGCTGGGTTACCGAAGGGAGAATAACGATATAAATTGAAGAGACTGTGATTAATAAATATTAAAGCTGTACGGAACTAGTAGTATCTCTAAAAATTGTAATTAAAAACTAAATAGAAAAAGGAAGAACGAACTTGAACACAACTGGAGAAATCAACAAAAGTACTCAAGTGTTAGAAGCCAACTCTGTATTAGCAGCACTAGAATCTAATTTGGCAATTGTTGAATTTAATTTGACTGGTAAGGTCATTTGGGCAAACGAACATTTTGCAAATACACTTGGATATAGTGTGCATGCATTGAAAGACATGCTTCATAAGCAGTTTTGCACACAAGAATTGCAAAACAGCAGGGAATATGCACTTTTATGGGAAAACTTAAGAAAAGGCACTAAGTTCCAGGAGAAAATCCAACGAGTTGGCAGAAGCGGAAATTTATTATGGCTGGAAGCCACCTATATTCCTGTATTAAACGATAATGGGGAAGCAGCAGCAGTACTCAAAATAGCTACAGATATTACAGAGCGTGAAAATAAAACATTAGAGCTTGTTTCCTTATTAAAGAATCTTTCCTTAGATCTAGGTGAAATAGTCAGTGATAACGCTAAGGAGAATATGCAGGCGATTCAATCCTTACAGGAACAAACAGATTTAATTAGAGGACTGTCTAAATCCATTCAAAATATATCTTTACAAACCAATATACTCGCATTAAATGCAGGAATTGAAGCTGCCCGAGCAGGCGAGCATGGACGTGGTTTTAATGTGGTTGCAACAGAAGTAAGGAAACTAGCTGGAAATGTGGAAGACGCTATTAAAAAAATAAACAGTAATATTGAAAATATAGCAACAGAGGTAAATAAGGTTAGTGAAGTCACCAAAAACTCTCAAGAAGTGGTAAGTTCCACGCAATCAGAGATTTGTGGGAAAATGAACGAGTTTGAAGGTTTAAATAATAGAGTCTAAACTACTTTCTTACAAAAGTATAACCGCCTTTTTAGGCGGTTATTTTTTTAGAATTGGCAACCCTTCCTTAATATTCCTCTATCATTTCAAAAACTAGCGATATTTGTAATACTCGTAATATTTCTTAATGAAAGTGTAATGAGAATTCACTATATTTTTCTGAATATATTGATATACTAAGATAGTTAAAACGTCGAGATACATAGCCAATGGAAAACACATAATTTTGGAGGTTACCATCATGAAGAAGGCCATTATCGCAGTATTGGCAAGTTTAAGTTTACTCGCAGGAGTATTTATTCCGTCTCCACTTGATTCAGGAAAGGTAGAGGCTGCTTCTGCTTCCTATAAGGATAAAGCAGTTAAAGAAGGCAAAAAGGTAATAGGAACAAAATATAAATGGGGCGGCACGACAAAAGCTGGTTTTGATTGCTCAGGCTTTGTTAACTATGCGTTTAAAAAAGCAGGCAAAAGCTTGCCAAGAACTACCGCTGACCTATACAAAAAAGGTCAAAAAGTCTCTAAAAGCAAGCTGAAAAAGGGAGATATGGTATTTTTCCAAACCTATAAAAAGGGCGCTTCCCATGTCGGTATTTACATAGGTGACAATAAATTTATTCATGCAGATTCTACTAAAGGCGTAACAATTACAAGTTTAAGCAACAGCTATTGGAAATCTAAATACTACAGTGCAAAGCGTATTTAAAACATAAATCATCAAACAGAGCAGCCACAGGATGCTCTGTTTTTTTATAGAGACTTTTAATGGAAAGTGGTTACTCTTTTTCTTCCTTAGGGAGTAAATTTAGAAATTTAGCAAGAGAAAGCAGTGTAGAAGACCGTTTTTCAAACAAATATTCTTTATTTGTGTACTCTTCCATCTCTGCTTTTATATTTTCTGGGATATATTCTTCTGGAATGAGGATCGAAACATGGGCTTTTATTTTTGGAATATCTAACTGATCGGAAAGGTAAGATAGATGATTTCCTTCCCCGGCAGCAGCATACTTCCCATTAGGAAGACGGACTAAGTGTAAATCAGCGTGCAATTTATCATCCCAGCCTTTTGTTTCAACAGATCTCTTTAGTTCAATCAGCTTCTCATCATTTTTAATCTCCTTTGGTGTATGGCTTAAGCCTATGATATCTCTAGGTGATACGGAAGTGACGCCATAATCAACCGTTACATAAGGCTTATAAGGGCTGACCGCTTGATCAAAGAGTATCCACCGTTTTTTAAAGATTTTTAGCAATGGAAACACCTCCTGCTATAAAGCTATTTACTACGGAGCTATTTCATTCCAATAAAATCAAAAAGGACAGATACATGACCTCACAGCTTTCTATATGGAGTGTGTATACATACATTTCAGTGAGAGAGCGTTATTCTGTCTTTGTAATGCGAAAACCTACCGACAAGAGGGAGTTAGGATTATTTAATTATTCCTTCTTTAATCAGTGTTTGGATAGCTTGTTTAGCTCTTTTCTCATAGGAGTGATTAGAAACAGTTTTATGTCCTTGTATTTTGATTTTTGTTCTTTCTTCTGGATGGTTCAAATAATAGTCGACTAAACTAAGCGTTTGCTGCTTGTTAGAAGATACAACCAAATCTTTTCCGGCTGTGAATAATTCTCTAACCCCCGGAGTGTCAGAAGTGATTAAGAAGCCTCCAGATCCTAAAATCTCATACGTACGTTGCGTAACCTGTGATTTGTAATTTTGCGGTCCGATGATTATTTTTGCACTATTGTACACTTTATAAGCATCTCTATATGGTAAATAACCATGAATCCAATCATTTGGGATATTTACGCCAAGTACATTGCCCATTTTATCCCAATCTGCTCCCCAAAAGTCAATGCGGATACCTTCCTCAACTAATGGTTTTATCAGAGTTTGCAGGGATTTATTCCGATAATGCTCAGGAGCTTCTGTAAGAATATGAGGATAGGCGTTTGCCACCACTACAATATCATAGATATTTTGAGCATTAGAAACAGGATAATGAATGCTGGGCTCAAAGCCGAAATCAAGATGAGCAGCAGGTATTTTTAGTTTCTTGTAGAAATCCACTAAACTTGTACTTAAGGTGAAAATAAAGTCTGGCTTCATTCTAGCGATCAGAGGAAGAGTAAAGTCAAGTGTGAAATGGGGATCCTCTACAGCCCAATATATATGTGGTATTCCCGAAGCCTTCACTTGTGAACTTATTAATTTCTGCTTCCAAGGACTATCATTTTCTTCAGACCATCCCTCAGTAAAAATAAGCTGAGGCCGGAAGCTCGCAATTAAATTAGGAATTGTCTTTTCGTCTATTTTTCCTGAAACCAAAACTTCATGACCCGCATCCCTGAACCCGGCTGCTAACCCATACATTAAAAGTTCATTACTATCAATAAAGAGTATTCTCAAAAGGAGTCACCACCAGCAATTTTTTATTAATATATGAAAAGATGGACAAACATGAAACGGCTTGTATGAAATAAATTTAAATATGGTACAGATGGGAAAAACATTGATAACAATTTGGCATATTTTATATATAAACTATTTTGCAAAAGAAAGGGGATAATTGTGGAAGCTGACTCTAAACGTTTTATCGCTTTAACATTTGATGATGGACCATCACCCTATACACTGGAGATTCTTCAAATCCTTAAAACACTTCAAGTAAAAGCAACTTTTTTTATCCTAGGTGAAAGTCTAGACAAATATCCTGGAATTCTTCAAGCGATAGTGAAGGATGGGCATACGGTGGCAAACCATACAATGAACCATCCAGACATTACTAAAATATCAAGGAATGTTTTGCTAGAAGAAATTGAAATTCTTAATCTGGAGCTCAAGAAAACTGCCAATCAAGATGTAAAGTTCTTTCGACCGCCGTATGGAGCGATTAATGAGGAGATTTACCGGACTATACATGAACTTGGACTAATACCAGTATTATGGGATATTGATACAAATGATTGGGATTTATCTCAGGAAGACCAAATTGAAGAACGTGTGATGGAAGGTATCAGAGCCGGGAAAGAAAATAAAATTGTTCTCATGCATGATGGAGGAGGGCCTAGGGAAAGGACAGTGCAAGCATTGCCTAGGATAATTGAAAATTTGCGAGAAAAAGGCTATGAGTTTTTAACAATGCAAGAGTACTTTTATAAAATTTATAACATAAAAACATAAGTGTTTAGAAGAACAAACTCCTCCATTAATTTAGAGGAGTTTGTTTAATATGCGTTTCTAACAAATATTTATTTTCTATGATTAAACTGTTGGTAGGATTGAATTTGTGAGCGATTACAATATGCTGGTATGCTTTCTTGCTATTCCCCAGCATAGAGTGGCAAACGCATAACTGTAAATGAGGAATCCATGTAGAACAGCCATGGTAAATAATGCCGCCTTCATCTACTTCGGGAAGAATTGTCGCATATTGAAACCAATGAAGTGCTGTTTTGGGATCATCCTTTTGCAGGAAAAGAAATCCGAGACGACAACAGTCTTCAGAACGGGGAAATCCACATTGAAATGTTTTTAATGCATACTCAACAGCATGGTCTATGTTAGACATTTGGGAATGGCATTCAGATATTTTGCGATAAGCAGTTCTTTCATCCTCCAGCCAATGATCTTCAGTCTGAATAAAATCCATATAGACAGGAATCGCTTCTTCATAAAAGCCATTATCATATAGTTCATTTCCATAATAGAACAGGTCGCGCGGCGTAAAAGAAATTCCTTGATTTAGAAGGTTCTTGTAAATGAGCAAGTTCCTATTATGATTAAGGTGAATTCTTTTATGGCTAATGGTTAAATCACTATGATAGATTTCTCCGCTCACATCTAGATATTCATGAACTGCTCCGTGCCATTTATATTGTTTGGAGCGTTTCACAAGCCTAAATTGCCTCAGGCTTGCTAAAACATTGCCTACCTCATCAAAAGCGGCTTGGTATTTCATTGTGATTGCATCCACGGTTGATGGAAGTGTTTCTTTCAAACGGGATAACTTTTCTGTATCATCAAAGATGTCATCTGCATCCATAGTCAATATATATTCCTTGCTCGCATGTTCAAAGGCGAAATTTCTGGCAGCTGAAAAGTCATCAATCCATTGAAAATGGTAAATATTATTCGTATATGTCCGGGCAATTTCAATGGTGCGGTCTGTCGAGCCTGTATCTATAATAATGATTTCATCTACCATATCTTTTAAGGAATCTAAACATCTGCCGAGTGTGTTTTCCTCATTTTTGACAATCATGCATAAGCTAATTGAAATCATACGTTCCTCCATATAAATATATCTGCATCCTGTTATAGGATGCAGACAATCATGTTGTTTAGTCTTCAGGATTAATATACTGGTTGTACAAATCTTCAATCCATGTTTGATAATCTTGATCATTTGTCATAGGATTCTGATTCTGTGAAACTGTCATTCCGGCAACTCCAGTCATCCCAGTCATCCCAGTCATCCCAGTCATCCCGGTCATTCCAGTCATTCCAGTCATTCCAGTTAATCCGGTAACTCCCTTAAGACCTTTTAACTTGTGCGGAAGATGGTGTTTTTTATGGGGACCTTTATGATGCTTTGGAGGTTTTGGGGGTTTAGGTGGCATATTCATCAACTCCAATTTATAAGTTACTATAAAATATTACTTTAAGGAGAAAATTGTTCTAGGACAAACACTACAAAAATGAACTTTTTTCTTTTGCTTTTTGAGAATCTGTACATAAAAGCTGTATTAGAGTCTTGAAGAATTCCAAATCGGGAAGTAACTCCTTAAATCAGCAATTGTCTTCTTCATTTGTTGTTTTTTTATTATCAGATGGAACAGCAGCATTTTTACTTCTTCCTTTGAGACTTGCCAATCGGAAGGAATATCTTTACCAAATGCAGCGGCAATCTCCTCATCTTTTATAGAATAAAGCTTATTTAATGCCAATCCGAAAGGGTCGGCGTTATCGATGAAGGGTACAAATTCTTCATAAGTAGACCCCCAGATGACATGATTGTTCCATGTATAATAGTTGAGACTGTCAATACTCCACTCAGGACCATAAAAGGCGTCAGCGTGATCAATAAATGCCAATTGGTATGGATTATTGCCGGATAGCAATATGTTTTGTCGTTCTTCCCTTCGATCGTAATTCGATATCCAATTGTCGAACATAATAATTTCAGGGAGTGTGAAAGTATTATTACAATGGTAGAGCTTATCAGATGAATACAAGCTTGCATTTTTAATTAGTAAACTTCCAAAATGAGGTCCTTCTTCAATAGCCATTCTTTTTAATAATTTTGGATCTTTAAGTTTCTTTTTTGAGAAGATAATTATTTTACCTGTCGCTATTGGGAGACCTAGAAGCTCGCCTAATCGATACGATACTAATTCATTGAATAACGATCTTTTTCCGTTTGGGTTTGACATCAATTTTACAATATACACATTTCCGTCACTGCACAGGAATAACTTTGCAGCCATTTCTCCTTCCTCAACATCTTTTATATATTCAACTGCATATACAGACATTTGCTTCCTCCTTTACAGCTATCGTGTATAGATCCTTATATTTTATTTGCTTATTTATAGTTGGTGAGGCGCAAAGCCCTAAGAAAAGAAAAACAAAATTTGTATAATAAACACTTTATTAAAAGATAAAAAAGGTTTTTATTGTTAATGTGAGAATATTAAAGGGATTACTGTTTAACGTGATAAGCTGAACAAAGTTTTATAACAGAAAGAGGTGTTCGAATGAAGATGTTAGTAGTATATACATATCCAAATCATAAAAGCTTGAATTATGCGTTCTTCCAACAAGTGCTGAAGGGGAGTAAAGAAAATAAAAACATTAAAGAAATCCAAGTTCTTGATTTATATGAAGAAGGCTTTAATCCCTTATTAGTGTTCAATGAACAAAAACGCAGGCGAGACATGCATATTGATCCGGTCTTAGAAAAATATAGGCAGCAAGTGAAATGGGCTGATAAGTTGGTTTTTGTTTATCCGATTTGGTGGGGCAGACCGCCTGCCATGCTTTTAGGATATATTGACCAAATGTTTGCTTCTAATTTTGCTTATAAAGATAAAAAAGGGCTATTTCCGGAGGGGCTTTTAAAAGGAAAATCTGTTGTTTGTGTTTCTACCATGAAAGGACCTACTCATTATCCGCTCCTTTGGTTGAATAATGCTCATAAGATTCTAATGAAAAAGGCATTATTTAATTTTGTCGGAATAAAAAGAGTTAAATTCTTTGAACTTGGAAATATGGAGAGCAAAAAGGGAAAACAAAGCAAAAAGCTGCAAAAGGTTTATGACTATTTTAAAAGGATAGACAGGTAGATTTAAAGCATCCCCAAGTATTAATCAGCGGAAGTTCTTTTTTCATTTAGCGAAGGAAAGTAATATCAATTATTTTTGTGATATAATTACTTCTTGGATGGAACGACTAAGTAGAGTAAGATAATAGATTATTATTGAAACTCTTAAATAGTATACCTATTAACATACATAGAGACTTAGATGTAAATTAGTAAACTAGCAAAAAGTTTGTTATAGTTGATGGTATAGACAAGTAGAAAGAAGGAACTCGTGTGGGCTACAAAAGAAAGCAATATTTTGGTTTAGGATTGACCGTTTTATTTATGGTCCTCTTAATGGGAATCATACTTATTATGATGCAGTCCATTAGAGACAATATGCTAGAGATTGTGCAGGACCGCTATCATAAAGTAAATGAAGCAACAGAAATCAGACAGCAGATCTATTTAGAAGACCGCAATATGTTGAATTTGATCAGCAGCAGCGAGGAAAATAATACGAAATTTGTTGAATCGTCAGCAGAACAAATTTCGCTTCTAAATACAAGAATAACAGAACTTGAATCTATCTTAAATACGAACAAATCAAAGGTTCTTCTCAGAGAAATCAGTAATTTATATGAGAATTTTTCTCAAATGGAAAGCAGAATGATCACTTTGTACAATGATAATCGCACAAAGCAAGAGCTTCAAGCGGTTTATGATGAAGGGATTTCTAACCGGAGGGATTTGTTAAGTAAAATAGATGAGTTTAAAAACTATCAAGAATCCTTGATGGGTGATGCCCTCGATGAGGCAAACGCAACATATAAACAGCTTGTTATTGCCCTTATTTCGGTTGTTTCTGTCGCACTTATCCTGATTGTCACTGTCATGCTGTGGGTTATTAGGAGCACAACTAGAAATATTAATTCCATCGTTCATGTCATTAAGGATGTTGATTTTACTAATTTAGTGTCTGTGCCGCGCATTGAACTGGAAACGAAGGATGAAATTGGGGATATCGCGAGAGCATTTAATACAATGGCGGCATCCCTTGAAAATTACACGGTAAAAGAAAAGCAATTTGTTGCAGAAATATCTGAGCAAAACTGGGTGCAATCCAATTCTGCGGAAATTATCAAGCTTTACAGCCGCCATGTTTCTGTAACCTCACTTGCTGAACAGTTCCTTAAAAAAATTGTTACAGCAATAGATGCAAACCTTGGAGCGTTTTATGTACAGGATGATACAGGTAAAGAGCCTGTTTTCAAAAAAGTCGCTGCTTATGCAGATTCAGATGCAGGAAGACAAACATTTACTGCTGGTGAAGGTATTATCGGGCAAACGGTGCGTGACAAGAAAATAGTTGTTCTTCCTAATATTCCTGAAGATTTCCGATTTATTTCAACTGGATTAGGTGAGGTTAGACCGAAATCTGTGCTGATTGCACCAATCTTGGTGAAGGATGAGGTTGTCGCTGTTCTGGAAATAGCAAGCGTTAAGGAATTTACCGCTTCAGATCAAAAACTGGTTGAAAATGTTCTCGAAACCTTAGGTATTGGAATTATGAATATACTAGGAAGAATGGAAGTAGAGCGGTTATTGCTTGAATCACAAGCACAAACAGAAGAGCTTCAAACCCAATCGGAGGAACTGCAGGCCCAATCGGAAGAGCTGCAAACACAGACAGAAGAACTGCGGATGATTAATGAGCAGCTCGAGGAAAGAACGAATGATGCAGAACTGAAAACAGAGGAACTGCAGACTGTGAAAGAAGAACTGGAGGAGCAGGCAAAGCAGCTTAAACTTAGCTCGAAATACAAGTCCGAGTTTCTTGCAAATATGTCCCATGAGCTTCGAACACCGCTTAACAGTATTTTGCTGCTTTCAGAAATGCTGGCAGATGACCTTGACAGCGAATTATCTTCTGAGCAGAAGGAATTTGCCAAAGTCATCAATTCGTCTGGAAATGATCTATTAAATCTTATTAATGATATTCTCGATCTTTCTAAAGTGGAAGCAGGAAAGCTTGAAATAAGCTTTGAAGAAGTGTACTTAAGTGAATTCGTTGACAGATTGAAACGAAACTTTACGCAAATAGCGAAAAGCAAAAGCTTAGATTTTGAGATTGATTTCCATGAGGATGTTCCGCCAATCATCTATACAGATGAACAAAGATTGCAGCAGGTTATGAAAAATCTGTTATCAAATGCATTTAAGTTTACAAAAGAGGGCAGTGTTAAGATTTCTGTCAATAAAGCAGAAATGAATGAAGTGAAGCAGCTTCCGCTCTCCAATTATGCGGATATATGGGTGAAGATGTCTGTAACAGATACTGGTATTGGTATCCCAGCAGATAAACATGCGATGATATTTGAAGCATTCCAGCAGGTTGATGGAGCAACAATGAGGAAATACGGAGGAACAGGTCTCGGTTTATCCATTTCGAAGGAATTCTCCCAACTCCTTGGAGGCACGTGCTTAGTAGAAAGCAAGGAAGGAGAAGGAAGTACATTCACGATTTTCATTCCGAACTTGCCGGGAGGAATCCCTCTAATTGGCATAGACAGCATAGCGGAAGATCAAGCAGCATCTGCAATTGGTTCTGACGAGGCCGAGCCTGAGAATGCAGCAGCAGTAAATGAAGAGAGTAATACAGAACACTCACCATCTACTGTACTGCAAGGGAAAACAGTCATTGTAGCAGATGATGACCATCGTAATATCTTTGCATTAAAAAATGCTTTAAATAAAGAAGGCATGAATGTTATTACCGCAGAAAATGGCGCTGAATGTCTTGAAAAGATGGATGAATTAGAGCATTTTGATATTGTGTTAATGGATATTATGATGCCTGTCATGGACGGCTATGAAACAATTAGAAAAATTAGAGGTATAGAGCAAAACAATGACATTCCAATCATTGCATTAACAGCGAAAGCAATGAAAGGTGACCGCGATAAATGTATAGAAGCAGGGGCATCTGATTATATCAGCAAACCTCTGAAACTGGATCAATTATTATCTGCCATGAGGGTATGGTTGTCATAATGCTGTATATTCTTCTAAGTAGAAAAGACAAGGAAATGAATTAGTATGGAAAAAGAAGAAATTGAATTAGATTTACTTTTGACAGCTGTATACAAATTGACTGGGTATGACTTCAGACAATATATGCGTTCGTCCTTAATGCGGAGGGTCCAAAATCGGTTAAACAGAGAAAAGCTGCTAACCATTACTGGACTAACAGAGAGAATTATTCATGACGAAGATGTTCTCTATAAGCTGCTCCGTGACTTTTCTATTAATGTTACTGAGATGTTTAGAGACCCCTCCTTCTTTAAGGCTTTCCGAGAAGAGGCAGTTCCCTTATTAAGGAAGCTCCCTGAAATCAGGATCTGGCATGCAGGTTGTTCTACTGGTGAAGAAGCCTATTCTATGGCAATTATGCTAGAGGAGGAAGGATTGGCACATAAGGCCAAGATATACGCTACTGATATGAATGACGTTGTGTTGGAAAAAGCTGCAGCAGGGGTAATCCCCCTGCAAAAAATGCAGGCTTATACGAAAAACTATCTTGCCGCTGGCGGCAATAGTTCCTTCTCCGAATACTATACAGCAGACAGCAGCGGAGCTATTTTAAAGCCGTCAATCCTGAAAAATATCGTGTTTGCACAGCATAATCTAGTAACAGACAGGTCATTTAATGAATTTCATGTAATTATTTGCCGTAATGTCCTGATTTATTTTAATCTGGAATTACAGCAGCAAGTATATGAATTATTCAATGAAAGTTTAAGCCCGGGAGGCTTCCTTGGCTTAGGAAGCAAAGAGACAATTCGCAGTGATTCTGCCTACTTTGAAAATTTTAATACACAAGAGAAAATATTCCGTAAAAAAAGCAGTGCTTCCTATTAGGAAGCACTGCTTTTTTATATGGATCGCCTTCAATCTGCTTGTATTAAGACTACACACATATCGTCTGTAGCACCTTTCTGGTGGTCTTTAGATGTAATTAAGTCAATCGGTTCCGATGTCTTCGCATCAGCAAGCCGGCAGGAAGCAGCCTTCTTTATCAAGTCGATACCCGTTTCTCCATATTTATCAATCGCTTCATGGACACCATCTGTACAAAGAATAAGCTGAACAGAATTCGAGTAGTGAATGATATTCTTCTTTGTTCTGATATCATCAAAGAAGCCGACAGCTGTCGTATTGCTTTTCAATTCTACTGTTGTTGTACCGTCAATTAGGGCATAACCGTCCAAATGTCCAGCATTTATGTATTCTATCGTTCGTTCATTTGTATCTAGTACTAAGTATATCGCTGTAAAATAATATGGTATTTTTTGATTTGAATTTAGTGTGCTCATTCGGCGGTTTAAATCTTGTATCACATTCTCAGGATCAGGATTTTTTTGAATTGTGTCACGCAATACAGAGGAAATAAACATGCATACAAGCGAAGCGGAAATTCCGTGGCCCATCATATCAAGCTGAATGGCGGCATAACGATGATCGCTAATCTCATACCAAAAGTACATATCTCCCGCCAATTGAAATGCAGGCAGATAGGATGCCTTAATAAGCAAGTTTTCTTTATGTATAGGTGGGCTGAGCACGCTTGTTTGTACTTGTGTTGACAGCTCCAATTCATTTCTGATTTTCTCTTCTTGTTTCTTATGCCAGTCTTTTTCATATTTTAACCTGATTGCAACGCGAAGTCTTGCGAGCAGCTCTGTTTTGTTAATCGGCTTCATTAAATAATCTGTGCCACCGGCATCTAATGCTTCAACCACTTTGCATGAGTCCTCTAGCGCTGTGACAAAAATGACTGGAATATCTTTCAGATGCTCTACTTGCTGGAGCTGTTTACAAGCTTCTATTCCATCAATTTCCGGCATCATAATGTCCATTAAGATAGCATCAACCTGACTCTCTATTACAAATGGTTTATCTGAATATAAATAGTTAAACATATCCTGTGCAGAAGTAAACGACAGATAATCTGTATACCCAGCACGCTGCAACAGCTTTTCTATGACGAATAAATTAGCTTCATTATCATCAACAATCAGTATTCCCAAGAATTATCCCCTCACTTACTATCAACTTTCTATATACAACATTTTTTAATACCCTGTTTAATATAATTATAAACATAAATATTAAACTTTTAATAGTTGCTGAGGTGTCCGTATACCAAATAATGTTATAATGGCTATAGGAATTGAGGGAGATAGCAAATGCAGCAACGAACGTTTTATATTGCATCAAGCTTTAAAAATAAGAATGAAGTACGAAATATCAGTAAACTGCTTATTGATAAAGGATATATCCATACATATGATTGGACATTAAATAACAGAGCAACATCCTTACAAGCTTTAGAGAAAATCGGACAAGAAGAGTTAGCAGCTGTGAAAAATAGTGATTTTATAATTGTTATACTTCCGGCTGGAAAAGGGAGTCATATTGAATTAGGTATAGCAATTGGTTTGGGGAAAAAGATATTCCTCTATTCCCCTAATAAGGAAGTGAATAATTTAGAAGCGACAAGCACCTTTTATCATTTACCGGAAGTTAACAAATGTTATGGGGAAGTCGAGGATTTAATAGAGACGGTTATTGCGCTAACTATCTAAATTTGTGGCTTATTTTTTGGAGTAGTGGGTATGTAATGGATAAGCAATTAATGTGTAACAATGAATAATAGCTTACCAATACATTCACCAATTTTTTCTGAAAGACTAAATAAGGAAAAGCTCATAGCGATGACAATGGAGAGCAGTCCAAACTTTATTATAGCTTTCGGTACTTGAAGATAATCTGAAATACAATTGATCATGATCGAGCTCCTTTATTAAATAATAGCTAAATGATAACAATAATTATATTAAATGTAAATAAAAGGTTATTGCGTTGCATTCTTATAATATTAATGGGAAAGAGGTAATTTCAATGACAACTGTAATTGAAAATGAGTGGTTAAAGGTAGAAATTGCAAGCAGCGGTGCTGAAATTCGTAAAGTGCAGCATAAAAAGAATGAACTGGATTATATGTGGACAGGGGATAAAGCATATTGGGGGCGAGTTTCTCCCGTATTATTTCCGATTGTGGGCCGTTTAAAGGATGATAAATATGAACTAAATGGAAAATCCTACCCGATGTCGCAGCATGGCTTTTTGCGTGATGCCGATTTTGATATAGAGAAGAAAACAGACAATGCTGTTTCCTTTGTTGTTAAGTCGGACGGGCGTTTTCTTGATGTTTATCCTTATGAATTTACAGCGTATATTCACTATTCTTTGCTGGAGGATTCTCTTTCTGTCCGCTGGGAAATAGTCAATGACAATAAGGATGAGATGTTTTTCTCCATCGGTGCACATCCTGCCTTTAGAGTTCCGCTGTTAGATGATGAATCTGCCGAGGATTATGTCCTCCATTTTACAACAGCTGAAAACAAAGATGTTATGGAATATGAGCTGAAGGATTCGCTTATTCATGAAAAAGGGATTGCTAATGATATTGATTCTATTCAGGTGAAGGATTCTCTTTTTGAAAATGATGCATTAATCTACAGTCATATTGATGCGATAAAACTAGTGTCAGATAAATCAAATCATGGCGTCGAAGTTACATTTAAAGATTTTCCTTTTGTAGGGATTTGGTCGAACTACTCTAAACCAGAAGGAACAATGGCTCCATTTGTATGTATTGAACCATGGTACGGGATTGCTGATCTATATAACACAACAGGAAAGTTAAATGAAAAATTCGGAATGAATAAGCTTGAAGCAGGGGAAACCTTCCAAGCAGGGTATGAAATAAAGTTTGTTTAATAAAAAGGTAAGGGAACTGTTTAAAATAAGGTTCCCTTACCTTTTTATTACAGTTCTCGCAAATAAGGGTTCCTTCATTTTTTAAATATGCCTTTATTTCGGTCATTCCTTTACGCATAGGATAGCGCATTTTTACATACACAACGTCATTCCCCCTAATTTCCTTCCTGCATACGGAACATTCAGATTTGCTATTGAACATACTAAACACCTCCACTTTATTTACGAATAAAACAATAGATAGTTCCTATTGCAAGTAAAAAATCTCTTTACATTAGAATCAGTTAGGTTTATGATTAAGCTTAATTTTACATAACCATTTAACTACTAGGGGTGCCCGCATGGAGGGCTGAGAGAAAAAAGCAATTTTTTTAACCCTTCGGACCTGATCTGGATGATGCCAGCGTAGGAAAGTAGTCAGTGAGATTCTTTATTTACTGCTATTTAAAGCCAGGTCTTAAAGTGAGACCTGGCTTTTTTATATTAGCATGGTTGTAAATTGAATAAGAGATTGCACTGGGGGAGCCGAACGGCTGAGAGTAGACTTTACAGTCTTGACCCTTTTTGGACCTGAACTGGATAATGCCAGCGTAGGAAAGTGTTCGTATTAGATTAGTCTTTTTTGACTGTCTAGATCCCTCAGTGCTCATTACTGGAGGGATTTTTTTATGGAAAAAACACGAAAGCTTACATTAACGGCAATGATGGTCGCAATCGGGACAATGACTAGTAATTTTTTCTTCATTCCGATTGGGTTTACGAAGGTGTTTCCCGTACAGCATTTTCTCAATGTTCTGTCAGCAGTATTACTAGGTCCGTATTATGCCGTGCTGCAAGCCTTTAGTGTCTCGCTTTTACGAAACCTCATGGGAACTGGTTCACTGTTTGCATTTCCAGGAAGCATGGTCGGAGCACTGTTAGCGTCACTATTATTCTTAAAGACTAGGAAGCTGTATATGGCATTTGCCGGAGAGGTTTTTGGAACTGGCATACTTGGGGCAATATTAGCATATCCAATTGCGGCAGTTCTCCTTGGACAAAAGGCGTCATTGTTTGGCTTTATCCCGCTCTTTATTTTCAGCTCGATTGCTGGAGCATTGATTGGAGCGATTGTATTAAGCATCTTTGTGAAAAAGCAAGCGGCTGTATTAACAAATACGAGCTTGCTCAAAAAGTAATGGTACTAGAAGGAGACACAAATGGAAGACTTGAAAACTATTGATAAAACGAATGAAACACCAGACGAACAACTATTAACAGTGGGGCTTGATGAAAAGCTTCCTCCTCTTAAAAGCTTTTTATATGGTCTGCAGCATGTGTTTGTTTCAAATGTATGGCTAGATCCTATTTTTGTGGCAGCAATGATTGGTTTGCCTTTTGCTTTATCAGCCAATATCGTTAATTCCATTTTTATTGCAGCCGGTATTGTTACATTGCTGCAGGCAGCAAAGTTTGTAAAGCTGCCAATCGTCCAAGGACCATCAGCTGCCTTCGATTCCATCATGATCGCAGCTGGAAAAGCAAACGGTCTTGCTGCTGCGAGCGGGGCAATCCTTGTCAGTGCAATAATTGTATTCATATTGTCTGTTACTGGGTTAATAGGCAAGCTGAAGGTATTATTTACACCAGTTGTATCAGGGACTGTTATTTTTCTAGTCGGTATTTCTTTATCGAGCTTTACATTGTCTGAGTTTCTCGGCGGTTCACCAGGAGATGCAGGCTTTGCAAGTTCAACTGTATTAATGATGTCCATTCCAACAGCTTGTATCGTTTTAATTTTATCTATATTCGGAAAAGGCTTTTTAAAATCTTTTTCCTTTTTAATAGCATTAGTTGTTGGTGATATTATTGCGATTTGTTTAGGAGAAGCTGATTTTGGAATGATAGCAGAAAAGGCTTGGTTCGGTCTGCCGACATTCCTGCCTTATGGAAATTTAGAATTCGAATGGACAACTTTTCTCACATTTTTTGTTGCGTATATAGTGGCTGTAATTGAAGCGATGGGTGTTTATCAAGCATCCTCCACCATTTTGAAAACAGAGATAAGTGCAAAGCGAATTAGGAATGGTTTTGCAGGCGAATCGGCAGGATCTATGCTGTCCTCTCTTATTGGCGGTTTTCCAACAACTGCCTATGCCCAAAATGTTGGTTTGCTTCGTTTGACAGGAGTTGGTTCAAGATATCCTGTGATGATTGCAGGTGTTATCTTCCTAGTGCTTGGCTTTGTACCGAAAGCAGGTGCCTTGCTTGCTTTAACGCCAAGCCCTGTTGTCGGCGGAATCTTCCTGCCGGCTGCTGCGACGTTAGTGTTTACTGGTATTTCCTTACTAGCAAAAGTGGAACAATCGGATCGCAATTACATGATTATTGGACTTTCCATTTTACTAGCAATCTCTTTGCCAAGCTTTTCAACAGGTTTTACAGGGGCAGCAGGAGCCTTCCTGTCAAATACGATATTAATCGGGGCATTTTCTTCAATTATTTTACATCTGCTGTTTGTTAATATTCCAAACTGGATAGAAAAGGGGAAGGGAATATGAAAGAAATCTCTATTGTTATAACAGAAAAAGTCCTCACTTTTATCGAAAAATATAAGAATGGCATTTTGAATAAAGAAGAGCATGACCAAGAATTTAATAAACTCGCTCTAGAATTGTTTTCCTATCAATTTCAGCATAACATGCCTTACAAAAAATATTGCCAAGTGAAGAAAAAGAACCCCCTCACGGTTAAGCGTTGGCTTGATATACCGCCAATGCCAATACAAGGTTTTAAAGAGCTGACATTAGCGTGTGAACCTATTGAGGATGCAGAGGCTGTATTTATGACTAGCGGAACTACTAATCCTGACCAAAAGGGCAGAAATTATCATCCCTCATTAAAGGTATGGGATGCATCGATGAAGCATCCATTTAAACAGTTTGTACTGCCAGACAGGGAGAAGATGACGATATTTGTATTATCACCAGCTGCAGACATGAATGAAAATTCCTCCTTGTCTAGGTATCTTTCAAATGCAGCAGCTTATTTTGGGGCAGAAAACAGCCAATTCTTCTTCGGGAAAAAAGGATTAGAGATGGAGAAATTTGCGAGTGAGCTGCGTAAGTGTGAACAATCAGAAGAACCAGTAATGCTTATGGGCGCAACATTTGCTTATGTTCATCTTCTTGATTATTTAAAGGAAAATGGACTGCAATTTCAGCTCGCAAAAGGAAGCAGGATATTTGATACAGGCGGCTTTAAAGGTCAGTCTCGTGAAGTAGAGATGGAAGAGCTGTATAAACAGTTTCATACAAGCTTCCAAGTTGACCGTTCACTCTGCATAAATATGTATGGCATGACCGAACTAAGCTCGCAAATTTATGATCAAAGTATTTTGTCGAGCTGTTTAGAAGGAGATATTCGTTTAGAAAAGACAGGTCCTGCATGGGTGAAAACAGTCATACTTGACCCAGACACATTAAAGCCAATCACAAATGGTCAAGCAGGGGTAATTGCACATATTGACTTAGCAAACTGGAATTCTTGTATAGCGATTCTAACTCAGGATGAAGGCTGTCAAACAGATAACGGGTTTAAGCTCCTTGGCAGAATAAAGGGGGCAGAAGCCAGAGGCTGTTCGATTGCAGTGGATCAGCTGATGCAATCTGCATTAGGTGGTGCATCCATTTAGTGATGGAAACAGAATTAATAGAAGCCTATTATGTACCAGAATCAATAAAGCTCACAGATTTTCGCCAAGAGTCAATTCAGGTGAAAGGCAGGAAGTACATCGTAAAATATCCAGAATTAACTGCCGAGCATATAGAGGAAATCGGGGCATCATTGCAAGCAAACAGAAAAGATTATCTTGCTCAGCTTACTACTAATGAAGTAGTCGACAAGATAGACCAAGCTATCCAGCTATGGCTGAATCCAAACTACCGATTGAGACGTATTGCCGACGCATTAATTCCTGCAGTCACCGGGTATGATCAAGACATGGTTCGGCTCGAGTTGAAAAGGTATATGAGGACCTTTCGCAAAAAGGAGCTGCTGCGCTTCCTTGATGAGGAATTTGACCAGCCTGCCATACTCGATGACTTTCGGCCAAGAAAATCAGGCGGAATGAGTCGTGCGTATGGACCAAATACTATTTTTCATTTATTTTCTGGTAATGTGCCAGGCGTGCAGT
Organism: Niallia laureatilytica; assembly: GCF_046613985.1. Lineage (NCBI taxonomy): Bacteria > Bacillati > Bacillota > Bacilli > Caryophanales > Bacillaceae > Niallia > Niallia laureatilytica. Next base: position 221,351 of record NZ_JBKKHP010000005.1, on the reverse strand, counting down.
TATGGAGTTTAATAATGGGGCTTTTGCTTAAATCAGCGGCAATCGGCAAGACCTCTTACTCAGAGCCCCTCCTCCCTGCCCTCTTTCTCCAATCCTTAAAGGAAGTGGACGAGAGATTGGCTGATGCCATCGCCATCCTGCCATGGAAGGGGGGGACAGAGTCCCTTGATAATATGGCAGTCAATTGGGGAGAGGCTGTTATCGTTTATGGGTCGAACAAAACGGTCGCGGAAATAAGGAAGAAGACACCAATTCACAAAAAGCTGTTGTCATATGGTCATAAAATCAGCTTTGCTATGATTGGCAAAGAAGCATTAACGGCTGATCATTACAGTGACACACTCCATAAGCTTGCCGAAGATATTTCCATCTATGACCAGCAAAGCTGTCTTTCTCCGCAATGTGTTTATGTGGAGCAAGATGGGGTGGTAAGCCCGAAGCAGTTTGCACAAGGATTAGCAGCAGAGCTTTCCCGATACCATAAAAAAAGACCAAGAGCAAAGCTGACAGGGGAAGAGGCAATGTCCATACAAAACTTCCGAAATGAGCATTCCTTAAAAAGCCTGCAATCACAGAAAACGGCAGTATACAGCAGTAAAGACGATACAGCATGGACGGTCATTTACCATGAGGAACCTTCTTTTAGCGGTAGCCCGTTAAACAGAAGTGTTCATGTGTATGCAGTGGACAGACTTGAGGAAGTTGCTGACCATTTCCAGCAATGGGAGAGCTATTTACAATCATGCGGGCTTGCCGTAGAACCAGCAAGATTGTTCTCGCTCGCCAATATTTTAGGCGCTGCTGGCGTTAATCGGTTCAGCCCAATCGGAGAAATGAACCGGGCAAAGCCAGGCTGGCATCATGATGGCGGTTTTAATTTAATGGAGCTAGTTCGCATGGTTGATTTGGAAAGGGACCTTGAGTATGGACTTGAAAAATACGACAGTGATGTGGAATAGAAAGGACGAGGAAAGTTGAATCTTCAAGAAAAAATTGTTTTAGTGACAGGTGCAAGCAGAGGAATAGGCGCAGCTATCGCTAAAAAAATGGCTGCTGAAGGTGCATTTGTCATTATCAATTATTTAAAAAACAAAGACCTCGCCGGAGCAGTTGTCAGTCAAATCGAAGCAGCAGGAGGGCAGGCTGTTGCCATTCAGGCAGATGTTCAAAAAGAAGAACAAGTCACCGATATGGTCGCACAGATTGCTGATGCATTCGGTACAATTGACATCGTTGTGAATAATGCCTTGAGTCATTATACCTTTAACCCCAAAACAAGGAAAACAGCATGGGAAATCAGCTGGGCCGATTACAACAGCCAGTGGGAAGGCAATGTTCATGGCACCTATAATGTCTGCAAAGCAGTGATGCCATATATGAAGGAACAAATGCAAGGCAGGATAATCAATATTGTCAGCAATCTAATCGATTTTCCGATTATTCCATACCATGACTACACAACATCAAAAATGGCCTTGTTAGGCTTTACAAGAAATCTAGCCAAAGAGCTTGGCCTATTTGGAATCACCGTGAATGCAGTCGCGCCAGGCTTAACCTATCCGACAGATTCCAGCTCCGAAACACAGGAATCTGTGCGAGAATCAATCATTCAAATGACACCGATGGGCCGTTTGGCAAGTCCTGATGATATTGCAGGAAGTGTGCTGTTTTTAGCATCAGATTTGGCAGCGTTTGTGACGGGGCAGTGTTTGAATGTGGATGGAGGATTGGTGATGCGATGAGTTAGGAGAGCTTGCCTTATGGGTAGGCTCTTTTTTTATGTTTTTATCAAACAAAAAGAGAAACTCAATCGGAAGTCTATGCATTCGACATATTGAGTCCCTCTCTTTTCAAAAAGGATTTAATATATGTCCATAGTTGAAATGTTAAGAAACCTAATATAGATATTGATAAAAAAGTAATCTGTCAGATTGGAATAGTATGTTTCATTTTTTTAGCTTATATGCTCCAACAGTTGCTGTAAAACCTAATAAGATCAAGAAAAAGAAGTGACTTTTGATAAAGAGTCTGCTTTCTCTTACTCTTTTTTGTATCATACGAAATGATATAAAAAGGATAAAATACAAACCTTTTAGTAAAGAGTTTCGTCTAAGTATTGGATTAAGGAAAGGGGTTAAGATACTATGTATGCAATTTATGATATTGTCTTTTTTGGAACAATTTTTTTAATTATTTATATCGTAGTGGATTTTATTAGAATGAAAACAAGTGGTTTAATGAAAAGATTGATTACTTATAGCTTTCTATATTATTTACTGCACGTTGCGCAATTAACAACTGGAGGAATTATATTGCCTCCTCAACACGATTTTTTGCCAACTATACAGCTAGTGCCGTTTTATTTTATTAAAGATTGGTACAATCTTTATCATTATCAAGGATTCGACTGGTTCTTTTGGAATTCTGTAAAGTTATCTTTTTATAATTTAATAATGCTTTGTCCATTAGGTGTGTATATATCGTTGTTATTTAAAGCAAGAAAACTTTCAAAAGCGATAGGATGTATTTTTCTAGTAAGTGTAACAATTGAAGTGCTGCAGCTTTTATTAGGTTATGTAGGTATTGTTCAAGGCAGGGCATTTGATGTGGATGATCTGCTGTTAAATACTATTGGTGGCGGAATTGGCTATATTATAACAGAAGCAGTAAAAAAGAAAGTTAGATTATTTCGTCAAAAGCAAATGGTTAATTAAATTGGATGGTCAATAATTCTGCCAATTGGATGGTCAATATTGTTTCGAAATCCAGTATGATAGTTATGTGATATACTTAGCATGGTTATTATAATATTGGAGTGAGCATAGATGACTTGGATTTCCATCATAGCGTTAGTTCTATTTTGTATAGTGAAGGTTTTAATGACATGTTTGCCGACAGGTGTGGTCGAATGGCTGCTTGGAAAATATAAATTGCATTTGAAATTGTCTGAAGTTAATACAGAAGTTCTCTATAATGGCAGAAAAATTGAAGGAGCGCTTAAAACTGATATTTTAAAGCTGTTTAATGAGGCAACTGTCAGAGAAAAATACAGTTTATATCCTGGAAGTGAAGAAGGGTATCTTCACCCTGAGAATGCAGATTATTCTTTAACGATTGTTACAAGAAACGGCAAGAAGGAGTTAAAGCTGTTATTGTCCAGTTATAAGGACCGTATGGATATTGTTAAACAATATAAAAATAAAATTGTTGTATATAGCACATATCCGCTTGAGATGGATATTAATAAAATGATTCAAGCTTAAAAACTTTCTTAAAGGGCTGAACACAAAAATGGTAACGAAACAAGTGTTTGGAACTATTTAACAGAGCATAAACTCGGCCGCTTTCCTTTTCCTTTAAAACAGGAATTAGTCCAATCAAATACACCATACAAAAAGCCGGAAGGTATACAGTGGGAACTGGTAACAGAAGAGGAATGGGCGGAGATGTCTGTATTAAAGGAAATAATTGAATTAACGAAAGTGAAAGAAGGAAAAAGGCCATTTTTGTAATAGAAAATGGCCTTTTTTTCGTATTAACTTAAAATTATAAGAATATTGCATAAAAATATTTTCTTTTTCTACGAGCCTGCTATTATAATAGAAAATATATGTACATAGATGAGGGAAAAGAGGTAACTAAAATGGGCAAAGGATTAGAAGGGAAGCGTGTGGTTATTGGAGCTTCTCGTAAAATAGAAGAAATCAGCAAATTAATCGAAAATCAAGGCGGTATTCCAGTTGTCCGCTCTTTACAAGGTACCGTTTTCTTAGCGGAAAAAGAGGTAGAACCTGCTCTGATTAAGTTTGTGAACGAAGGGGCAGACTGGGTCATCTTTACGACAGGCATCGGTACAGAAACACTTGTAAATATCACGGAAAAGCTAGGTGTAAAAGCGGAATATCTTAAGCGATTGGAAGCGGCTAATATAGCGATCAGAGGCTACAAGACAAAAAATTACTTGAAGAAAATTGGCGTAGTGCCTGATATTCTCGATGAAGATGGGTCAACAAGAGGATTAATTCGTGCGCTTGAAGATGTTGATTTTGCAGGGAAAAACGTATTGGTTCAGCTTCACGGTGAGACAGCGCCTCGACTCATCCAGTTTTTAGAAGATAAAGGAGCAAGCGTTGCTACTATCCTGCCATATCAGCATATCGCTCCAGAATGGGATGCTGTGCAAACACTTTTTGAGGAAATGCACGATAACAAAGTGGATGCCGTCTGCTTTACGAGTGCGATTCAAGTACGATCTCTTTTTACATTTGCAAAAGAGAAGGGTGTAACAAAAGAAATCCTCGATGCATTCCAAGACAATACATTAGCAGTTGCAGTAGGAAAAGTAACTGCAGAGGCATTATCGGAAGAAGGAGTAGACAAAATCGTTGTTCCTGAGCTTGAACGTATGGGTGCAATGATTATTGAGTTGTCTCGTTATTATGAAGGCAATAATGTGAACTCTTGAGAGAAACATGTAAGAAAAGAGCTATTCAGCTCTTTTCTTATTAGGAGACCAATTTTAAACCTACTGCTGCACCTAACACCATAGCTATAAAGACAAGTCTTCGCCAATCTTTTGATTCACCATATAGTAACATGCCCAAAATAGCTCCACCAGAAGCACCAATTCCTGTCCAAATTGCATAAGCTGTTCCCATTGGGAGTGTTTCCATTGAATAGGAAAGGAAGATAAAACTAGCACCAAATCCTAATATTAATAGTAATACGGATTGCCAGTTACGGTCTTTATGCAATTTGTTTATCATAGCCACACCAAACATTTCACACAGACCTGCTAGTATAAGAGAAATCCAAGCCATTACGATTCATCCCCTTCTTGAGTTTTATTTTTTGTAACCAATTTTAAGCCGATTACGCCTCCTAAAAGGAGTAAGATGAAGAGAACCTTTTCCACTTTAAAAGCTTCCCCAAAGAATAGAAGTTCAGAAAGTACAGTTCCTGCAGTACCTAAACCAACAAACACTGCATAAACAGTCCCAACAGGCAGCTTTTTCCCTGCCATAATCATTACGTAGAAGCTGATGATAATACAAACAACTGTCCCCGCCCACATCCATAGGTTATCAGAGTGCTTTAAGCCAATAACCCAAAATACTTCAAAAAATGCTGCGATAAAAACTTTAATCCAATCCATTTCTAAAACCTCCAAATTAATTTTGCATAAAAAAAAACAAAAGCCCGGGAGCAAACTGATAAGTCAGTTTCTCCCAGGCTTTTGTCCTTCCGTGACACAGCAAAGCTGTGAGTTTTCTCTCGGACCAGTCCAACACAATAATATATGCTGCGGAACCCTAGAAAACATTTTTGTTTATGCAATTACCTTGAATTATACACAATTTTATAGATGTGTCAAACATGGCTATTCAGATATTAGCTGATTAATAGTAAAAAATTTGTATTTTACCAGAAGAATGGTGATAATAGAGGAGAAAGGGAGGATGTAAATTTTGGAAAATGCATTAATTATGATGACAGATCGTTCGACCTCTTTAAACTTCCTAATATACTTGCAAAATATATATATAAATCAAACAAACAATACCGAAAAGATAAAGTTCCCTTATTTCTCTGCAAAGATTACTTTTAAGGATGACTTTAAATCAAGGTTTCAAAACCTATGGAAGAAAGTCTCTCAAATTGTATTTCTTAATGATGTCAACGATACAAAGCTGTTTTATGAGGAAAAAGAAATTTTTTATCATAGTTTGTTTTGTGAAGATGCTGAAGGTCTAACTAGTTTTCATGAAGTTTATAAAAGCTTTCAAGCTTGGTGGGGAGACTTTACTGGCGGTTTTGTGATAGAAAGGTCTATTGATGAAGCAGGCTATAATTTATATATGGATTTAGTAGGTTATTATAAGGAAAGCGGAATTAAGGTGCAAAAAGATATTTATATTTCTCTAATATATGATGAATGCCTATTAGCAAATACTCAAACTTCATCTGATTTTGCTGTCATTCCAATTAAAGATTATTTCATAAACTATGATGAATTAGTAAAGAGATTGAAAAATAATTTTCTATAAGTATAAAACAGCGACAAAGATGCAGCTGTTTATTTCTTCAGCTCTATTTTGCCAATAATTGCTTCACTTGAAATGCCACCTGAGTCCCCACGTATTATTTACTGGTAATTATAATAAATAGTATTTACTGGAACTTCTAATGCTTGGTGTTATTATTTATTTTACACAGAAATCCTTTATTTATTGCGCGGTTTACAGTTTAATAAAGGGTTATCTATAAGATTAACTGTTTTACCTGTTAAAAGTTATGAAATTAAATCAATAAAAAAGCCAACCAGAATAAATTCTGGTTGGCCATTAAGTTTGCTAGGATGGTAGTTTATTATGAAACTGCCTTTTGCTTATTTTAAACTGCGGTTTAAGAACGCTTTTGTTCGTTCAAACTTAGGATTTGTAAACAAATCTTTTGGAGCACCAGATTCAACAATTTCCCCATTGTCCATAAATACGACTCTGTCAGCAACTTCTCTGGCAAAGCCCATTTCGTGCGTTACGACAATCATGGTCATGTTTTCTTGAGCCAGGTCCTTCATCACTTGCAATACTTCACCAGTTAATTCTGGATCAAGAGCGGAAGTAGGCTCATCAAATAACATAATATCTGGGTTCATCATTAATGCTCTGGCAATTGCCACCCTTTGTTTTTGTCCGCCGGACAGCTTAGCTGGAAACGAGTTCGCCCAGCTGGAGAGCCCGATTTTTTCTAGCAGCTCATTGCTTCTTTTCTGTATGTCAGCAGAGGATTCTTTTTTGACCATTTTTGGAGCAAGCTCTAAATTTTCTCTCACAGTCAGATGAGGGAAGAGGTTGAAGTGCTGGAAGACCATCCCCATTTTACCTGTGATTTGTTTAATGTCTTGCGGTTTAACGTATTGTCCATCTTTTACTAAATAATCGCCGCTCACACAAATACTGCCGCCATCAATCACCTCAAGATTAACAAGACTGCGAAGCATGGTGCTTTTTCCAGATCCGGAGGGACCAATAACCGCTACTACTTCGTTTTTATTTACATTAAATGTAATTTGCTTTAATACGTCTAAATTGCCGTACGATTTTTTTAAGTTAGAGATTTCAATAATAGCCATATTCACCAACTCCTTCTTATTCAAATTTGAATCGGCGTTCAAGCCATTTAAAGATTAACGTTAATAGAAGCGTCATGATTAAATAAATGACACCTGCCACAACAAATGGCACAATTGTAAAGTCGCGATTAACTGCAGCTTGAGCAAAGTGCAGCAATTCTGGTACAGCTACCGCATAAAGGAGTGCTGTATCTTTAACAAGTGTTACAGATTCGTTCGCCACAGCCGGAAGGGCGATGCGGAACATTTGCGGAAGAATAATCTTTCTTAAAGTCTGCCATTTGTTTAAGCCAAGTACTTGTGATGCCTCATATTGACCTTTATCAATGGCAATAAGACCGCCGCGGAAGATTTCGGCAAAATAAGCAGCATAGTTTAAAATAAAACCTAAACATGCAGCTACAAAACGATCTAATACTAAATATTCACCAACTACAGGAATCATTGGCAGACCGAAACAGATAAACAATAGCTGCAGCAATAGCGGTGTTCCGCGAAGCACATAAATATAGCCTTGAGCAAACCAGGAAAGAGGCTTAAAGCTGCTTCTTACAGCTAATGTTAATAGAAAGCCTAGCGGTATGGACACTACAATAGCAATGATAAACAAGAGGACAGTCATCTGAGCCCCTTCAAGCAAAGGCATAATTATTGATTTAATGTATTCAAAAGACATAAAAGTTACCTCCGAAAACAAAACGGACTTCCTTATCGGAAATCCTGTTTTGCCAGTAATTAGTTATTATTTCAACACTTTATCTTCGCCAAACCACTTTTCAGAGATTTCTGATGCAGTGCCATCCTCGTTCATCTCATCAAGTGCTTTTTGTAGTTTATTAAGCAGATCCTCATTACCTTTTTTAACGCCTACTCCATATTCTTCAGGAGCAAGAGATTCATCAAGTACTTTGAAAGTGCCTTCCTCTTTAGTCATATAGTAGTTAATAACAATTTCGTCAATTACTACAGCGTCTAAACGGCCACTCTTTAAGTCATTCAAAGCAGAAACATTGTCAGCAAACTCTGTTACTGTTTTAATTTTTGATTTAATAGGATCAGCATCTAATGCATCGGATGCAGAAGAAAGTGATTGAAGACCAACGACTTTTCCTTCTAAATCATTAAGTTTAGAAAGAGAAGAATCAGCCATTGTTACGACAACCTGTGCATTTTTCAAGTAAGGCTCTGTAAAGAGAACCTTTTCTTTACGCTCATCTGTAATGGTGTAACCGTTCCAAATAAGATCAATACGACCGCTGCTTAACTCAGATTCTTTCGTTTTCCAGTCGATAGGTTGAAATTGAGCTTTCATGCCCATTTTTTCAGCTGCTGCTTTCGCATAGTCAATATCAAAACCAACAATCTCATTATTTTCATCACGGAACCCCATAGGAGCAAATTTATCATCAATACCAATTACCAATGTATTGTCATCTTTTTCGGCAGATTTAGAGCACCCTGCTACAATGGTGAAAATCGCTGCTACTGCTAAAATCATTGTTACTAAACGTTTCATATATTATAGAGACCACCTTTTATTAAGTATTTTGCTTTAGTACGCTACCATATTATCGAACTATAGTATTGTAACACTATCATCCAATAAATACAATTAGGTTTTTCGTATAAAAGTAGATTAATATCAGTAAATTACAAATTAGTAACTAAAATAGTAGAAACCTTAAAAAAAAGAGCCCTTCATTAATAATGGAACTAATAAATCGCGATTAAATGAAACCAAAGAAGAGCTATAAACGTATTAAAGTTATTACAATTAATCTATGAGAAGGATAAAGCAATGTATAAGAAAAGAATTGTCATAAATCTAATTGGTTGGCTCTATATAGTCGTTCTACAATAGTGTACTATTCTGAGGGATTCCCGTTTATAACCCCTGGTTTTAGCGGATTTATTATTTTTATGGTTGGAGTTTGTATGTGTTTATACAGTCCTAAAGTAGACGAGGTTTTAAAAAAATGGTTTGGAAAAAATAATGGAAGTGGTAAGAGTAGTTAGTATCTTTGCTAAATAAGATTACGTACGAGGAGAATTACAGGTGAAAATACCTTTTGGAGGTAATGATGAAGATAGAAGAAAAAGATGATTTGGTTATTATAGATGGTATCGAAATAGACGGTTCAATTGATATGGAACAGCACTGTAAAAAATGTCAACATAACTTGGTTTACTATGAAGATTATGATGCTTATTTCTGTCCTTCCTGCAATGAATGGACTGAGGTGAAATGTGAAGACCCTAATTGTTCTTATTGTCCAAAACGACCAGAAAAACCATTACCTTAGATGGAGTAATGATTCTAGAAAGGAAGCACTATATGCATGAAATCATTCCATTATTTTTAAATACGGAAATCTCTGAACAAGAATATTATGATGGCATCATTTATTTTATTTATTCTAGCAATATTAGAAGTGGAGAATATGAGTGTAATCAATTTGTAGTTAAAAAAATGGATCATTTAAATTATATAATTTTTGAAGAATATGTCATTAATAACAAAAGAGAAATTCATCACTCCGTGTCCATTTCGAAAAGTGAATTGGTAAAGGTAATCAATACGTTTGCGGAAAATCAAGGATTTGTCGTTAGAAGTTATGATAGGACTTGAGTGTAGATGTTTACTTTTAATGAGGCATGAAGAAACACCCCTTAAAATTCACTTCATTAAGTGTATTTTAAAGGGTGTTTTATTTGAAAAACATGTTAATGATTAATCCAATAAATCAATGTTTTTATGATAGGATTTTTTGAGTGAAGTATAGCTTATTATAAAATTAATGAAGGATATAAAAATCGCTGGTAAAAACAACTGAACTGAACTTGTCATGTTAGACGGGATTCCTTGTATTACTACTAACATAACGGCAATAAGAACCATCATGATTAAACTGCGGTTTATGATTGCTTGTTTTTCTTTTTTAAATCGTCTTTCACTTATAATATCAGGATATTCTATGCCTGACATTATATATCTTATTAGTACATAGGCAACTAGGAAACATAAAGAAAGCAAGGTGACAGTTCCAGAAGCAGACCCTCCGTAAAGAGAAAAATTATTAATCAATGCATAAATAAATAACAATATGGCAAGCAGCACAGCAGATTCAGCTATATAGTAAAGCATTTTCTTTTCTTTGTATTCATCCTTAGGTAATACCTTAGACAGCCATGATTTTTGTTCCATAAAATTACTCCTCCCAAAATAAGTCATCGAGTGTTTTTTCTAAAGCCTTAGCAATGGAAATACAAAGCTGCAAGGTAGGGTTGTAGTTCCCTTTTTCAATAAGACCAATTGTTTGTCTTGTAACATTAACCTTTCTGGCTAACTCTGCTTGAGTCATGGATTTCTCAGCTCTGGCTATTTTAATACGATTTTTCATAATTTCACCGACCGAACTAAATTACACAATGTAATGTTTAAGTTGCATTATGTAATATATATATTACATTGATTTCCTTAAAAAGGCAATAAAAAGCAAAAAAATTCTATTTATTATTTTCATAATCTTCTCCTAACATATTTAAGATTAAAAAATTTTCATTAAAATTTTAGAAAGCATCATGATACATTTTACCGTTATTTCATTACGGTTTTGTATGATTATAGAAAGGATTAATCTTATTAAGAAAGGAGAATAGTATTAAATGCATATAAATCCCATAAGCAGGTCACTTTCATTTTAAAAAATCCTCACTTAATACAAATTAATGCATTAGTATCCAATATAATTTAGATAAGATATAATTCTGACAAGATAATATATGGAGGTAAAACAGTTGAATATTTTAGTAATTGAAGATGAAGAAGCGTTATCAGAATTTATTCTTTTGGAGCTAATGCACGAAGGATATAATGTTACGCCTGCTTATGATGGAAGGAAAGGGTTAGAGCTTGCATTAGAAAAGAATTGGGATGTTATCCTGCTTGATTTAATGCTGCCAAAATTAAATGGTATTGAAGTTTGTAGACGGTTAAAGGCAGTAAAGGATATTCCGATCATTATGATAACTGCCAGAGATAGTATTATGGACAGGGTCTTAGGATTAGATATCGGTGCTGATGATTATATTCCAAAACCCTTTGCCATTGAGGAATTGTTAGCAAGAATTAGAGTTATTATTAGAAGACAAGAGAAACTGAAAAATTTACCGGAGATGACTTTGTCCTTTAAAGATCTTGAGCTTAATATTGAGTCAAGATTGTTAAAAAAAGGGGAGCACCTAATAGAACTGACTAAAAAAGAGTACGACTTGTTATTTCTGTTTATGAAAAACATTAACCGAGTTTTAACTAGAGAGATTATTCTAGAAAATATTTGGGATTATCATGCAGACATAGAAACAAATGTCGTAGATGTTTATGTGATGCATCTTCGCGGGAAATTGGAAGCTAATGATAAAGAAGGCTATATACAAACGATTAGAGGAATGGGATATGTTATGAGGGAATGAAAAGTGTGAAAGCATTATTACCTAAAAGTATCAAGATAAAATGGAAATTAACATTTTGGGCCGCATTACTAATCCTCTTCTTATTTTTATCCTATACCTTCGTTCAGTATGTTGTCATTATGAAGTGGGTTAATAATCATGAAAGACAAACAATTCAAAAAAATATGGAAGAAATTTATGCCTATTTATTAGAAGCAGATTCAGAACAAGAGATTTTAGAAAGTAAAGCGTATATAGATATCTTGAATGAACATCACCAATTAATAAGGATTGTTAGTGAAAATAATTCCGTATTATTTACAATAACAAATAAAGTGCCAAAAAATTGGGTCTCATCACAATCAGCTTTAAAAGAAGAATTAGTGGAAATGTCCCCTAAGGGAGATCGACTGCTTGTATACCGAAAGCCTTTTGAAGTAACCGGTTTTAAAGGTACGATAGAAATTGTCCGAAACTTAGAGAACTTCGAAAGTTTGATAAATCAAATAACGACATTAGTAATAATTACAGGATTAGTGGCTATCATTTTAAGTTTTGTAGGGGGAAGGATTCTGTCCTTTCAGTTATTAAAACCAATAAATTCTATGATTAGGACAATGAAAAGTATAAAAGAAAATGGTTTGAATAAACGGGTGAATATCGATAAACAGCATGATGAAATGACAGAGTTAGGAATTATGTTTAATGAATTAATGGATAATCTCGAGACATCTTTCCAGCAACAGCAACAATTTGTGGAAGACGCTTCTCATGAATTAAAAACACCATTAACAATCATTCACGGTCATCTATCCCTTATAAATCGCTGGGGAAAAGATAATCCGCAAACATTAGAAAGGTCACTTAACTTGAGTTTGAATGAAACCAATAGATTAATCCGTATGGTTTCAGAATTGCTGACCTTATCAAGAGGAGATTTCTCCACAAGTACTGCTGTATTAGAGGATATAAAAATAAAAGGTGTAGTAGAGGATGTTGTTGAAAATTTCTTAACTTTAAATCCAGACTATAATATTTCCTCTTCAATAGATATTAGTAAGGATTTCACCTTAAAAATATTCAAAAATCATCTTGAGCAAATAATAATTATCCTGTTAGATAATGCCATAAAATATTCAAAAAACAAGAAGGAAATCGAGCTTAAAGTAAAACATAGCGAAAACAGCTTAGCTATTGAAATAAAGGATTACGGTGTTGGAATTCCAGAAGAAGACCTACCATTGGTGATTAATCGATTTTACCGTGTTGATAAAGCAAGAAGCAGAAAAAATGGCGGAAATGGGTTAGGATTAGCAATCGCCAAAAGGTTATTGGAATATTATAAAGGGTCGATTGAAATTCAAAGTGTTTATGGTGAATGGACAAAGGTAATTATTAATATCCCTTTGAGAAAAGATTCTGATGTACTGTTCCGAAAAAAATAAAATGAATTAAAGAGGTGGAAAGAATGTTTAAAAAATTTATGAAAACGATTAAGCAATTTTCTCACAGCAGTCATAGATCTAGAAGCTATAGCAGAAGTGATAGAAAAAGGTATAAAAAATACAGCAGCAGTGATAGAAGAGGATATAAAAAAAGCAGCAGCAGTGATAGAAGCAGAAGGTATAATCCGTATGGCGGCAGTCACCGCTATAAAAGTCGCAAGCATAGCAGCAGCTAAATAACGAAAGGAAATCTTGTTCTGAAAGAGCAAGATTTCTAAATGTTAGAATTTTAAAAAGGCAGGTTTTTTGATGGAATTCGTATGGTGGGCAATAACCATAATATTATTTATATTAAGTTTTGTGGGGATAGTTTATCCGATTATTCCCTCTGTAGTAGCAATATGGGGAGGATTTTTGGTTTATCAGTTTTTGATTAATCCTAGTGAGCTGTCTATATGGTTCTGGATAAGTATGGGATTGTTAAGTGCTGTATTAATAGCAGCCGATATCATCGCAAATAGTTATTTTGTGAAAAAATATGGCGGGTCAAAGATTTCTGAAACAATAGCTGCAATCGCAACAATAGTCGGGTCCTTTATTCTCCCTCCATTTGGAATTATCCTCGTACCATTTGTAGCGGTTTTAATTACGGAATATATCTTGCATAAAGATATGAAGAAGGCGGCAAAGGTTGGATTCGCTACGGTAATAGGCTTCTTAGGAGGCAGTGTAGCAAAAATATTAATACAGGTTATTATGATTATTTGGTTTTTTACTGCAGTAGTTGTATAGGTTGATTTATCAATCTCTATTGAGAGGAATTCTAATGAATTCCTCTTTGTTTTTTAGATAATGTAAAAAAAAAATGATTAATTAATATGGGTTAAAGGACTAAAGGGGGTAAGTGAAAGCATAACTATAATATGAGTCCCACTTATAATAAAAAATTAGAGGAATAATAAAAGCGAGGTAGATATATGAAAGAAAAACTTAGAAAAATCAATCTACGTACTGCTTTAATAATGGCTATTTGTTTTTACTCTTTAACAATAGCACTGCATATCCTTGTTATCAGCAGTGTTATTCCGTTCTCTTGGGTTAACGGAGGGCGATCTGATTCGTTTGAATCTCAGCTGCCAATATCTGTTGTTGGTATGGTTGTTTGCATTATAGGCGGTGCTTTTACCATTTTTGCTGCCCAAAAAAAGCGGTATTTAAATAAAAGAGGAAGATCTATTATATGCTGGTGTTTCGTGGCACTTTGGACCTTTGGCTTTTTTCAACAACTACTTGGAACCTCTTTTGAAAAACTGGTATGTTCGTTTCTATTGCTTCTTGGAGTGGTATCACACTTGCGTATGGCTATTGAAACAAGATAATGAATAAGGAATTAGTAGTTAAATTGTTTTGATTTCTAATTTTAATTTACGGGTAATAATATCGGTAAAGATAAAAATATTTTAGTTTTTTGTATTTGGAGGGATTTTATGGAAATATCCATGGCGATAATTGTTATTATCACACTTGCATTACTTTTCATCCCTGTTATGTTTTATTATAAAAATACAAAAAAATTATTATTATCATTGTTAGCTTATTTTATATGTGCTGCTCCAATGCTGTATGTGGTTATTGATGATGTAATAAATAATTATGAAGATGCTAATATTGGCTTAGGATTAGGGATTTTTCTTACTTGGGGTCTTACTGCTTGTTTATATTTAATTTTAGGAATCTCATTTTTTGTTAGATTAATACGAAAAGGGTAGTGTATATTGATTTATCTCCGCTGCTAAAGCAGCTTTTTTATTTTTTGAGATATGCTTAATTATATGAAGAAATTCGCTAGAAACAGATGCAAATCCGATATCGCAAATAAGATGCAGCCGTAAAAAGTCAGACAGTGGTATAAATGTCTGACTTTTTTGTGTTAATGGAAGTTACATCTCTTGTTGCAAAATAAACAGAGTTTCTATGTGACAGAAAGAAATTTTAATATATGCGTTTGGGAATAAATACCTTTGGGAAAAGAGAACTTATAAGTTAAATATTGTAAAATGAAATAGTGATGGAGGATTTTGGAGATGACAGAAAAAAAGCAAAGCTTATTAGGTAACATTTTTTTAGCATTACTACTGGTTATAGTGATAAGCGGTTGTGGTCAAAAAGACGAAGCTCAGGAAACAGAGGGGAAAGCTGAAAATACAGCAGCAGCTACAGAAGCAAATACAGAAGCAACTGCAGATGCTAGTGAACCGAAAAAAGTGTCGGCAGCAGAAACGGATGGAAAAACAGTTTTTGATAGGAACTGGGATAGCTTGAAAAATGAATGGAATAAAAGTATGACTTCCGTTAATCCTGACTTGGCTACTCTGAATGATTTAGAAGAAAAGGATAGTGCTTATGGATTACTTCGTACTGGCACTATCAATGAGAATCAAACAATTGTAGTATCTGCAGCAACGGATAACGATACTGGCAACCTTCGGACAGCAGCAATTTTTGGAATTATGGATGATAGCGGAGACGTTACTTCTGCAGCAGTTAACTTAGTTAATATAGCAGATTCAACCATTTCGGCAGAAAAGAAACAAGAAATTAATACAGCATTAGGTTTAGTCGACGGTAGAATTATTGATAGTGGGCAAAGTACATATGAGGAGAACGGGCTGATGTATACGGCCATTTATGATGCTCCAGAGAATTTGGAGCCTACATTAGGATTGTCCATACAAGAGGTTGAATAGAATTTATTGTATTTGTTTTAGTTTTCTTTAGAAAAGAACACAAAGCAGTCTGCCTATAGGTGACTGCTTTTTTGGTGTATATTGTCTTTAGACGGAAATCTAGCTATTAAATAAAAAAAAACAAAATAAAACAAAAAATAGTTTGTTTTTTTATCTAATTAAAAGGTTTTTTTATGAAAAACACATAGAATCCACATTGGAATTTTATAATTTGAAAGAATAATAAGATTGCTCGTACTTTTTGAGATGAAGAAAAATTCACATAGAGTAAGGGTGAACCATAATTATACTAGGAAGATGAATAAATAAACAATCGTTTTGGAGGCTGGTTATATTTTGATTTATTTAGCTAATATCATTACCATATGCAACTTTATCTGCGGGGTGTTATCTATCTATTCCTTGCTATTAAATAATACATTTTCAGCGATGATGTTTATCTGCTTTGGCATGTTTTTTGACCTGTTTGATGGCAGGGTTGCGCGAAAGTTTAATACCGTATCTGAGTTCGGGAAAGAGCTTGATTCTCTTTCTGATTTAGTAACATTTAGTATTGCACCCGCCATGCTGGCATATAGTATTTCTTTAAGTCAGCTTTCCCTCGTTGGTTTGGTTTGTGCACTTGCATTCAGCATTTGCGGACTGCTGAGATTAGCCCGTTTTAACGTAGAACAAAGCAATCTGGCAGTATTTATTGGATTGCCAGCACCGGCTGCTGCTATGTGCTTGTTAGTACTTATGACATTACATAGCCCAGTTATTTTGTGCATCGGCATATGCATCCTGGCATTTCTAATGGTCAGTCATATTAAAATTCCAAATTTCAAGAAACAAGACAATGAAAAAATGGAAATTCACGGATGGAAGTAGCTAACGAGTTAATCGGTCAATATGGTTATTTTGCTGTTTTCCTATTGCTCAGTTTGGGAATAGTGGGGTTGCCAATTCCTGATGAAGCACTGATGACGTTAATAGGATACTTTACGCATATAGGCACTCTTAATTATCAGCTTGCTATTTTAATCAGCTTTAGCGGGACTTTTCTAGGCATGATGATTAGTTATATGATTGGTAAAAAAGCTGGAAGACCTCTGATAGATAGGTTTGGAAAATGGATTGGGCTAAAGGAGAAAAGATTTTTAAAAGTTGAATCATGGATAAAGAAGTTTGGACCGTATTCCCTGTTGATCGCTTATTTTATTCCAGGAGTACGCCATCTCACATTTTACTGTTGCGGGATTGCACATATGAGGCTAAGAATATATTTGATGTATGGCGGAATTGGGGCCTTGATGTGGTGTTTTGTTTTTATTACAATTGGCAAATTGTTAAATATAATGGGAGTTTGAGAGGAATGCAGAATCATACAGAGGGCATAATTCAGCTCTCTATTGTTGTTTCATAAATTGGGAAAAATGGTTGAATTATGAAACTTATTATATACATAGTCGTAAGTATTATAAGCTGTTAAAGAAGGAGGCTTTATATGGGCGGGGATTTGTTTTTTCAAGAAGATTTAATCTTTCAAATCGGTCCTATTATTATTGCAATAATTTTTATTATTGTAATCAGCGGCTTCTTTTATTCCATTTTTAAAGGAATTGGTCAGTGGCGCAAAAATGAGCAATCACAACAGCTTAGTGTGACAGCTGTTGTGAAATAAAAACGAACAGATGTTAGCGGAATTTCAAATGCTAATTATCAAGAAGAAAGCAACTTTTCATCAAGCACTTATACATTTTATTATATTACCTTCGAATTTGTAAGCGGTGATCGTTCAGAGTTTCATGTTTCTGGTAAAGAGTATGGTCTGCTTTCTGAAAATCATATTGGAGTATTGAGCTTTCAAGGCAGTCGTTACTTAGGATTTCAAAGGCAGATGGGAATTACTAATAATTAAGATTTTATCCTTTGTGAAGATGTTACCCATTAAATACTCAGCAAATATTAATATTTTTACTATAATTCACAATAAAAAGATGAAAAAATCTGCTTGGATAGTGAAACTTTATGCTAAGAAATTTCGTTTATATTAATACAAACAGTATGTTTATTTAAGAGCTTTTAAAAATGTTGAAGATTGGTACAAAAGGGGCTTTTAATGTAAGATTATGTAATTAGATTGGTGTTTGGAACCATTACAATGGGAGTTTCAACAGGATGTCTTTTACTATTTAACAAACAATGGTTACAAGAGCCCAATTTAGAAAGAAATCTGTTTTTATTACTAATAGGTTTTGTTGGCGGTTGGGGTGGCTGGTATGTATTAAAAATCATTAAATATAAAAAAATTTAGTAGCTGAAATTTGTTAAATACTCTCATAAACTTCAGATAATATACTTCCGTTACCTCTACTAATTGTATATACATAAAGTGAATTTTTCAGCTATGCTAAGTCATGCTACTGCTATTCTCCTCTCTTTTTTATATTCTTTTATGAAAATATTCTTCCTTTAATAAGTTTGAGTGAAATTAATAGCAGTTTGCTAAAAAATTAGATTCAACATTGCTAGGAGAGTTCAAATGAAGAAATTCTTATTGATCACAGGCGTAACGGTATTAGCAGGGTTATTAGCATTCATTATTTATAATGTTAATTTTAAGGATAAAAATTTCACTGCAATAACTAACATGGAAAATGCGGAGATAACTTCATTAGAAGTCAAAAAAATGAGCCGGAATAGTGATGAAGAACTGTTAGTGACCGTAACTAATCATGAAGAAATTAAAAAAATAATGGCTGATTTTAGAAATTCTAAATGGGTTAGAGAACCACAGAGTTTTACCGCAGAAGAATACTATAGTGTTGCTATGAAGAAGGATAAAAATTCCTTAGGTGAAATACTGATAATTGGGAATGAATCATTTCTAGTATCTACACATAAAAATCCTAGCTATAGTAATTCAAAATATTTCATTTTTAAAAATGAAAATTTAGAGATTGATAATTTATTTAGAGAAAATAGTTAACATAACGCTACTCTAGAGAGCAGCCCTTGAAAAAATTCGTAAAGGTCTTATATACTAAGGACTTTATAAAGGATACTCCTAAAAAAGAAGCGTATTATAGGAAATTTAGTATGGAGTTGATATTGCCTAAATATGGATGTATAGGGACTATAGTTCTATTATTCCAAATAGTGTAAGTTAATTAATCTTTTAATATAGTTTTTATGTTAAATTAAGAGATGTTTGTTAAGGAAAAAAATGTGAAATAAAAATGCGTTAAAATGAAACGTTAAGGAATAGATGGGAGGAATGTAATTAATTTGTTTGGATGAAGCTTTCAAAAGAATATAAATCTAAAAATACAATACTGTATGAACCAGCATGGTGTTTATAATAAAGAATTAGGTGTTTGTTTTTACTTCTATCTTTTAATATAAAAAGAAGGTCAAACAATTGCTTTATTAGAGTTGTTTGGCCTTTTTGTGCTTATTCGTACAAAAAACTCTCAATATATTAATTTACATAATGTTAAAGTAGAAAGTGAAGGACAGGAAGATGAAAAGAATAGGGATTATCGTTTTTTGTATGTTGTCAATATTAATTTTGTTAGTTGTTACGGAAAAAAATAGAACTTTATCAAGTGACTCTACGCCCCAACAAATGGCTGAAGACAATGAAATAGATAAACACGAAGAAGTACAAACAGATGAAAACAAAGACAGTGAAAAACCAGCTGAAACGCAAGACGTTGAGAAAGAAACGGAAACGAAAGAAGCTGAAAAAACAATCGAAGAAAAACCTGATGAAAAACCAGTAGAAACGAAAGACGCTGAAAAAGCAACAGAAGAAAAGGCTGATGAAAAATCAGTGGAAACAAAAGACGCTGAAAAAGCAACAGAAGAAAAGGCTGAAGAAAAACCAGAAGAAACAAAAGACGCTGAAAAAACAACAGAAACAAAAGACACCGAAAAACCAGAGGAAACAAAAGATACTGAAAAAGCAACAGAAGTTAAGGCGAATGAAAAAGTAGTTTATTTAACCTTCGATGATGGTCCGACTTCTTCTACTTTTGAGATTTTAGATACCCTTGACAAGTATAATGTAAAAGCAACATTCTTTATGTTAGAACCTGCTATGAAGACTTATCCGAAAGCGGTTAGTCGAACGGTTAAGGACGGACATGGAGTTGGTTTACATGGCGTTACCCATGATGTAAATAAATTTTATCAATCAGCAGAGTCAGCTTTAAATGAAATGCAAGTAGCTCAAAAAACATTACAGGACATCTCAGGTGTTAAAACAAACTTAATCCGCACGCCGTATGGAAGCATTCCTTATTTAACAAATTCTTTTAGAGACGTTTTAAAAGAGAATAAATTTGTCATCTGGGATTGGAATGTGGACAGCAGTGATTGGAGCGTTTCCAATAAAAAATATGTACAAAATATAATTGAACAACTAAAACAATTAGATCCGTCTAAGCATTCACCAATAATATTAATGCATGACAGAAGTGGCACAGCTTCTGAACTTCCTACTCTATTAAACTATTTAAAGGATAATAACTATCAAGCAGAAATCATAGATGAAAAACTTGAACCGTATAGTTTTGAATGCCATGACCGTTGTTATCCAATCACTCAAGCTCAATAAGAATAACTAGTAAACTTTCTGTAAGAGATTGAGAAGTAAGAATAAGAAAAGCGGTGTAGCATGCTATTAAATAATTATATGAATACAAACTTCCCGGCTTTAGAACTGAGACCGCCCTTGTTTTATAGCTGGGATATCGGCATTCGTTTTGAACTTGGGGTTAATTGGGAAAGGGAATATGACTATCCAGATAACCCGTATATACTTGGGTGCTATCATAGGGCGATTTCCTTGTTTGAAGCATTACATTCCCCTGAGGAAGATATTTATGTAGTGATGGATATAAGTGATTTTCATAAGGGGAGAAATATTAGACGAAATCTAGGGAACTTTTCGTCCTATGTTGAAAAATCCTTATTGTACAGGCTGAGCCATGAAATCAAAGCTTATGTTTTTCCTGAAGATGACGAAGCAGGAATATACAAAACACATAGATTTACTCTAAAATGTAAAGCAGCAGATCTCAACTATATTCCGCTGTTAAAAGCAATTTGTAATCAAGATTTGGCACTAAAACCAAGTATTTATCATAGAGTCTATTTTATTAATATTGATAGAAAAACAATCTTTCATGTTTACGATGATAGAGGCTGTGATTTATTAGCTGAATCACCAGAGAATATAAGAAGTATTTATAAAACTTTTAATGATTGGATATTAGATTACGATCGGAATTTGATTGACAAGGTTTTTAAATAAATTGTAAGGGTGGTTCAATACTATTGAATCGCCCTTATTTTTTAATTTTTCTAGAGTGGCAGGATAATCAGATGGAGTGGTATAATTTGGAATAAAAGGAACGGTTAGCTACAATTGAAGCATAGAATAAGGAGGTAATACTAATGATAAATAGAATCATTCAACATTTTAGACTAGATGTATTATCAATAAGTGAGGTTGAAGATTCATACAGTTCCACAGTCTATATATGTAATTTGCAAAATGGTGAAAATGTATATGTGAAAATTCCTTATTCAAAATTAAAGTATCACCGAGAATTGGAAGCATATAACCTTTTAAAGGGGAATGTCTCCATTCCTGAAATGTTGGACTATTGGTCAGGCGATGAGGAGTGCTGCGGTGCTTTTTTATTATCAGCATTGAAGGGGAGACCGCTAACAACTGCTGCTTCACATTCAGTGGCATTCCAAGTTGGAGAAGTTCATGCAACCATGCATACAATCAAAGCAAACTCTGGCGAAAAGTTGAATACGATCCAAAATGCGTTTCCCAACTGGTCTGTATTCATAGAAGACCAGTTTTATAGCTTTGCAGAAGATGTAAAAGACATCTTACCAACCACCTTATATAAACAAGCACTCGAAAAGTTTGCGGAAATGAAACTTCAACTCCCCACACCTGATGGACCTAGCTTTATCCACATGGATTTTCGTCCAGCAAATATATTAGTTGATGATGATAAAGTTGCTGGAGTGATAGATTTTGAAAGTGTTCGGTTTGGTTCCACAGAAATTGATTTCACTAAATTGTACCGTGATTTCCTGAGTATTGATTCTGCTTTGTATAAGGCTTATCGAGAAGGCTATGAGAGTATCAGACCCTTAATTGATTTAGACAGTGTATTGCCTTTTTATCAATTTACTGATGCGTTTAATAGTATTGGCTGGTGTAAACGTCGTGGAGTGGAAGAGAATGCTGTGTTTATGGAGGAAAATTTGGGGAGATTACAAGCCTTTTTGAGATAAAAAAACAGCTGGAATTTATGGAAGGAGGGGATTTTTAAATCAATTTCTTCTCTGGATTAATAAAAGATTGGAACTATTCTTATACTTAATATAAATTAAAGACTATAAAGTTGGCTGATCCCTTTTTATGGTGAAAGTAAATTAAGAAACACATACATAAGGAGTTTAATGTGAAGAAAATAGTGTTATTATTAGCGATTACTATAATAGTAATTTTTGCGGGGAGTTTAGTATATATACAATTGACAGATGAAACTTATAAAGGTATGTCAATTATCCCTGAACAACATGAAGATATACCTTTATTTAAGGGTTTAGAACCTACAAGAGTAAATTATGTTAGGAATGGGGACCACTTGAATGAAGTCTATGAGTATTATGTTAATAAACTGCCTGAACTAGGGTGGAAGAGTGAGTATATTAAATCAGAATTTGATGATGAAAATCCAGGCTTTTATTCAAGATGGACAAAGCAAGGTTTTGAAGGTGAATTAACGATTCTAGGATCATATAATACATTTGAGAAGCAAACGGAAGTAAGTTTTGATCAACAGAAATAACGTGCGTACTGAAGAAGGAAACTAATTAATAGTTTAAGAAAAAAATTAGAGAACCGTAAAACTATTGGGAGTGATAAAACAGTGACTAATAAAGAAATTTTTGATTCTTACAGTATTCCATTCAGATTAATAGAACAGCAAGAAACAGCGGATAATTTAGTTATTATCTTACCAGGGGCGGGCTATACTACACAGGCTCCGTTGTTACACTTTACAACAAGCTTGTTTTACACTAAAGGGTTTGATGTATTACATATTAATTATTCATTCAGTAAGCAAGAGTTATCTTACTTAAGTGAAAAGTATTTTACAATAGAAATACAACGTACAATCGACAAAGCCATTGAGAACAAGAAATACAAAAATATTTTTGTAGTGGCAAAATCGATAGGAACGATAGCTCTGAGTTATTTGCTTCATAATAAAATGTTGAAAGATGCAAAAACTATATGGTTAACTCCATTATTGCAAAGAGATGATGTATTTAAAGCAATGGTCACTAGTGAAAATAAAGGACTGTGTATTATTGGTGATAAAGACAGTTGTTTCATTGCGGAACGATTTGAAAAATTGAAAAACAATCGACAACTGACTTTCCATCTGGTAGAAGGAGGAAATCACAGTTTAGAGCTGGATGGACTTCCTATAGAATCTGTTGAAATTTTGAAAGGTGTACTTATGGAAATAAGTAATTTTGAAATATAGAATATTAAGCTGATTTGCACCTAAAAACGGATTGCCCATAAACTAAAATGAGGTGATTCAAATGTCATTAAGAAACCAGAATCAATTGGACCAAGAAGCACATCAACAACAATATTTCCGGCCTTCCTGCTTACCAGCATTAAATTTAAGATTTAATTTTGAGTTCTTTGACCAATTTGGGGAGAACTACTATAACCAGATACAATTACCCGCAGAGTTGACTAATACTCCTGAAGATACTGTTGTTAATTATTTTAGCATTTTGCGTGAGGCAGAAAATCTATATGTCAGAAGCTGTGGATCAGTTGGAAATGCAAAGACGCCATATCCAATTGCCTACAATTTGTTTAGTAATGCATTACGAGATAAAGTTCATTATGAGGATTTCATTAACTCATTTGCAGGGATAGGACATATTAGTCTTATTAAGCTTTGCAGGCTACCAGGTGAAGAAGAATTACGTTTTTTTTATGAACTAGAAACAATCCATGGTTTTAAAGAAACAGCTGCTGAATTTTTTGGTTACTCATATGGATTTATGGAGCTTAGTTTTGAAGGAAATGGCTACCGTATAAACGATATTCAGCAGTTCAGTGAAGATTTTTTATGTGCTCCATATCATCTTTGGCAACATAATGCCGAATCCGTTGTAGATGTAAAGTATGGTGATTGGTGTAAATTAATTAAGAAAAGATATCCAACAGTAAAGCAGGGATATGTTAAAAATATTTATGTTCTTGGTACTGACGGGGCTTATTATTGTTTTCTATTTTTTACTTTAACTAATGGTACAGACGTAGAAATCGCGCAATTTCGGAAAATGAACGATGGTAAATGGAAACTTCTGAAGATGAATCCGGACGAATGTATTACAGAATAAAGTCTAAATTAGCAATAGGTCAGTATAACATAGAGCTTTCCTTAAATGGGAAAGCTATTTTATTCGAGGAGTAGTAAGTCCGAAAGAATGTAGAGCGTCCTTATAATGTCAACAGTCTATCAATATACCTCTAAGTGAAACCAAACAGTTAAAGAAACGTATATAAATATAACAAGATAGTATATGTCAACATCACAGGATTTTTAATATTAACAACAGCTTTAGAATAATCTGTTTTAGAGCAGTGATATAGAAGGAGTAATAATATTATGGGGATTTATAACGCTATATTAAAGAAGGTTAATGAACAGAGTGAATTTATTAAAGTTAGTATTTATGTAATGATAGGATTCTCAATCATTTTAGTTGGATATGGAGTAGGCCGGATGATTGGTATGGTAGCTTTTTAGGCTGGATTTAGCACATTTAATCGATTTTTCCTTACTATACATAATTACATTTGGTTTTTCAATATAGGGCTAGTATTTTGTTTGATGAGGTTAGTACCATCTGGAGGATATTTAATGAAGCAAAAAGTAATATTTATACCTTTTTTATTTTTATTTCTATTAGTTGGTTTTCTTTATTTCTATATTAATAATGATTACGTTATTGATGCTAATAGCCAATCAATAGAGTCCAGTTTAACTGAATGGGAGAATAGAGGGGAGGAAGAAAAAGTTAAGGTTAAAGTCTTAGATGTAGTCACATTGGGAAATTCAAATACTTCTGTTGTGCTTTTTGAACTAGATAATAAATATACTGGTTACGCACAATTAAATAAAGGATGGAATGGAAAATATAAAATAAAAATGTCAGGGTATGGTACCAGTAAAGTATCATATGTAGATATAAAAACAAATAGCGGAGTTTATGGCATAATTTATGGGGAAAATCCTAATAAAAAAATTGCTCAAATTACTGCAGCTTTATTGAATGAAAATTATAGTTTAACTTTTACTGTTTCAGAGGAGGAAACTTTTTTGAAGTATGACAAAATTCCAGATGATTTAACTCAGACCTTTCCTGCAGAAACAACTTGTTTTGATGCAAATCATCATGTTATTAGGGGAATTTAAATGTTTTTTTGCTGTAGATAGAATTTTAACTAACAAAAACGAGCTTAACTTAATTTTTTCAAAAACAAAAAAAGTACCTGTAGAAAAAGGTACAATGAATAACAAATTTAAGTTAACTTGCTGGGATTCACAATCTTTATAGAAATAACTTCTCCACAGTTTAAACAGTATGTATAGATTTTCTCAGAACCAATTGCCATCTTTTTGTTTAATGGTCTAAGGTTAATATAGTCACTTCCTTGAGAAAAAGAAGTTCCCCCACACTCTGAGCATTTTTTACCTTCCATATTAAAACTCACCTCCGTTTAATTGTTAGTATTTAATACGTTTTCAATAATATAAAGTTTCATGATTTTATTTAATAAGTTTAATATTATTTTCCTAAGATTGGAGTCTTTATATTATCAATTTTTGTATAATGGTCTATAATAATCTAAGATATTTAAGTTAACTAATGAGGAGTTATTATGGATCTAGTTACAGGTAAAGTCTTATTAATATCATTATTTTTATTGTTAGTAACAATGATTGAAACATTAGCATATTCTACTAGAATTTCAGGTGCAAGGGTAAAGTTAATCGCAACAGCTTTATCTTTATTTAGTACATTGCTTATTGTTTCTAGGTTTTCTACGATGTTTCAACAACCTTTAACAGCAAAGCTTATTGCAGAAGCACCAAGTATTAATCCAATGCATTACATTGAAGAGCAATATAGAGTTTTGATAGGAGTTACATCTTTTGGTGTATTGTTAGGAATATTTTTATTTCCTACATTCATTAATATTTTCTCGAGAGCCATCATTCAACTTTCTCAACAAAGTGGTTCTGTTGTAGCTTTATTTATAAAAAATTTTAATAAAAATGGTTTTAAAAAGGTGGTAATGTGTTTTCGTCTTCCGAGGTTTACATATTTAAAAGGGATTACTCTTAAGACTATTCCTAAACGACTTTTTATCATTAATGTAGTTATTTCTGCAGTGTTTACGATTGGTGTTTTGTCGTCTATTTATGCTTCAATGCTCGTACCTGAAACGTATGCTCCGGCTGCTTTAATGTCTTCTGGCATCATAAATGGAATAGCGACCATATTGCTAACTTTATTTATAGACCCAAAAGCATCTGTTCTAGCAGATAAAGTCATGAAGAAACAGGTTGATTACATTTATCTAAAAAGCTACTCTCTCACAATGATAGGTTCCAAGTTTGTTGGTACGATTGTTGCACAACTAATATTTATACCAGCTGCATATTATGTAGCATGGTTTGTTAAGTTAATTTGATTTAACTAATACGAAGGCGCCATATGGCGGCTTTTTGTCATTATAGGGGAGGTGTAATATGAATGAAGAAGATTGTATTGATTGGTTCTGGTGGATCTGGTAAATCAACTATGGCCAGGCAATTAGGGGAAAAGTTAAATTTGAGGGTATATCATCTTGATGTATTATTCTGGAAGCCTAATTGGGTTGGCGTCCCGAAAAATGAACAAATAAATATTCAAGTTGAATTAGTGAAAGAAGAAAGCTGGATTATCGATGGGAACTATGGCGGTACAATGGATATAAGGCTGAATGCAGCAGATACAATCATTTTTCTTGATATTTCTAGATGGACTTGTATGTTTAGAATGATTAAAAGGATACTAAAATATCATCATAAAACTAGGCCAGATATGGGAGAAGGCTGTGAAGAAAGATTTTCTTTTGCATTTTTTAAGTGGATTTGGAAGTATCCTCATACGAAAAGACCTGTTATATTGAAAAGTCTAGAGGTTTTATCTAAACATAAGAAAGTGGTTATACTTAATACTCCAAAACAGGTTCGTTTATTTTTAGAAAGACTTTGATACTAAGTAATTCCATTTGCATTAGAGGTTATTCTAGATAAGAAAATAAGATGTAATAAAAGCATGTATTCAAAAATTAAACATGCTTTTATAGTCCATCCAATCATAATAAATATGTTTAGGCACAGAACGGAATAATTACCATAAGTAGCTGACAAACAGTTTAAATAAGGTATCATTGTTCAAAAGTCATAATGTCATTAATCCACATCAAAATGCTCTTCAATAAACGCTTTTTCTTCCTCTGTTGATAATACACCTGTCGCTTCACCGACTGAACCGCCTTGCAGCCTCCAAATAGCGTTATGATCTTTATCTGCTTGTGAAAAGTCTCCATTTGACCAGCGGTTAAGTATTTCTAAATACAGAGATTTGTGTTCATAATTACCGCTGTTAACAACTTTAATCAGTCTCTTGATTCGCTCTTGAGTCAGCGGCAAAAATCCCCACTTTTCATCTGCTTCAATTTTTTGATGTGACATTTTATGTATTGCTATTTGCACTTCGCCTTCACCAATATTTAGCGGGAACTCTTCCTCAACTGGTTTAGCATTAGTTTCCTCAATTTCAATAAATGTTTTTGTGTTTGAATCCGATTCAGCTGTGGCTGTTACTTCGCTAACTTTGACATCAGCTTTAGAAAATTGTAAATACGCAGAGTATCCTGCTGTTCCAGCAATAAGGATAGAACAAATTATAATTAATGTATTTTTTCTCCAAAATTTTTTCTTCACAAACATACTCCCTTCTTTATTAAGAACGTATCAATATATTATAAATTAACAATTAAAAAAATTCTGTAAAAAATAATATATATCTATTTATTCTTATACATAATTTTAGAGATTTTTCCAGTTTTTTAGAAAGTACAATAAAAGACCGTATGTTCTTATGTTAATATATAGTAAAAGTGAGGGGATACGCCTATGAAAAATGAAAAAGAAAAATTATTAATAAACTGCGATATAAATTTGAAAACATTGTTAGAAATAATTGAGTCATTGCCTAGCAGAAAAAGGACTCAATCTATTGAAACTCAAGAAAGAGATAAGAATTTTCGTGATGTATTAATGCATCTTTATGAGTGGCAAGCAATGCTTGAAAGATGGCACAGAGAAGGTATGGATGGGGACATTCCTTGTATGCCGGCACCAGGATTTAAATGGAGTAATCTGAAAGAGTTAAATATGCAAATTTGGGCTAACTATCAAGATGTAACATTAAATCAAGCGATAAAAAAATTAAAGCTAAGCCATGGAAGGGTCACGAATCTTATTAAATTACATACTAATGAAGAAATCATGACAAAAAAATACTATAAGTGGACAAAAACAACAAACTTATACAGCTATTTCACAGCAAACACTGCTAGTCATTATAGCTGGGCTATAAAAAAATGTGAGGTTATCGCTAATTCTATTACGAATGATAGTAGAGTTATAGATTAAGTATTATAAACAAAATGCAGATTAGTTCTCCAAGAGCGTTTAGATATTTAGACAGATTAAAAAGTGAAGGTGAATGTTTTGCAATGGAGTAAGTTGAAAACTACATTGGAAGGTTTTCTAAGTGATAAGCTAAAAGGAAGAATTCAAATACATGCAGCGGTTTATCGGAAATATCATGATAGTCCAAGTAGGGTATGGATTACTTTGGACAAACATGAAATATTAACAGCATCTGATGTTACATATGCAGTTAAACATGAGAAGCTATATCAACAGATTAAGGATGAAAAAGTACTAAAGGAAATCCCCTATAACCAAGATTGGAATGTAATGCTTAACTCCCTCGAACGAAGAGAATTATTAATAGCTTCAGATGCTGCTGAAGAGATTATGATAACGCAAAGCATTTTTCAAAGTTACCATCTTTATGCAGCACTAATCAATTACAATTCTCTAACTATTGAGCAAGCTATAAACTCAGAAAATATTATTATTCAGGCTTTTTCTATGTTAGATAGAAGGTTAGGTAAAAGAAGGTTAAAAAAATTAAATCTATCTCGGGATACTCATCCCATAATTACCAAGTTCTATTCTATTAGGTGTGGTGTGGAAGGGATAAAAATCTCGAAGTGAGTTTTTTGAAATGGTAGGATTCTGGAAGAGCGATGCTATAATATAAGCAACAGAAGAATAATGATAGGGAGAGAAAAATGTTTTTATACTACTTGATGCTTAGCCTCGGAGTGCTGTTTGTAATAGCAGCAGTTATTTCCTTTATTGTAATTTATCGTGGTAAGGATTATTCATTATTAAAAATAATAAAAAATGGTGGAGTTTTATTGATAGGTGTTTTAATGCTAGTGATTACTCTTCCAAGCGTGAAATATGTTGTACTCAAGGAATATGATGTTGTCACTGGAAAATGTGTTATTGAAATAGATACAGCTGGTCGCTCTTCATCAGCAGAATTTAACATGCTCAACAAAGATGAATGGTTTTCCTTTAGGAATATTCCTGAACTAGATGCTTATGGAAAATCAATCCCTTACTATTGTGAAGTGACAGTTACAAAAGATCATATGGTTGAAATTAGTTACAAAATTTATGATGAAAAAACTAGAAAGTTAATAATATCAGGCAGTTAAATTTTAATCATTACTAACAAAGGGTCCTTATTTACTTAATAGAAAAACTAAAAATCTAGATGCTTTGTAAACATGGTAAAGGGAAGCGTTGCAGATTAGAATGGAATGATTATTAACCCCGAGAAAAAAGACAAAAACGCCAACATCCATTGGCGTCTTTATCAGTTATTATGCCTTATCTAATACAAGCTCCAACTGTACAGTAAGGTCATTCTCTGTGTCTAAGGCTACTGAATGTGGGTTTTCCATTCCGAAATCAGCGAATGTCACAACAGTAGTTCCTGATAACAGAAGCTGCCCGTTTTGGTACATTGCTTCTGATTCAAATTGCACATCCTTTTCGATGCCTTTAATAGTGATTGTTCCATCTATCGTTACGGGTACAACAGTTCCTTCTGTCCAACTTGTTGGTAATTCTGAAAAGGTGCTTGTCGCAAATGTTGCTTCTGGAAATTCGGTAACATTTAAATACTCAGCGCCTTCTTTGACATGATCATCTCTTTGGGAATTCCCTGAATCCAATGCATTCATATCGACAATTCCTTCACCAGACATTGCTGTTGGGTCATTTATATCCACTGTCCAATTGCCTGTTACCTCTTCATTGACAAAGTTAACTGTTTCTTGTGATGTTGTAACAGACCAATATACACTTGAAGCGTCAGCAATTTGCCAATCACCGTTTAAATCTTCTGCAGAAACAGGTGTTGCATCAGAATCTGCACTTGCTTCAGATGTACTAGATTCCTCATTTTGATCTAACACAGAGTTTATCTCCACATTATTTCCCATAAAGCTGTTAAGTAATGTGTAGCCTCCGATTCCTAGTATAAGAACAGCAACTGCTGCTATTGAAATAATATATTTTTTCTTCATTTATATTCTCCTTTTATTATAGATATTTAAATTTAGATGGACATATTAATTACTCCCAAAAGACTTCGCATTACATATTTAATCAATTAATGATCCTTTGTCCGTACTGGAAGTAAAAGTAACAGCAGCTCCTCCTTTTCTTTCTGTTCTGTGCTAAGACTATCTTATAAACCGAACCTTAAATGAATCTTAAATGGAAGAATCAATGAATTAATTTTAAATTTGACTTTGAAAAGTGTTATGATTATCCTCATGAAATATGGTTTTAGACTTTTATTAAACTAGGTAAGGGGAAGTATAATGAGAATCTTAATCGTCGAGGATGAAGTGGGTCTTGCTGAAGCATTAGCGCAAATTCTGAGTAAAAACAATTATTATGTGGACATGGTGCATGATGGAGAAACAGGGCTGGATTTTATCCTCACCGGCATTTATGATTTAATACTGCTTGATATTATGCTGCCTGAACTAGACGGAATAACAGTTTTGAGAACAATTCGAGATAGGGGAATCGCAACTCCTGTTGTAATGCTGTCTGCAAAAGGAGAAGTTCCAGATAAAGTTTCAGGACTTGATAATGGTGCAGATGATTACATCGCAAAACCGTTTGCTACTGATGAACTGCTGGCAAGAATAAGAGCGGCACTAAGACGCAATAATGAAGTAGTTCCAGAAGATTCCTTGAAATTTGGTGATCTGGAGTTAAATATGTCTACCCTTATGTTAATGTGCAAAAGCAAAGATTTGAAATTAATTTTAAAAGAGGGCAAGTTATTAGAGCTGCTTTTAATTAGAAAAAATACGGTCACATCGAAAGAGCAAATCATTGAAAAATTATGGGGGCTTGATTCAGATGTTGAACATAATAATGTGGAAGTATATATTTCTTTTTTACGAAAAAAACTAGCTTTTTTAAATTCAATCGTCCAAATAAAAACAATAAGAGGGGTAGGGTATATTTTGGAGGTGGCATCAGATGTTCACAAAATTACGTAATCGCTTCTTAATTGCCAACATGGCTACCATCATCATTATTATGCTAGCAGCATTTATCTCTATCTACATTATTACTTGTCAAAAAGTAAATAGTGATATAAACATTAATCTAGAAATGGTATCTGATTATTATCACAAAAAAAGCAAAATCAGCAAGGATGACAAATCACCACCTTCTCAAGGTGAACAAACCGGCTTTTCAAAGGATGAACTTTTACCATGCTTTGAGCTGAGGACAGATGACAAGTGGAATATACTATCTTCACAATCTAAATTAGACCTAGATAATGCATTCTATGAAAGAGTTATAGAGGAGATATCAACAAGTGACTCTTCTAAAGGACGCTTAAAGCTAAATGATACTAATTGGGCATATATGGTGGAAGAAAATCAGTCAGGCTATTATGTTTATGCGCTTGATGTTACGGCCGAGTTAAAAGTCGTCGATAATTTAATTTATACCTTTATTCTTGTAGGTATTATTATGCTAATTATCGTGTTTATAGTTAATAGGTTTTTGGCTAACCGTTATATCGCGCCAGTCAAGGAAGCGTTTAATAAGCAGAAGCAATTTATTTCTGATGCTTCTCATGAATTAAAAACACCGCTATCTGTCATTCATACCAATACAGATGTACTATTAAGCAACCAGGAAGATTTAATTGCGAATCAATTAAAATGGATTCATCACATTAAAACAGAAACAGAAAGAATGAAGTTGCTTACCAATGACCTGCTTTACCTGGCAGAAATGGATGACAAACGCTCTGACTTAGTTTTTGCTCCTTTCAATATAAGCAAAGTAGTCGAAAGTGTCATTCTGACAATGGAAGGTGTTATCTATGAAAAGGAAGTCAATCTTGAGTATCATATCGAACCTGAGTTAAACACTTTTGGTAATGTGGAGCAAATGAAGCAACTAGTGATGATTTTAATAGATAATGCTATTAAGTACACAAATCTTCAAGGCTTAATTACAGTAGATCTAAGAAAGCGTCATAATGAAATATTACTAGAGGTAACAAATACGGGAGAGGGGATTACATCAGAGCATTTAGAAAAAATATTCGACAGATTCTATCGTAATGACCCTTCCCGTTCGCGGAAAAATGGTGGAAACGGCCTTGGTTTAGCTATTGCTAAATCGATTGTAGAGAAACATAAAGGGAAGATAACAGTGAAAAGTACTCCAGGTGGTATTACTACTTTTACGGTGCGATTGAGTTAAAAAAGGAGGAGCAAAAATAATTGCTCCTCCTTTTCCATTTGAATTTCACCGAGTCAACAATCCCTTCTTCGACGATTGCTTCCACAGCAAAAATAGAAAATATGGTGCCCCAATTAAGGCAGTGACAATCCCTGCTGGAATTTCAATTGGAGGGATTATTCCTCTCCCGATACAATCAGCAAAAAGCAGCATTATTGCTCCAATTAATGTGGTTGTTGGAATAAGATAATGATGAACTGTGCCAACTAGCTTTCTGGCAATATGGGGACTGATTAGTCCGACAAAGCCAATCATTCCTGCTGCAGCAACACTTGCACCAGTCAATAGGACGGATAATCCCATTAAAATTGCAGTGGCCGTTTCTGTTTTGATACCTAGACCGATTGCCGATTCTTTTCCTAGGATGAAAATATCGAGAGTTTTTGCTAGAAAAAGAGTAACAGTTATTAAGATAACTGCCCATGGCAGGAGGTCAATTACCGATTGCCATGTACGTCCAAATAAGCTGCCGTTCAGCCAAAGCAAGGATGTCTGCAGGTTTGTATTCATCTTTAAAATAAAGAGCTCTACACATGAACCGCAAAATGCACTAACAGAAACACCGACTAACGCCAATCGGGCAGGTTCGGTACCGGTGCGTTGATAGGTTAGTAAATAAACAGCTGCCGCAGCAATAGTGCCGCCGATAAAAGCGGCGATACCTGTCAGGGAGGGAGACGCTGCCGGAAACAGCAGGGAAAACCCGATTGCTCCAATGCTTGCTCCGCCTGTTATACCTAATGTATCTGGTGCAGCCAATGGATTTCGTAATATTGATTGAGCTATTACACCAGCAACAGCTAAGCATCCGCCAACGAGTAAGGCTAAGACAATTCGGGGCAGTCTGTAAAAAACTATAATGTATGTTTCGTTGTATTCTCCTAATCCGATCAAGGAAGAGATGACTCGAAGTGGTGGAATGGGCACTGCTCCCAGACCAATATTAATAACAGCCAGGGTTAGGAGGACTACACACAACCCCATCATAATAAAAAGCGGATGTCGTTTATAGTTCACATAACTCAACTCTTCTCTTTCATTTTTTTAGTGCGTGACAGGTAGACAAAATAGACGGAACCTAATAAGGCGGTTAAAATTCCTACCGGTGTCTCAGCAGGGAACATGATAAACCGGGAAAGGATGTCTGCAACAACTAATAAACAGCCGCCATATAAAGCACTTAATGGAAGCACCCATTTATAATCTTGTCCGGCCAAGTAGCGGACAATATGGGGGATGATTAAGCCGACAAAGCCAATCGGTCCGACAATGGATACGGTTGCGCCGGCGAGCAGTATGACTAGTATGCTTACATAAAGCTTGATCGCCACAAGTCTTTGCCCTAAATTAATGGCGACTTCTTCTCCTAACAGCAATATGGACAAGGAGCGATGGGAGCAAAAGGCAAAAAAATAAACAAGCAAACTAAGCGGCAGCAGAAGATAGACATCGTCCCAAGTGGATCCTGCTGTCATACCAGCCAGCCAAATAAGAATTGTTTTGATGGATTCTTCATTAAATATTAAGATTGATTGAGTTGCAGACGAAAAAAACGCTTGAATAGCAATGCCAACGAGTGAAATGCTTACAGCGATATTTCCTCCTCGAAATACCACACTCATGATAAAAATAAGCAATGCGGCGACAGTAGCACCGATAAATCCTGTAATGATGAGCCAATAGCCGGTAATCGCCGGAAAGAATACTAAGCAAGATACTACCGTTAAAGAGGCCCCAGCATTAATGCCAAGTACACTCGGTGAAGCAAGAGGATTGCGCATTAACGCTTGAATCAATGCCCCAGCAACAGCTAGATTTGCTCCAGTAATCATAGTAATAAGTAATCTTGGCATTCTAACATCCTGGAGAATGATTGCAGACTCTGATTCTGAGTTTGAAAACAAATCGGTTATTATTTGGGTGGATGAAAAGGAAAATGCACCAATTTTTAAAGAAAAAAAGCTGGATATTAGCAGAATTACTAGTCCTGCTGCAAACACGAATGATAGATTAAACCGGGAAGCTATGGAATTTCACCTCCAAAAAAAGAGAACGACTATAAAGTCATTCTGCATTTTCTGTTTTCATATTTTGTAAGATTTCTGTAAGTTTCTCTTTATTATCCTCAATAGCTAACAATGTTCTCCGGCGGGACCAGTCATTATGACCAACCTCGTAAACTTGCTTGCTGCTGACAGCAGTCAGCTTATTCCACAAAGGATCCTCTTTTAATGTTTCCAAAACAGAAGGAGCATCTTCCGTAATGGTCACAATTAATGTATCCGGATTGATTTTAAGAAGCTGTTCAATCGTTAGCTCTTGAGTTGTTGCAGTATCATCTTGCAGTGCATAATTAACACCTAGCGTTGTTAAGAAACCAGGTGTAAAAGCAGAGGAAGTCGATACACTAAATACATTTCCTTCACTGTATCCTGCTTGTAATACTGTCTTATCCGTTACTTCCATCTTTGATTTTAGTTCCTCACTTAATTGATTATGCTGTGTAATCAGTTTTTCTGCTTCAGACTCTTTATTTAATGCTTCACCTAGCTTTGTTGTAGTTTCTACTACCGTTTCATAGTTTGCGGCATCGTCTTTAAAAGCAACGGTTGGCGCAATTTTTTGTAGTTCCTCGTAAATGCTCTCATGACGGTCAACATCAGCAATAATCAGATTAGGATTAAGACTTCTAATTACTTCTAAATTTGGCTGGGCACGTGTGCCGACTGATGTGTATCCATCGATTAATTTCATTGTATCTTCAGCAATTCTTTCTGGCTTATCATCATCTGCAACACCGATTGGTATCACGCCAAGAGCAGCAGCCGTTTCTGTTAAGCCAAGCTCTAATGTAACAACTCGCTCCGCTTTATCAGGAACCTCTGCTGTTCCAAGCTCATGTGTAACAGAGTGTGTAGCTACATTTTCGCTATTTGTATTTTCTTGACCTGCTGAACATCCAGCTAGGAATAAAGAAAACAGTGCAGCAACTAGGACAGGTTTTGTTTTAAAAGATGTTATGTACATTTTTCCCCTCTTTTTTCTATATTTTAGTTATATTGAGAATGATAATCATTGTAGATTGGTTTGTCAATTTAATATTTTAATATTCTTTTAATTAAAACTACTAGTCTAATTAAAATGAACCATAAAGAGGGGAGTTATAGGTATAAAAATTATTAACTAGATAATTTTATTCGAATATTAAGATTAGATTTGTAAATTATATTGGAAAATTTCATTGTTCAATATTATAATAGTTGTAAGTATGAGTTTGGTTTTAATGGTATTTGGTGCATACAAGTAAGGATTTTAAGTAAGCGCTTAAATAATTTTAAAGGAGATACTAAATGAAGCGAAACGATGAAAGTAACTCATTGGCTGAATCAATTGTTGCTCAATATCAATTTAATGATGCAGATAATATAGGAAGAGACAGTTCCAAATATGAAAATCATGCAACTGCTGAAGGGAAGATTAAACCAGTGGCAGAAACTGTTGGCGGGAGAAGTGCTGTTGCGTTATCAGGCGGAGCGAGCGGGACATCCTATTTAAAGCTTCCAGCTGGGTTGCTTGAAGGAGTTACCGATCAGACTGGATTGACCGTCAGCACTTGGCTTTCCTTAGGGAAAGGGTCCAATGTTTGGGAAAGAATCTTTGATTTCGGAAAAGGGGAAACTGGACCGTACCTATTTTTAACGAGAAATTTACGAGGCAATTGTTTTGCTGGTTCGGATTTAATTGCTGATGCTAATAGAACATACTCTTCTGGAGAATGGCTACATGTGGCGATGACAGTCAGAGGCACAGAAGGTGGAACGTTAAGCAGTGCAGGTCCTGTTATTTATGTGAATGGTGAAATTGTTGCAGACGGAACAATCAGCCAGACTTCGAGCGGTACATATGCAAAGCTGCGCGAATGGTTTGAGACTTTTACTGATCAAGATAACTACAGCAATAATTTTATTGGAAAATCGCAATTTGAGGCAGATGCTGACTTTTGCGGCTCGTTGTCCGATTTCCGTGTATATAAGACTTGTTTAACACAAGATGAAGTAATTGAAGTGATGTGTGAAACACTTTCTGATACGGAGATTGTCGAGCTTGCCAGAGATAAATATTTATCATTTCCAATTACGGTCGTTTCAAAGGATGTTACACTTCCTGAAAGTCTTATGGGAGCGAAGGTGGCAGTCACATGGAAATCAAGTAATCCAAGCTTACTGTCAGATGAAGGGAAATTAGGCGAAATTAGCGAGCCGGAAGGAGTTACTTTGACAGCTGTGTTGCGTAAAGGAACGGAAACAGCGGAAAAGGAATTCTCATTGTCTGTCCTGCCTGAAGGAGTTCCATCTCATTTATTAACAATCGACGGAAATCAAGAAATCTTAGATATAAGCAAGACATTATATGGCTTGTTTTATGAAGATATTAATAACGCCGCAGACGGGGGCATATATGCTGAACTTGTCCAAAATCGTTCCTTTGAATCTTTTTTATTCGATACATATTCGCATACATCCGGTGTGTGCGGCTGTTCAACAGGAAGAAATCATCAGCCGCTTCATGCCTGGTATGGCGATATCGAGTCTGTTACCGTCCACAATACAGGCGGGTTAAATGAATTTTTCGACATAATGGATAAAGACGTTAATACACATTATCTTACTGTTCCAAATGGCAGCACACTTATCAATAAAGGCTTCACTGATTCTAATCATCATTGTGCCATGTTTATTAAAGAAGAAGATAAATACAATTTTACTATTTGGGCAAAAGCAGAAAATCAAGGAAGCATTCATCTGCAGCTTCAGGATAAAGATGGTGCAGCAATCAGCGACACAGTAACGATTCATGTTGACAACAGCAACACATGGAAAAAATACGGGGTAGATGAAAGTGTTGTTCTTACAGGTTCGCAGTCCATGCTTGGACAGCTGGCCTTAACATTTAGCGGTGACATTTCAATTGATATGGTATCTTTAATGCCACAGGATGTTTGGGGAGCTAGTGAGGAAGGAAGATCAGCAACTGCACATGAAAATTATCAAGGAAATCCGAACTATCGACTGCGGAAAGACTTAGTGAATGCATTAGCAGATCTGCATCCAACCTTCCTTCGTTTTCCAGGCGGCTGTATTTCAGAGGGCTCTTATATATGGGAGAATGTGTATGAATGGAAAGACTCTGTCGGTCCTATCGAACTGCGTAAGGAAAACTTTAATGTTTGGGGCTATATGATGACCATGGGTCTGGGCTATATGGAGTACTTCCAATTGGCTGAGGACTTGCACGCAATTCCGTTACCGGTTATGGCTTGCGGTGTGCTTTGTCAAGCGCGTTCTGATTATGTCCATCCTGCAGGCGGGGATTTAAGAGATTACTTTGTTAAGAGCTTTACAGATTTAATTGATTTTGCGATCAATACAGATTTTGAAGGTAATGAATGGGCAGCATTGCGTAAACAAATGGGCCATGAAGCACCATTTGAACTTCCTTATTTAGGTGTTGGCAATGAAAACTGGGGTACAGAGTTTTTTGCGAACTTTGAATATTTTAAAGCAGCAATTGATGCGTATATGGTGAAGCATTACCCAGACCATAACCTGCAAATAATCTCAACAGTTGGTGCGCAAGCAGATGATGATGCCTATCAGGAAGGCTGGAAATTCTTAAGCGGTAAC
This sequence comes from Niallia laureatilytica, assembly GCF_046613985.1. Taxonomy (NCBI): domain Bacteria; kingdom Bacillati; phylum Bacillota; class Bacilli; order Caryophanales; family Bacillaceae; genus Niallia; species Niallia laureatilytica. The sequence continues at coordinate 182,774 of NZ_JBKKHP010000005.1, read as the reverse complement.
TTAACAGAAGCAGCAAACGTCAGCTTTACAGACGGCAAAACAGTTACCGAAGAAACAGTAACATGGTATGAAACACAGCCTAATTATATGGATACAATCGCAGATGAGCATTACTATCGTTCCAATGATTATCTGTTGAATAACGCAGATAGATACAATTATTACTATAGAGCTTATCAAGCTGATGGCAGCATAAATGAGGCGGAAATTTCAAAAGTGTTTGTCGGCGAGTTTGCGTCTACTGACAAGAATACATTAGCAGGTGCAGTTGCTGAAGCAGCCATTATGACTGGGTTTGAAAGAAATTCAGATGTTGTCCGTCTGGCTGCCTATGCACCACTGTTCAACAAAGTACTTACAGATGGAACTTACCGTTGGACACCAGATTTGATTTGGTTTGATGACGAAACAGTCTGGTATACGCCAAATTATTATGTACAACAGCTGTTCGGAAAATATCTTGGTACGAAATTGCTTGGAACATCCTTTTCTTCTTACCAAAATGGGAGCTTGACTGAGCTTACAGCAAGAGGCGGCATTGAAATAGCTTCCGGAAATGCAGAGGTTGAAGTGAAGTCTGTTAAGGTGATTGAAAACAAAAGCGGAGAAGTATTGTTCCAACAAGATTTCAGAGAAGAATTGCATGCTGCATGGCAGATGATTCCAGGTGCAGCAGGGTATACGCTTGATAAAGAAAGAGGCCTAGTATTAAAGCCGCAAAACAGTGGTCTAAACGGCTTGTATATCCAAAATGCAGCATGGACGAATTATAAAGTAGAGGTTGTAGCATCGAAGATCTCTGGCAATGATGGTATATATGTAGGTGTCGGATTAACCGATATTTCGCCAGAGAAAAAGGATGTACTGGAGTATGCGATCGGCTATAATGGCAACGCAACAGGAGTGAAGGTTTATAAGCAAGGCGTTGAAGGTTATAGACTAGGCGATTACTCATCCAGCACCGCAGCAGGAAATCTCCGCTCCAGCAGCTATGAAGAGCTTGCTGTTAATACGCCTTATTTAATTACGGTTAATTACGGCGGAGAAACAGGCAATCGACTCATCTGTTCATACACAGACGGAACCTTCAAAAGCAAAGTGCTAGATTATAAACTCGAAGCTTATAATCGGGATATCTACCACTCTGTCACAAAAGATGATAACCATGTATATGTGAAGCTCGTAAATGCAGATCCATTTGAAAAAACAACGAAGCTAGAACTAAAAGACATAGTTGTCAATCAGACCGGCAAGATGATAACAGTTACGGGAGATGCTTCGCTAATTTCTACTCCGAATGTAAACAAGAAAAATGCAGAGCTGATTGTACCAGCAGAAACAGAAATAAGCCTTGAGGGTAATGGTATAGTGGTTACTTTAGCTGCAAATTCGGTGAATGTGCTTGTGTTAAAGCGATAATGATCATTTAAATGAATGCATCTGATTAAAATCAGGTGCATTTTTTTAAATAGTTGCGTAGTCTATTTCACTATATCATTTCATCTGGTATCATTTGGTTAAAAATAGGGAGTGGTGGTACAGTGCAAAACATAAATATCCCTGAGCGCATGAAGCATTATAATGTAGCAGGTTTAAGTGTTTCTGTTATTAAAGATAGTCAGATTTCCCAAATTGATAATTATGGTGTTCTTGAAGCAGGTACGAGTAAAATAGTGAACAATCATTCCCTTTTCAGTGCTTGTTCCATCAGCAAGTTTTTAACAGCTGTCTTGGTAATGGTGCTATCAGAACAAGGGATTCTTGATTTAGATGAGGATGTAAATAACAGGCTGACATCATGGAAAATCCCCAACAATTATTTAACTAAAAAAAAGGGTGTAACATTACGGAATTTGTTATGTCATCAATCTGGGATACAAGATCCTAAAGATAGTTTTATAGAACGAAAAGACACGGTTCTTCCCACTATGGAAGAAATATTAACTGGTGAAACGCCATATTGCCAGTCTCCGATTGAAGTGCAGTATGAACCAGAAAGTGACTTTCAATATTCGGATGCTGGATATTGTATTATCCAGCTGCTCATAGAGGATGTAACTAGAAAACAAATAGAAGAAATTATAGAGGAGTTCATCTTTCAACCATTAAAAATGGCGAACAGCCGTTATCCAAGCCGTATAAGTGACATATCCCATAATTATTGCTGTGGCCATGACAAGGATGGAAATGTCATGCAAGAAAAGTATCCATTATATCCATATCCCGCAGCGGCAGGACTTTGGACAACTGCAGCTGACTTGTCACTATTAGTAATAGAAGTTATGAATGCGCTAGGTGATCAAAGTAAAATCGGCATTTCTCCAACTGCAGCAAGAGAACTAATTACCGCACAAGGCTGCAGAAGCTGGACAGGACTTGGCGTGTTTCTCGAAGGCGGAGAGATTTCATCACTAGGTTGGGGAAGTGGATTTCAATGCATGATGGTAGCGTACCCTAAGTTAAGAAGAGGGTTAATTATCATGACTAATGGTAATACAGGTGTTCACCAATTTAAAGGAATTATCGGAGAAATATATGATTCTTATATTAGAACAAAAAAGACATCTTACAAAGAGTAAGATGTCTTTTTTGTTATTAATTTGACCAATATAATTATCATTTTGACAAATATACTTGTCAAAACAAAATGCATAATTTACAATAAATGTATGAGGTGAGAAAATTATGAAAAGTCGTTTAAAGGAGCTGCGGGCACGGGACGGTTTAAATCAAACTCAACTCGCCAAGCTTGCCAATATAAGCAGGCAAACAGTCAGTTTAATTGAACGGGAGGAGTTTATTCCTTCGCTATTAATTGCAGTGCGGCTTGCCCGGATATTTAATGAGCCTGTCGAAAATGTATTTTTTATAGAGGAGGATGAATGATGAGAACATGGATTAAAATCATTGTTAGTGCAATTCTCGGGTTTTTTAGCTCGATTCTGATCTTGAAAGGCTTTGAAATAAATTTTGATCCATATGTAGATGAGTTTGTAATTGCAATATTTATTATTATTGTGATTGTAATGGGGGTAAGCTTTGGATTATACAAGCAGATTATTAGTTTAAATAATAAAGATGTCGATGGAGAGGAAGAAGATGCAATAGACATCCAAATTTATAAAAAGCTTTCAGATTATGCGTTATTGACTTTTTCTAATTTCATTTTTTCTTTGCTAGCGTTATGTATTACGCTCATTACCAATAAAGAAATTGTAATTATTATACTCTCCTTAATTACCGTTTTAATTTGCTGCATTTTAATGTCAATTATGATGAATCTGTATAGATTGGTGCAACCACATCGCCCAATCATTCCAAGGTCTTCGCATAAAGATTATGGTAATGCCCTATTAAACGTCGCTGATGATGGAGAAAAACATGTGATGTTAATAGGTTTTTATAAATCATATCATCTTTTTTGCACAGCTTTACTAATAGCAATTATGTTCGCCACATTCTATTCCATCTCATCAGGTAATTCACAAATTTTCTCCATAATAGCTATGAGCATTGTTCTAGTGCTGGCAAATGGCAAATATTATTTATCCATTCGCAACAAATAGGTAACTTTTTGCAGTTGATACTCGTATTAATGATAAAAAAAGAGAGGGTTGAAGACGTGGAAATTGATTTTTTCTGGATAGGTGCAGGGTTGGCATTGTTGGGTTATTTCATCGGAAATGGTTTGAAAAATTTTAAAAATCCTAAAGGCAGTCCATCAGGAACTCCTTTATTAATTAAAGAGCGAGATTTATTTGTTTATTTAAGATTACGCCCTGAAGAGGTTAGAGAACTGTTGGAAAAATATCCTGATGCACCTAAATTGTTATTAAAAGGAACTACCTATTATCCATACGAACAATTGGTTCAATGGTTGTCGTCGGAGGATTTGTATAAAAAACAATGATATTTGCCTGCTGCCTTTAGGCGGCTTTTTTTCTAACAAATAATGGTACAAATAAACAGATTTATGGTATTCTTGATTTAGAATATTTTGACAGGAGGCTATCCAATGTAGAATTCCCCGCTTTCTTAAAACTTAATAAATTAAGAAGTGAGGGTACCTATGTCAAAATTTAAAAATGAGATGTCATTTAGGTTTCTTTGGCTTGGTCAAATGTTAGCTAATCTAGGTGATGTCATCTATACAGTTAGTTTAACAACAATTGTTTATAAAGCAACTAACTCTGTAACATTAATGTCGCTAGTGCCATTTGTTATCACCATTACGGCATTATGCAGCGTTTTTTTTGCGCCGATTATTCTTGATCAATATAAACTGAAATGGATTTTATTTTATTCGCAAAGTGGTAAGACGCTGCTGCTTTTCCTGCTTTGTATATTAATACCGACGATTCAGTTAGATAACTTGATTCTATTGTATATACTGATTGCCTTCATATCCTTTTTAGATGGATGTGCTACGCCAGCCAGAAATGCACTAGTCCCAGTTCTCGTAAAAAAAGAGAAACTCGTCAAGACAAATAGTTTTTTAGCTGTTCTTGACCAAATAACGCAGTTAATCGCCTGGCCGATTGGGAGCATACTGTTAGTTATTTGGGGAGGGAATCATCTTCTTTGGCTGACTTTCTGTTTATTCATTATTTCTTCATTGTTTATGTTTTATATTAAACAAGATCAGCAACCAAAAAACGAAGTGATTATTTCTAAGTGGTCCTCCATTAAAGAAGGCTGGATAATTATTTGGGAGAATAGACAACTCCGATCTATTAGTTTAATGAATATTTTTGAAACCTTTGCTAATGGCGTTTGGATTGCTGCGATTTTATATGTATATGTAGAAGAAGTTCTTCATAAGCAAGAGTTTTGGTGGGGGATAATAAATGCATCCTTCTTTGCAGGCATGTTTATTGGTGGTTTAATTGTCTATCGAATTGCAGATAAGCTGGAGAAAAAGCTGGGGTATTACATTATCTGGTCCACCTTCTTACTAGTGATCCTTACATTAGCCTTCGCGCTAATCTCGAATGCTTGGATTGCCTTAATCATTTCGTTGTTATTTGGATTTCCTCAGATGGTTAAAGACGTAGCTGAGGTATCCATTTTCCAGAAAGCAGTTAGGCAAGAGGCGCTTGCTAAAGTGTTTTCTGCAAGAGGGACTTTAATGTATGCGGCATTCGGTATTTCGTCTGTTTTTTTAGGATGGCTTACTGAAGAGTTTGGGGTGGTATGTACTTTCCTAACAGCCACAGCTTGCTTTTTGCTTTCTTTTATTACCGGGATACAGAACCGTATGTATTTAGCAGCGAAACAAGAAACTTTAAGATAACTGCCAAGTTGGCAGCTATCTTTTTTTATCAAGATAGCCACATTATTGTAGAAAGGAATAATAGATTTGTTCAAGAAAAAGAGGTATGTGGCAGCGAGTATTATTATAGTTTTATTTGTTTTTATGTGGTTTACTACCCCTTCAAATACAGAATTTGATCAATGGTTAATTGCAACAAATGGACTTGACTGCAATTCAAATCAAATATGCTCAATAGACAATATCATGATAAGCAGCAGTACTTCTAATCTATCTAATTTCGGCGTTTATGCAACTTATGAAAAGGAATTTGATTTCGAAAATGGAGAAAAACTAACTGTAAGAACGTTAGGAGTTTTCAATAAGATGCTTACGATAGAAGATGAAAGAGTTTGGGAGATAATTGATTAATTGCTAAAGCCTTAGGTTTCCGTTGGGAGGAGATATCCATTGAAATGGCCGTTTTCTAAACGTAAAAAAGACAATCCTGCAGACAGATTTTCAGATGGCTATATAGAAGAACTGCTTAAAGATACAGACAATATCGAGCTAACAAGAATTCCCGCTATTTTTCCCTTATTGTTAACACGTTCTGATGTGTTGAAAAGAAGAACAGCTAGTATGCTTACTAAACATGCTGCGTGCTTAACCATCCTTGAATTGGCAAAACTTGATGCCTTGTTTCGAGAACGAACTTCATTAGACTGGTCCATGGATTGGAGTAAGGAAAACCCGGAGAATTTATTATTGCCAAATATGCCGGAAGAACAGAGAGTGATTATTTTAGGGTTGTGCAGCTTTCACCCAAATGGCTATTTCCGTGAAAAAGCTTTAATTCTATTAAATCAATACACTTCAGGTAAAGAGTGGCCATTTTTACTTTTGAGATGTAAGGATTGGGTTGCAGCAGTGAGGGGAGCAGCTGATAAATATGTGGAGCGTCGCTTAAATGATAAGTATATGGCTGAAATTGTCTCAAGTCTTCCTCTTGTTTTTAAGTGGCAACTTAAGAAAGAGCATCTTTTTCAACAAGTTGCTCAAGTTTTATCACAGCCAGAATCATTGCCATTTCTGAAAGAGGGGACAAGCGCAAAGGATAGGAACGTCCGGTATTTTTGTTATCAAATGATCATGCACGCAAATCTATATGATAAGGAATTACTAGTAAACCTATATAAAAAGGAAAAGGACCCTCTTGTGCGGCAAAGTTTGTTTAATGAATTAGTAAGTAGTCTCAAAGCTCATGAATTTAAAGAGCATTACTCCATTTTTAAAAGAGATAAGTTTCCTTCGATTCGTTTAAAGGGATTGGAGGTATTTCACTCCTACTTTCCAGAAATAAGTGGCAGGGAATTGGAAGCGGCACTTTTAGACAAAAGCAGTACTATTCGCTATTTTGCTAGATTTTTATTAAAGAAGCAAAAAACATCCATAGATTTCAGCAGCTTTTATATGGGTATGTTGAATGCTAACCAGTATATTCGTGAAAGCTTATTAGGAATAGGGGAGACAGGCAGTAAAGAACAAGCACAGCTAATACAGCCGTACTTGTATCACAGCCGTATTTCCATCACAAAAGCTGCTATCCATGCTATATCGAAGTTAGATGGAGCAAAGTATAAGCAAGAATTTATTCAGCTTCTGCAATCGGAAATGATAGGCATATCCAAGGCTGCACGAAAGGCAATAGCACAGCATTATTACGAAGATATAAAGGATTACTTATATGATATTTATAAGGAAGCAAGCTATGAACATACTAAATATAATATAGCCATTTTATTATGTTCTTTATCCAAATGGGAAGCAATTTTTTATAGTATAAGTTTTTATGTTCAATGTGAAAACAGAGAAGTTTCCAGATTAGGTAAGTCTGCTCTTTTGAAGTGGATTAATCATTTTAATCGCAGCTTTGTGACACCATCATCAGAGCAAATGAATGCATTAAAAACTTTATTATCAAGCAATCGTGAAAGACTTCAAAACGAAGAAGTAACAGCAATTGAGTTTTATATGAAAGGCTTTCATTGAAGATAAGAGGATAGCGGTATCCGCTATCCTCTTAACACTTAATGTGCTTCGTTTAAAGCATCCTGCTCGGTATTTTTGTTAATCTTTGCACGTCTTCGTTCGAGTTCAATATCCATTTCGGTCCGTTTGTCATCTAACTTATAGAAAACAATCGTTATGCCAATCAGCACACAAATAATAAGCGGAACCCAGATAAAGCTGATTTCAATATATTTTAAAGCGCTTTCAGTTTGTGTTGCATTAGGTACATATCCACCGATTTTAAGGAAAACTCCTACAAGGGCGCTGCCAAGACCTAAGCTGACTTTTACAAAAAAACCTTGGAATGCGGCAATCATTCCAGAAATACTGCGATTATTTTTGTACTCGGAATAATCAATAACGTCCGGCTGTATCGCAAATGTTGTCCCAAAGATGCCGTAAATGCCAAGACCAGTTATCGTTAAGCCGGCAATCAGCATGGCAGGGGATGTTTTTCCAAAGTAAAGGACTAAATCTCCAACAATATAAATTAAGGTGCTTAAAAGCAAAACATTTTTCTTTGCCATCTTTTTTTGGAGCCAAGGCAATAATAGCAGGATTGGCAATCCGGAAAGAATTCCGAATATCCCTACAAATGTGAGCCAATCGGTTCTGCCAAGATTATAGGTGAAATAGTAGATAACAGTCGTATTTCGGATAACATATAGACTAAAGTAGAGAAAGTTTAATATAAAAAATATAGCAGCAGGGGCTGTTAATCCTTTGAAATCCTCTTTAAAGGAGGACTTGCCAGGCTGGACGGTCGGCGGCACAACTTCCTTTGTATTCATAAAGGTGAACACAAAGACAAGCACAGCGACAATGCCATATATAGTCATTGTAACTAAATAACCTTTTTGGTCATCTCCTTGACCGAATAAATTTACCATCGGTGTGGTGATGGTCATTACTAATGCAGTCCCAAGCAATGCGCAGATCATTCTAGTTGATACTAACCAGTTGCGCTCATGATTATCGGAAGTTAACCGAGGTACAATCGTGTTTAATGGAATATTTACGACGGTATAAGCAATGTTCAACAAGCAATAAGTGATATACGCCCAAAGAATTTTGCCTGACATGCTGAAATCAGGAACGATGAAGGTCATAATAGTAAACACAGCAAAAGGAAGTGCCCCAATAATGAAGTAAGGTCTCCCTTGACCCCATCTGGTTTTCGTTCTGTCCACCAATAATCCCATGCCAGTATCAGCAAAAGCATCGATGATTTTCGTTACTAACATTAAAGTACCTGCAACCGCTGCCGAAATTCCGAAAACATCTGTATAAAAGAAAAGGAGGTAGGATGCCATTGTACTAAATACGAGGTTGCAGGCAAAATCGCCCGCCCCGTATCCAATTCTTTTTCTCCATTTATCCATATTTATCACAACTCCTTTTTACTGCTGCTAAATTCATACTGTAGCTGCTGATAATTTTGTCAACGTTTTCATATCTGTTTTTAAGTTTTGGTAAATAGATTTATAAACTTTGTAATAGTCATTATATTTCTTGTGATTGTCTTCAATTGGCATAATCTTCTCATCAAGAACCTGCCATTTTTTCACATCTTCAAAGGAAAGCAAACCAGTACCAATTCCAGCCAGCATTACATCCCCCATATTTGCTTCGACATCGTGAATAGGACATACAACTGGATAGCCCGTCACATCAGCAAAAATTTGTCTCCATAATTTTGATTTAGTAACACCCCCTGCAAGCAAGATTGATTCACCTACATTTTCGCCTGTTGCTTCAATGGCATCTCTTAAACTGTAGGCAACCGCTTCCAAAAAGGCGCGATATATATGTGCTTTCGTATGTGCTAAAGATAAACCGACAATGGTGCCTTTCGCATCTGAATCCCAGACAGGACTTCTTTCGCCCATAAAGTAGGGAAGAACAACTAATCCTTCACTGCCAGCAGGTATATTGGCAGCCTGTTCATTTAATACATCATAAGCATTTTTCCCGCCTGCTTTTTCTGCTTCTAATTCAAATTGACATAGCGTTTGTCTAAACCACTTTACGATTGCTCCTGCAGTAGCTCCACCAGCAAAATAGTATGATAGTCTTTTAGCATCGAATAAATACGGCCAAACAATTAAGTCTTTTCCTTTCACTGGCTGATCAGAAATCAATGCGGCGCACATGGACGTGCCAATAGCTGCTGCATATTTGCCAGATTCAAACACACCAAGGCCAATATTAGCTGCACCACAGTCAATCCCGCTGGCGATAACAGGCATTCCTTCTGAAAGTCCTAACTCTGCAGCTGCTTCTTTTGTTAACCCGCCGATGATGTCTGTTGATTCAACGATTTTTTCTGGCATCATGGAATATGGGATTCCCATTGCATCGAGCAATTCCTTTGACCAAGTACGGTTATTCATATCAAAAATCCCGCCAATATTACCAGCTGAAGAATAATCAATCGCCACTTCTCCAGTCAGTTTATAAATAACATAATCATTCGGAGGCAAGAACAGCTTCGTTTTTTTCCAGTTTTCCGGTTCGTGATTTTTCATCCATAATATTTTCGTGTAGCCGTAGTAAGGATCGGCGCCATTATGGGTAATTTCCAGCAGCTTTTCTTCCCCGATAGTATCTAACACCCATTGCGTTTCGACAGAAGCTCTGCGGTCCATCCAAATCATACAAGGTCTTACAGGCTCCATATGCTCATCTAGTGGAATGCCTGATCCGCCGTACAGTCCGCTAATAGCAAGTCCGCGAATGTCTTCAGGATGAATACCTGCTTTTTCAACCGTGTTGCTGATAGAAGCTTTTGCAGCATCAAGCCAAACATCAGGCCACTGTTCAGCCCATAAAGGCTTTGGTGTTAACACATCATATTCTTGGAGATCTTGAGCAAGCAAGTTTCCTTCTGTGTCCATTAAAATGGTTTTCGTACCAGATGTTCCGATGTCTGTACCGAGTAAGTAGTTCATTATGATGACCTCCTATGAATCTATTAAATAGCAGTGAATGCACCATCGATGACAAAGTCAGATCCTGTTGTAAAGCTGCTCGTATCGCCAGCAAGATAAACACAGATAGATTGTAATTCATCCGGTCTTCCCATCCGTTTAAGCGGTGCCATTTCATTCCATTGAGCAATTAATGGCTGTAAGCTTGGCGAATTCAAGGTAAGCTCTGTGCCGATATATCCTGGGCTGATGGAATTAACGCGCACATTTCTTGTTGCCCATTCTACTGCCAATGATTTAGTTAATTGAATAACTCCTGCCTTTGAAGCATTGTAAGAGCATTGCGGTTGTGGAACATTAACAATATGACCTGACATGGAAGCTGTATTAATAATAGACCCGCCGCCTTGTTTTAACATGACTTTTCCAGCAGCTTGGGCGGTTAGAAATACACCAGTAAGATTAATGTCGACTACTTTTTTCCACTGTTCAAAGGTCATATCTTCAGCAGGGATATTCATGCAGATGCCGGCATTGCAAAAGGCAACATCTAAACGGCCAAAATGTTCAAGCACAGTATCAATCATAGCGTTTACATCCTGTGGGTTAGTAACATCTGCTTTAATAGCAACGGATTTAATCCCATTGTTTGCTTCTAATTCTTTTGCAGTCTTGACCGCTTCTTCAATATCTAAATCTACAATAGCGATATCTGCGCCAGCTTCAGCGAAAGCGGTTGCGACACTCTTTCCAATCCCTCTAGCACCGCCTGTAACGAAAATCTTTTTTCCATCCAGTCTCATTTTTTCAATAATGCCCATATTTATCATTCCTTTTCGTTAAGTTATTTTGTAAAATAGTTTTATAAAATACATTTACATAATAAAACGTCTTTTGATAATAGTCAATCTATTTAAAAGTAAAAATTGTCAGACGCTTTTTGACAAAGCTGTAATTGGATATGCTCGTATGTTATATTTAAAGGAGTTAAGATAAGTATTTTTATAAAATTGGTTTATCAAATGAGGTATTTTCATGGAAAATAACATCACATTTAAAGATATAAAAAAAAGCAATTATTCGGCTATCTATCATCTCATCTATCAAAATGGGAAGCTTTCCAAACAAGAAATTGCTAACCAGCTGCATTTAAGCTTGCCGACAGTAACGCAAAATTTAGTCCGTTTGGAGCAAGAAGGGTTAATTGAGAAGAGTGGGCAGTTTGAATCTTCAGTGGGAAGACGAGCAGCTGCTTATGCTATCTGCCCACAGGCCCGAATCAGCATTGGAGTGGAAATCCAAAAATCTACTGTACAATTACTGGCAGTTGATTTGCTTGGAAAAGCATTTCAGCAAAAACGGTTATCCTTGGGATATGCTAATGAGGATTACTATTACAAAAAGTTAAGTCAAGAAGTTCTAGCCTTTATTGATGCCTTACAAGTGAAAGAAGAGCAGGTTCTCGGAATTGGCTTTGCTGTACAAGGGTTAACATCGAATGACGGCAAAAAAATAACCTATGGAAAAATATTAATTTCTACAGGCTTAGATATTGAGGTGTTTTCACAGCATCTGCCATATCGCTGCATGTTTTTACATGATGCCAAATGTGCAGCAACAACAGAGCTTTGGGTAAGAAATGATATGGATGATGCTGTCTACCTCTCGATTGGTCCCCATCTTGGCGGAGCGGTTATAATCGACAGGCAGATTTACATGGGGAAAGAAGGGCATAGCGGAACGGTTGAACATATGACAGTAAATCCAAACGGGCCCCCGTGCTATTGCGGTAAGAAAGGCTGCATGGAAACATACAGTTCTGTCTATGCACTTCTAACAGAAGACGAATCGTTAGAGTCATTTTTTGAACAACTGCGAAACAATTCTCCAGTTTATGTTGCGAGATGGAATGAATTCCTTAATTATTTAGCCATTTCCATTAATAATATCCACCTTGTATTGAATAGAGAATTCATTTTGGGTGGCCATATTACTTCATACTTAAGAGAAGAGGATATTAATATTCTTCATGAAAAAGTAAATGAAAAGACAGCATTTCCAAGCAATGATCCTTTTATTTATATAAGCCGTTCTCCAGAAAATGGCGTGCTTTTAGGTGCAGGTATACCATTTATTCAATCGTTTTTAAATACTATTTAGAAGCATGAAGAAGTTTTCATGCTTCTTTTTGCTATGAAAAAAATATCATGTTAGGGAAGAAGGAATTTGTGTAATTTTGTATAATTATTAGTTAATAGGTATTTTTATTCAATTAAACAGGAGGGGTAAAATGTCGAGAACAAACTGGATTCAAATTATAGAGGAACTGTCCATGAACGCCTTACCTGCTTTACAAACAAATATGTATGATGGATGGGTATTGCGTTTTGCTGATGGCTATACCAACAGAGCAAATTCCGTCAATCCGATATATTCTTCCTATCAAGAGGTTGCTAATAAAATTAGTACTATCGAACAAACCTATCGTAACAGAAATTTAAAGCCAATTTTTAAAATGACGAAGCAAGCTTTACCGGAAAACTTGGATGAGAATTTAGCGAAAAATGGCTATATTCAAGCTGGGTTAACCGCTGTTCAAGTATTGCCTTTAGAAGATGTAAATATTGCAGTAGTACATAAGGCTGAATTTTATCAAACTTTCGAAGAACATTGGTTTAATTACTATTGCCACCTCAATCATATTAGTGGGAGTAATCAAGTAACATTAGCGAAAATGCTAAAAAACATTGTGGTGAAAACTGCCTATTTTCTGCTGAAGAACGATAGTGGTGAAATACTTGCATGTGGGATGTGTGTATTAGAAAGAGGATATATCGGATTATTTGATATCGTCACAGCCAGCAACTGTCGTAATAAAGGGTATGGGACAGTGCTAATTCAAAATATCCTGGACTGGGGCAAGGATAATGGAGCGCAATATGCTTATCTGCAAGTAATGTTAAATAATGAACCTGCTTTAAAGCTTTATTCCAAAATCGGCTTTAAAGAAGTGTACCAATACTGGTACAGAAGCAAAGACTAATCGGAGCAGGCAAAATGTTTACTCTTATAATTTACTGGGAACTGTTTTTTTAAAGATGTAAATTTTACAAGTCATGATACAGTCTATTTTTTGAAAACATATTAATAAAAGTTTGTTTATGATTAGAACAAAGAAATGAGGGTCGAAATGGACAAACAAATTCAACAACTGCAGGATCAATTAAAAATGGAGCATAAGAATGTAGCAAAATACACGCAGCATGTGTTTGAAGCACTTGATAAATTAATTGATGAACATCGGAGAATCGTATCATCAAACGCCTTAGCAGGAATTAAGCATGAGGGCTGTGAAGAGTATGCCTTTTATAAAACGATGCATGACGTAAAGTATACACTTATGAATGAGTTGCGCAAAACGGTTGATGATTTCACTCATTTAGGAGATAAATATCATGCGAAGAATTATCCTGATGGTGTAAAAAAATAATGACTGTATTGTAAAAAATCCAGCACTATTTTAGTTGCTGGATTTTTTACGTCGCAGTCTCAGGCTGTTTAACACAAATAGCACATATTAAAACATATAATAATCGATTATAATAGAACCACATACATAATTGTCAGGTAAACGAAACGCGAAAAGGAGTATTTTTTCATGTCAAATTATAAAACTAATCCTAAGGTCGATGAATTTTTGAATAAAGCAAAAACATGGCAAGAGGAGTATAGAATATTACGTAATATCATTCTTGACTGTGAGCTTACAGAGGATTTTAAGTGGATGCATCCTTGTTATACACTTAATGATAAGAACGTCGTATTAATCCATGGTTTCAAAGAGTATGTTGCTCTTCTGTTTCATAAAGGCGCATTAATAAAAGACCCACAAGGTATTCTTGTTCAGCAAACAGAGAATGTACAAGCAGCCCGGCAAATCCGGTTTACTAATGTTCAGCAAATAATAGACATGGAATCAGTCTTAAAAGCCTATATTAAAGAAGCTATTGCAGTAGAAGAGGCCGGCTTAGAGGTTGAATTAAAGAAGAATGAAGAATACTCCATGCCTGAAGAGCTGCAGATAAAATTTGCAGAAATCCCAGCATTAAAGTCTGCATTCGAAGGATTGACACCTGGAAGACAAAGAGCATATTTATTACATTTTTCACAAGCAAAACAAGCAAAAACTCGAGCCGCTAGAGTAGACAAATATGTACAGCATATTCTTGACGGCAAAGGCTTAAACGACAAGTAAATTAAAAATGAAACCTTCCACTTATATTTCGATTGGAAGGTTTTTTTAACCCTGCATAATCGTGCACAAAATGTCGGGTTGCTGGCAATCATTTCAGCTATTATTTGGTTGAGGAGGTCGTAAAATGGATTCGCTAAAAAACATGAATGATGCAATGAAATATATTGAGGAGAATTTAACGAACGAAATAGACTTTAAAGTGGTAGCAAGGTTAGCACATTGTTCAGAGTATCATTTTAAAAGGATGTTTTCCTTTTTGGCTGGGATTTCTCTTTCAGAATATATCCGCCGCAGACGTCTTAGTTTAGCAGCACTTGAACTAACTAATAGCAGCATAAAAATAATTGATGCAGCTCTAAAATATGGGTACAATTCGCCTGATGCATTTACTAGAGCTTTTCAACAGCTGCATGGTGTTACCCCATCAGAAGTAAAACGCAAAAGTATTCAGTTAAAAGCGTATCCGCACATGACCTTCGAATTATCTATTAGAGGAGGTAATGAAATGAATTACCGTATAGAACAGAAAGACCCCTTTCAAATAGTTGGTATTATGAAAAGAGTTCCAATAATATTTGAAGGAGAGAATCCAGAAATAACAGCGATGTGGCAGTCATTAACGATGGAGAAAATAGCACAATTGCAGCAGCTGTCCAATTTAGAGCCTAAAGGAATGATACAAGCATCTCTTAACTTTTCAGAAGGGCGGATGGAGGAAAAAGGGGAGCTTGATCAATATATTGGTGTAGCTACAACGGAAAGCTGTCCGGAACACTTTTCTAAACTTGAAGTGCCAGCTTTGACTTGGGCGGTTTTTGAATCTATCGGCCCATTCCCAAGTACACTGCAAGCAACATGGGGAAGAATATACTCAGAATGGTTTCCGTCTTCTAACTATGAAGCAGTAGAAGGTCCTGAGATTCTGTCCATTAAAAATAAAGATTTAACTTCACCAGCTGTTAAAACGGAGATTTGGATTCCTGTTGTAGCAAAATACTAGTAGATGATTCAGAGCTGTTTCGGACAGCTCTGTTTTATTTCATCTATATCAAAAGTAGGAGAATACAGGCAAAAAAATAATGGTAAAATGGAAGATATGAAAGAGCTTAACTAGGAGAGGAAGAAGACAATGGATTTTCAAACGGTAATGAGTGAGCTTGAAGCACTTGGCAAGGAACGCACAAAAAAGATTTACATGTCCAATGGTGCTCATGAGCCTTTATTTGGTGTGGCTACAGGTGCTATGAAACCAATCGCTAAAAAAATTAAAATTAATCAATTATTGGCAGAAGAGCTATATGCAACTGGGAACTATGATGCAATGTATTTCGCAGGCATTATTGCAGACCCAAAAGGCATGACAGAATCGGATTACGATCGGTGGATAGATGGTGCTTACTTTTATATGCTGTCCGATTATGTGGTAGCGGTAACATTATCTGAGTCTGATATTGCCCAAGAGGTTGCTGATAAATGGATTGCAAGCGGAGACGAATTGAAGATGTCTGCAGGCTGGAGCTGTTATTGCTGGATGCTAGGAAATCGCAAAGACACCGAGTTTTCCGAGAGCAAGATTTCAAGCATGCTAGAAAATATTAAAGAAACAATTGCAGAATCGCCTGAACGAACAAAATCTGCTATGAATAATTTTATATATACTGTTGGTGTTTCTTATTTGCCGCTACATGAAAAGGCAGTTGAAACAGCAAAACAAATAGGTATTGTCGAAATGAAACGAGCTAATAAAAAAAGTAGCTTCTTACATGCTTATGAAAATATTCAAAAAGAAGTGGATAGAGGAAAACTGGGATTTAAACGTAAATATGTCAGATGCTAATTAGAATGTAAGGAGAGAATAACGATTAAAATCAATCAGTTAATTGCCAACAATATTAACCGTTTAGATGCAATCTTGCCAGAGGATCGGTCGCTCGGAATTGCAGGCTTATCCGGATCTGGAAAAACTACCTTTTGTCAAACAATAGGGGAGGAATCAAAAAAACGGCTTGTTTCTCTATTGCCTAAAGCGGAATACCAATATTTATTTGCAGATATTATGGAAACCAATTTTAGCGCTATTAATATGGAGAATATGCCGTTAGTGCTTTTTCTTGGAAAATCCTCGATTTCTTCCAATCCACGCTCTACTATTGGCACACATACTGGTGTTTTTAAAGAGATACGAAATAAGTTTGGAGAAATATTACATCTGTCACCAGAGGTATTTTCTTTTAATAATGCGTTAGGATGGTGCCCTGCATGCAAAGGGCGGGGAACGACAAAAAATGTTGCATGTAAAAAGTGCGATGGCAAGCGTTATAGTGAAGATGTAGAGCAACATCTGCTAAAGCTTAGAAATCATCCTCACAGCATTTCTGATGTGAATAATTTAAGTGTTGAAACGATCTATTCCTTGGCGAAGGAATTAAATATTAGTGAAGAAAGACAGCTTGTTCTTCGCAATATTATCAATATGAATATAGGTTACTTAACATTAAACCGGATAATGGGCACCTTATCGGGCGGAGAACTAACCCGTCTATATTTGGCAGAATTTATGTCTGCCAGCAGCAATACGGTGATTATTATTGATGAAATATCGGTTGGTCTTGATCATGACACGCTATTAAAAATATTAGAACAGGTTCAACAATTAGGCTGTAAAAACCAAATTTGGCTGATAGATCATTCAGATAGTGTATTAAATGCAGCAGATAAGCAATTGTTCTTTGGGCCAGGCAGCGGTAAATACGGAGGAAAGCTAGTGAAAGAATCTCCGCGTCCGCAAGCCATACTTTGGGAACGGAATGAGGAAACTCCAACTGAATTCTATCCATTTTACGATTTGTATTGCCGCAATATTCAAATGGCGGAAATCGAGATTCCAAAAAATAGACTTGTAACCTTTACAGGTGAATCTGGCTGCGGTAAATCAACTTTAGTAAATGAGTGTATTGCAAGGGATTTTCTGAAGCGATACCCAAAAGACAAACTCGTAATGGTAGGTCAGGACCGGAATCAGTCCATCACGAGCAGGTCAACCATAGCGACATTTCTTGATATAAAAAGGAAGCTATCAAAATATAGCAGCGAAATAGAAGATGTTTTTCAGCGCTCAATTGAAGATATTGTTGAAGAGCTTCCAAAAGAAGACATTGTCCATAAACGGCTAAGTTTATTGATTAAGCTTGGGCTCGGATATTTAACATTGGAACGAAAAACACAGACACTGTCAACAGGTGAATTTCAATGTGTTCACTTAGTTTCAGAGCTGTTTGCCAACACCAGAAATCCGCATACACTATTTATATTTGATGAGCCTTCTAAAGGGTTATCACAAAATATCTTAAATCAATTCATTGATAGTGTAAGAATTATTTTGGAAGATCAAACAGTCTCCATCATAATGATTGAACATAATGCTTATATGCTTGAAAGCTCTGATTTTATTGTAGATTTTGGAAAAAGACAGTCCGAACCTGTGCTGCATCTTGATGTGGTCAGTCATGATGAATATTTCAGCCAAAAAAATACTGAGAAGAATGATGAATCGATACATATATCATCCCAATTAGATTCAGTAAAGGGAATAAATTATTTAACGGAAAATCATATCAGTTATTTTAAACAAGCTGAAAACGTCTATAAAGGCGGCATTCTAAAGAGTCTTTCTTCTATGGCACGATTGATTTACGGCGAATATGAATCTGATAAAATTGCACCAGTCATCGCTATTGATTTAGAGAGGCACTTATATAGCCAATACAGTTTTCTTTTTGAAATAGGCGGAATAATTAATCATATCGTATCTGCTCATCCAGCTAATAAAGATACAAAAAGCTTTGATTTTTATAGTCAAGCTAATCACTGTCCAAGCTGTTCCGGGCGCAGAGAAATGGAAAAATTTGATTTTGAGTTAGTGATTCAAGATAAAACAGTTCCATTTTGGGACGGCTTATTACATCCTGATGTGATGGAAGTGCTGAAATATTATCAACATGCAAAAATACAATTTCTTTTCGAGGAAATAAAAAATGAATTAGGTCATGATTTGAGTAAGAGCTATAACGAGTTAACAGAAGCAGAAAAACATACCTTCTTATATGGCTATTGGGACAAGTCATTTTATGATAAAGCGACAAAGTCTTCAAAGAAATGGGAAGGCTTCAACTTTATACTTGGCCGTTATATGGTTGTGTCAAAATCCATCATTAAAGAACAGATGAAGCAATCAAAAGAAATGATACCTTGCCCAATTTGTAATGGCACTATATTAAATCACGAGAAAAAGCTGTTGTTTAGTGACGTCGATATCCGGGAGTTAATTCAACTTCCTATTACAAAGATTATTAATATCGTCGGCTCATTACCAGTTTTAGAGAAACTTAAAGCAATCGTCGGCAAAGACATGCCACTGACGCAGGATGTTTCCTTGCTGCCTCGAAAAACACAAGCAGCCCTTAAAATGCTGGAACTTGAATTAGCAAGCTTTGTAGGCTATGAAATTGTTTTGCAAAATGTGTTGCCGTTCTGGAGCAGTATTAAAGACAATATCAAAAACTTAAGCAGTAAAAACGAGCTGACAATCTGTGATTTTACTGGTATTGATGAAACGAGAGAAAGTATTATTGATAAATATTTCACGAATGGGAAATACAAAAAGCTAACCTATGTATATGAAGCATTCGGATATAAAAAAATTGTAACCCAAATTAATAAAATAAAAGCAAGTCATCCATGTCCTTTCTGCAAAGGCAAAAAGGTTATCTCGGAAGATAATCTTCATGATGGTGTCATGAAATTATCGGTGCCGTGTATCAGCTGTCATGCGAGCGGGATCAATGAAGAGGGATTAGAGGAATTAGTTGAAGGTGTAAAAGTACAAACATGGCTGACTGGTACGGTAAGCGATGTGGTTACAGAAGGCGCTGCAGAGGAAGTCAAAGAAATTCCAATATTCAACCGCATTCGAGAATTAAATAAGCGAGATATGATGGCTGTATATCACAGATTGGCAAAATAACAGAAATGGAGCAACGGATATTATGAAACAAAGTCTAGGAAATGCTGTTCAAGACTTTTGCGGAACATGGAAGTTGTTAAGGGAAGAATCTAATTATTCATTAGGCAGTCCGCCTGCTTCAGGCACGTATAGTATCAAGTTAGTTGGCGAGAAAGTGCTATTTCACGTCAGCTGGGAGGAACAAAATGAACAAACATATCAAGTGGAATTTTCCGGGATTCCTGACGGGGAAAAGCATCCTTTTAAAGGTCAAGGAGTCGATTTTGTTAAGTATGAAATAACTGCAGATGGAAAATTCATCTCTGCTGCATATAAAGATAGAAACATCCTTAACGAGGCAACGAGATCATTATCAGCAGATAAAACACAAATGTTCGTTACACAGCGAATACTTGGACAAGATGGACAGCTGCATGCTAATTATTCCGTTTATAGTAAAGAATAAACAGCCTGCCGCAAAAAAATAGAAGTGCGTTCAATGAACGCACTTCTAATAAAAAATTACATAAAAAAATATGTAATTTACCATTGAAAAGAGTTACTAGATATGGTAAATTTACATAGGTATGCATTTTATATTTAGTTATTATCGTATATTATCCCTATCTTAATTATACGATGTATACCATGCTTTCGTCAATCCTTTTTTGAAAAAAATTTAAAAGGAGTGTTTTTGTTGTAAATTCAATTATTTAAAACAGAAACAAAGGAATTATTGAAACGGAGGGGAAGAGGGGAGCTTTACAGATTTGAAGGATAAATTAAATAAGAAAGAAGGACTGATTCCACATGACAAAGGAAACTAATTCACCTCCATATGGCATGATTGCGATTTTATTTATCGGCGCCTTTGTAGCGATATTAAATGAAACCTTGCTTAACGTTGCTCTTCCAGCAATTATGGAGGAATTCGACGTCAATGCGACTGCAGTACAATGGCTGTCTACAGGTTATATGCTCATTAATGGGATATTAATACCAGCTAGTGCGTTCTTCATTCAGCGTTTTTCTGATAAAAAATTATTCTTAACAGCCATGTTATTATTTACTTTAGGAACGCTCTTAGCAAGCATTGCTCCAGCATTCAGTGTGTTACTAGGAGCGCGCATGATTCAGGCAGCAGGATCAGCGATCATGATGCCGTTATTAATGAATGTGATGCTTACAGCATTTCCAGTTGAAAAAAGAGGGGCAGCAATGGGGATGTTTGGTCTGGTGATGATTACAGCTCCAGCAATTGGGCCAACGCTCTCAGGCTGGCTGATTGAGCATTACAGCTGGAGAATGTTATTTGATATTGTTCTGCCAATTGCAGTTTTAACTTTAGTTTTTGCCTTTATTAAATTAAAAGATGTAACGGCCCAACGAGATATTAAGCTTGATATATTCTCATTAGTTTTATCGAGCATTGGCTTCGGTGGGTTGCTGTATGGCTTTAGTTCTGCAGGAGAGAAGGGCTGGGATAGCCCATACGTATATGGAACGATTATTATTGGTACAGTTGCATTGCTTACTTTTATCCTGCGCCAGCTGCGCATGGATGAGCCGATGCTTGAGTTTCGTATCTATAAGTATCCTATGTTTGCATTGTCGTCAGTCATTTCCATTGTTATTTCAGTCGCAATGTTTTCATCTATGATCCTGCTGCCAATCTATGTGCAGACCATCCGCGGCATTTCTCCAATGGATTCAGGCTTGTTAATGCTTCCTGGAGCGATTGTAATGGGAATAATGTCGCCGATAACAGGGAAACTCTTTGATAAGTACGGAGCAAGAATACTAGCCGTAATTGGCTTAACAATTACAGTTATAACGTCTTATTACTTCAGCAAGATTGGCATGAATACTGCATATTCCACACTTGTCTTATTGTACACCTTGCGTATGTTCGGAATGTCCATGGTTATGATGCCAGTAATGACAAACGGATTAAATCAATTGCCGCCGATTAACAATCCACACGGAACAGCATTGAACAACACTTTACAACAAGTATCAGGTGCAATTGGGTCAGCGTTATTAATTACCGTTATGCAAAATAGAACGAAAGCAGAAGCAGAGGAATTAGCTGCCAATGCAATGGCAAATATGGATGCAAGTACAGCACAGTCGGCAACGGAAATTCAACAACAAATCATGAATGAAGCAATGATACATGGAATTAACTTTACCTTTATTGTTTCTACATGGATTGCAGTGCTTGCACTAATACTCGCATTGTTTATTAAACGAGTAAGACCGCATTATGGAAATCAGGCGGCTAAAGAGGAAGTTAGTACGAAGCTTGATAGTATAAAAGAGTAAGAATAAGACACAGAAAAACGGGTTGCCTAAGCACTAGGCACCCGTTTTTATTAATTAGAGACTGTAATATACATCTTAATCTGAATTCATAGTAACCCAATATAATTATTATTTTAATATAAGGAAATAACAGGGGTTAGTGAAGGTATTAAATGAGGTACTCAAGTATTTTAAAAGCGAATAATTGGGGCGGAATTTAAAAGAAAAAGATTCCTTTATTATAACTAGGATTGTAACTTTTTGTAAATTATTCCGTCTAATCTCCAAATAAAACTAGGAGAGAGAGCCGTGAAACTATCATCTTTTTTTCAGACAAGAAAAGGAAGAATTACGAGCGTCAAATAGCACAGGAGGGGGCGATGAAGATTTACGAAAAAAATGGGGCTGAAATGTCATTATTATCCTTTGATAATTACATATATGTCGGTAAGGAATAGAGTTTAGAATAATTCGATTATTAGAGATTGCTAGAAATGACCTCCTATTATATGGTATTGTACTAAGGTACGTAAATACAATATATAGTACAGTAGGGGGATTCTTACATGAAAAAATTTGGGTTTTTGTTATTTTTAGCCATTACGGTACTTGCACTTGCTGCTTGTGGAGCTGACAAAGAAGCAAGCAAGACTTCAAGTGACAAGAAGGAATCAGAAGAAACAGAGGATTTTGCTGTAGACAAAGGTCTGCTAAATGTGGAAATTACAATGCCAGCATCTTTTGTTGAAGGCGAGGACATTGATAATACCATTAAAGAAGCGGAAGCAGAAGGTATTGAGGTAACAAAAAACGAGGATGGTTCTTTAACGTATAAAATGTCTAAATCAGAGCATAAAAAAATGATGAAAGACATTAAAACAAATGCCGAAAAATCATTAGATGAAATAAAAACAGACGGCACTTTCCCATCTGTGAAAGATATTACTTACAATAACTCGTTCTCTAAGTTCACTTTAACGGTAGATAAAGCAGCCTATGAGAACAGCATGGATTCATGGTCCATTATCGGTATTGGTATTACGGGTATGATGTATAACCTCTTTAACGGAGAAGACATGGATAAAATGAAGGTAAATATCGATGTTAAAGACGAAGCAACAGGAGAAGTATTTGATACGACAGTTTATCCTGATGATTTAGAAGAAGCAGAAGAGGAATTAGCTACAGAAGAATAAAATAATGAAAAGCCCGAATTCTTATGCGGATTCGGGCTTTTATTATGCACTATTTCGGGGCATATCATGAAGGAGCGACAAGCTGAGAAATATTTTCCGTATTTTATGTTGTATTTCCTGAGAAATCGCATGATATGACAATGTTTGCGGTTTTTTTACATCATTTATCTATAGAATAAAGACAAAATGAAAATAACTGAATTCTGACTTTAAAACAAAAGTAATCTTAATGTCTGTTAACCCAAGATTTGCTGATTAAACATACAAACAAGAAAATTCAGAGTAGAGCTTAAAAATGGAAGTGACGGCTAATGTTAATAACGTGATGAGCACTTTTTCTTCCTAAAATGTTATAAATCTTTCATCCAGTAAAACAGCGGATAATCTTTTGTACTATAATATACTTAATTGGTTTTTTAGGAGGAACAGAAATGAAGCCTAAAATTGAAGATGTGGCGAAAAAGGCTGGTGTTTCGCCAACTACTGTTTCGCGTGTTTTGAATAACCGCGGGTACATAAGTGATAAAACTAGGGAAAAAGTCCAAGAAGCGATGAATGAGCTTAATTATTTTCCAAATGATGTTGCTCGGTCTTTATTTAACAAGCGGTCTAACTTAATTGGCTTGATACTGCCGACAACGGCAAACCCTTTCTTTGGAGAACTGACTTTTCACTTAGAAAACATTTGTGCAACGTTAGGGTATAAGGTGTTGCTTTGCAATAGTTTAAATCAGATTGATAAAGAAGAAAAATACTTGGAAATGTTATTACGTAATCAGGTGGATGGAATTATTGTCGGCACACATAATCGCGGTATTTTTGATTATCATAAGCAAGGTTTAGCTGTTGTTGCTATAGATAGGTATCTGTCTGAAACCATCCCAGTTGTCGGCTCTGATAATTACGAAGGTGGGAAAATCGCAACAGAATTGTTAATTGAAAATGACTGTAATTGTATTGTGCTAATGGATGGAATTGGAGAACTGGAAACGCCGGCCAGATTAAGAAGAAAAGCATATATAGATCTTATGGAGCAACAGGGCAGGACGCCAATTATTTATGAAATATCAGAGGTTTTTGCTCAAAATAGTTATATACATATAATAAATGAAATTATTAACGACCATCCAGAAGTAGATGGTGTATTTGCCACTAATGATTTATTTGCGGCAGCATTTTGGAATGAAGCAAAAAAACGAGGAAAAAACATTAAGGTAGTCGGCTATGATGGGACAGAGACAGCTCAAACATTATTACCAGAACTAACAACCATTAGGCAGCCAGTCGATCTAATAGCGAAAACAGCTATCGATATTTTATTGAAAGAAATAGAGGGAGAATTCACAGACATTCATTTAGAAACAAGGCTGCCTGTTCGATTATTAAAAGGAACTACAGCTTAAATATTGCTTTATTATATGGTGGTAGAGATGCTGGTTTAATTCGCTTTTATTTTGACTTAGGAAAGAAAAAAGGTGACTATTTTGATTGAAGTTTTTGCTATTTTTAGCTTTTACTTATTACCCATTTATTGTATTGTTTTTTGTTTAAATCTTGTGTCATTGTTAAAGAAGATAAAGTATGAAGAAAATACAGCTAATAATACCGTATGGTTCACAGTCTCCTTTGTACTAATCATTATGACCATAGCTTCACTCACTACGCTTGAGTAGAGGAAACAGCAAGAATAAGAAATGTTATTTAAAGAACCCAGCTGAATAATGCTGGGTTCTTTGTTATGTTACGATTATTGTTACAAAGTAATTCCCCAAAAGTAATTCCTCCACCTTTTTCCATTTGTTTCATTTATAATTTAAAGAAGATAAAATTTTCAAAAAAAACCAATATAGAGAGGAGTTATAAAAAATGCTCAAAAAAAGAAAAGTTATAGTAACAGGTGCAGGCTATGGAATTGGAAAGGAGATTGTCAAAGGATGTTTAAATGAGGGTGCATCGGTAATTGCTTGCGATATTAATGGCAACTCTTTAAATAATTTATCACTGGCAATGGATGATCGTAATGTTTTATATACATACCAATTAGATGTCAGTAAATATGAAGCTGTTACTAAATTTTTTGATTACATCGAAGCAGAACATTCTGACGTAGATTGTTTAGTTAACAATGCTGGAATTTATTTAGCAAAAAATATTTTGGATTATCAAGCAGATGAAATGGATAAAGTTTTAGACATAAATGTAAAGGGATTTATTTATTTTTCACAAATGTTTGGCAAAAAATTATTGGAAGAGAAACGGAAGGGAGTCATCATTAATATGTCTTCAGTTTCAGGGATGGAAGGCAGTTCAGATGCGATTTACGGACTTTCGAAAGCAGCTATACTTGGTTTAACTAAAAGCTGCGCCATGAATTTTTCACCATATATTCGAGTTAATGCTGTTGCGCCTACGATGGTAAATACAACGATGATGGGGATAATACCTGATTGGAGAAAAGAAGAATATTTAAGTCACCAACTCATTAATACCCCTGTCCTACCTGAAGATGTGGCGGAAACGGTTGTTTTTTTATTATCAGATAAAGCAAAGCATTACACAGGAGCAACGTTTGATATTAATAATGGAGGATATTTACGGTAGTAAAAGACTCCACATTATGTCGGTACGAAATGGAAAATTAGTGTTTAGTGAAAAGCTTCATTTATGTATAATAAGAAGAATATTCAGTTATTATCTTTATAAGTGGGGGATAGTGAGATGGACAAACAGGAATATGAGTGGGTAAAACAAACAAGGCAGATTTTACTAGACCAGTGTAAAGAATTGAATGAAGCTGATTTTACAAAAGAGTTTGGATTTGGATTTCAAAATATAAGAGATTCCTTAGTTCATGTCGCGGGTTGTTATCATGCTTGGTTAGGTTCTTTTGTGCTTGCCAAAACGGATGCACCATTATTATCAAAGGAAGCAATCAAGGAAATGAAAATGGAAAATATCCAACATTATTTTCAGCAGGCAAATATATATGTAGATAATGTTTTCGATCAATTCGCTGATAGAAATAATGAACTGATCGTTAAAGAGCCTTCTTGGAAAGTAGGCAGTGGGGTTATAAGAAAATCGCCACACCAATTACTATGTCATTCTATTACACATGAATTTCATCATAAGGGGCAAATTGTAGCAATGCTGCGGTTACTCGGTTATTTACCTAATAATACAGATATTTTGGGACTATCTGAAAAGGAATTTTCATTTTAATAGTTTTAAAGAAAATCACCTAACAGAAATAAGTGCTAAAGGCAGCGATGATATTTTTCTTATTACATAACATGGTAGGTTAAATGAACAAAAGTGATTTAAAATGTAGTGAAAATTAATGATAGGAGGATATCTTATGGAGGAAAAGAAAAAAGCTTTAATTATAGTCGATGTGCAAAAAGCTTTCGATAATAAAAAATGGGGAGAACGTAACAACCTTAATGCAGAAGAAAACATTAGTAAGATACTAAAATTATGGAGAGAACAAGAATGGTTAGTAATACATATACAACATACATCTGATAATCCTAATTCAGTATTTCATCATAAAAATGAGGGGTTTGCTATTAAAGAAATCGTTAAACCTATTGATAAAGAAGTAATAATAAATAAGAAAGTAAACAGTAGCTTTATTGGTACAAATTTAGAAGAGATTTTAATAGAAAATGAAATAAAAACAGTTGTAATTACTGGTTTAACTACACCTCATTGTGTATCTACAACTATAAGAATGAGTGGTAACTTAGGTTTCGATACATACCTGATTTCAGATGCAACAGCTGCCTTTGGTTTAAAGGACCAAAATGAGATATATTATGATGCAGAAGCTATTCATAATATCTCTCTAGCTACATTGCACGAAGAATTTGCCACAATACTTACAACAGATAAATTGATAAACGAGTTCTTTTCTAGGCATATGTACTAAAAAATGCATTCTTTTCATAAAAGGGAGCGTCTTTTCTAGTACAATTAGAGCAGAATTCCTGTAATACAAAAATGTAGGATAAAAACATTCCTGTATCTCATATATTCATCAAGCCTGCACTAATTAGTTGGCACTTTATTTATTCTTTTCTGCTGCTTTAGCTTTATAAAATGTTAAATTTAAGAATAAGTGTTTGTTTATTGAGAGATTTATAGTGTATGGGCATCATAAAGAAAAAGTCGATATTCCATAGGAACATCGACTTTTAACTATTAATGGATAATTTATATTATAAATAATTCTTTCTAATCAGCAATCTTAGCCTCATTAACAGGTTGACAAGATTGGCTGTCATTCTTTGGCAATCTACCATTATGCCAAAGGGCAGGGTTCGTATCATCTGGAATAACCTGATTCATAATATTACGGTAGTGCTTTTCTTTATTTAGAATATATTCGGCCATTAATTTTGCTTCTTCTAATTGCTTCAGAACCAGTTCTTTTTGCTTCAATATTATTTCAAAACGTTCCGGAATAGTAGAATCACCTTCCAAACAGAGCTCAACATATTTCTTTATATCATCAACTGACATTCCACTCTTTTTTAAGTTTTTTGCCCCTCTAAGCCAATTTATAGAATCATCCTTAAAGATGCGATTATTATTTTTATCTCGCTGTAGATTAGGAACTAACCCCTTATCTGTATAGTAACGTACAGTGTGGGAGGTTATATCAAGTAATTTAGCAACTTCTTTTACGGTATACATATATTAAAAAACTCCTTTTCTTTAAATTTAGGTTAATTTATATTATTGACTTCGTGTAACACGAAGGTGATATTGTAATGATACTCAGAATTCCAATCTTGTAAATACCTATATAAATATAAAAAATACTATCTTTTCTTGACTTCGAGTAACACGAAGCTGGTAATGTAATGATACTCAGGATTTCCAATCTTGTAAATACCTAAATCGATTTAAAAAATGCTATCTCTTTCTTGGCTTCGTGTAACACGAAGGAATTATATTTAAAGCTGTTCAAAGAATCTGATAGTAAAATTTCGCAATAAAACATGCAAGAGTAAAGGATTTACTTTGAATAAATCAGAGACTATTTTTGGAGGTTTTAGTATGCAAAAAGTGACTTTAAATAATGGTGTTGAAATGCCTTTACTCGGATTTGGAGTTTGGCAGATCCCAGATGCTGAAGAATGTGAACAAGCAGTTTACGATGCACTTATTGCTGGTTATCGTCTAATTGATACTGCAGCTGCTTATGAAAATGAAGAAGCGGTCGGGAGAGCTATCATACGCAGTGGAGTGCCTAGAGAGGAAATATTTGTTACAACAAAACTGTGGGTTCAGGATGCTGGTTTTGAGCGTGCAAAAATAGCTTTTGAAAAATCATTGGATAGGCTGCAATTGGACTATATAGATTTATATTTGATTCACCAGCCATTTGGGGATATATACGGATCTTGGCGTGCGATGGAGGAATTGTATGCACAAGGAAAAGTTAAAGCAATAGGCGTAAGTAATTTCCAGATGGATCGTTTAGTAGATTTGATTTGTCATAACGATATTGTTCCAGTTGTAAACCAAATTGAAACCCATCCATTTTACCACCAATTGGAAAGTGAAAAAATTATGAAAGAATACAATATCCAGATGGAGTCTTGGGGTCCGCTTGCTCAAGGTAAAAATAACATTTTTCAAAATGAAATTTTAGTTACATTAGCTAATAAGCATAAAAAGTCTGTTGCTCAAGTAATTTTAAGGTGGTTAACACAAAGGGGAATTGTTGTGATTCCAAAGTCTGTTCACAAGGAACGAATTATCGAAAACTTTCGTATTTTTGACTTTGAATTAAGCCAAGACGATATGGACGCAATTTCAACTTTAGATACAAATACGAGTCTATTTCCTTCCAAAAACAATCCAAATATTGTGAAGCAATTTGCCAATTGGAAATTTGATATTTAATTTAATTTAATTTTCTCTGAAATAGAGAAAGACTTAGCCATGAAAGGATAGATTTATATGAAAGCAATAATGTTAAGAGAAACAGGGGAACCAAGTCAATTAAAGTTACAAGATATAGAAAAGCCAAAACCGGGTCCGAATGATGTCATCGTTCGATTACAAGCGGCATCTCTTAACCGAAGAGATCTTATGGTTGTAAAAGGGCAATACCCAGGGATGAAACTGCCAGCTATTCTTGGTTCCGACGGTGCAGGAAAGGTCGTCGAGGTTGGAGGCGAAGTTCAAAATGTCTTTATTGGTGACGAAGTCATTATAAACCCTGGAATAAACTGGGGAAATGATAAAGATAAAAAAAGTACCGACTTCCAAGTTCTTGGTAATCCAACTGACGGAACATTCGCTCAATATGTAAAGATACAAGTGGAAAATGTTTACGCAAAACCTACTCATTTATCTTGGGAAGAAGCAGCAGCACTACCACTCGCTGGCTTAACTGCCTACCGTGCTCTAATCACGAAAGGTAAAGTGAAGAAGGGGGAAACCGTACTTATCCCAGGTGTTGG
The DNA here is from genome assembly GCF_046613985.1 of Niallia laureatilytica. Lineage (NCBI taxonomy): Bacteria > Bacillati > Bacillota > Bacilli > Caryophanales > Bacillaceae > Niallia > Niallia laureatilytica. The sequence goes on along the minus strand of NZ_JBKKHP010000005.1, from coordinate 153,284 downwards.
CGGAGGCGTAGCTACTTTTCTTGTTCAGTTTGCAGCTGCATTAGGAGCAAAAGTTTACGTAACATCAAGCAAAGAAGAAAAGATAGAAAAGGCTAAAGAATTTGGTGCGGTGGGAGGTGTCAACTACACAGCAGATGATTGGTCGGAGAAATTAGAGAAATTAACTGGTGGTATTGACCTATCTATTGACAGTATTGGTGGAGATTCGTTTTCAACCTTAGTGTCACTTGGGAAAATTGGTAGTAGAATTGTCAGTTTTGGTGCAACGAGAGGTGCAGTACCGAATTTATTCCTTCCAAGTATGACTGTAAAGGAGATGTCCCTGATAGGTTCTACAATGGGAAGTCCCCAAGACTTTGCTGAGATGCTTAAATTTGTTGAAGAACACCAAATTCATCCTATTTTGGAAGAAACTCTTTCGTTGGAACAGCTACCAGAGGGATTATTCAAAATGGAACAGGGAGAAAACTTTGGGAAAATCGTTTTAACTATTCCACAAGATTAAAAATATATCCAGTATATAAATGATTTATAACTAAGTATAAATAGAAGGCTCACATGAAATATGCTTTAAACCATAAGCTGGAATCATTTCCGGTCCGCTAATATTAGTTAGCGAAAATTTATTTATAAAAATATCAAATGAAATTTTTTGTTAAAAAGGGAGTACTATTTTGGAGAAACATACTAAACTACTTATTTTTATTTTAGCATTTGGAGTATTTGGGGTATTGAACACAGAGATGGGTGTAATCGGTATTTTACCTTTACTGGCAGAGCATTACGGAATTTCTGTCACAAGAGCCGGATTGTTGGTTAGTCTGTTTGCACTTGTTGTTGCTATTACAGGTCCAGTATTACCAGTTTTATTTTCAGGTATTAATCGTAAAAAGGTAATGCTTATTTCTTTAGGAGTATTTGTAGTCGGCACTGTTTTTTCTATTTTTGCAACTAATTTTAACATTGCATTAGTCGCTCGTATAATTCCTGCATTTTTTCATCCAATCTATTGTTCATTGGCATTAACAATTGCAGCTACGGCAGGGGATGAAAAGGAAGCTCGGAAAGCAATAACCATTATTGTTATGGGAGTTTCTGCAGGTATGGTGCTTGGTGTACCTATCACTACATTTATTGCAAGTATGGCTTCAATTGAAATGGCGTTACTGTTTCCTGCTGCTTTAAATGCAGTAGCATTTTTATTAACTTTGTTCTTAGTACCTTCTATGCCAGTTGCAGGGAAAACATCTTACGGAAAGCAGTTAAGCGTATTGAAAAGACCAGTTACATGGTTAAGCATTTTTACGATTATTTTTCTAACCGCCGCAGTTGCTGGAACGAATAGTTTTACCTCTGAATACTTGACTAGTGTTACACAAGTATCTGGGAAAACTTTAAGCCTAGTACTCTTTTTATTCGGTGCAGCAAGTATCGTTGGAAATCTTCTGGCTGGGAATTTTCTTACTAAAAGTGCAATCAAAACAGCCATTATTTTTCCGATAGTAATGGCATTAATTTTCATCGTATGGTTTTTTGTAGGAGAGCTTCTAGTTCCGATGGCAATAATTATGATTATATTCGGCATTTTGTTCTCCATTCAAAATAATTTGAACCAATATTGGATAACTTCCGCTGCACCAGAAGCACCAGAGTTTGCTAATGGATTATTCGTCTCGGGCTCTAACTGGGGAATAAGTATTGGAACTGCTGTAGGAGGCTTATTCATTACAGGCATTGGGATAGAATATATTGTTTGGGGAGGAATATTGTTCTTAGTGTTAAGTTTGGTGACTATTTTACTGAGAGGTTATATTTCTAAACCAGCGAAAAAACTGTCATAAATAATGTAGGCTACATTTGTAAAAATATTAATTAGAAAATGGCGATTCTTATAGATGAGGATCGCCATTTATCGTGGGTTATGAAATATTATGCCTTAATTGAGTTAGGATAGCTGTAAAAAGTCATTGTTTTACTTTATAAGAATATATATAATATCGACACAAAACTAACTAGAGGTGGATATAAAAATGGATAAAAGAGTCCAATTCGACTTTGAAATCGATTTTACTAATGGCGGTGGTTTACAAGGACAGGATTTTCGTCTCGATATCCATGGAGATGACATTTCTGATGATAAGTTAGCGAAATATATCGTAGAGGATATGAGGTTGCTAATGGTTGGAAAAGTCAGGATACTCAACAAAAAAATAATTAATGAAAAACACAAGCGAAAATAAGAACCAGCTGCTATAATAGGCGGCTGGTTCTTATTTTATTATGAAAGGGTAAGTTTGTTGAAGAAGGAATATTTGTTTAACTTTCAGTGTTGTCTTTCACTTTGTTCTGAATTTACAAATGTAAACTTCCATTTAGTTGATGTAATTCCGCTTCATGCAGCAATATAATGGATTTTTAAAAACAAAAAGCTTTTCTTTAACATGTGAAGCAAATAATTTTCTCATTCTGTTGGGATTTTTTGATTAGGTTGACGAGGAAGTCCTATTTTTATAAATTAAAAAGGAAGTTAAAATAAAAGATAAGAAGCCTTTGAAAGGAGTTCCTATGAAGAAAATTATTTCTATTGTGTTGGTAGCTATTATAGTTGTGTCTATTTCATATTATTCATTTTCGAAAGAATCCAATGATAAAACAGAAAGTGTCATAACAGATAAAAATGGGAATTTAATTGAACCAATTAGTAGTGATAACAATAATATTGGACATTGATAGAAATTCCCCTTATAGTGTCTGTCAACGAGGAGCATTAAGGAGTTGACGAATGCAAAACTCGATTAATTCCTATCAATATGTATGTAAGTTTGGGTCTTTATCTAGTGTGCACAAAAGGAATAATATATGATTATACCTATCTTTCGTGTTTTGATATTGAAAAAGTTTGCTCGTTTTATATAAATTATTTAGGATTTAGAATAGATTGGGAACATAAATATTCGGAAAATATGCCAGTATATCTCCAAATTTCTTTAAATGATATAGTTATACATCTATCTGAACATAATGGAGACTCTTCTCCAGGGAATTCAATTAGAATTAAAATTAATGATTTAAAAAATTTTCATTCCTTACTATCAAGAAAAGAATATCCATACTCTAATCCAGCTATTGAAAAAATGCCTTGGAACACTATCGAATTAACAGTTATTGACCCTTTTTGAAATAGAATTACATTTTATGAGGGAATTGAGTAACAGAACAGTTCAGAAAAACTAATCATGTAAATCTTGTGAAATTTAAAGAAGGGATCCATGAATTAAGAAGGGTTCTTCCTTGTTATCTTGAATGGATAAAAGCTAAAAAGCGGGATTTCTTTTTAGACAGAAAAAAGAAGGATTTAATAGTTGTTTTTCAACAGTTAGTGATAGAAGGAATTGTCAGAGTAAGATAGAATACATATGGTTAGAATAACTAAGGAATAGAGGATTTTGGATAAGTGGATAGACAACGAGCCCTTTTTTATGGATTTATATTGGTGTAGTTTTATTAATTACTCCCGTACCTCATGTATTATATTGGATGGATGATAATGAAGAAGTATTTCGTTATTTTTGATTATTTATATCTGTAATCTGTGCTGTCCCATTAATTTTTGATGTTGCTAGAGTATATAAAAATATTCTTAAGAAGTATAGTTAACGAGAAAATGAAGAAAAGCTGTCCGTTATGGGCAGCTTTTCTTCATTCCCTAAAAGAGGGTAAACTGTATTAATAGTTGCCTTGCATTACTATTTAAACAGTCCAATAAATATGCTCTTATAGGAATTCAACTCAAAAAAGCACCAGCAAAATGCTGATGCTTTAATTCTGTTGAGAGTTCTATCCAGTTGATAAATGGAACCAATAGATTGTTAATAAAGTTTGTTTTCTTCTTGTTCAGCCTTCCACCATAGGGCATCTGCTGGATTCTCAATAACTTCTTTATAATCAGACTTTGTAGCAACTGTTGGGTAAGATCCTTTTAAGGATTTTCCTGTTGTACTCTTAAATAAGAATAGAATTACAAAGAATCCGATAAGGCTTATGATTGTTAAGTACCAGGCAGGTGCTAAGTTATTGCCTGTTTGGTGAACGAGCCAGGTGGAAACTAATGGTGTAGTACCACCAAATATAGAAACTGAGACATTAAATGTTACAGATAGTGTTCGGTAGCGTATATCGGTATGGAACATTGCTGGTAGCGAACCAGGCATGGAACCTTCATAGGTTGCAAGCAGTACACCCAGAATTAGAATACCTAATGAAATAAATATTAGGCCACTCATGTTTACGAAATAAAAAGCTAGCGCCGATAAAAGGGTCAAACCGCCTAAACCGATTAAGAAGACTTTTTTATTACCAATATTATCACTTAGCTTACCGAATAGTAATGTGAGTGGCACCATGATGACCATCACAAGTGTAATTAATATAGTACCGGTAGTGCTTGATAAACCAATAATTTCGTTTAAATAGGAAGGCATATAGGATAATAACATATAATTGGTAACATTAAAGAAGGCTACAGATACGAAACAGACAATAATATCTTTTTTATGATTTTTTAGTATAGAGAAGAAGCTTTCTTCTGTTTGTTCTTGAGCATCTGTAGTAGAAATTTCATTTTCAAAAATAGGTGATTCCTCTAGGTTCTTTCTCAAATACAATCCAACAAATCCTAGTGGTAAACCAAGCAAGAATGGAATTCTCCAACCCCATGAGGCCATTTGTTCATCTGATAAGGTGATAAAGAGTATGCTTGCTACGAGTGAAGCTAATATATATCCTGCAAGGGTACCAATTTCTAATCCACTTCCGAGGATGCTGCGCTTATTGTCAGGAGATGATTCAGCAATATAGACCATTGCACCGGCATATTCGCCTCCAGTTGAAAATCCTTGAATAATTCTTGCGACTAATAACAGGATAGGAGCCCATATTCCAATTTGATCATAAGTAGGTAATAAACCGATCAATAAGGTCGAAAAGGCCATTAAAATAATGGTTGTAGTTAAGACGACTTTTCTTCCGGCTTTATCACCAATTTTACCAAAGATAATACCGCCTAAAGGTCGCATTAAGAAGGCAATTGCAAATGTGGCAAAAGTAAATACTAATTTTAACTCGTCATTTTGTACTGCACTAAAAAAGTTCTGACTAATAATAACAGCTAAGTAGGAATATAAACCAAAATCAAACCATTCCATTGCATTTCCTACTCCTGTAGCAAACACACTTTTCTTCGCTGTTTGAATATCTACAATGTTAATCTTCTTCTTGTTAAATTTCATTTTTTCAACTCCGTGATGTGCGGTTATACAAAAATAACAGATTAGTTCAATCTAGTGTTACTCATGTATCATATTGTGGGGAAAAGCATTTGAGGTAAACTGAAAGCACAAATAATTAATATAGTGCCAAATTCGTCAGGTCAAACTAACACTGATCTCAAGTGAATAGTTGTTTCCCTCCTTTTATTTTTTTATAATCCTAACGATTTCTAAACCTTGCTATCATTCACTACAATAAATCTGCTTATATAACCTATATTTTTTGTCTCATACTAAATACCCGAACAGATTTTACTTTAAACATAATGGAATATTACAAAGACTTTTTAGGAAATAAGATTCTTTATAATATAGGACTTAAAATACTGTGGTTTAGCCATTTTGAAGTTAATAATGGAACCAAATAAAAATTAAAACTTTTTCTCAACTAGGGCAGTAAGTTGAACATTTATCATAACTTTAGATGTTTCGATAAACTAATTTAAGAAAAACCTATGTCAACCCGTTGACATATGAAACCGGTTGACATAAAATGATGTTGAAAGTGCTTTCAATTTAGATTTGTACTCCATTACATCAAAAAGGGGAAATTGAAATGAATGGTTCAAAACGATTGTATTGGCAATTAAGTGCTTATTTTTTCTTTTTCTTTTTCACTTGGTCTTCTAGTTATTCCTTATTTTCCATTTGGTTAGGTCAAGAAATAAACTTAAACGGAGCAGAAACTGGCATTATCTTTTCTGTAAACGCTATCTTCGCTTTATGTATGCAGCCCATATACGGATATATTTCAGATAAAATTGGTCTGAAGAAAAATATTCTGTTTTTCATTAGCTTGCTGCTTGTTTTTGTTGGACCGTTTTATATTTATGTTTACGGACCATTATTGCAATTTAATGTGCTATTAGGGGCAGCGGTTGGGGGCCTTTATCTTGGAACAGCCTTTTTAGCCGGCATCGGTGCAATCGAGTCTTATATTGAAAAGATTGGCCGGAAATATCAGTTTGAGTATGGGAAATCAAGAATGTGGGGCTCGCTGGGATGGGCCGCAGCTACTTTCTTTGCCGGGCAGCTGTTTAATGTTAACCCGAACATCAACTTTTGGATTGCCTCTGTGTCTGCGGTCATCCTCGTTGCAATCATTTTATCTGTAAGAGTAGAGATGACTCATCATGAAATGGAAAGAGCCGACTCTGTTACCTTGAAAGATGTAGGACAGCTGTTTCTCTTAAAAGATTTCTGGTTTTTAATGATGTATGTTGTTGGTGTCACTTGCGTTTACAGTGTATATGATCAACAATTTCCAATCTATTATTCTTCTTTGTTTGCATCTGAAGCCCTTGGTAATCAAGTGTTCGGCTATTTAAATTCATTCCAAGTGTTTTTGGAAGCAGGAATGATGTTCTTAGCTCCATTTCTTGTGAATAAGCTTGGAGCGAAACGAAGTTTATTGCTGGCAGGTTTTTTGATGGCTTTCCGCATCATTGGCTCCGGTATTGTAATAGGTCCAATTGGAATTTCTTCGATGAAGTTAATTCATGCAGTGGAGCTGCCAATCATGTTAATTGCTATCTTTAAATATTTAGCTGCGAATTTTGACACTAGATTGTCATCAGTCTTATATTTAGTCGGCTTTCAATTTGCATCTCAAGTCGGTGCATCGATTCTATCTCCATTGGCCGGCAGATTATATGACAGTATTGGATTTAGACAGTCCTATTTATTAATGGGATTATTGGTGCTCGTATTTTCGATTATTTCGATCTTCACATTACTCAATTCGAATAAAACGATAAATAATAAGAAAAAACTGCAAATAGTTAATTAGGAGGAATTGTACATGTTAACAACTAATAAGCTTCAACTAGCGCAAGAAGCCATCGAAAAGGCAAAGCAGCAAATGAATTCCCGCTACAGATTAGGCTATCATATTATGGCGCCTGCAAATTGGATAAATGATCCGAATGGTTTAGTCCAATATAAAGGGGAATATCATGTGTTTTATCAGCATCATCCATTTGATGAAAACTGGGGTCCGATGCATTGGGGCCATGTGAAAAGCAAGGATTTAGTTCATTGGGAGCACTTGCCAATTGCCCTTGCACCAACAGAAGCATACGAAAAAGATGGTTGTTTTTCTGGAAGTGCTGTTGATGATAATGGCATTCTTACCTTGATTTACACAGGCAATATATTTATAGACAAAGAGAAAGATATTCTTGATCAGTCCCAATGTATTGCTACTAGCACAGATGGCATTCTCTTTACAAAAGACACCGCAAATCCGGTAATATCCAAGCATCCTGAAGAAGGATCTGGTCATTTCCGTGACCCTAAAGTATGGAAGCATGAGGACTTCTGGTATATGATATTAGGCACAAGAAAGGAAGATACCGGCAAAGTTGTTTTATATAAATCAAGTGATCTACGAGAGTGGCAATATATTGGCGTATTAGCAGAGAGTGATGGATCACTAGGTTATATGTGGGAATGTCCAGACTTCTTTGAGCTTGGAGGAAAGCATGTACTATTATTCTCTCCGCAAGGCATGGAGGCACAAGGTGAATTATATAATAATATCTTCCAAACAGGCTATATAGTTGGAGATTACAGTTATGAAACAAATAGCTTTGAAGCAGATGATTTCACAGAACTAGATAATGGCCATGACTTTTATGCAGTGCAAACATTTTTAGATGACAAAGGCCGCCGCATTGCGATTGGCTGGATGGATATGTGGGAATCGATTATGCCGACAAAGGAAGACGGCTGGTGCGGCGCCTTAACACTTCCCCGCGAGTTAACACTTGATCAAAATAACAAAATCTTCATGAAACCAGTAGAGGAATTGTCATTGCTGCGAACAACAGAGCAAAAGGTGTGCACAAACAAACATCTAGCTGAAAGCTATCTCGTTGAAGCAAATAATGATCTTATGGAATTAAAGCTTGATATTGATTTAACAAAAACAGCAGCACAAACAGTGGGCGTGAAAATCCGCGGCATCAATCAAGAGGAAACCTTGATAAAATATGAAACGAAAGAACAGAAGCTAGTGTTAGATGTGTCTAAAGCTGGAAAAAGCGAAGATGGAGTAAGAGGCACTACACTTACAGCTGACACACAACTTTCACTAAGGGTGTTTATCGACAGATCCTCTATCGAAGTATTCGCAAATGATGGACAAGTGACAATGACAAGCCGTATATATCCTAACGAAGCAATACTAGGGTTTGAACTTTTTGCAGAAAATGGAGCAGCTGAAGTAATCGATTTTACTTATTGGGAATTGAAAGATATATGGGAATAATAATAGAAGGAACAAGTGTATACCACTTGTTCCTTCTTTCTTTAAAACGGCAGATTTCTAAACTTCTTTGGTGTTAATTCTGTATGCTCTTTAAAAATTTTTATGAAATGAGGCACACTGTTAAAGCCACATTCAAATGTGATTTCCTGAATAGATAAGTCTGTGTTGTGCAAGAGCTCTTTGGCATGATTAATGCGGAAGTTAATTAAATATTGATAGGGAGAACAGTTCAAATGTTTTTTAAATACTCGTGAAAAATGATATGGACTTAATCCTGCACAATCGGCAATGTCCTGAAGCTTAATTTGGTTAGGAAAGGAGCTTTCTATGTAATTAATCGCCTCTAAGATAGATTTGAACTGCAAGGAATCCACTTCACTCGATTTCTTTTTTAATTCATACAATATCTTATGTATATAAATAGATACAGCATCCTCTTCTACATGATTTTCTTTGGCTGCATGGAGAATACTAGTCATATAGTCTTGAATTACATAATTGTTTGCAATCGAAAAAACACATCCGCCTGCTTCATATAGGAGATTATAATAAGCTTCACTTGCATTACCAGAGAAATGAATCCAATCAAATACAGTTTCCTCTTCGGCCTGATATTTATGTGGTTTATAGCAATTCAGAAACACAAACGAGTTTTCTGAGGCGGTATATTCCTTTCCCTCATAAAAGATTCTCATTTTTCCCTTCTTTACAATCATAAATAGATAGCTGTTCCAATTGTTCCGCTCTACGATATATTCGTTACTGCAGCAGAACGTACCAGAGTAAGATAAATAGAAAAGTGCATCTTTCGCGAAATCACTAGGTGTATGAAAATACATTTTTGATTGTGATAAGACTCCTTTTTCCACCATATAAAACTTCCTCCTACATATCTTTTACACGCATTATAAAGACAGCAAGAATATTACATTATTTAGCAATATCCTATAATGACATTGTAAATAGAGTTTATTAATATGTACATAAGGAAAGCAAAAATAAACAATAAAGGAGTTAAATAACATGGAAATTAGAATTGGACTGATTGGTGCAGGTTGGATGGGTAAGGCTCATACGAACTCATTTGTAAACGCTTTATTGAACTTTGGTCCTGAATATGGCAAGCCAATTTTTGAAGTTGTATCAGATGTTAGTGCAGAAGCAGCTCAAAAAGCAAGTGAGACATTAGGCTATTCTAGATGGACAACAAACTGGCAGGACATAGTCACTGACGAACATATTGACATCGTTGATATTGCGACACCAAATGCATTTCACTATGAAATTGCAAAGGCTGCACTAGAGAACGGCAAGCATGTATACTGTGAAAAACCTTTAACTCTATCAAGTGAACAATCATTAGAGCTTGCGGAAATTGCGAAGGCTAAAGGAGTCGTCAACTATGTTGGCTACAATAATGTGATGAATCCAGCCAGTGCTTATATAAAAGAACTAGTAGACACTGGGAAACTAGGCGACATCGTCGGCTTCTTCGGAACGTATGCACAAGATAGCCTGCTTGACCCAAATTTGCCTATTACGTGGAGACATATTAATAAGTATTCTGGTTCTGGCGCACTAGGTGATTTAGGCTCCCACTTGTTAAGTGTTTCCCAGTTTATTTTGGGAAATATTGAAAGCGTTAATGCAACAGCGAAAACTATATTTAAACAAAGACCTTCATCTCCTGGTTCTTTAACTTTAGCAGAAGTAGAAAATGAAGATATTATTGCAATCCTAACAAACTATGAAAATGGAGCAGTCGGCACAATTTCTTCTAGCCGGATTGCAGCAGGAAGAAAAAATTACTTAACATATGAAATCCAAGGAACAAAAGGCACTGTTCACTATTCTTTAGAACGTATGAATGAAGTAAACGTGTATTTCACATCAGATAATAGTGCAGACAGAGGTTTCCGAACAGTATTTTTAGGTCCAGATCATAAAGGCTATAGTGCATTTTATCCAGCAGCTGGTATTGCAATCGGTTATAACGATATGAAAGTGCTTGAAGCACACGAATTGCTGTCAGCACTATCAAAAGGCACTGCCTATGCTTGTGATTTTGAATTTGGCGCACAAATTGATAAAACAGTTGATGCCATTCTAGCATCAGCAGTACAGCAGCAATGGGTTCGGGTGAATGAAGTGGGAGGTGTAATCGCATGAATATTAAAATAGGAACAGCACCAGACTCCTGGGGAGTATGGTTTCCCGAAGATGAAAAGCAAGTGCCGTGGGAACGGTGCTTAAATGAAATGGAAGAGGCAGGCTATGAGGGGATTGAGCTTGGACCATGGGGCTATCTTCCGAATAATTATCAGCAATTAAAGCAAGAGCTTGAGAAACGCAACTTAACCCTGACAGCAACAACATTAGTTGGTGATCTTACTTCTGAGAAAAAAACACAGGAAATGATTGCTCTACTCGATGAAATGGCAGAGCTTCAGCTGAAGTTTCCAACTGCGAAATATGTAGTGTTAATCGATGATTGTTATACAGATTTGTTTTCAGGCGAACTTATCCGTCCGCAAATATTAAACGATGACGAATGGAGCTCATTTATCCGCAATGTAGAACAAATAAAAAACCATGCAAAATTAAGATACGGCTTGGAAGTAGTGTTTCATCCACATGCACAAAGTCATATTGAGACAGAGGAGCAAATCGAAAGACTTCTGCATGACACAGATATAAATATATGCTTAGATACAGGACATCATGCATATGCAGATGGTGATCCAGTTGCGTTCATGCGCAAACACCATGCTCGTATTCCATACCTTCACATTAAAAGCTGTGATCTCAAGGTAAGAGAAAGAATGCAGTTAGAGGGCTGGTCCTTTGCTAAAGCAGTGAGTGAGGATATTATGTGTGAACCTGAATTAGGTGTAGTCGATATGGAAGCTTTCTTTAAAACTTTGCAGGACATAAACTATAATGGGTGGGCAGTTGTCGAACAGGATATGTATCCTGCACCATTTGATAAGCCATTTCCAATTGCAAAGCGGACAAGTGAATACTTAAAAACTATTACTAACGTAATTAATACCAAATAAACAGTTCTTTACAACTCTATCATAAAGAAGATCCATCATATGATAGAGTTGTAAAGCTAAGAAAGCATCCGTTTTATTTGATTATTTTTGAAAGCGGATACAAATACTCTGGCGAAAAAGGAGGAATGGGCAATGGATAATGCAAAGTTGTCTAATCATTACTCGATGGAGACAGGAAAGGGTAATAAAGATCCAAAAAAAAATCTCCGGTTAATTACGATTGTAGCGACCTTTGGAGGATTGTTGTTTGGTTATGATACAGGTGTAATTAACGGTGCACTGCCATTCATGGCTCAGCCTGACCAGCTTAACTTAACTCCTTTTACAGAAGGTTTGGTCGCAAGTTCACTTGTTTTGGGAGCGGCAATTGGTTCCATCTTCGGAGGCCGGCTCTCAGATACTAGGGGACATCGAAAAACGATTCTTTATTTAGCGATCTTATTCTTCTTCGCAGCGCTTGGCTGTGTTATCGCTCCAAATACAACCATCATGATTTCATTCCGATTTCTGTTAGGGCTAGCTGTAGGCGGAGCATCCGTTATCATCCCCTCTTATCTTGCAGAAATGTCACCAGCAGAACGACGCGGCAGATTAGTAACACAAAATGAATTAATGATTGTCACTGGTCAATTTCTTGCCTATGTTTTTAATGCTGTTATCGGAAATACCTTTGATGAAGCAGGACATGTCTGGCGATATATGCTAGTGATTGCTACACTACCAGCCGTTGCCTTATGGTTAGGTGTTCTTATATTGCCAGAAAGCCCACGCTGGCTCGCATCAAAAGGGAGAATAGCAGAAGCACTGCATACACTAAAACAAATTCGTGAAGGAATTTCGGCTGAGAAAGAATTAAAAAGTATTCAAGCAAGTATCGAAGAAATGAAAAACACCAAAAAAGTTACCTTTAAAGATTTAGGCATTCCATGGATTAGAAGAATCGTTGTCCTTGGAATAGGAATCGGAGCGATTTCACAATTAGTAGGCATTAATTCAATCATGTACTATGGCACACAAATTCTCCAAAACTCTGGCTTTGGAACAAAGGCAGCATTAATCGGAAATGTCGCAAATGGCTTAATTTCCTTAGTAGCCGTCATTATTGGCATGTCCATCATGCATAAGGTAAATAGACGCTCTATGTTTCTGACAGGATTAATTGGTGTTACCGCAGCTCTCCTTTCAATCGGAATTTCCACACTGCTTCTTGCGGATTCCCCAATGCTGCCATATGTCGTCCTTTCTATGACATGTTTATATTTAGCGTTCTTCCAAGGAGCAGTCGGTCCAATGACATGGCTCACCTTATCAGAGATATTTCCAGCCAGAATCCGAGGAATAGGGATGGGAATGGCAGTCTTGTTTCTCTGGCTTTTCAATTTTTTAGTTGGTTTATTCTTCCCCGTACTATTAGACAGTGTTGGCTTATCGGCAACCTTCTTCCTTTTCGCCGTATTTGCGGTTGGAGGGATTGTGTTTATAGGAAAGTATTTACCGGAAACAAGAGGATTGTCGCTGGAGCAGATTGAGGAGAATTTTAAACGGAGTTAAAGGATCTTATAATTGTTATTTAGAGTTGCATCTGAATGGATGCAGCTCTATTTTTTGTATTCATGCAAGCTATTAAAATACTTTGTTAAATAATCTGACAAGTTGCTTGCCTGTAAAGAAGGAATAAATTACGATGAAATGCAAATACATCGACTTATTTACCTTTCATTTGAACGAAAATCCCAGAATAACTAGGTACGTCTTAGAGAATGCTCCGAAGAAGTTGCACCATACTAGGCTAGCGATTTTTCTGTTTATAACAAGGGAGCCGCCGAATAGGTAAAAGGTGAATTGCATAACAGGCTGTCAAGGTGATGGAAAACTTGAAAAAGACTTGGACAGCTGTAACACACAGATGTTTTCTTCAGAGAGATTAATGCGGTAAGCATAATTCATAGTAATACTTTCATGGAGGATTGTCAGCACAAACCTATGTGACTGTATCGGAGGAAAAACCGAGAGGGGAGAGGTACAATGGCTGTAAATGATACGAAAGTACAAGAAATATCGCTTCATACACTGAAAGCAACTTCAAAAACGGTGCATTGGGGCTATTTTGATAATTCTGTTAAGCCAGCGTTAGAAATAAACTCCGGTGATATCGTGAGTGCAGAAACAGTAACACACCAAGCGGGGGACGCACCTGACTTGATGATGGATGACGGGATTAAAGAAATATACGATAATATTCCTTTTGAGCAAAGAATACCAGGTGCTCATATTATGACTGGACCGATCTATGTTAAGGATGCAACACCTGGAGATATGCTTCAAGTAGAAATTCTGCAGCTAACTCCACGCTTACCTTATGGTGCAAACTTGCTGGCGAATTGGGGCTTTTTATTTAATGAATTTGATAAAAAGGAACGAATCACTATTTATGAATTAGACCGAGAAGGCAAGTGGCTGAATGCTAAATTTGCTTACGACTACCCTTATGAATACAACATCAATGGCAGAATTATTGCACCTGAAGAGGCTATAAGGGAGCCTGCATTAACAAATATGCAAATACCAGCAAGACTTCATATCGGCAATATGGGAGTCGCACCTAAGGAAAAGGGTTGCTTTAGTTCAACACCTCCAGGAATGTATGGAGGAAATATCGACAACTGGAAAATTGGTGCTGGTGCTACGATTTATTATCCAGTCGGAGTAGAAGGCGCATTGCTGTCCCTAGGTGACGGTCACTTCGCGCAAGGAGACAGTGAACTGAGCGGAACTGCAGTAGAAGCATCATTAAATTGCTTGTTAAAAATAAATGTCCGTAAAGACATGGCCTTTCACTCTCCCTTGCTTGAAACAACTGATGCATGGATAACCCATGGTTTTCATCCGGATTTAGAGCAAGCTGCAAAAAATGCAGCGTTAGAAATGGTTGGATTTCTGAGTTCAAGATATGGGCTGTCAAGGCAAGATGCATACTCGTTAATCAGCGTTTGTGGCGATTTTTCGATAACACAAGTGGTGGATGAAAATAAAGGAATTCATGTATCAATCCCAAAAAGTGTATTGCTGCCTAAGGCTTAGGATATATCCTAAGTCTTTTTATTATTCTTCTCCTAATTCTGTTTATTCCGATCAGAAGCTGAAATGTAAAAAAGCTTCTATTTTTCTAACAGAAGTTACCGTGAATTTCTCCACAAAAATTGTCCATAATAAAACAGTCATGAACAGCATAATTTTTAGGAGGAAATGAAGAAAAATGAGAATGTTACATTCACTAATAGCATGTATGACGATTCTTTTATGTGCAGTCGGTTTAAACCCAACTGTCTCCGAAGCACAGCGAGTAACACATGATCCTGTAATTTTCGTGCACGGATTAGGGGGAAACAGTACTAACTTTTATTTCATTAGAACCTATTTGAAGCAGCAAGGCTGGGCAGATAATGAGTTGTACGCCATTGAATTACTTGATAAAACAGGGAACAGCATTACAAATGCGAAACAGCTGTCTACTTATGTAGATGATGTGCTAAGAAAAACGGGTAAGAAAAAGGTTGATATTATAGGACACAGTGCAGGCGGGATAAATGCGTTAACTTATATTCTGACTGATGGGGGAAATAAAGTTAACGATGTAGTAACATTAGGATCCCCAAATCGAGTAATAACAACAAAAGCACCCGTCGGAACAGATCCAAACCGCAAAATCCTTTATACATCCATCTACAGCAAAAACGATTATATAACACCTAACAAACTTTCCATCCTCGATGGAGCAAAAAACATTGAAATAACTGGTGTTGATCATTTTGGGCTTGTTACTAGTAAAAAAGTAAATGACTTGATTAAGGTTGCTTTGAATGGCGGCGGGTTGAATACGAATAAATAATTAAAACCCTATTATGTGGACATGAGGTTAACATAATAGGGTTTTAATCTATTTACAATTCGTCCAGTATGGTTGTTACAGAGTACTCTGCCACATAAGGCTGATTCTCATTTAAAATGTCATCTGTAAAGTTTATTCCATCTACAATAACTGTTTTCTCGTTATTCTTAGTATGGGAGAGGCTAATGCTTACTACTGCATCACCATTATAGATATTCAGCGGTGTTAATGTTTCATTTAGGCTATCATAGAGCAGCAAATCTCCGTTTATTACAGTCCCGTATACGTAACTTTTGACAACTAATATGTATTGATCATCAAGCCATAGTGCTTGCTTCGGATAGTAATTGTTTTCATTCTCGTTATCCACTTTTACTTCTACCGTACCCTCATCCTTCATGTACACAAAAAGACTTCCACCTTCTTCAAAACCACCGAGGGGATTAAGCAGTATGTTCTGATAAGAAGGGGAGTAAGAGATAATATCGTTATTGTTTAAATAATTAAAAGTACTTGTTTTTCCATCATTTGTAGAAACGACTAGTTTCTCTTCAAAAGGTGTATATGTTAACTCGAAATTATCGATGGTTTCTGCTGTCGAGTCATCTTGAGGTAATATGTCATTATTTGCTGTAACGACTGCCTTTTCCTTACTGCCAGTTTTAGTTTTCTCGTCCATTGATGGTGCTGAATTAGATTCTTTTTTCTTTTCAGATGCTTCTTCAGAGTAACTTTGATATAAAATACCCCCGTAAAAAGCTCCTCCAAGCAATAATACGATAATTATTCCTGTGATACTGATTTTCCGTTTTTTCTTTTGCATTCTCATTAATAACTAGACCTCACTTTTTTTCTTAATAACGTACAAAATAATAACATAATTAAGAACATTTAAGAATAGCAAATTTAGTAGTTATTAGTGATATAAAAAAATAGAATACACTTCCTAACAAATCTTACCGGTTGTTTCTCCTCTCGAAATATATAACAATAGTTATAGCAAGATAACTTCTAAACCATAGGGGGAAATAATGAAGACTACCAAATTACTAATTTCATTAGTTGCATGTATGGCTATTATTGTTTCTGTTGTTGGAGCGAAACCTTCTGTTTCCAAAGCAGCGTCAAGTCATGACCCGGTTATTTATGTGCACGGAACAGGCGGTAACAGCACAAACTTCTATGCAATTAAAAGTTATTTAAAATCACAAGGCTGGGCAGATAATGAGCTTTATGCTATTGAATTATTAGATAAAACAGGCAACAGCTATACAAATGCCAAGCAGCTTGCAACATATGTAGATCAAGTATTAAAGAAAACCGGCAAAAGCAAGGTCGATATCATCGGACACAGTGCAGGCGGTATTAATACATTGACTTATATATTGAACACTGGCGGAACAAAGGTGAATGATGTTATCACATTAGGATCGCCTAACAGATTTGTTACATCAACAGCACCAGTTGGCAAAGATTCTAACGATAAAATTCTATACACGTCTATTTACAGTTCAAAAGATTATTTAGTGCCAACATGGCTTTCTAACCTTAAAGGAGCAAAAAACGTTGAGCTTAGTGGAATTGGCCATTTAGGGTTGGTTGCTAACAGCAAGGTGAATGAGCTTATTAAAGCAGGATTAAATGGCGGCGGTCAGAATACAAACTAAAATGAATATAAAAAATGACTCAAGAGCTGTCTTGAGTCATTTTTTTATATATCAGTTTTTAGTATTCGAGTTTATTATTTTGCCGAGATCCAACTCATGTACTGTGTCACACAGAATCTCAATATCCTCTTTACTATGGCTGGCGAGTAATATTGTTTTTCCTTGATTTTTTAGCTCTAAAAGGATTGTTCGAATATCTTTAACTCCTTGGTTATCCAAGCCATTCATCGGTTCATCAAGTATAAGGATATCAGGATCTTCCATCAGTGCTTGAGCAAGACCAAGTCGCTGCCTCATTCCGAGTGAATATTTGCCGACATGTTTTTTACTTTTAGAATCTAATCCAACTTTTTCAATTACATGTAAGATCTGTTCCTTTGATATTTGCTTTTTGATTGCAGCAAGAAATTTCAAATTGGTGTATCCATCATAATTAGGCAGAAATCCCGGTGCTTCAATAATGATACCTATATTTTCTGGCACATCACAGTCCTGACCGATTTGCTGATCATCTATCTTAATACTTCCAGATGCTGGGATAACGAACCCGCAAATACACTTTAAGAGAATGGTTTTCCCAGAACCATTTCTGCCAACTAAACCGTGAATTTTGTTTTTTTCAAACGATAAGGAGATGTTATTTAATACAGTCGTTTCTCCAAACCTTACTGTTAAATCATGAACCTTAATACCTGCATGCATCTTAACTACTCCTTTCTTGCTTATATAGGTGGTAACACATTAATCGTTTGCTTGCGGTTAATTACAATGGCTGATATTATCATTATCCCGATCAGTAGAGCAAAACTAATATAAATATAGGTTATCGACGGCATTGGAGTTGTTCCATTAATATCAATCCGTGCAAGATTGCTCCATGACACAGGTGAAAAGCGGTATAAATAATATCTATTGGTAACAGTCGCATCTAAAACTAGCAGGAAGGATGCCGTTAATATTCCAAACACTCTAGTGTTCGAAAAGGAATTAATAACATAAATAATAAGCCCTAAAAATACTCCGGTTAACCATGAAAGCAGGAGAGAAAACCACAATGCTTGAATGGGCGAAAAATAGTGTAAAACATCTGAAGGAATAAATGTTTTTAAATTAACTACTTCGGCTGCATTAGTATTTGCAAGTGTGCCAAGAACTTTTCCCCATTCCATTGTAAATTGGATATTGAAAAAGTTAAGCCCGATAGATAGGAGCAGGAGAAAGATAAAATAAATTGCTGAAGCGATGAAAATATACCCAATTTGTCCGATGCTCCATGGAATTCTGCCGCTTCTTGCGATTATATAGGGCTGGTTCTCGTCAATAAAAGGAGCATCACTGAACAGTAATAGTAAGGGGAAAAAGAACAGTAGCTTAATAAATTTCTGAGTAAAAAGAAACGGAAACATCCATGGCGAGACATTAATATCAATGTCTTTTCCAAAATCTACGATTTCCTTCGTAAAGCTATGTGTCAAAATGATCAGCAGAATAGCGATAATCCAAACTCGGTAATTGGAGGACCATTTGCGGAAATTTTGCAAACACACAAATCTTGCTGTATTAAACAACTTCATTACGCACCCTCCTCTTAACTTGATAAGAAAACAGCCATCCAGCTAGTATTGATAACATAATAAAAATAAAACAAAAGTAGATAAAACTGATGAGGGGACCTTGCTGAATGACATCTGAACTTTTTGTAAGTAAGTACAGGTTAAATGCATTTGGAAGTAGGATGGTAACTTCTTCTAAAACATAACTGGCAATAACAGGTGCAGCTATTGCAGCAAAGTGAATTGGTATAAACGCAGAGAAGGTTAATCCAACAACTGTCCATAATGCTGCTGCCATACTAAAAACAAAACTTTGTGCTAGTAAATATAAAGGCGGGAAAATACTGGTACTAAGTGATTTAAATGGTGGAAACAATACTTGGTTTAAATCTTCATTTGGAAACAAGGGGAACTTAAATGACAGTAAGATGATAAATAGGATTTGTCCTATAAATACAGTTAATAAACCACTGACAAAACAAGTAATAATTTTTGACCACACATATTTGCTAATCCCTGTACGGATGACAACTGGTTTTATAAATTGGCATTTCCAATCACTGCAGAAGCTGGATACATAAGGAAACGCAGCAAATAAAACTACTAATTTTTTAAACATTGTTAAGCCTATAAAAATATCAAAATAATAAGCTACATCTCCAGCAACACTATTAATTTCTTCCCAGACGCTTATAAAACAAAGTAAAGTAACACCGATGATGGAAAGGTAAAAAACAGGAGACGAAAATACTTGCATAAACGACATAGTTAATGCTCTACTTTTCATATTAATAGTCACTTCCAATACGCAATTCTTGGCCCGTATCTGCATCGATTATGATAGTAAAATAATCGGATGCTGTGTTTGTGCCTTTTTCATCACTAGACGTTACATCCTGTTTGGCGGTAAAGACCCATGCAGGGGTTAGTTTATAGCTGATGGAATCCTGCTTGGACACAATTGGAACATACTCTAATGCTATTTTTGATATTGTTATTGGGTCTGTTAATAAGACGTCTTTGTACTTGTTTTCAACCATGTTTATGGCGTCTTCCAAGGAAATCGGATTTACTTTATTTTGTATTGTTTTGCCTGTATCATAAATGCCGTCTAGAGTTAAGGCAATTATTCCATCTTTATTAACAACACCTACTATCCGGCTTCCTATTACCGGTATTTCAGCAGCATTACTAAAATAACCTTTGTTTGTTATGATTAGATTGTTATGTACAACAGGAAAGGTGACTACATATGCTTCATCAGCCTTTTCCCATTTGCGAGGATGACCGCCGTCCTTTTGTTCGTAATCCTCCCATTCATTTTCTAATGTTTCTAAATCTAAAGCAATCACATCTGGATTTCCAAGGTTGGTTATACCGTATTCATTTGCTGCCTTTTTAACCTTTTCAATGGCCTCGTTGCTATTAATATTTTCAAGTGCTGTTTTTTTGTATATATCGTGCAAATCAGACCGTATATTGGGCTTTGCACCATATATAACATCAGAATATTCACGATCACTGTAAAATGAATCCTCAAACCTAACAGTACCTAATTCTATCGACATATACGATCCATCCGTAAATTCAAAATATACATCTTTATAGTCTGGTTTAATCTCATTATTGTTTTCAAAAGTATCTGTTAATTCTTTATTATTAACAAGTTCCTGCTTTAACGGATCGTTCTTTAAGTCCTTCGGTGAGATGGAGAGTGAGGGATAATCTTTATTTTCTCCACCAGCTATATCTGCTTTTACAAGCAAGTTTTTGTCCAATTCCACATCAAGATTATCAGGTGTTGGTTCATTTGATTTGTTTGCCTGTTTCGAATCAGATGCAGCGTTTTGTTCACCTGTTGGAAAGCAGCCAGAAAGCACGACTAGAAATGTACAAAGTAGCAATAACCATATTTTTTTCAAGACTTATACTCCTTTCAAAAATGATTAAGTAATAATCATAGACCGATGCAGGTAGTCGGTCTATGTTAATTTAGACGATTTAGCTTGTTAAGAGTACCAATAACCTTCTTAGTGTACAGAGTATTTATCTGTATCCGCTTGCAGAATTAAACTTTGACCTTTGTTCGCTTTTTTACTATAAGCTTTGACAATTTTTTTTGCATTAGAGGGAGTTACCCTAATGTAACCAGTGTAAGATGTTGCACTAGTTAACGGGCTTTTTCTTATGTTGTAGTAGTATTTATCAGAAGATATTATATTGTGCTTTGTAGTGTAAATATAGCCTTTTTGTTCAGTATCATCTTTCGGGTTAGGTGCAGAATACGCTACACCACTATTTTGCGACGGAGTTACATTAAACGAGAAGGATTTTTTCTGTGCAAACCCAGTAGGAGTCAAGATTGAAAAAAGAAAAGCGGTAATTAATAAACCAGGGATAAGTTTCTTTTTCATTGTTTTTCTTCTTTTAATCATTTTTTTATAATCTGTCAGGGACCTGCATGCCAGATTACATGTAAAATATAACACGGCTAAAGAATTAATAGTTTTGCGAATTATGACATTTTTCTTTTAATCTAGTATTTTAGAGTTAAAGTCCTGAAGACTGTGACATTTTTCGTAACTGAAATAAGCTAAAGGATGTGGTATTGTTTAAAAGCTGTTTTAGATTATGTTTAAGAAAACTTCTTTTTTAAGCTGCTGATAATTATCATATAAAAAGAATCAATTTCCCCCAAATATTTGCAACGTGCTGTCCATACAGGTATAGTTAAAATGTAAACGATTTCATTTGAAAAGGGGGAAGGCAATTGAGGAATTGGTACGGAGTAAAATTGTCATTGCCGCAAACTGTTAGTTTATCATCTCAGGTAAGTGCTCAAAGCGGGGAAAGCCAATATGATAAAGACGGTGTTTTTTATGAAATCTATGTAAAATCTTTTTATGATTCTGATAGTAATGGCCATGGTGACTTAAAAGGAATTATCAGTCAGCTTGATTACTTGAATGACGGCAATAGGAGCACCAGTAAAGACTTGCAAGTAAATGGAATGTGGCTGATGCCGATTAATACGTCACCAAGCTACCATAAATATGATGTGACAGATTACTATAATATAGATCCTGAATATGGAACGTTGGAAGATTTTCGTAACCTGACTAATGAAGCACATAAACGGGGCATGAAGGTAATTATGGATTTAGTTGTTAATCATACGAGCAGTGAGCATCCTTGGTTTAAGGAAGCCAGTCAAGATATAAACAGTAAATACCGTACTTATTATGTGTGGGCAGATGAACATGCCGATTTAAACGAAACAGGATCATGGGGTCAGCAAGTATGGTATAAAAACCCAAACGGAGAGGGCTATTACTATGGCACATTTTGGTCTGGCATGCCTGATTTGAATTTTAATCATCATGACGTTAGAGCAGAAATGATTAAAATTGGGCAGTATTGGCTCAGCCAAGGGGCCGACGGTTTCCGGCTGGATGCGGCGATGCATATCTATAAAGGGCAAACTGAAGATGGTGCAGCTAATAACCTCGAATGGTGGAAAGAATTCAGAGCTGTGATGCAGCAGAGTAAACCAGATGTGTATTTAGTCGGTGAAGTTTGGGATTTGCCAGAGGTAGTTGCACCGTACTATGAGGCATTAGATTCAGCCTTTAATTTCCATTTAGCAGATAAAATCATCCTTTCTGTTAAAAGCGGCACAGATCAAGGTATTACCGCAGCAGCACTTTCAACAGCAGCGCTTTACCACACTTATAATCCCACTATAATCGACGCCATTTTCTTATCCAATCATGATCAAAACCGTGTTATGAGCGAGCTGAATAGTGATGCTGCTAAAGCGAAGTCGGCTGCATCCATTCTGTTGACATTGCCTGGCAATCCATTTATCTATTATGGGGAAGAAATCGGTATGACAGGCGCAAAACCAGATGAGTTCATCCGTGAGCCATTCCGTTGGTTTGAAGGCGACGGGGAAGGCCAAACAAGCTGGCAAACACCAACCTACAATATTGGCGGAAATGGTATCTCTGTTGAAGCACAAGACAACGATCAAGCTTCCCTGTTAAACCACTATCGTAAAATGATCCGTGTTCGCCAAGGGTATGACGAGTTACTAAAAGGAAATTTAGAAGCGATGGAAGTCAATAATGCAAAAATAGTCGCCTATAAACGGACCCTCCACCAAACCATCCAGATTTATCATAATATTTCAAATGAGACAGTTGCAGTAACTATTGCCGGCAATGGAGAAGTAGTTTTTTCAAGTGAAGCGGGTGTAATAAAGAATGATTCGATGTTAACTATACCTGCTAATACTACTGTATTAGTAAAATAAATATCCAGTTAGATCCTGTTTAGGCAGGATCTTTTTTAGTGGGAAATTAAATGAGTGATTCAGGGGTCACTATTGTAAGGGTCTATGATATATTTACGTAAATGGAAGAGTGGTTTGTTAAAAGGTGAAATTTCAATAAACCTGTTATATAAAGGGTTGAATAATAGTGTCTAATTATAGTCACTATAATGTCAAAAATCTCTTAACTTTTATAGCAATGTACTCATAATGCATAAGTTTACAGCCATTTTCTTAAATGTGCGTCACTATGTTAAGACCCTATTATTCCTTTTAGGATTTATAGAGCATGTCAGATTAGGAATAGAAGGTATGCAATCCGAGCATTTTAAACATATATCTATATTTGATATGTTATAGTTATTAGAGAGATTTTTTACAAACATAGAATAAGTGAGGTTAAGATTTTGACAAAATTATTTTACAGTCTGTTTGCTGTGCTAATATTGCTTGCAGGATGCAGCGATAATAATTCAACTCCGAAAGAGGAGACAGAACAAACTGAAGACAAAGCTTCTCAGGAAGAAACACAAAAAGAAATAGTTAATTTCATTAATAATGATATTGCAAAGGTTTCTGCCTATGAAACAGAAGCAAATGACGAATTGGCAACTGTTTCTGGTGACAATTACAGTTCAGAGGATAAGCTATATGATGTGCTGACAAATAAAGTAATTCCTACATATGAAAAAGCTGTTAGTGAAGCAAAAAATATACAAGTGAATTCTTCAGAACTGGAACCATTGAAAAAGCAAATGGAAGATGCAACAAGCACTTACTACGAAGCTTTGCAGCTTGAAAAAGAAGCGCTGGAAAAGGATAATGAAGAACTGTTCGGGAAATCTAACGCAAAAGCACAAGAGTACTTGTTGATGTTGAAAGATTATCATGAAGATATGGCAAAACTAGCGAAAAAATATGATATTGATTATCAGCAAGGCGCTGAATAATTAATTAGGAGGTAAGCCGATGGTTTACCTCCTATATTTATGCCCTAAGATAAATCTGCTTTACTTGAATCATTTTCATAGCCATTCTGTTAAAATGGAGAAATTAAGTAGGAAATTTGCCAATAAATATTATAAAATTAATGATAAATTAGTATGTGAAAGAAAGTGGAGGGGTATCCATGAACGAATTGAATATCAATACAAATCCTGGTTTTTTCACAAGAATAAATGCTGCCATGTCAAAACTAAGGGATTCTGAGAAAAAGATTATAGAGTTTATTGAACAAAACCAAGATGAGATAATTCATCTTTCCATTACAGAAGTCGCTGAAAGAAGTGAAACAAGTGAATCTTCTGTTGTCCGTTTATGTAAACGCCTTGGTTATAAGGGGTTTCAAGACTTAAAAATAAACTTGGCAAAGGAAGTCATTGCCCCTGAAAAACAAATTCATGAAGTGATTGAAAAGGGCGATGACGTTGTCATGATTAAAAAGAAGGTATTCCAGTCAAATATTCAGGCACTTTATGATTCAATCGAGGTTTGCAGTGATGATGAATTAAGAAAAGCAGTGGACGCTATATCAAAAGCTCGCGTAATTGAACTATATGGAACGGGCGGCTCAGGGGCAGTCGCAGCGGATGCTCATCATAAACTGTTAAAGCTAGGTATAAAATCATTTACCTATAGCGATCCTGTCCTTCAGGCTATGTCAGCAAGTGTACTCACACCTGAAGATGTTGTTATCGCCATTTCACATACAGGCTCTAACACAGACGTTTTAGCGGCGGTGAAAATTGCAAAAGAAGCAGGAGCTGCCATCATATGTATTACGAATTCTTCAAAGTCTCCTATTACTAAAATTTCGGATATTGTGCTGCAAACAGCTTCTAAAGAGACCTTATTTCGAACAGATGCCATTTCATCAAGGATTGCTCAATTAACTATTATTGATATTTTAGTTGCTTCTGTTGCGAATCAGCAATATGAACTGTACTATAGCAACTTGCAGAAAACCCGAAAGTCCACTACTGATAAAAAGATGTAAGAGTGTACTTGAAAAAAATCTTCAAATTTTCTAAAAATATCTTGAAGGAAATTACCACCATGTGATATGATGATTGTGCAAAAGGAAATAACAGAAAATTCTATACAACTAGACCGTACTTCTTGTTTTTTGAAAATACAGCGTAGAAGGAGTGATTTACCAAGATTCTCTTATTGTCATGTGAGAAATAGAGGAATTGTTTCACACTATTGGTAAATTCCTTCTATTTTTTTGAATTTATTGTGAAGGAAATTTTCTTCATAAAGGAGAGAACAGAAAATGAAAGCAGCTGTATTTCATGGTCCTAATAATATGAAGCTGGAAGAAGTAACGAAGCCGGAAATTAGTGAAAACGAAGTGCTTGTAAGAGTAAATGCAAGTGCTGTATGTGGCACAGATATTCGTATATATGAAGGCAAAAAAACAAAGGGCGTTCGAACTCCGTCGGTGATTGGTCATGAGCTTGTCGGCACCATTGCAGAAGTCGGTGCAAAGGTAATGGAATTTAGTGTTGGTGACCGAGTGGGAATAATGCCAGTTATTCCGTGCAGGAAGTGTTACTACTGTTTAAATGGCAGGGAGAATGTTTGTGCAAATCGTACTGCGATTGGCTATGAATTTGACGGTGGTTTTGCAGAATATGTGAAAATTCCAAGTACAGCTCTTGAAGCTGGCAACCTGGTGAAGATTCCAGATAATTTGTCCTTTGAACAGGCAGTCATTGCAGAACCGCTTGCATGCTGCATGAACGGCCAACGAAAAGCAAATGTAAAAATGGGCGACGTTGTAGTAGTTATTGGCGGAGGACCTATTGGGCTGATGCATGTACAATTAGCCAAAATAGCAGGGGCGACTAAGGTGATATTGAGTGAACCAATTGATCATCGCCGTGCTAAAGCGGTTCTTGCAGGTGCCGATTATGCTGTGAACCCGGAGGAAGAATCACTTGAGGATATTGTTTTAAGTGAAACAGATGGTTTAGGGGCAGATGTAGTCATCATGGCAATAGGCATTCCTTTCTTAGTTAAAACGTCCGCCAATCTATTAAAAAAAGGCGGTACATTAAATCTGTTTGCTGGATTTACAAATGGCGTCTTGGCGGAGATTGATCCTAACATTATTCATTATAATGAGATTACCATTAATGGAACCTCTGCTTTAACAAGAGCTGATTATCATAAATCATTGTCTCTCATTGCATCAGGCAAAATCAATACGGCTGCTATTATCACAACAGGCTACACTCTTGAAAATATCGAACAGGCAATTTTAGATGTAAAGAATGGTAATCATATGAAAACAGTCATAACCCAATAACAAGTAGAAATAATATGAGAATAGGAGTGTTATTTATATGTCATTATTAGGTAAAGAAGTTCGTATGAATCGTCTATTAAATCAAAAGTCTGGAAAACTATTAGCTGTTGCAGTCGATCAAGCAATGGCACGGGGTATTTTTGAAGAGCTGATGCCAATTCAACGTAAATTAGATGAAATTGTAGCAGGTGAACCTGATGCCATTACGATGCATAAAGGCATTGCGGATATGTGTTACCGTCCTCATGCTGGCAAAACAGGCTTTATTTTGAAGTGCTCTACGTTCTCCCCTTGGCAGCCAAATTATGATGCATGGGTAACAGAAGTAGATGAAGCAGTGCGACTAGGCGCAGATGCAGTGTCGATGGGCTGTATTGTAGGCGGTGATGATCAGCCTGAACAATTACGCAATCTAGGTATCATTGCTGGTCAGGCTGCAGCTCACGGCTTGCCAATGATTGCACATATTTATCCAAGAGGAAACCAAATTCCTGAGAATGAAAAAAATGATTGGAAGAATGTAGCCTATGCAGTTCGTGCTGGCGCTGAGCTTGGTGTGGATATCGTGAAAACAAAGTATACCGGCAATCCAGAAACTTTCGCTAAAGTGGTTGCTTCTACTCCAGGAAAGGTAGTTGTCGCAGGCGGAGAAAATGGAAATAATATTGATGACTATTTCCAAATGGTTTACGATGTTATCGATGCGGGCGGAGTAGGTATCACGTTTGGCAGAATGGTATGGAATAATCCTAATCCAACAGCGGTTGTGTCAGCGTTTAGAAATATTATTCATAATAAAGGAACTGTTAAAGAAACAATAGAACTTTATAATGAGTTAATGAATTCTCCATTGAGTGTATAGAGGGTGGTATAGTTATGTCTCATATCATTGGCATAGATATTGGCACTAGCGGGATAAAAGTTGGTGCAATGAATAAAAAGGGAGAATTAGGGTTTCTTGAGTATGAGCCCTATTCTCTTCTTTACCCTGCCATGGGCTGGATTGAAATTGATCTTGATGATATTTGGAGTAAAACGAAAACATTGCTGTTAAAGGTGTGGCAGCAAGTTGAGCTTGAAAACACAGGCAAAGTAGAAGCAATCTCTCTGTCTACTTTTTGTAATAGCTCGGTGTTTTTAAATGCAAAGGGCGAGCCCCTTTATCCAGGCATTATGTATTTAGATCAAAGAAGCACACAAGAAGCAGCTTGGATCAAAGACCAAGTCAGTGAGAAATCTCTGTTTGACATTACTAAAAATCGATTAGAACCTGGAATGTATACGCTTACAACTCATTTGTGGTTTAAAAACAATAATCCAGAATTATATGCGCGCACCTACAAATGGGGGAATCTTTCTACCTTTATTCTGCACAAGCTGACAGGCAATTTTGTGATGGATTGGACGCAAAGTTCCTTTAGCGGGATGTATGATGTCAAAAACTATCGTTGGTCTCCTGAAATATATGAGGCGGTTGGTATAAACCCTAAGAAGCTTCCTGAGGTTGTTGATCCAAGTTCTATCGTTGGGGAATATGTGCATCCAGTAATTGCGTCCGTCCGCATACCTGTGATTGCCGGTGCAGCAGATACAGCATGCTCCACTGCCGCCCTCGGAATCGGTGTCAATGAAATGTTCGAATCTGTCGGGACTTCTAATGTTTTAACTGTTTGTACAGATAATCCAGAGCTGTTAGATAAGCGATTTTTAAATAGATGCCATGTTATAAAGAATCATTGGTTGTCTCATGGAGCCATGTCCTTTCCTGGTGCAGCTATACAATGGTTTTACGACCAATTTCTAAAGCCGGAAGGATACACGAAAGCTGAGTTAGAAGAATTGTGCAAACAATCAGCACCAGGAGCAGGCGGTGTCTTTTTTCTGCCTTATATGCAAGGAGAGCGAGCCCCGATTTGGGATCCTAATGCAAGAGGGGTCTTTGTCGGCATACATTTAAATACAACTAAAGCCGATATGTTTCGAGCTGTGTTAGAAGGCTGTTCTTTTGGTTTGAAACAAATTAATCAAATTATTGAATCAGACTATCAACTCCGCGTTAAAAGCTACCAATCTATCGGCGGCGGGGCAAAAAATCGGGAATGGGCCCAAATTAAAGCAACTGTACTGAACAAAAGCGTTCATATTAAAGATATTTCGGAGACAGGTGTATTAGGAACATGTATGATTGCTGGCACCGTAATAGGCTATTTTGATTCATTGGAGGAGGCGGTTGAAAAAATTCACAATAATACGATTTCCATAATAAAGCCAGACTTGAGTAAGCGAGTGCTTTATGAGCAGTTAAATAATGTGTTTCATCAAATTTACCCGTCTTTAAAAACATTTTTTGCATTAAGCAATCAAACACTTTCTAAAGCTGACAATGGGACAGAAGAGGATGAAGAGGTAATTATTTAGTATTTTTTGTAAACCCTTACAAAGAGAAAAATAGCAGTTTTTATGAGGAAAATACTATTTTTTATGATTGGGGGAAATGAAATGAGTTTACCTGAATCCAAGGTCAATCCAGGATTAGAAGGGAAGAGAAAGTCAGGATATCGTTGGTTAGTTCTTTCGCTTATTTTTGTGGTCTATATTGTTTGTTATGCTGATCGAACGAATATCGGTGTTGTGCTGCCATTTATTCAACAAGATTTTACGCTTAACAACTTTCAAACAGGGGCTATATCAAGTTTTTTCTTCCTAGGCTATGCCATTTCACAAATCCCGGCCGGTTTCCTACTCGGCAAAAAAGGAACTCGCGGAATAGTAGCTATTGCAGTTATTGCCTTTTCCTTAGTCACCTTTTTCCTTGGGATGGTTTCAAGTGCTGCACTTTTGATTTTACTTCGTTTACTTCTAGGTTTAGCAGAAGGTCCTGTTCCTGTCAGTATGTCAACCACCATTAACCACTGGTTTCCGGCTAAAGAAAAAGCTACCGCAACAGGAATTTATATTGCTTCTACACAGCTTGCCCCAATCTTTGTACCCATCATTGCTACAGCTATTGCCATGTCTTTCGGTTGGCGTTATGTTTTTTACTGGTTTGCTATCCCTGGATTTATAATTGCGATCATTTGGTATCTGGTTGTCAGAACAAAGCCTGAAGACAGTCCAAAGGTATCAAAAGAGGAGCTAGAATATATTCGCCAAGAAGAAGTGCCGACAGAGGCCGCAACGGAAAATAGATCACTAGGCTGGCTAGATAAAGCTATTCGTTACCAAAAAGTCGCTAAAATCAGCACATCTAAAGAAGTTTTTACGTCTTGGAATATTTGGGGTAATACATTAACTTATTTTTTAATGAACAGTGTATTATACGGCATGTTGACATGGGTACCTATGTATTTAGTCAACGCAAAAGGCTACTCCTTTATGAAAATGGGCTTTGTCGCGTCTACACCTGCAATCGGCGGTCTGTTAGGTGCTCTTTTAGGCGGAATTATTTCTGACAAAGTATTCTTAAAA
Organism: Niallia laureatilytica; assembly: GCF_046613985.1. NCBI lineage: Bacteria > Bacillati > Bacillota > Bacilli > Caryophanales > Bacillaceae > Niallia > Niallia laureatilytica. Next base: position 123,404 of record NZ_JBKKHP010000005.1, on the reverse strand, counting down.
AGACGTAAGCCAACCATGTTAATTACAGCCATCGCTACCGCATTGATGATGCTTGTCGTGATGAATATTCCAGATAACGCCATTCTTGTTTCCCTTAGCTTAGGGCTGGCAGGCTTCTTCCTTAATATTGGCTGGCCCGCATTTACTGCTTATCCAATGGGGTTAACAAATAGAAATACATTTCCTGTCGCGATTGCAACAGTAAACAGCGGCGGAAACCTAGGCGGATTCTTTTCCCCAATGATTGTTGGCGCAATCCTTGATGCAACTGGAAATTATAATATCGCCTTTGGATTCTTTGCGGTCATGCTAGTGCTTGGCTTCTTCATTATTACCACTTTAAAGGAACCAGCACTAGAAGGATAAATTCATAGTCATTTATAGGGCAGAGGAGTTTTCCCATGCCCTGTTTTATTGTAAGCTATAATTATTGAAATACTTTCCAGTTGAAAAGGTGGAGATTGTCTTGAAACAAACTGTATATATTACTAGAAAACTGCCAGAAGACATAATTAATACACTTTCCCTTCATTTTCATGTGAGAATGTGGGAAGAAGAGAATATCCCCGTGCCAAGGGATATTTTACTTAAGGAAGTAGAAGATATTGATGCTCTTATTTGTCTCTTAACAGATAAGATTGATGAAGAAGTCATCGGCAGAGCTCCACATCTAAAGATAATCAGCAATGTCGCAGTAGGCTACAATAATATCGATATAGCAGCAGCGGTAAAAAGGGGAATACAGGTTACGAACACACCTGGAGTGTTAACAGAAACAACTGCAGATTTAACATTTGCTTTGCTGATGGCGACAGCTAGAGGTGTGACAACTGCTTCTGAAGCTTTGCGTAACGGAAAGTGGGGCGCATGGTCTTTAATGGAATTTACCGGACAAGATATTTATAGTGCCACATTAGGGATTATCGGCTTAGGAAGAATTGGCGAAGCGCTTGTTAAAAGGGCAAAAGGCTTTGATATGAATGTGCTTTACTATAATCGTTCCCGAAAGCAAGACAAAGAACAGGAGCTTGATATTCACTATGCAGAATTAAACGATTTATTGCAGAAAGCCGATTATGTGTGTCTGATGATTCCATATAGTACTGAGGTGCATCATCTGATTGGCAAAGAGGAATTGTCCCTAATGAAGCCTACTGCCATTCTCATCAATACAGCGAGAGGCGGACTGGTCGATGAAGATGCTTTATATCAAGCTTTAAAGAATCGAGATATTTGGGCAGCTGGGTTAGACGTCTTTGAAATTGAACCAGTACCTGCTGATCACCACTTGTTATCCTTAAATAATGTGGTGACATTGCCTCATATTGGCAGTGCAAGCTACAAAACAAGAATGAGTATGGCTCAGCTTGCTGTCGAGAATGTTGTAAGCGTACTAGGTGGTGGTGAAGCCTTAACTCCTGTTCAAATGTAAATTCTGTGTACCTCCATTTATGAAATAAGTGGAGGTTTTTACGTGGAATTACTCCTTTAGTCTAGTATTAAATCTTTGACAACCACCAAGCAACAATCATTAAATGTGCTGCTGTTACAGTGAGTGCCCATATAGAGCCCTCTTGCAAACCAATACCGATATACTCCCATTCATTCAATCCATCTCTGCGGCCTAATGCGAACAAAAAAGAAAGAAATGGTGTGATTAAAGTGACAATTGCAGTGAAAACAGATAGAGCCCTTTTTCGTTTACGCATTGCATTATAAAGAGCTGCAGCTAATGTCGCGATAATAAACAAATAATAGAATAACCAAACCCAATTAGGAAGAGTCTCCGAACATCATAGTTCAATCTTCTTTCAGACGTTTTTCATCATAAACACTATATGCGTTATACGTAAAAAAGAAGCATATCAGATATGCTTCTAGCGTTATTATGATGGATACCATGAAAGCTTGCTATCACTGTCCAATGGAAGCGATTTTGTTTCAGCACTCAAGGAATCAAACCATTTGCTTGCAATCTCTTCCTTTGCCAGTTTTGCATTAGCATCATCTTCCCAAATGATATGGGAAAACCATGCTCCCGTCGCCGATTCGAATTGCAGTTCAGCAAAAGCAATCAAAGAATGTTCAGCCTGTGCGAAATTGCCATTAACTGCCGAGGCGACAGACGCTGCTTGCGGCATTAATTCATTCTTAATTTTATCCTTTATGTTAGCATCTTCAAGCTCATCCCACATTACTAATTTCCCATCGAGCTGATAGAAAATTTCAAAAGATGGTTGTGTTCTCATATCCACTAAAATAAAGGCACGTTCCACGGAATTGTTTGCTACCTTAACAGTATTTACGATAATATTTTGCGCCATCTCCACCCAAAAATTGATGGCTTCCTCTTCAGGTGAGCCTAAGTAAAACTCTTCTTCAAGCTCTGTTGCAGCAGCTTCTCCTTTGTTAACGTCTTCGACTTTCTTAAAAAACCGATTAAAAAATCCCAACTTATACACTCCCATTCTAGTATAATCTTAATGCAATTATTATAGAGTATTTTACAGTTTTAACCAAATGTTTCGTCGGTCATGGTATTGATTCCTCCTTTTTTCCTATTGAACCAATACTTTAATTAGTAACAATAAAGCTTAATGACGGCCTTATCCCCATTATTTTTTTCAAGAGAGCTGGCAATCAAGCTTGCATATCGTTCTTCTAACCAATCACGTGCGAAGGTATTTGGACAAAATATGCGAACATATTGCGAATCTTTCATTTCAATCGTTGTGTCTTTGAGCCATGTATGAAAAGAGGGAGCAGATAATTTCCCTTTGATATCATTCAATGTTTTTTGCCAAATTTCTTGATTAGCAGGGGCATTGTATTCTTCGTTCTGATTTTCTTCCTGCGACAGACTATTATTCCTTTTCATAGTCTTCATTTCCTCTTTTAGCTTCAGATAAGTACTAAGGTCCTCTATATCAAAATCGATAAATGATTCAACTAAAACTCCAAACTCTTCATAAGATAGTTCAGAATACTTGAATAACACAAATGCCCCTTTAAAGTCTTCCTTTTGTAATGCCATCTCAATTCGCTGCTTATCAATTGTTTTGTATATATCCTTTATTGTTAAAGTATCCATTGTAGCCTCCTTAGATGGAAAGAGTGTAAAAAAATTATAAAATGACTTAGCAGCGAGCACAAATATAAATAGACCTAGCAAATCATAGAGGTAATTTGATATAGATAGAGGCAGAAATTAAGATTTAGCAAGGAAAGATAGTATTTTTTTAATGTAAAATTAAAAGGAAGTTTGGCACTCGAAGTGGTAAAAATATTGGACATTTGCATCAGCTGTCTTGCTAAAAAAATAGTGAAAAACACAGACCAAGTTGATGAGAAAGAGCATGACATTCGTCCATTTAGGATCAGATGGCTGAACAGCCTTGGTGCAATGGTGCTTTACGCTGCTCCTGCCTATGTTTTATCTTGCTAGACTACTAGTTTTATAGCAGGATATGTTGGTTGTCGTTGGCAGTAAAAAAACATTGTAATAAAAACAAGGAAATGCTGATCAGACATAGTGTTTGAGGGACTTTTTTATTAAATGGTACAAATAGTGTCTATAATAAGACACTATTTGTAAACTAGTTAAAATATGTCCTAAAGTTAGAGGGACTTTCCAATTATTTTTAAAGATAATTTTCCTTGCTGACACCATATTTTTTTTGCACAAATGAAAAAAACACGTATAATAATGTTAATTAATATTAGAAATGGAGTACACAAAATGGTCCAATCAATTAATACAAAAGTCGATTTAGTTAGTGATGCAACTTCACATATGGGGATTTCAGAATATGGAAAAATCATGATTGGCGACAAGGGATTTGAATTCTTTAACAGTCGTGATGCTCGGAAGTTTATTCAAATACCTTGGGATGAAGTTGATTTTGTTACGGCATCAGTTATGTTCAAAGGGAAATGGATTCCTCGTTATGCTGTTCAAACGAAACGAAATGGGAAGTATATATTTTCTTCTAAAGAGCCTAAAAAAGTTTTGCGCGCCATTCGCAATTACGTAGATCCAAGCCATATGGTCCAATCTTTAAGTTTCTTTGATGTTATTAAACGGGGTTTTAAGAGTAAAGTAAAAAAATAGTTTTGCCTACCATTTTGGCAGAAAAATTATATTACAGTGATTATGTTGTCTACAATTCCGTTTGAATAAACCAGCCAGAAGGGCTGGATGTATTCATGCTGCAAGTATACTTGGTGAGAATCGTTAAATTTTTTTAAAATCTTTCTTGTAAGCGTTATATTAGTGTGCTATAATTTCTTTGGAAGCTCAGTAAAGAGGCATCCAAATTTTTAACTATTAATTTAAAGCGTTTACATAAAACTGGATATTTATCATATTTTTTACGTGTTACTGATTCGATCAGGCATGAGTTAAAAGTATTGATTTTTTTGAGGATTAAGGGGCAATCTATACCTATATTCTCATTTAAAATCGACTTTTTACTCATGCCTTTTTTGTTATTTATATCGAAAATGTAACCGCTTTAAATGAGTTGAAAAAAACAGCTGAATAATACATGGTTAAATCACCATGTTATTTAGCAGTAACACTAATAAAAGGAGGTAAAAAGATGGTAGGAATTATCATTGCTAGTCACGGTGAATTTGCCACTGGTATCATGCAATCTGGAGCAATGATCTTTGGAGAGCAAGAAAATGTAAAAGCAGTTACTTTGATGCCGAGCGAAGGACCTGATGATGTCAAAGCAAAAATGAAAGAAGCAATCGCCTCTTTCGACAACCAAGACGAAGTATTATTCTTAGTCGATCTTTGGGGTGGAACTCCATTCAACCAAGCCAACAGCTTGATTGATGAACACAAAGACAAATGGGCAATCGTTGCTGGTATGAACTTACCGATGTTAATTGAAGCATATGCATCACGCTTCTCGATGAACACAGCCCATGAAATTGCTGCCCATATTTTAGGAACAGCAAAAGAAGGGGTTAAAGTAAAACCGGAAAGCTTAGAACCAGCAGACACAACTGCTGCAGCTGCTACTCAAAAACCTGTAAATGCAGGTGCGCCTGGTAAATTTGAATATGTGTTAGCACGTATTGATTCTCGTTTGCTTCACGGCCAAGTAGCAACAGCATGGACAAAAACGACACAGCCTACGCGTATTATTGTGGTATCTGATGCAGTGGCAAAGGATGAGCTTCGAAAGAAATTGATTCAGCAGGCTGCTCCTCCAGGTGTTAAGGCACATGTTGTACCAATCAAAAAAATGATCGAGCTTGCCAAAGACGATCAACATTTCGGCGGTCAACGTGCATTACTTCTGTTTGAAAGCCCGCAAGATGCACTTAGAGCGGTTGAAGGCGGTGTTCCATTAAAGACAATTAACGTTGGTTCCATGGCACACTCACCTGGTAAGGTTCAACCGAATAAGGTTTTGGCCTTTAGCCAGGAAGATATCCATACTTTCGCTAAACTGAAAGCAGCGGGCCTAAACTTTGATGTACGGAAAGTTCCGAACGATTCAAAAGGCAATATGGATGAAATTCTTAAAAAGGCTCAAGAGGAATTAAATAAACAAAAATAATCGTAAATAGAAAGAACGGGAGGACTAATAACATGGATTTAAATATGATTCAAATAATATTAGTCATTATCGTAGCATTTTTAGCTGGTGTAGAAGGTATCTTGGATGAATTCCACTTCCACCAACCTATCATTGCTTGTACGTTAATCGGCTTAGTTACAGGAGAATTAGTACCATGTCTTATTTTAGGTGGTACCCTGCAAATGATCGCTTTAGGCTGGGCAAACATTGGAGCTGCAGTAGCACCTGATGCTGCGTTAGCATCTGTGGCATCCGCAATTATACTAGTTTTAAGTGGACAGGGCGAAGCTGGCGTGTCCTCTGCAATCGCGATTGCTGTTCCTCTTGCAGTTGCAGGTTTATTGCTAACAATCATCGTTCGTACAATTGCAACAGCATTAGTACATTTGATGGATGCAGCAGCTAGAGAAGGAAACATTAGAAAAGTGGAAATGTGGCATATCGTTGCTATCTGTATGCAGGGCTTACGTATTGCTATTCCTGCTGTATTGATTTTAGCTATCGGAGCAGGTCCTGTTAGAGAATTGCTAGAAGCGATGCCAACATGGTTGACAAGCGGCTTAGCAATCGGCGGGGGAATGGTTGTAGCAGTTGGTTATGCAATGGTTATTAACATGATGGCTACGAAAGAAGTATGGCCATTCTTCGCAATTGGTTTCGTATTAGCGACAGTTTCACAAATCACACTTATCGGTCTTGGAGCTATCGGTGTGGCTCTTGCACTTATCTACTTAGCACTTTCTAAGCAAGGCGGCTCAGGTGGCGGCGGAAATTCCAACAATGGAGATCCACTAGGCGATATTATCGATAATTACTAAGAAGGAGGGGAATAAACAATGGAAAAAGAATTGAGATTATCAAAAAGAGATCGTATTTCTGTTTGGTGGCGTTCCACTTTCCTTCAAGGTTCTTGGAACTACGAACGTATGCAAAACGGCGGTTGGGCATTTTCAATGATTCCTGCCATCAAAAAATTATATAAAACAAAAGAAGATCGTGCAGATGCACTAAAACGTCACTTAGAATTCTTTAATACACACCCATATGTTGCTTCACCTATCATTGGTGTAACACTAGCACTTGAAGAAGAACGTGCTAACGGTGCACCTGTTGAAGATACAGCCATTCAAGGTGTTAAAGTCGGAATGATGGGACCTTTAGCAGGTATAGGAGATCCAGTTTTCTGGTTTACCATTAAACCAATCCTTGGTGCATTAGCAGCGTCCCTGGCATTGACTGGCAACATCCTTGGTCCAATTATTTACTTCTTTGCATGGAATATCATTCGAATGGCATTCACATGGTATACACAAGAATTTGGCTACAAAGCTGGTTCCAAAATTACAGACGACTTATCTGGTGGAATACTTCAAAGTATTACAAAAGGTGCCTCTATACTCGGGATGTTCATCCTCGGAGCGTTAGTTAACAGGTGGGTATCCGTCCAATTCACACCAACAGTATCATCTGTTGAATTAGACGAAGGTGCTTATATCGACTGGGATAACTTGCCTGCTGGAGCAGAAGGAATTAAAACCGCGCTGGAACAGCAAGCAGCTGGTCTCTCCTTAGATCCAGTTAAAGTAACAACTTTACAAGCCAACTTAGACAGCTTAATCCCTGGTTTAGCAGGATTGCTGTTAACACTTCTTTGCATGTGGCTGCTGAAGAAGAAAGTTTCTCCAATCGTTATGATTCTTGGATTGTTCGCAGTTGGTATCGTATTCCATTTAATTCACTTGATGTAATTTAAATAGCACTTCCTGTTATGATGAAATGATTATAATAGGAAGTGCTTTATTTTTTATAAAGAAATCATGAATTAAAATCCTTCAATTAAAGCAGATTCTCGATTCCAAAAAATTCTTTGAATCCAGACTTCCCTCGCGCTGTAATCATGATTTCCCGAGAATTCTCTTTTGCTTCAATCCAGCCTAATTCAATATACCTCTCAAATAAACCGTTTCCTAATGCTCCTCCTAAATGATGAGTACGTTCACTCCAGTCAAGACATGCATGTGAAAAAGAGCGGCGTTTCTTAGATAAACCTACTAAATCTAATCCTAATTTTTGAAAAAAGGATTCTCCTTTTGCTGTTACGATGAATTGTTTATCACTTCTTTCTATGTATCCTGCATCTTCCATTATTTTTGTTAGTTGTACACTTACGCGTCCCGCTAGATGATCGTAACAGGTTCTCGCATTTTCTAGCCTTTTTAATTGACTTGATTGTTTTAATGAACGAATTTCTGGTGGTGGAGAGATAGACATTAATATCTCAAGTGTATTCGCTACTTCTTCATTTGCTAATCGAAAATATCTGAAACGTCCATTTTTTTCCGTAGTCACAAGATTATTTTCGACTAGTTTTGCAAGGTGGAAGCTGGCCGTTTGTGGTGTGATTTTGGCCATATATGCTAGTTCGCTGGCTGTATGGTACTTTCCATCCATTAAACCTGCCAGTATAGTTGCTCTTGATTCCTCTGTAAGTAAAGCGGTCAGGGCCGTAATATTCGGACTTATACTCAATTTTCAACACCTCTGTAATCCATACTTCGATAAGCATCGTATTATATAGCTCTTATAATAATAGTAAAGAAACGTAATCACAAGGGAGGGCAAGGTTTTAAATTTGGAGAAAAAAGCTTGGGAGGGTCTGAACAAATGACTAAATACAACTTTTTTATATTAATTATCTTGACTACTGCATTAATGGGCTCATCATTTGCCATCGGTAAAATAGGTTTAAGCTATTCAAGTCCTTTATTATTGGCTGGGTTACGATTTGTTCTTGCTGGCATTATTATGGCTGTTATCGTAAAGAAATTTAAAAGACCGCAGCCTAGTGGTTATAGAAATTGGCGAAGAGTCCTAATTATCGGAGCTCTACAAACAGCAGGCGTAATGGGGTGTATTTTTATTAGCTTAAGAACAATTACAGCCAGTGAATCTTCCATCCTAACTTTTATGAATCCTTTATTAGTAATTATTTTTGGAACTATTTTTATGGGTAACCGTTACAGATGGTATCAATGGAGCGGTGTTGTCCTAGGATTTGTTGGTGTTGGAATTATATTGGGCGGAATTAAGGATTTTAATATAGGCATAGTTTTTGGAGCTTTCTCCGCTGTTTTTTGGGCAATTTCAACATTATTAGTTAATAAGTGGGGGAGGCATTTTGATACATGGGCACTTTCTGCCTATCAAATGCTATTTGGTGGGGGAATACTCCTCTTTTTAAGTTTCTTACTCGAAGATCCTTTCTTTTATATCAATAAAAACTCGATATTAATTCTTTTATGGTTAAGTATCATGTCTTCAATCGTTCAATTTGCGGTATGGTATTTTCTCTTACAAAAAGGAGATCCAGGTAAAACAAGTTCTTATTTGTTTTTAGCTCCATTTTTTGGTGTTTTAACTGGGAATATATTGCTACAGGAGGTTATTTCTTATTCGCTTATAAGTGGAGGAATATTCATTTTGTTAGGAATTTATCTTGTAAATAACAACTTTAAGAAAGAAATTGTTAGCAGCAATAGTTATCCCTTACGATAAATCAAAATGTAGGAGGAGCGTATAAAGATGGAAAATAAAACGTGGAAAGATTATTTTTATGAAATAATTAAGGCATTATTGCTTTATAAATAAGGAACCATTCGACGACTATGGAAAATACGAGTTTACGAAGTAAATACATACATTGTTAACAACTTCTGCTCAAGTTATCTAATGAAACATTTACTAACCTTATACGTATATTTAGAGGGAAAAGTGATTATTGCGGAGGTAGATAAATGGCAGGAAAAAAATTCAATCTATTATTATTACTTCAAATGATTTTGACGCCTATTGTTATGGTTATATGCATTTATAATGTAGTTACCCAAAATTTCACCTTGCAACCATTAGCGTTCCTGCTTCTGAGTGCAATAGTCATTATTATCGGATTGCGAGAATATAAAAGAACGAAGAGTTTTAGGTGGGGTATCTTTTATCTATGCACATCGCTTTTTGTTTTATACGTAGCTGTCCAGGGGTTTATGTATAATTAATAATTTTATTATGTAATAAACATAGTGGGTTAATTCAAATGTAATTCCGGATTTTCAGCCATTTTAGTAAACAGAAAACATAAGGGATTCTTGATAAGAAAGAGATTGTGACAAACCATTTGGAAAAAATACCGAAAACAAACCGGGAAAATCGGCTTAAGGATTTTCCCGGTTTTTATTATTTTATATGGTTGTTACATATAATCATAAACTGAATCAACAAAATAGAGCCAGTGATAATATTCAATCTGTGAATCCGTCATTTTGGCGGTTTCTTTCTCATTGAATAAATGCTGCTCAAGTAATTCTTGAACTTTTGAATTTCTTTCGATTCGGCTCATTATAAATCCTCCCTTTAGTTTGAGAAGTAACGAAGTTGTTGAATATTATTGGAAACGTTTTCTTTATATGTTTATTATATATCTCAATATGAGATTAAACAAATATTAAAATTAGATGATTTTTCGAAAAATAATACGGAAATGTTATTTATCTTCATTATTTATTAAGCATGACCGTATTTCTTAAGCTTTGTTCATTAGTGGGAAGGGAATGGATATGAAGAATGGTTAATGCAATTTCAGGGTAACATTGTCAGGCAACCAATTCAGACTCTAATTTGGCTTTTGTGAATTGGCATGTTAATGAGGTGTTTCGAGGGCCCAGTTACGAGATTCATTAAATAATTTAGCCTAGCCCATAATCAAACAGTAGGACGGTAATTTTGAAAAGGCCGTTCTGGTTTGTATTATGGGTAACCAATCATAGAGACTAAACTATAAAAAGATGAGTTATATATTCAATAAATCACCAAAATACTTAAGATTTTTCAGCAGGCTGCAGCTTAATAGTGACTATATTTAGACACTATAAATAAACCTTGATATAAAAGGTTTTTTATCTAAGTTGAAACATAGATAATAATTGTTTGAAAAAGACAAGTGACTATTCATTGTCACCTTCTAATAACGAAATATGGCAATATCAATACTTCTCCTTTACGAACGAAGAATGTTCAACTTAAATACATCCGAAAACCAATTATAATCAACAGCACAGACAGCATTTGCAAAATCACCGTGCCTGGAATTTTTCTCGACAGCAGCACACCGATCTGTGAACCGATAATTACGCCAATACTGCCCCATAAGACTGTGTTCCAATCAATACTGCTGTAGAACAATTGCGAAAAAACACCGACTAGAGAATAAATGGTTAAGGAGAAGATAGATGTTGCTGTAGCAATATGTGTTGGCAATTTAAAGGCGTAAATCAATATTGGAACTAGCAGCCAGCCGCCCCCAATTCCTAAGTATCTTGAAAGGATGCCCATAAAAAACCCGATTGGGAGAATAGAGACTAATGGCAGACATGCAGTCTCCTTAAAATCAGGAGTATTCTCAACTGCAGCAGCTACTTCATCTTCACCACTGCCTTCTTTGCTTAATAGCCGCTTTTTCTTTTTTAAGCTCGCAAATGGGGGATTTTTAGCAAATAGGAAAATCCCTAAAGCAACTAAAACTGTTGCGAATATGACATAAAAATAGCTGGATGAGTAGATTTGCAGGAGCCAAACTCCGAGTAGGGAACCAGGAATGGCGCCTGCGCTAAGTGTTAAGCCTGTATGATAAGAAATTCGTTTTTGTTTTGCATATCCAACAACTCCTGAGAGAGAGTTAATTAACACAATCACTAGACCAGAGCCGGCTGCAAGTTTTGGATCCATATGGAATATGAGCAGAAGAGCAGGTACAAAGATAAAGCCGCCGCCAGACCCAACTATTGTGCCGTAGCCTCCAGCAATGATGCCAACGATAACCAGTAAAATACAAATATAAATGTCCAAGATACTTTCCTCCTAACCCTTATACATTAAGGCTATCAAAGGAATGAGTTATTGTATATTTGAATAATTTTATATCCTATAAGCAACTGTTATACCCATGACGGACAACCTAAAAAAGCAGGTGCTTCCTAGAAGCACCCTGCAAAAAATTAATGGCGAATATATTGAATGAAGTATTTTAACCCGGACTTTTTAAAGCGGTGAGATTTTTGCACCATCCATAAATCTCGGGAAATCAGGAAATTGCTTATTTTAACTTCATGCAATGTTCCGTATTGGATCTCCCTGGTAACCGTTAACTTTGGGAGTATGCTGACACCTAAGTCTGCTTCTACCGCACTTTTAATTGATTGATAGCTACCCAGCTCCATTGCACTTTTAATCTTTTCAAGTACGCCATGTTCAGCTAATGCAGACTCAACAATCACGCGTGTACCTGAACCAATTTCTCTCCAAATCATTTTTTCATCAAGCAATTCCTGAATACCTATTTGCTCTTTATTGCTCCAAGGATGGGCAGGAGAGGTTACAAGGATAAGCTCATCATCCGCAAACTTCTCTCGAATTAAGCTATCGTTATCAACCGCACCTTCAACAAAAGCAATATCGATTTCGTTATTTTCAAGTTTAGCTAAAACCGTAGGTGTGTTTCCGATCGAAAGACTGAATTTCAAGTCAGGATAGCTCTTGCTGAATTGTCCTAATAATCCTGGCAATAGGTATTCACCAATTGTGGAGCTGGCCCCAATATTTAAAACGATTTCCTCGTTTCCAGTCAATTCCTGGATAGCCTCAAAAGAAAGCTTAGAATACTCGACCATCTCTTTTGCATATGGATAAAGAATTTCACCTGCTTTTGATAAGGTCAATTTTCCAGCGTTTCTCTCAAACAGCTGTGCTTGATAGATTTCTTCGAGTTGTCTAATCTGCCTTGTCACAGCAGGCTGTGTAACAAAGCTTAGGCGGGCTGCTTGGCTGATTGTACCTTCCTCAACAACGAGGCAAAACATTTTTAAGCTGTCTATGTTCACATCACAACCTCCAATATAAATGAACGACTTTATAGTCAATATCCAATAGTTTATATAGTGAATTGTATCATTTTCTCTATGGAAGAGCTTATGTGTTTGCTTTTTCATATGCAAACAACAGAGACTAGTTAGGGACTTAATATAGTCTCCAAAGGATAATATTCAACAGAAATAAACTATAAAAAATTGACGAAAATCTTGAAAAAACGATAGCAATCAATAGGATAGTCACTATATATAGACACTATTGTGTAAGCATTGATAATTCAACACTTACTAATAAAGATTCATTTTTGAAAAAGGTCAGTTTAACAGCTAAAATTCTATTTAGCGGCATACTATGGTGACTTCAAAAATGCAATGATTTAAAAACTTGTCATAATAAGTCGAATTGCAGTGTTTTAGAGAGCCGTTAATGTCGATACTTATGATATAATTTAAGTAGTAATGAAGAACTAAATATCATCTGAATCAAATGCATCTAAAGCTTAAATATAGATAGTAAATTATACGCATCCAACAATTATCTTAATAAAAAGATAAAGCATTAATAAAAAATTAAACGGAATTATAAGAATCACAGCAAGCGGGTTACAGGGGGAAGCAGTTTGAACACATATATCGTAATGCAAGGAAGCAAGTATCATGAAGTAAGGGATTTAGGAATCATTTGGTCGCCTCAAATAGATAAGGGCGGCAATATAGAACATTCCTGGGAAAGAATGAAGGAAGTTAAAAAGGGCGACCGGATTTTTCACTATGTGAAAGGAAATATTGTTGCTATCAGCATTGCTAAAGAGGACTGCATCGAATCAAGAAGACCTCTTGTTTTACAATCTGACCTTTTTGATGACGAAGCAGGCTACTTAGTTGAGCTAGAGTATTATGAGCTGGATAAATCAGTTAATGTAAAAGGGAAATTTGCGGAAATTCTCCCAGTGCTACCTTTAAAATATTCACCATTTCAAGAGGATGCTAGCGGCAATTCAGGCTACTTATATCCATGTAACGAAGAACTAGCAATCAAGCTACTAGAGTTAATCGGTGAATTGAACATCTATTTAATTGATACAGAGCAATTGGAATTATCCATGGATTATATTAAAGTAACAGAACATAATACTTTGATTCCAGTAATTGCCGAAACAGAGTCAGAGGTTAAAACAAAAATCAGACTAGGTCAGCAACGATTCAAAAAAGATTTGTTGCAACTGTGGGGCTGTAAGTGTGCCCTTTGTGATATAGACCTTCCAGAACTGCTGCGAGCAAGCCGCTCTAAGCCATGGAAAGACAGCACGAACGAAGAACGAATTGATCCATATAACGGCTTACTGCTTTGCTGCAATCATGATGCATTATACGAAAACGGCAAAATAGCATTTGATGGGCAAGGAAGATTGCATATATCTCCTGAAATAAAGGAGGAGGACTACTTGAAATATAGCTTATTAACGAAGAAGAAGATTAAGCTGAATCCGGAGAATAAAGTGTATTTTAAGTGGCATAAGCGAAATGTATTTGGTAAAAATCAAGAACTTTCTTGAACAACTATTTAGAGGCTCATATAGAGCCTTTTTTTTGTGGGAAATTATAAAATTATTAAAAGCCATTTAATTAAAAATAAGTAGGGATTCCACTGGTAATAATTACTATGATAAAAATTGTAAGACTGTGGTAATATCTTCTTGGGTCTAATAGACCATTCTAGAAAGAAGATTACATAATAATAGTTTTAAAGGATAATTTGTATAGGTGAAAAGTTGAGGAGGATAACTAGAGCTTTAAGTAATTTGGAGGTAAAATGTGAAATTCTTAAAAATATTTTTTTGGATAACTATTGTCTTTTTTATACTTTCTTTTATAGTATTTTCCATACAATGTCTACTATCTGATTGGTGGAATATCATCTTATTATTAATTATTTTAGTAGCGATTTTTTGGATTAAAAAAAGGAGACAAAATCAGCAGTCTTTTTGGCAAGGAATAATAGTTATTATTATTTCGTTGCTTTTATTTGCCTGGTTTTACATTCCGTGCGTAATAGGGCATTACAAAGAATTATTCTCGGAATCAGATACTAAAGTAACAGAGTCTCATGAACAACATGATAGTAATAATAGTATGTATGATGAGAAGAAGGAAGAGGAAAAAGCAGAACAAGCAGAACAAGCTAAGAAAGAGCAAGAAGAAAAAGAAAAAGCAGAACAAGCTAAGAAAGAGCAAGAAGAAAAAGAGAAAGCGGAACAAGCTAAGAAAGAGCAGGAAGAAAAAGAGAAAGCGGAACAAGCTAAGAAAGAGCAGGAAGAAAAAGAGAAAGCGGAACAAGCTAAGAAAGAACAAGAAGAGAAGGAAAGAGTAGAACAAGCTAAAGAGCCAGAAATAGAGGGTACTTGTGACATAAAAGGTAATATTTCTAATTCTGGAGAGAAAATCTATCATATCAAGGGTGGAAGGTATTATGAGATTACTGATCCCGAGGAAACTTTTTGTTCAGAATCTGCGGCTATAGCTGCAGGATATAGAGAATCAAAAAGGTAGGAAATGAAGTTTTATTCAGATTTCATAATTATTATGTTCCTAATCAAGTCCTATTCAATGTTTTAATAAATCCTTTTTAAACTAATACACAATACTTTCTAGAAAATCGCTATATATTAACTATCTGAGATAGAGAATATAATAGTAACATACAATTTATAGGATAATTTTAATAATTGAGGGGAAACAATCGAATGAGAACAGTATTATATATAATGATGATTGGTTTGTTTTTTCTTGTTGCTTGTTCTGAGCAGCAAGAATCGAATAAATCTACTTCAAACCAAGTATCAACAGAAGAAGAAATAGAAGTGTCTACAAGTGAAGCGGATTCAAAAGAAGAATCAGGAGCGTTTGAGGAAGAGAATAAAGAAGAGGATGAAGAGACACCAGTAAGCAGTGAAGAAGTAGCTGGCGACGCTGAGGAAGAAGTTTCTGAAGAATCCTCAGAGGAAGAGACTGAAGCAGAGGAAGAGACAACTCAACAAATTACGACAGATGAAATCAAAGAAATTATTGAGTACTATTCACTGGGAGAAGATGATTCCTTAGGAAATTATTCCTTAGAAAATGGAGAAATTAAGGCAACAGTGGAACTAGCTCCAAGTGAATTATTTCCTGCAGAAGATATGGCAGTAAATGCTTACAGTCAATTATCAGATGAGTTATTGTATTATGACGGTTGGGATTTATTAACGGTTACATATGCTGGTGTTGGAACTATTAGTATGAATCGAAACGAAAAAGAAACCAATGAATATGGTGATTATTTTCCTACATTGGTTATAGAAGATAGATTAAGCTATTAAAGACTTCTTAAAACAAATATAAGAAAACGAGAGCTAGGAAATTCATTCTAGCTCTTTTCGTATTTTAAGCTATCCTTGGAGAGTTGCGTCCATAATATAGACAAAAAGTTAAGATGTAATCAATTTAATTGGTTGAAGAATAGAGCTAAGTGAATTTTTTGAAATTTTGCATTTGACAATGAAAACGGTTTACGTTATGATTTTAGCAATAAGTGGCATTGTTACTAAATACTATATTTATAGTTTTGAGAATGCAGACAAAGTCTACATTCGCTGAATTTCAAGTTGATTAAAAATATGGTCTTACAAGGCGCGAACCCTAAATCGGAGCGGAGTTACCCTGCGCATTCGAGACGGGGTGAGAATGCAGTAAGTGAGCGTTTGTCATCAGCTTCACAACTAAAATATAGATTTTTAGGCAAAACCCATTGAACGTTTTAGGCAATAAATATATGGGAGGTCGCCGTTTTGTTGATCCATAAGGTACTCAACAATAATGTTGTTATATGTAAAGATGCTGAACTGAACGATATTATTGTTACAGGCAAAGGAATCGCTTTTCAAAAGAATAAAGGCGATGAAATTGATACAGCATCTAACATGAAAGTCTATACCTTAAATAACTCAACGGTGAAGAAGAAGTTCCAGGAAGTAGTATCGAAGATTCCAATTGAGTATATGGATATTAGTGAGAAGATCATTGATTATGCCAAACGGTCAATTGGAAAGGAAATAAATGATACTATTTATGTAACTCTCACTGATCATATTTACAGTACATGTGAGCGCTATCGCCAGCAAATTAAGCTGAAAAATGATTTGTATTGGGATATTAAGCGGTTGTATAAAGAAGAATTTAAAGTCGGTGAAAAAGCGGTTGATAAAATCAGACAAGTGTTCCAGCTGGATATACTTGATGATGAAGCAGCCTTTATAGCGATGCATTTCGTCAATGCTGAGCTCGATAATAACGTCAATGACGTTGCGAGCATTACAATCGTTATTAACGATATTTTAAATATCGTTAAATACCATTTTAAAATCAGCTACGATGAAGACAGTATTAGCTATGGCCGTTTTATAACCCATTTAAAATTCTTCAGTTATCGCATACTAACCCAAAAGCCCAGCTTAGTGGAAGACAGAGAGCTGTTAAGCATCATTGCAGACAGATTTCCAGAAGCGGAGAAGTGCGCACAGAAAATTGAAAAAATGCTGTTGGAGCATTATGATCATCAGTTAACCATCGATGAGAAATTTTACTTAATTATTCATATTGACAGAATTGTGAAAGAAAGTTGTTAGGATTGTTACCTTAAAGGCAAAACCTAAGCATTCACTAAAAGATTATTTTAGTGTTCATGCTTAGGTTTTTTTTCATACAAAAAAGGAGGAAAAACCATGGATTATACAAAAACTGCCAAAGAAATATTAACGGAAGTCGGTGGAGAGGAAAATATAGTATCAGTCGTGCATTGCTATACAAGGCTGCGATTTACTTTAAAAGATGAGTCCTTTATTGAGGATAAAAAGGTGGAGGACATTGATGGTGTTCTCGGTATTATGAAGTCTGGCGGCTTGTACCAAGTCATCATCGGCAATGATGTCGCCAAATGCTATAAGGAATTAATGAAGATTACGAACTTAGATGATGATGATTCAAAACAGCCTGAGGGAAAAAAAGAAAAACAAAACATCATCAACCGCTTCTTTAATATGATTTCCGGCTGTATGGCACCAGTCTTACCTGCCTTAATTGCCGGAGGGATGATGAAGGTCGTTCAATTGATTATCGTCATGCTTGATATTTTGCCTGAAGAAAGTCAAAGCTATCGCTTATTTACAGCAATCGGTGATGCACCGTTCTTCTTCTTACCAATCTTACTTGCTGCATCTTCCGCTAGATACTTCAAAGTGTCACAAACTTTGGCAGTAGCAGTAATTGGCGTTCTAGTATATCCAGACTTTATTACGATGATGGGGGAAGAAAGCGTTCACTTCTTCGGAATCCCAGTAACAGCAGCTTCCTATTCATATTCCGTCATACCTGTTTTGTTAATCGTTTGGGCCATGAGCTATATTGAACCATTTGTTGATCGCATTGTGCCAACAGTTGCGAAGAACTTCCTATCGCCATTGCTAGTTTTACTTATTTCTGCTCCACTCGCTTTTATCGTATTAGGACCAATTGGTGCGATTGCGAGTAATTATTTCACAGATGCACTGATGTTTATTTACGATACAACAGGTGTTCTTGCCGTAGTTCTGCTATCTGCATTTATGCCACTGATTGTACTTACAGGGATGCACCAGGCTTTTACACCAATTATTCTATCAAGCATTACAACACTAGGCTTTGATCCATTAATTTTAGTAGCACAGCTTGCGAGTAACTTATCTCAAGGAGGAGCATCACTTGCAGTCGGGATGAAATCAAAAGTGAAAAAACAGAAACAAATCGCTTATTCTGCAGCATTTTCTGCCCTATTAGGCGGTATAACAGAGCCAGCGATGTATGGGGTAACAGTTAAACTGAAAAAACCAATGATCGCATGTATCATTTCCGGCGGTTTAGTAGGTTTATTCACAGGATTATTTCAATTGAAAACATATGTTATGGCAACACCTGGCTTGATTTCAATCGGTGAATTTTTAGGCGGTGTCGGCAATAAAAATATCATTGTTGCGGTAATTGCAAGTGGTCTAGCAATTGTCCTGTCCTTTGCTCTAACATGGATTATTGGCTTTGATGAAAAAGAAGCAGAGGTTGAAACAACTAATAAACAGCAATCTAATACTGCAGCAACTTCAAAAACAGCTGAAAAAGAATTAGCGGTAGACAGTCCAGTCAGCGGCACATTTGTACCATTAACAGAAGTAAAGGATTCTACCTTTTCTAAAAAACTAATTGGTGACGGTATTGCTATCTACCCAGACCAAAATAAAATTGTAGCTCCGTTCGATGGAGAAATTGAAGCATTTTTTGATTCGAAGCATGCGATTGGTTTAAAAAGTGATGACGGCATCGAAATCCTTATTCATGTTGGCTTGGAAACAGTTAATCTTAACGGTCAATACTTTACTGGTCATGTTAAAAAGGGTGACCGAGTTAAAAAAGGTGATGTGCTGTTAACCTTTGATAGGAAAGCCATCCAAGAGGCCGGTTTTGATATAGTGACACCGATTATCGTAACAAATTCAGATGATTTTAATGTAACGATTCCTACATTGAATCATATCAGTAAGTTCGATGAAATCATCTATGTCAGCAAAGCTAATAATGCACTGGTTGGTTAATAAATAGTAATGAAAGCGAGGAAAATAACATGACAATAAAAGGATTTCCCAATAACTTTTTATGGGGCGGCGCAACTCCTGCCAATCAACTAGAAGGAGGCTGGAATCTTGGCGGTAAAGGGCCGAGCATTGCAGACATGTTTACAGGAGGCAATAAAGACAAAGCTAGAAGAATAACTCCAGAGCTTGAGCCTGATACATTTTATCCAAACCATGAAGCAGTCGACTTTTACCATCATTACCAAGAAGATATTCGTTTGTTCGCAGAAATGGGCTTTAAAGCATACCGTTTCTCTATCGCTTGGTCTCGTATCTTCCCAACTGGAGAAGAACAAGAACCAAATGCTGAGGGGTTAGCATTCTATCATAAAGTGCTCGACGAGTTAGAAAAATACGGAATTGAACCTATTGTAACAATGTCTCATTATGAAAACCCATTTCACCTTACAAAAACATACGGCGGCTGGAATAATCGCAAGCTTATTGATATTTTTATGCCATATGCGGAGTGTATTTTACGAGAGTACAAGGATCGTGTGACTTACTGGATTTTGTTTAATGAAATCAACTTGCTGACACAGCCAATGGGCGGTTATTTTGCTGGAGGCATGATTTTAGAAGGAGTTGAGAATGAGGAGGAGCTCCGGTATCAAGCGATGCATAACCAGCTTTTGGCCAGTGCGAAAACCGTTAAACTAGGAAAATCCATTTCTGCCAAATTCCAATTTGGCTGTATGATTGCATATGTTGGAGCTTACGCGTTAACTTGTAAGCCAGAAGACGTCAGAGCTCAGCAGCGAACAGACCAAATTCATAACTGTATTGCAGGAGACGTGCATGTTCGCGGTCAATATCCTGCATTTGCACATCGTTTTTTTGCCGAAAAAAATATTGATATCAACATGCAACCAGAAGATGAACAAATATTAAAAGAAGGAGTAGTAGATTATTATACCTTCAGCTATTACACAACAAACTGTGTGGCAGAGAATCCCGAAGGCGCAAAGGTGTCCGGCAACGGCAGCGGCGGCTTAATGAATCCGTATTTGAAAAACAGTGATTGGGGCTGGCCGATTGACCCAGAAGGAATTCGCTGGGCATTAAATAATATTTATGACCGCTATCAGCTTCCTGTGATGATAGTAGAAAACGGCTTAGGCGCAGTTGATGTGGTGGAAGAAGACGGCACTATTCATGATGATTATCGCATTGCCTATCTTGGGGCACATATTGAACAAATGAAGGAAGCAGTTAAAGACGGAGTCAACTTAATCGGCTATATGCCATGGGGCTGTATTGATTTAGTGTCTGCATCAACAGGTGAAATGAAGAAAAGATATGGATTTATTTATGTAGACAAACACGACGATGGATCAGGAGACTTCGGTAGAAAGAAAAAGAAATCATTTGAATGGTATAAAAAAGTTATCGCATCAAACGGAGAACTGCTGGAAAATGAGGCCAAATAAAATCACCTTAATCATGATGCTACTCGGAATAACGCTGATAGGATTTTGTATCGCTGTATTTAGGTTAATCGCTTTTGGTACAGATCCTTATAGTACTATGAACCTTGGGTTTACAAAGTTTACTCATCTATCCTATGGTACAACACAGCTAGTTGTAAACCTCGTATTGCTGTTGTTTCAACTATGCTTTGCGAAGAAAACAATGGGAATTGGCAGCTTCATAAACTTAATCTTATTAGCATATTTATCCGATTATTTTTTACTCATTTTAAACGCAATACCTTTAAACTATGAAATTCTTCATATTCGCATACTGCTTTTACTTGTAAGTTTAATATGCTTAACATTAGCTATCTCGCTCTATACAATCAGTGATTTAGGCATTGCCCCATATGATTGCCTATCTATTTATATGTCCGAGCGCTGGGGAATAAAATATCATTGGTGCCGGATAATGACAGACTCTACATGTATTGCATTTGCCTTTTTATTAGACAGCGAAATAGGGGTTATAACTTTTTTTCTAGCATTATGCACAGGACCGTTCGTTGCTTACTTTAATAAGAATGTAAGCATTCCGTTAAGGTTAAAGTATGATGGTATATATCGGACGGCACATAGTTTAATTCCGCCAAAAGCAAATGAAATTGGAGGCGGTGCTTAGAACCCCCTAGTTGACCCTCCCGATACACGGGAGGGTTTATTGAGTTTGTATATACCATGATGTAAATGTGTGTATATAAAGCAAATATTTAAAATGGATATTTAATCCATGTCAATTAGTACTCCAATTATAGTAAAATAGGGCTATTGATGTAATTAAGGAGAAATACAATGTCAAAAAAGAATTTTCTTTATTTATATATAGTAGTCAGTTTACTATGGATCTTCGGAACAGATTATTTACTAAATTTTGTCGACAGTAAATCGACTATGCTGTTTCTGCAAAAATTAAAAGGAATTTTATATGTTTGTTTTACTAGTATTCTTATTTATGTCCTCATTGTCAGAAAAGAGGAATTCGAAACCGTAACAGAAGAGAAAAAACAGCTGCAAACGCTGATTAATTCAATGGTTGATTTTGTGAAGTTTAAAGACGGAGACGGCCGGTGGCTTGAGGTAAATGAAGCTGGTTTGAAGTTTTTTCAGCTAGAAGGTCTCGATTTTAGAGGGAAAACGGATTCCGAAATGGCGAAGTTTACAGACTTTTATCATGATGCACTTGTTAGCATTGAACAATCAGATGAAGAAGCATGGAAGTCTGGCAAAGTTACGCGGCATTTAGAATATCTCTCACTTCCTAATGGGGAAATGAGAACATTTGATACAATAAAAGTCCCTAATTTCAATGATGATGGAAGCCGCCATTCATTAGTAATAATTGGCCGTGATATTACAGATCATCTAATGACAGAAAAGGACTTGAGCACAACAAAGCAGCAATATCAGTCCCTCTTTGAAAATAACCCGGATATGGTGTATGTCCTTGATTTAGACGGAAAAGTAGTGAATGTAAATCGCCAGTTTGAGAAAATAACAGGCTACAGCGCAGAAGAGTTTATTGGCAAAGAAATCGTCAGCTTAGTTACAGACGAATTTCAAGAACTTCTCAGGAACTCATTATTATCTCATGTTCTTCAAGGCAAATCATCTACAAAAGAAACAAAAATCAAAAAAAGAGATGGCAGTATCAGTGATATATCCTGTACTACTTTTCCAATGATGTTGGACGGCGAAATCGTCGGTGTTATAGGTTATGGCAGAGATGTTACCGCAATAAAAGAAACGGAAGCGATGCTCCGCAAAGCAGAAAAGCTGTCTGTCGCTGGTGAATTGGCAGCAAGTGTTGCCCATGAAATCAGAAATCCACTTACCTCCATACGCGGATTTATTCAGCTAATGAAATCAGATAACAAACCATCAGACAAAACCTTTCATCAAATTGTCTTAGATGAAATCGACCGAATTAACGATATCGTTAGTGAGCTATTATTACTAGCAAAACCACAAGAACTGGCATATGAAAAAGCAAGAGTAGAAAGCATTATGAGCTCTGTATTTGGATTGCTTGAATCTCAATCAAATCTGTATGGAGTAGAAACAAAATTAGAAGTACTAGGCGCACTCCCAGAAATAGATTGTGAGCCAAACCAATTAAAACAGCTGTTCATCAACATTATTAAAAATTCAATCGAAGCAGATTCCAACAAAGTAAACATCACCATGAAAAATACAAAAGACGGCTTCATCCGAATAAAAGTAAAGGACGATGGCTGCGGAATAGAAAAGGACAGAATTAAACGACTCGGAGAACCATTTTATTCAGCAAAAGAAAAAGGAACAGGCTTAGGGTTAACGGTCAGTTACCGGATTGTTCAGGCACATAAAGGAAAAATCCGTTATGCAAGTGAGGTTAATGAAGGTACAGAAGTGGAGATTTTGCTCCCGATTAGCATAGATTAAAGAGTAGGGACATTTTAGCTTTTCTAAAATGTCTTTTTCTTATTTGAAGAAAGGAATCGAACGTACATATTTATGCTAAATAATCTGAAATAATCAATATGTTATATTAGGTGAGGTGATCCTACTGAAAAAAGCGTCAGTCCTTCTAATCATTTTTATAGTTTTGCTATTAGGGGCATGTAATCAAGCAAAAAGCAATGTTTATTATGCAATGATAGTTGTAGCCAATAACAAAGAATATAATGGAAGTGAAACGGTCTGGGATGACAATATTAAAATCGGAGAAATGTTAGGTGAGGTTGAAAAAAAGACGCCAGCAGATGTAATGCCGGAAAATAACCAGTCAAATTATTTCAAAGTTGGATCAAAAATTTACTCGGTTAAAGGTACAGACCAATTTATTATTGTTAGAGACAACGAAAATGGAGAGCATTTATTAGAGAGGGCGCCAAGGGATGAAGAATCTCCTTAAAGTTCAAAACATTGCAGAATAAATACCATAAACCTCAAAAATTGTTTTAACATTTATTTTAGAGTTCCTTTTAGCATAGGAGTTATCTCTTCTAATATTGTTCATAAGATTTGAGTGTGTCGATTAAGTGTTAATAATACTACCTATATAATCATAGTTGAAATAAAAACTAGGAACATAGAAAAGCCTACTCTCAGCATAATGGCAAAGGAGTAGGCTTTTTATTTGAAAAAATTTCGAATAGACTATGTACGTTGAAAAAGATTACATATATACTAATAATTGGGTATTTATTAATTTTATGTAAATATATTGTAAAAAATAGAAAACTCCACTGTGAGTATTTTTATCGATATTTCACTATTAATTAGTATTAATTCCCCTTTCAGTCATAACTTTTTAGTACAGGTAAGCAGCAAGAAAGGAGCAGCATACATATTGAAGGAAAGTAAACCAAAGATTACGTGGATAGGGGTAGTATTAATTTTTGTTGTTTGCATGGTGATTGCTGGATTCACTAAACCAAGAGGTAGAGTTGATTCAACAGAAAGCATGGAAACAGACAAACCCTATGATTTTGAACTAACGCATTTTAATGATAATTTCGGTCATTTTATCAATGTTTTTCGCAACCAGGATTTATGGCAGTACTAACTTTTTTGCGTATCTAAACAGAAGGTTAGGAGATTCTCCTAATCTTTTTTATGTATTTATCATACTTGCAGCTATAATAACACGACATATGAAACTTTCATGGACCCTGTATCGTATCCTATATAACATATTTTTACAGAGGGAGAGGACGGAAGTTGTACAGATTTTTAACGGCAGCGCTATCTGTCATTATATTCGGTTTGTTTTACGCTTGGTTTTCTTACGTTCCTGTTGCGAATCAAAATGAGGACGTTCTTTATTTTAGTTTTTTCGATATCTTCCTCTTTTTCTTTCTTATTGCTGGACCTATTTATTTCATTGCAGCAGTACCTACTTCGATTTTTCTTGATAACCTGCTATTAAGGGTCACTTCCACATCTAAAATGTTGAATTATTGCATAGGTATAGGTTTATACTCTATTGCAGGAGCAATTTTAGGTTTTTTTTACGTTATTATTTATAATGAAAATAATAATAAGTTTGTATTACGAGAAGAGTATCCGTATATTGTATGCTGCTTAGCAGCAGCTTTGCTATATTACCACCTGTCCCTATTGTTAACACCAATACTAAAGAAATACTAACTTTTGGTTGGTGCTGTAAAGTTTGGACAAACAGAAGGAACCAACTGTGAAAATTAATTGAGGAACATATCCTATAGCTTCTATCACTCAAGATAGAGGCTTTTTACTATATCCTCAAATGAAGAAAGGTTTTAATACTTAAGAAAACAGGTAAACAAAATAGGAAACATAGTGAATTTCAGCGGATTAATAAAAAACTTACTTTTTTTTAATCCAATTTTAATTCTACTAGTATAGTATTTCTCTTTATGAGCATATTAGAATTTGACTATCTAGTCGTTCTCTGTTGACTTATAAAGGAAAACTAAATAAAAGGAGAAAAGACAATTGAATACTATTGCTAAAGCTGCAACGAAACCTTCTAGTACAACACCAATATTTGCTGTTCTGCTGGCAGGGGCTTTTGTTGCGTTTTTAAATCAGACGGTTATAAATGTAGCGTTGCCTGATATTATGTCTCATTTTAAAATTGATGCAGTGCAAGCGAACTGGTTAAGTACGATATTTTTGTTAACGAATGGTATCGTTATTCCGGTTACTGCCTTTTTGATGGAGAGATTTACGACAAGGCAATTATTTTTATTTTCAATAGGAGTATTTGCTGTTGGTACATTAATCTGTGCAATGGCTGGCACGTTCCCAATCATGCTTGTTGGACGGGTAGTACAAGCAATCGGTGCGGGTATTTTATTCCCATTAATTACGAATGTGATTTTCACTATTTTCCCACTAAATAGACGCGGATTTGCCATGGGTATCTTCGGTGTGGCAATGAACTTCGCTCCTGCAATTGGTCCTACATGGGCTGGCTGGATTATTGAATCCTACAATTGGCGCGTTATCTTTTACATTATTGCTCCAATTGCTCTCATCGACTTTATTCTTGCGATCTTCTTCGTGAAAAATGTCACACAAACAAGCAGACCAAAGTTAGATTCCTTAGGAGTTATTCTTTCAACAATTGGATTTGGCGGAATTTTATACGCTTTTTCAACAGCTGGATCAAAGGGTTGGTCTTCAACAGAAGTAGTAACAATGTTTATCATTGGCGGCATCAGCCTTATCCTGTTCGTATGGCGTCAGCTTGTTGTTAAGCATCCAATCTTAGAGTTCAGGATTTTCAAGTACAAGCTGTTCACATTAACAACAATCATCAACGTTGCTGTTACAATGTCCATGTTCTCTGGAATGATTTTAATGCCGATTTACATGCAAAACATCCACGGTTTCAGCGCATTAGAAGCTGGCTTCATGCTGTTGCCTGGCGGAATTGTAATGGGGATCATGTCTCCTATCACAGGTAAACTGTTCGATAAATATGGCGCAAAATGGCTTGCTATTATCGGATTGGCAATTACAATGGTGACAACATTTGCGTTAACAAGATTAGAAGTAGACACAAGTTATTCCTATATTCTATGGGTTTATACAATTAGAATGTTCGGTATGTCTCTCATCATGATGCCAATCTTTACTGCAGGACTTAATGATTTAGGTCTAAGCTTGAATAAATATGGAACTGCTATGGTTAACACATTCCGAATGGTTGCTGGCGCAATCGGCATGGCCTTCTTCGTATCAATCATGACAGATCAAGGCACAAACCATGCTAAAGACTGGATGAAGCTGCATAACATACTGCCGACAGATAAGCTTGGCATGGCTCAAGCAGCGAAGGAAGGAACAGTCATGGGAATCAATGATGCCTTTATGATTGCCACTTACTTGACAATAGTTGCATTTTTGTTGGCTTTCTTTATTAAAGGATCTAAGCCTGAAGAGAAGAAAGCTTAATATAATACGTTAGAGCGTTGAGAATTCTCAACGCTCTTTAATTTTTTCGGAAAGTAGTACATGCCCATTGCATGCTACTTCCATCTATAAAATTACCTAAGTTGATTTGCCTTTGGAATAATCTATGCTATAATTTCATAAATACTACAGATGTAGTATTATAAAAAAAGAAAAGAAGTGATTGAGCTTGAATAGTAGAGTCGAAAACAATCGTAAGAGATTTAAACCTTATTTACTATCGTTTTTAATCATTTTATTGAGTATCGGGGGGATTTATTTAGTTCTAACATTACTGAACAAAAATGATTATGCTTCATTCGAAGGAGCAGCAAAAAGTTATATTCAAATTTTAGAAAAAAAGGAGTATAAGAAGTTAAACAATGTACTCGATGAACAATCATATAAATCGTTAGATTATACATTGGCAGAAGTAACTGATAAATATAATCGTATATTCAATGGTTTAAATATAACGGATATACATGCTTCACAGATTTCATTAGAAAAGGTGAAAACCAATCTTTATGAATTGTCTTATCAATTAAGCTTCACAACTCCTTTAGGAAGTTTAGAGAATTTGAAATATAAAACAGAAATAATTAAGTCGGATGATAATTATGTAGTGAAGTGGGAACCTTCGTTAATTTTCCCTGGCATGGAAGGCAAAGATAAAATAGCATATCAATACTTTAAAGCAGAACGAGGAGAGATTCAAGATCATCTAGGGAATGGCTTGGCAATCAATAAAAACTTTAAGTCGATGGGAATTGTTCCGAAGGATTTAGGCGAAGGACAGGAAAAAGAGGATAATCTTCAAAATATAAGCGAACAATTTGATCTATCGCTAGAAGAAATAAATAAAAAGCTAGATCAAAGCTGGGTCAAAGATGATTTATTTGTTCCGATGAAAACAATGGAAGCAAGTAAAGCGAAACAAGTGACAGGAGTGTCCTATCAAACTATTAAACTGCGGTATTATCCTTTGAAAGAAGCGGCCGCGAATTTAATTGGTTATATCGGAAAAGTAACGAAAGAAGATATCGATAAAAATCCCCGTTTAGCTGATGGAGATATGATTGGAAAAGCAGGGTTGGAAATGGCCTTTGATAAGCAATTGCGTGGCAAGGACGGTGGAGAGATATCAATTGTTGCTGCAAATGGCGAAAAGAAGCAAGTCATTCAACAAGTAGAAAAAGCAGATGGAGAAGATATTCAGCTGACAATTGATTCTTACATACAATCAGAAGCATTTAAACAATTTGCTGGCAAAGCAGGCTCAACTGTTGTCATGAACCCGAAAGCAGGCGGGCTATATGCTTTAGTAAGTTCTCCGTCCTATGATCCTAATAAAATGGTTCAAGGCATTTCTCAACAGGACTATGATTTCTATGCAAAGGACGAGGATAAACCATTTATTTCCCGATTTGCGGTTGGCTATGCACCTGGCTCAACATTCAAAACAATAACCGCCAGTATTGGCCTTGATGCTAATGTCACTTATCCAGATAAGCTCCGACAAATAAATGGATTGAGCTGGCAAAAGGATGGAAGCTGGGGAGGCTATTCCGTTACCCGCGTTTCCGATGGGCAAAATGTAGATATGCACAAGGCATTAATTTATTCTGATAATATTTATTTTGCGCAAGAGGGACTGGAAATGGGAGAAGACGTGTTTAGAAATGGGTTAAGTAAGTTTATTTTCGGCGAAGAGTTAGAATTGCCAATAGCCATGAATCCAGCACAGATTTCTAGTGAAAAAACATTTAAATCGGATATCCTTCTGGCAGATACGGCTTATGGTCAAGGTGAATTATTGATTAATCCTATTCAACAGGCTGTCATGTACACTGTTTTTCAGAATGAAGGGAAAATAGTTTATCCGACATTACTCGCAGATAATGGCAGTACCAAAACAAAAGAAGCTATTTTAAGTTCAACAGCGGCAGAAATGGTAAGAAGCTTAAAAGAAGTGGTAAGCAATCCAAATGGTACCGCACATCTGCTTTATAACCCACAATATCAGCTAGCTGCAAAAACGGGAACAGCAGAATTAAAATCGAAACAAGGCGAAAATGGCAATGAAAACAGCTTTTTGCTCGCCTTTGATACAGAGCAAGATAATTTTCTGATGCTTTCTCTTGTAGAGAATTATACAAAAGGAAGCTCAGCCACCCAACTGAATAAATCATTAATCGAAAAGCTGTATGCCTATTTTGGGATGCAGTAAGGGGAAGTTAAATGAGAACGATGCTTTAAGCAACGAAGCCTTCATGCTATAATAAATACTACAGATGTAAAAGTAGGAGGTTTCGTTGTGAGTAAAAGTCCCCAAATATCAGAAGCAGAATATGAAGTGATGAATATAGTTTGGAAATATGAGCCAATCTCGACACCAGAGGTAGTGGAGAAGTTGTCCGCTAAAGATTTTGACTGGAAGCCGAACACAATCCATACGATGCTGGCTCGGCTTGTAAAGAAAAAGGCATTGCAGGCCAAAAAAAGCGGAAGAGTTTTTCTTTATACTTCACTCGTTGAAAAGCACGAATATATTGAGCAAAAAAGCGATAACTTTCTTAATCAGTTCTTCGGCGGTACCTTAAATTCGATGGTATTAAATTTTATCGAAAATGATAAATTGTCCAATGAAGACATTTCTGAATTAAAGCAAATCTTAGCAATGAGGGAGAAAAATGGAGGCGATAAATAATGGATGTCGTCATACAACAGCTATTGCTTAGTACGATTGCGGTATCCCTTCTTATTTGCACTATTCTCTTGCTAAAAAAAGTATTAACCAAACATCTCTCAGTAAAAGCGCATTATCGTATTTGGCTATTTCTGTTTGTGCCGCTCCTAGCATCCGTCTTGCCATGGAAATTTTTCGGGTTAAGTGAAGGACTGCAATCACTTCAGAGCTTGCTGACGTTTTCGGACAAAACAATGTCTCATGGTGAAGCAATAAGTGGCGCAACCGCTTCTCAAGAAGCTGATACGGAAATAATGCGTGATTTTTCTATTTCAGTTAACAATACAACTCCAGCAATCGTCCATGACAGTTTATTTGCTGTCTGGATGATCGGCATGATAGTTTGCCTTGGATTCTTTTTTTATTCAAACTATCAAATTAGCAGGTTGAAAAAATCTGCTGTTACGATTAACAATACTAGAGTCAATGAGCTGTTGGAAGAGTGCAAACAGGCCGTAGGGATTAAAAGAAAAATAATCCTCAAAGAGACTGGTCTTATTACAACGCCGATTACGTTTGGAGTCATGCAGCCGTATATTCTTGTGCCAACAAACATGCAGGAAGCTTTCACCATCAAGGAAATGAAATATGTATTTCTGCATGAGCTGACACATCATCGCAACAAAGATATGCTGGTTAATTATCTAATGTGGATTTTACAAATCGTATATTGGTTTAATCCACTAGTATGGTATGCCCAAAAAAGGCTGCGAATGGACCGCGAATTAGCTTGTGATGATTCTGTTCTAAATCTATTGGATGAGGCGGGCTATCTAGAATACGGCCATACGATCATTCACTTTGCAGGTAACAAACAAGGGAAGTCTTTTGAATTGTTTGCTTCAGGTATCGGCGGAACAAAAAAACAAATCAAACAAAGAATCCTGCATATTGCCAGCTTTTCGAAAGAATCCAGCTTGTTAAAATGGAAAAGTAAAGCAGTTTATCTGTTTTTAAGTGTATTAGTGCTCTGCATAACGCCACTGACAACAGTATTGGCTACTTCAAATGATGTGTTTCATTTTAACGGAAAAAATACTACGTATGAAGATTTAAGTAGTTATTTCGAAGGCTATAAAGGCAGCTTTGTTTTATACGATGCAGCTAGTGAACAGTATCAAATATACAACCAAGAAAGAAGCAAAAAGAGGGTTTCACCTGATAGTACCTACAAAATTTATTCAGGGCTATTCGCTTTAGAAGCTAACGTTATATCTAATCTGGAGTCTGAACAGAAGTGGAATGGACAACAGAATCCGTATAAAGAATGGGATAAAGACCATAACTTATCCTCTGCCATGCGAAATTCAGTCAATTGGTATTTTCAAAACCTGGATAAAGAGGTAGGCAGACAGCAGTTGCATGCTTATTTCGATCAGATAAATTATGGTAATAAGGATATCTCAGGTGATTTGGAAAACTATTGGATGGAATCTACGCTGAAAATATCACCTATTGAACAAGTGCAGTTATTACATGGACTATCAGAAAATAAGCTTGGCTTTAAAGCAGAAAATGTTCAAACAATTAAAGATACGTTGTTACTTGATGACGATCATAACAGCCAATTATATGGAAAAACAGGAACAGGCACGATAAACGAACAAGATGTTAATGGCTGGTTTGTTGGTTTCATAGAAAAAGGCAAGCATAGCTATTATTTTGCAGTCAATATCCAAAACAATGGAAAAGAAGCTAGCGGAAGCGAAGCGATGAAAATTGCCAAGCAAATCTTAAAGGACAAAAAACTATACTAAAAAGTAACCCAAAAAGATTTTCTAGTCTTTTTGGGTCTATTCTTTATTAAATACTACATTTGTAGTATTTAATTGCTGAATTCCAATACGGAAAGGTAAGATTACTTTGAAGCAAAAAACTAAAAAAAGTAGAAAAGCAAATCATCAATTACGGCTAAGACTTACTGGTCTTTTTTTCGCCGTGTTTATATTGTTTTCCGTACTTATCGTGCGCCTTGGCATCATTCAAATTGTGAGTGGTGAGGAATATGCCGCTCAAGTGAAAGCAACGGAAGTTACGCCTGTTAGCTCCTCCGTACCACGCGGAAAAATATATGATACAAATCATAAACTAGTAGTATATAATATTCCGGAAAAGGCAATCACCTTTACACCGCCGCTAAATCCTCAACCGGAAGAGCTGCTTGAACGGTCCAAAAAAATAGCCGGATTTCTTGTAATGAATAATAAAGACATAAAAAAAGTAACATCACGTGACTTAAAGGATATATGGCTTCTAGAACATGACAATGGCGAAGAGCTGCTTACAGAGCCAGAAAAGAAATTATATGAAGAAGAGAAAGTAAAAGACAAGGATTTATACAAAATAAAATTAGAGCGTATTAAAGAAGAGGAGCTGCAAACGATTGATAAAAATTTAGCAGCCATTTACCGTAAGCTGTCGACAGCGCCAGCATTCTCAAAAACTGTGCTAAAAAACGAAAAGGTAACAAATGAAGAATATGCAATAGCAGCTGAAACACTTGAAAAACTGCCGGGAATTGATGTAACGACAGATTGGAAGAGAGCGCACAACTTCGGAAACACCTTTATTAATATGCTTGGTGAGGTAACGAGTACAGATGAAGGTCTTCCCGCAGATAAACTAGACTACTATACAGCTAAAGGGTATGAACGTAATGATCGGGTCGGCAAAAGCTATATCGAAGAGCTTTACGATAGTGTGCTGCAAGGCCAAAAAAAAATCGTAAATACGATTACGAACAGAAACGGAGAAATCATAGACTCAGAGATTGTGTCTAAAGGAAAAAGCGGCAATGATCTCGTGCTGACGATAGATATGGAATTCCAGGCACAAGTGGAAAAAATTATGCAAGAAGAGTTAATCGCATCCATTCAAAAGCCGCATACCAATCTTCTCGACACAGCTTTCGTTGTAGCAATGGAGCCGAAAACTGGCCGGATTCTGGCAATGTCAGGACAAGTGTATGACCGAAAGACAAAGAAATTTACAGATTACACACCAGGAACCTTTACATATGCCTTTGAACAAGGGTCTGTCGTTAAAGGAGCAACAGTTTTAACCGGTTATCAGACAGGAGTTAGAGACATAGGCGAAACAGAGCTAGATGAAGTGATGAGATTTAAAGGCTCAGGGACCTTTTCTTCCTACCAATCCATGGGGGTACTCAATGATTTAAAAGCCCTTGAACGATCATCCAACGTATATATGTGGAAGACCGCGATTGAAATGATGGACGGCAAGTATATCCCTAATGGCACATTAAATATCAATCCAGATAAAATAGAACAAATTCGCTACTATTTTAACCAATTCGGCTTAGGCATTCCGACAGAAATTGGCTTTCCGAATGAAACAGCAGGAATTAAAGGCAAAAATATCAGCACCTATTTTCAAATCGCTATTGGCCAATTAGACACCTATACACCAATGCAAATTGCCCAATATATTACCACGATAGCCAACGGCGGTTACCGCATGAAACCACAGCTTGTCAAAGAAATCCGTGAAGCCGATAATACAGACAACGGGCTTGGAAAAGTAGTGGATGAAATAGAACCTGTGGTACTGAATAAAATAGATATGAATGATGAAATGTTAGAAAGGGTTCAACAAGGATTCAGGCAGGTAACTCATGGTTCACAAGGAACAGCCAGAAGCTATTTTGCCAATGAAGCCTATGATGCCGCAGGGAAAACAGGAACTTCTGAATCCTATAAAAAAGGTGTGAAGACGTGGAATCTCTCATTCGCAGGGTATGCACCTTACGATAATCCGCAGATTTCGATAGCGGTTATTGTACCTAATGCTTATCTTGATGGCTATGCCCAGCCGCATAGTGCAGCTAATGTGATTAGTCAGAGAGTTTTTCGAGCTTATTTTGAGGGGCATTCAGGGGGAGAATGAGGATTATTTTTCAAGAGCATTGAAATCCTTCATGCTCTTTTTTTGTTGTATCAAGAAGCTATGCGTCAGCTATTTTTTTTGTAAATAATTTATTATAGAAAGAATACAGAGTATAAAATACAATATTAATGATATTGGTAGTAAAGCGCTAGATGGGTTTAAGTAAATATCAATACCAATGCAAATACCCATTATAGACATTAAAATTATTAGTAGTTGTATTACTCGCATCTACAATCACCCGCTTCTTCCTGTTATTACACCTATCATAAAGGAAATTTTAAATAGATTAATCCCAATTTTGTATTCATGTGTTTTAGATTTGAGACTAATATTTAACTGTATTTTCCAACTAATTTCCTATTTAAACACCTATCCATCTTTTTTACAATAAAAGGATATGGGAATATCCTGGCTATTTATTAAATAAAGGACCTATCATCCGTGTAAAAGAGAGGCGAAAAAATGAAAGTTTTAGATGCATCTAGTTTACGTGATACAATGAAAGGAAGGGCCAAGCACTATAAAGAACTGCGCACACAGTTTACACAGCTGCACAAAGCCTTCCAGGAAATTGTTGATTTAGATGACTTTGAAGGCAAAGGTGCTGAAGCAATTAAAGGTTTTTATCAGGGTCAGCTGGAAGTGGTAGAAGCATGGCAGCGGCTCATTGACAGACAGATTGCCTTCTTTGAAGGCGTTAGCGCAAGGATAGAAGATAAAGACTTAGGCGGCCATTCTCGTGTGGAAACAGCTTTTTTAGAAGAAGAGCTTGCACATAGAGAACGTCGTGCAGACGAAATGATTAGTGAGCAACGAAAAGCGTTAGAGAAAATTTTTAGGGACATTGATGATCTAGTGTCTTTAACACCCTTTTCTCGCTCCCGGTTTGACGATCTGATGATGGATGCAAGCAAAAAACGGACCAAAACGGTGGATGCAGTCGAGGAAGTCGATCAAGAGTTAAAAGACGAATATCTCTCTTCACAAGGAGAAGAGTATTATGTTCAAGCCCTTTTCCAATCTTTAATGGAAGCAACAAGACAAGGCAGCAGTATTTCACCCATCCATTTTGATGCAAAAGCCTATCAATCTAGTGATGCATATCAGTCCATGGTAGAAGCAAAGACACAAACTAACAGCTACCTCTCCTATAAAAAGGAAGAGAAAGAAGCAAGGGAAATAGCAAACCGCCCATGGTATGAAGACCTATGGGAGGGCACGAAAACCTTCGCCGGCGAGTTAACCGGTTATTATGATTACATACGAGCTAAAGACGGAGTTGATCCCGTTACAGGTGCAAAGCTGACAGAAGGACAGCGAGTAGCCGCAGGCGCAATGGCAGCCGCAGGCTTCATTCCAATTGTCGGCTGGGCGGGCAGAGCACTGAAGGGTGGCAAAGGCATTTATTCAGCAACAAAAGCGATTAATACTGCAGATCATGCGCTTGACGCTTATAAAAATGTCCGCACCTTTACTAAACTAGAACAAACAGAAATGGGCATATATGGCCTTATTTCAGCAAATGGACTATCGGAATATCTAACAGGAAAAGATATGTTTGGCAACAAGCTCACTAATGAACAGCGCCAAGCAAGCATTACCCAAAGCATGATTGGAGCAATACCATTTGTCCCAAATGCCCCTGGCATGATAAAAGAAGCCGTTCGAATCAGTGAAATACCAGTCCATAAAACATACCAGCTAGTGCAAACTGGATTAAGCAAAAGCCAATTAACATATAAAGGCTTTCTGACAAATATTTATCAACCTAACAGCCAACTCTCTCCACTTGGTCCAAGTATGGCTATGTTTAAATCACACGATGTAAACAATAACGTAAAGCAAGTTTCCAATCACTCCGTTAAAAGCACCAGCAGAGTAAACACCACTAAGAAAACCGCTGGCAAAACAGAAGTGAAGTATGACTTCAGTCAATACGAGAAAAAGCTCGTAGGCAATACATGGGTCCTCAGCAAAAACGGTCGCACAGATCAAGATGCAGCCAAAGCAAGCCTAGCATATAATGAGGCTATAAAAAAGGGAGAAATCAAGTTAGACAACGAGCCTGACTCAGATATTTACCTCGAACAAATCCAAGCAGCAAAAGACGGATACAATCTCTGGACTGGAGAAGAGTTATCGAAGCTAGAATCTAATTCGATTATCTTTAGCAGTTTAATTGGGAGTGTTTATGGTTTTAGAGGCGGGAAGATTTCTGGTAGGTCGATTAAGGTTTCTAAGGGTGATTTGGGGAAGATTAAAGAGAAGGTAAAGGGAAATAAGGCTAATACTGAAGTTACTAAGGGTACGGGTGATGATGTAGTAACATATAGACGAGTTCAAGGTGGAGAGGGTACTAAGTCAAGCCAACAGCGTATACAAGTAAATGAAGATGGTACAGTAACAATACCCAAAAAAGATACTGATTTAAATATAAGTATAGATAATGGGGAGCATTCAAATTACTTTAAAAATGAAGTGAGAGGCGGAAATGCTGATATTGTTGAATTAGACGTTCCAAGGTGGTTTGACGATTTCTTAAAAGAAAATACAATACCTCAAGCTGGATACAAATCAAATCCTTTAAACCAAGGTGGAACAGCTCCAAAACTCGTAGACCCAACAAAACCAGGCTATTCATTTGAAGTTCCAGCACCTTGGGGTGAGTGGATAGAAGAGCATGCGAAAAATTCGCGAATAAAAAAATAATAAGGGGAGTTGAGTAATATTTTATTAGAACCTAAAGCGCTGGAAAATATTATAGTAGGTTTATTAGTTGATAATAGTTTCAAGTGGTATGTTTCGCCAAAAAATTTATGGTTTCTGGATAGGAAAAAGCAAGCAGACGCATATAATAAGAAATTTAAAGAAATTGGACTTAAAAATATTGGAAACTCCATAGAGGAAGATGATGAAAGGAAAGGTATAGAAGTTCTAGATGAGCGTTCATTTATAGAGTTTATTCCAAGAATAGATAAGTATTCAGTTTCAACCGAAGAATTAAGAGAGTTACTTAAATTAAATATGCTTACTAAATTAAAAGAGGATACATTTTACAGTTTTTTACCTTCATTATATGTAAACCTTGATAAAAAAGAACTATACTCATTGTATCCAGAACCAGCCTCCTACGAGGATTTTGTACCAGGAAATTGGAGGGGGATCTATGAGGACTTTTTGTCGAGGATAGATAGGGAAGATAAATACTGGTATGATGAAAACGGAATTGATTTATTAAATTTTGAGAATAGTGGTGGAAAGATATGAGTGAAAATAAAATAAGTATACTATCTGAAAAGTTTGAGAATGAAAAAACTGGTGAACAAGTCGAAGGTATAACGATTATGATAGATGGTAAATTAAAAAGTATGTTAGACATCATCATTGAAAAAGAGGGTGGATATAATAACTATACAGAGCTAATTAAAGATTTAGTGTTTGATGGTATAAATCAATTTGTTGAAAAGCATAAGAGGTAGAAAACAGCTTTATTCAAAGCGATTGAACTGCGGCCATTTAAAGTTCCAAACCTATTGGCGATAACCCGTGTCTTAAAATTCATAGAAGAAAGAGATAGTAACAGCTAATTGGATTTTTTATTATAAAGGTCTTCATAAAGAGCACAGTTAAAATATATAAATAGTTTGAATGAATTCGATTACCTTGATTGGCTATATGCCTTTCAAGGTATTTTATTTTAATTTATATTAAATCAGCTGATATTTAAGTGAGAAAATAAGAGAATGATTTGCTTGAGAATCGAGAGCTCATGATGGTAGTACCATCATGGAGTTTGGTTTTAATACTCGGATAAAGTGACAAGTACGATAAATAGGCGAGATGACATTTTACATGGTAGGGGTACTTACGATATGTAATGGCTACAAACTAACGAGATCGTACATGCTCGTGGCGAAAAATAATGGGTAACGTATAAGAGTGTTTTTTATTTACTTTGGCTCATAAATATTGGGTTGTATTTTTACTAGAGACGGTCGTATAATACTCGCTATTCGTTTAAAAAGCGTTACATTAATTTTAATTTTCGTAACGGGAAGGGTGAAAAGTTGAACGTTGTTGGGTATATACGAGTCTCCACTCAAGGGCAAGCTAAAGAGGGATATAGCTTGAAATATCAAGAAGATGAAATTAATGCATACTGTGAAGAACAAGGCTGGAACTTGATCCATATTTTTAGAGATGAAGCAGGTAGTGTTGCAACATTGCATCATTCACAACAAAAAGGTGTTGGACCATTATATGAAGCTTCAACAAGGTACCATAATATCGCTAATGCTAAAAGAGCTCCACTACATCCTTATAAAGGAAAGTTAAACCCATTTTATCCAATGGATGAGACAACTAGAGGAGCGTTTCAAAAAGTAGATTCTATTAATTATTGGAAAATACGAGGAGAAGAAGCTTTAGGAGGAAGATAATATGAGCATATTGCCTGAGAGACTAGATGAAGTTCTAGGAGAAGAAATATATAAACGTGAAGATAGCAATCTAGTACAGGATGCTTTAATAAGGCTAGGTGTAAAAGCATCGGATACTTTCCAAGAATTTTATATCCAGTATGCAGGACCTTTTTGGGAAGAGCATGTACCCTTTGAATTACTAGATATAGCAGATGAAGAAAACAATATTGAATCATACACACTCATTTCTAGAAAAGAACATGGTTTTCCGAAGCAATATCTGGTTTTAAGTGAAATGTCAGCAAATGCTGTATTAGTACTGGATACTGTAACAGATAAAGTTTATATAGTTAATTTTGAGGGTGGAGATGAACTACTTATTAAAGGTGAATTAAAGGAAAGTTGGTCATCGTTTTTTGATTTCTTGAAGACATATTTTAATTGTTAATTATGGTCCAATAAAAGTTAATTCAGAGAGAAACTTAAAACCTTGATTGGCTTAATATGCCTTCAAGGTTTTTTGACTTTAAGAACTTTATGGTTAAAACAATATCACTTTTGAATCAAAAACTCATGATGTAGCAAACTTACGAGATTGGTTACAGTGACATATAAAAAATACAACCACACTTACTACATGGTTTATATTTGCACACGAGAATGACAAAGCAAGTAAAGCTAAAGGTGGCAACATACAAACACATAAACTTAGTAACAAAAAGGAAAGATGTGTAAGAAATATAAACAATGCTTAAATAAAATTCAGAGCTCATGAAGGTAGTACCATCATGGAGTATTGATTTTATATTTGGATTTTGAGAGAAGTACGATAAATAGGCGAGAGGACATTCTAAGATGGGTGAGGTTCCTGTTAATGTTAGAATGGAAATGCTAGAAAAAGAGAAACATGCTAGAGAAGCTCTAAAGTAGCTATAGAAGAGAGGTTGAAGAAATGAAGAAATTTGAAAAGATTATTATGGGAAAAACCATTATTATGACTGCCCAAAAGGAATTAGAACCTCAAATAGAAATTTTGTTTGCTAAATTAGAACAGGTAGACCGTAATAAATTAATTCATGGATTCTCTTTACAAGTTGGTTGGTCCGTCTATTATTTACATGAGAGAGAAACCGGGAATTTTATACTGACTTCTCCAGATTACTCTAGAAATCCATTTGAAGATACAACAAAAGATTTAACTTTAACACTGTGGGTACAATTAGATCAAGGTCATTTTTTGAGAAAGTTAAATGTTGATGGTTTATCAATAAAATTTAGTGATAAAATCATACTTTCTAAAGGTGTATTAGAACTCGAGAAAATATATTTACAAAGAAATGGAGATGTTGAAGTAGGAGATTCAGGTTGGTATATAGGTCCTGTAGAGGATGATAATACTATAGAGTTGTATGCTTTATATGCTTATCAACTACTAAAAATTAAACCAGAGATTATACAAGTTCTTGCTTTACCAAATGACTATATGGTTGTTTTTGAGAATAATGAAATAAAAGCAGTATTAAACGAAAACGATGTAGATGTTTTTAAAGACTCTTTATAGATTTTATTTATGGGAATTCTAAAAATAATTAATTCAGTTCTTGACAATGATAGTTTTGTTAAAGGAGTAAACGAATAGACTAGTAACAGATTGAAGAATGTTGTTATGGATTACCAGATGGCTTTAGGAGGAAATAAGATATGAAAAATTATGTTTCTTTGTGGTTGGGAAACTTTACCGAATTTGATGAGTTAGAAAAGTATATAGAAGTGAAATATGATGAAGATGGAGATAGTATTCCTTCAACTTTTGAAAGGGAATTTAAAATAGGCTACCATGATAGAGATTTAATAGAGAAGGATTGGATACTAGATGCTAAAGATAATATAAAGAAGCTATTAATGGGTTTTTCATATGATGATCAGCTGATAAAGCTGTTTATGGATGTTAAATTATGTTCTAACTACAATACCATTATTTTGATTTACAACTACAATTATATTAAAGATGGTATATCTATAAATTCAGTAAACAATTATGAATACGAACTTAATTTTGTAGGTACAGCTGAATATGTAGATTAATACTCGGAGTAATTTATTTTCCAACTATTGAACTAACCCCACTAAATTGGCTAAATAAAATTAGTGGAGCAAGTGAAAGAAGCAGTAAAAGCAAAATAACATATCATTAAAAGAAAACCTTGATTAGCCTAAACTATCAAGGTTTTTATTAATAATTTTCAAGAGCCCATAAGTTATAAATCTAATGATAAGCTATCAGTTATTTACAGAAATGCAGTGTTAAAACCTAAAAAAAAACTATTAGAAGTTTGAAACAGGTGAATACAAATACTTGAAACAATATTTTAGAAATTCAATGGTAAATATATGCTATTATATATAGGTAATTAGTATTGGGAGGAGATTGTTTTGCCAAGTTTTTCAGAATCTTTTGGTATGGGATTTGATTTGTTTTGGGGTATTTTAACTGCCGATCCAGCTTTGACTTTTGGATTAATAGTGTTTTTTGGAACAGGGCTATTGTTAGTTTTTATCATTAACCTTATACAGTACAACAAAATTAAAAGATCAGGTATTTTGGAAATAGATAAGATGAAAGGAAGCCTTTTTGAGGATTATCTATATATTTTACTAAAGTCAAAAGGGTATGTAGTTAAAAAGACACCTGTCACAGGGGATTATGGTGCTGATTTAGTTTTACATGGCAATAATAAAAAAATTATCGTTCAAGCAAAAAGGTATAAAAATAAGGTAGGGATTAAAGCTGTTCAAGAAATTGCAGCTGCAAAAAGCCATTATAAAGCAGATGAGTGCTGGGTAATAACGAATAATTATTATACGAAACCTGCAAAAGGGTTAGCGACATCAAATGATGTCAAACTTGTTGACCGTGATACTCTTATAAAGTGGATGAATGAGATGAGAAAAAGCGCTTAAATACTGAAGGACTTATAAATCAGAAGGAGTATTATATGAAAGTAAGAGAAGTTCTAGAAATATTAAAGGACTTTAATCAAAATACAGAAATTAATGTACTTCTTCCGCTAGCTAATCGTCCGTATGGTGGAGGAAACTTAGAACCGATACATAGTGTTAAACATGTAGTTGATCAAGATATAAATAAGATTAAATTTAGATCCAGGCATTGGAGATGAAGGTCGTTTTCAAGCCTATTTAAATGAAAGAGAAAAGCAACATCTAGATAAGCAATTAACAATAGAGGTGTTAGTTTTTTAGATTTACACTATTCCCAAAGTGTATTTGCGGAAAATATCAGAAACAGATACAATTAAGTAGATTGCTTGATTTACTTTGATGTTTTGATTTATGTATCTAAATTTGCTGACAAGGTAAGGTGTTTACATGAAGAAACTAGTAATATTAGGCGGAGGTTACGGCGGGTTCCAGATACTGCAGGACCTATTAAATAAACAATTACCAAAAGATGTTCAAATTACTGTAATTGACCGGAATCCCTACCATTGCTTGAAGACCGAATTCTATGCTTTAGCTGCTGGAACGGTGTCTGACAGACAAGTAAGAATGACTTTTCCTAAACATGACCAAGTGGACTATGTGTGGGGGGAAGTAATTAAAATTGACAGTGATAAAGATGAAATCGTGATGGCAGACAGAACAGAGCCAGTTCCTTATGATTATTTAGTCATTGGGTTAGGCTGTGAAGATAACTATCACAATGTGGAAGGCGCAGAGCAATATTCAGAAAGTGTGCAGACTATCTCTAAAGCAAGAAGAGCGGCACTGGCAGTGAATGAATTAAAATCCTACCAGCATGTTGCCGTCATTGGTGCAGGGTTGAGCGGAGTGGAAGTGGCTTCAGAAATACGCGAAAGCCGTCCAGATTTAAACATCAGCCTTTATGACCGAGGTAAGGCAGTACTTAGTCCGTTTGCACCAAAAGTTCAACAATATGTTGAAAAATGGTTTAAAGAAAACGATGTTAATATCATTCACCAAGCTAATATCGAATACTTGGAACAAGGCGCAATCTGCAATAATGGTGTCTGTACTTCAACAGATGTAACCCTATGGACTGCAGGTGTGAGACCAAATCGGTTAGTTCGTGAGCTTCCTTTTGAAAAGGACAGATACGAAAAGGTTATAGTTAATAATTTTCATCAAGTTCCAGAAAAACCTTCTGTATATGTAGTAGGTGATTGTGCATCCTCCACTTTCTCACCAAGCGGACAATTAGCACAGCATCAAGGAGAACAAATCGCCAATATCCTCCATGATATCTTTACAGGCAGAGAACCAAAAGCACCTGGAGAAATCAAACTAAGAGGAACATTAGGATCACTCGGCAAAAATGATGGTTTCGGCAACATGTTTGAAAAATCATTCACAGGACTTTTGCCAAGACTCGCAAAAAGCGGAGTGCTGTGGCTGCATAAGAGACATTAATAGTGAATATAAATTAGAGGGAAAGCATGAAGCTTTGCCTCTTTTTTTAAGCTTTTGTAAAGCTTCTATGAAGAGAAAGGTATTTAAGAATCCTCTACCGAATTATTGTATAAAGTAAGGGGTCAATATATTGAAAAAAGGAGATGCAATCATGCAAGATAGACAATTTTTATTTCAAGTTTGGCGTTGGATTGATCAGGCACAAAGAGTAAACGAGAATGCTAACGGGAAGAAAATTGTAGCACTGCCATTAAACGAATGGGAAGAGTTAAGAGCAGAAATGTTAGAAATCATTAATGAAATGGATGGACCAGTAACGAATGAAGAGGCTTTAGAAGTCCGTTAATACATATAAAAACTATCAGGCATCCAAGTGGATGCCTTTTTGCATGATTCAAAATAAAATGAGCTGGCCAATTGACCAGCTCATAAGTAATTAATGGTTTGTCGTGTAATTACGCCCAGCTTCCAAGCTTGTTCTGCTATTATTAAGAATGCTGATGCTGATTAGACCTGATATACCAACTAGAATAAAGATAAATCTGGACATCCCAGCATCCTCCCCACCAAAGATTGCTGCAACAAGATCAAATTGGAAGAAGCCGATTAAGCCCCAGTTGATGGCGCCGATGATGCTTAGAATTAGGGTGATTTTTTGGAGAATGGATAAAAACATTAATAGGACCTCCTATGAAAAGTTTTAAGTTCTTATACTATGGTATATACACTTTTTTGAGAAGCTTGAAACAGCTAACAGGTCCAATAAACCTTCAAAACGTCTGATAATTTATTGTAATAACATACAGAAAGAGATATTCTATAAATACTTAATAGTTTTATACAAGGAAGGATCAAATATGGAAAAAACAATCGCAACACTACAAAAGGTACAACAATCAGCAGTGAAATTAGAAACAGTTCTTCATGAACTATGGAGCCTTGTCGGAGAACTGGAAGAAGATGCCCAATTCATTGAACTGATGGAAAAAGCGAAAAAGAAAGGTTCAGATAAAAGCTTAGCTGAATTAAGTGGACTGATAAATCAACTTGAAAACGGGCTTGGACAAATACCGGAAGACGGGACAGTGGCAATTGATTTGGAGGATCATTTAGAGGAGATTATTGAGTGGGTTAAGAATAATAAATAAACCGTATATACTTTCATTTTATATATCTTTCGTTTATTAAGGATATATAAATTATATACGACTTTCTATTGTTAGTGGTAATAATAGAAGTAGAGACCTCCTTTTTGGAGGTTTTTATTATATTTATATAGAACTTAGTAAACAAATAAACTCATAGGAGTATGGGAAAATGGATTTAGGTGCTATCTACAAACTAGTCGAAACAGAATATAAAGTGATTCAAAGTGAAAAAGATGTGATTTGTGTTGCTCCGATAAGTGGAGAAAGCTATCCTGAAATTACTGTTAAATTAACATTCAATAAAGTAAGTAATCACTATGTGCTATATGAAGTTGTTAGAGGAAAAGAATACAAAGTAGATGTATTTTCAGATGAATATAACTCTGTATTGGCATTATATATCTTTTCGAAAAGTAAGTTAGAAGTTAGAAAATATAATGTAAACGTTGAAAATGAAATTGAGGGTGCAGACTCCTTAAATTATGTGCAAAAGATTCTCAAAACCCATTCAGATGAAAAGTGTTATTCTTTTTTAGAAGTAAAGCCAGATCGAATAATATTAGAAAAAGGCACAAATGAAAGATATAATGTTTTATTTTTAGGGAAAAATGACTCTAAGATTTATATAGATAAATCTAGGGAATTGAATAGTGCCGCCATAGTTTTATATCATTTTTCTTGCAAATTAAGCCAATTTTATGAACTTATTAATAAGCTTGAAATAAAAACGGATTCTGATTTTATAGATAACCTAAAAGAATTATATCTTTTAGGTTAAGAAATGCAAATATATATGTTACAGAACAAATTTCTAAAACTGAGTGTTTATCCATCAGGCCTTTGTAAACACTATGCAAACTAGTAGAGTACAGAATTATATGAACCATAACAGGATTGTGTAGGCACAGTAAACTATAAACTGGTGCATTACTAGAAAGCGATGGAAGCCCAATATACTACTACAAGAATGACACCCCTGAATGGATAATAGAGACACGAGAGGTTCCGAGTAGATAGGAGAATAAAAATGGATAAGAAAAAGCAGTTAATTGACCAAATAAAAGTAGTGATAAATAAATTAGAAGAAGAGTATGCTAAAGATATAAATAGTGGTGTTTTGAAGCTTCTATATTCAAGATATAAGAAGGCGTTAGAAATATTAGAAAATAATGAGGATATTAAAAGAATAAATATTTTTGGTGGTGTACGAACATATATGGATAGCTATAATGACTATCAAAACACACTTTTAGGAGAATTGCATAAGGCTGAAAAGCTAATGCAAGAATTATGAAGAAAGTATTTGTTGATGATTTGCTAAACCATTAATAGATTGATCGCATAGTATAAGTTAGAAAGATTAATGCAATTAAAAAAGGGAAGGCTCATAAATTTCAAGAGCCTTCCCTTTTTTATTTTCAATGGATAGCTAGAGTTGTTAAAAATGGTCAGTCGATATGATTATCTTGATGCATGTAATTCAGTTAATTCGAAAAAATATATTTGTATTTTCAAATTATAAAAATTGTATTTACAAATTTTAATAAAGCGCTTACACTAATGGTGTAAATATTTGAAATAAATGGAGGGTGAAAAATGGCAGACAGGTTAAAAGACGGTTTTTTATGGGGCA
The DNA here is from genome assembly GCF_046613985.1 of Niallia laureatilytica. NCBI lineage: Bacteria > Bacillati > Bacillota > Bacilli > Caryophanales > Bacillaceae > Niallia > Niallia laureatilytica. The sequence continues at coordinate 78,492 of NZ_JBKKHP010000005.1, read as the reverse complement.
ATTCTGTTTCTAGTATGCAGACGGAAGGAGCTTGGAATGTAGGCGGTAAGGGATTATCGGTTTATGACACTCGTGAAGCTTCTGAGTTTGCATCAGATTGGAAAGTAGCAACAGACAGTTATAACCGCTATGAAGAGGATTTTGATTTTATGCAGCAGCTTGGCATGAATTGTTATCGCTTTCAAATTTCCTGGAGCAGAGTTAATCCATCTGGTGACGGTGCTTTCAACGAAGAAGGAATCGCATTCTATGACAAATTTATTGATGGATTAATTGCACGCGGAATTGAACCGATGATTTGTCTTTATCATTTTGATATGCCGCTTCATTTGGCTGAAAAGTATAATGGTTTTGTCAGCCGGGAAGTGATGGATGCCTTTGTCCGGTATGGCAAGGAAATGGTTGACCGCTTTGCTCATAAGGTAAAGTATTGGATCACCTTCAATGAGCAAAATCTCTATCATATTCCTGAAGCATTCAGAATCAGCGGCTATTTAAGCGGCGAGAAAACATTGGATGAGCTTTATAAAATTCAGCATCATGTTATGATGTCACACGCTAAGGTTGCCAACTATATTCATGATAATCATGAAAATGCATTAATCGGCGGCATGCTTGCTTATATGGAAGTCTATCCAGCCACCTGCAAACCAAAAGATATCCTCTATGCCAGAAAGGTTGACGAATTTTTCAACCATAACCTCCTAGAAGCATTTACATTCGGAAAATATTCAAGAGAAGTTTTGACCTATGTCGAGCGTGAGAACATTGATATGGGCATTCAAGCAGAAGATTTAGAAGAGCTGTCCAAACTTCGAAGCGACTTCTTATCCTTTAGCTATTATGCCAGCACTACGATCAACACTGACTTGGTTCCAGAGGGAACAGCAGTCAATTATTATATGCATCATGGCAAACAAGATAATCCGTATCTAGAGACAACGGAATGGAATTGGCAGATTGACCCGCTTGGATTCCGTGACGTCATAAATAAGATGTATGACCGCTACAAATTACCGGTTTTCCCGATTGAAAATGGCATCGGTGTGATTGAATCCTGGGATGGTCAAAATGAAATCCAAGATGACTACCGCATTGCCTATCATAAGGAACATTTCCAAGCCATGAAGGACGCGATTTTTATTGATGGAGTCGATGTGATTGGATATTTGGGCTGGGGATTAATAGATATTCTAAGCTCGCAAGGTGATATGCGGAAACGCTATGGTGTAGTGTATGTCAATCGAGAAAACCATGATTTGAAAGATATGAAACGTGTACCGAAGAAAAGCTTTTGGTGGCTGCAGAAAGTGATCAGCAGCAACGGGGAAGACCTCGAGCCATTGGAGAACAAAGTGAATCAATAAAAATAACGAGAAGGTGAAACGGTATGAGTAAAGGTCAAAGTGACACTGCTGAAAAACTGTCGTTTATTGATAAATTCACCATGTTTGCCGCCAAATTAGGCGGCCAGATTCATCTAAGATCCTTAAGAGATGCATTTGCAGTCATTATGCCGCTGTTTATTTTAGCAGGGGTAGCAGTGCTGGTTAATAACGTCATCTTTCCATGGTTTTTTGAAGGTAATACACTAGCAAATGCCCAATACTGGGGAACCACCATCACTAATGGTACTTTAAATATTGCCGGCCTTTTGCTTGCTCCAATGATTGCTTACAGCTTATCAAGAAATCGGAACTTTAAGGATCCCTTGGCATCTGCCGCAATTGCGTTAGCAACACTGGTCATAATGATGCCCAATACCGTTTCGCTGACTCCAGCCGGCGCAGAAAAAGCAGTTGATATTACAGGCGTTCTGACATTCGGCAACCTTGGCACAACTGGAATGTTTGCTGGAATTATTATCGGCTTGGTAGCGACTGAAATCTTTATAAAAGTTTCTAGTATTAAGAAGCTTGCAATTAGTCTAGGGGACAATATTCCTCCAGCTGTGAGTAAATCGTTTAATGTCATGATTCCCGCCATCTTGGTATTATCCTTATTTGGTGTGATCTCATTAATTTTGGCAGTAGCATTTGACACTAACTTAATTTCGCTAATTTCTAATATGATTCAAGAGCCATTACGAAAAATTAATACGAGCTTGATAACTTGATAGGGACAGTAGTTATTTACAGTATTGGAAACTTCCTGTTTTCAATCGGCATTCATCAAACAGTTGTCAATGGCGCATTACTCGATCCGCTGCTACTGGCCAATATGAATGAAAATATGCTTGCTTATGCAAATAACGAGGCAATCCCACATATTATCAACAGCTCTTTTGTGCATACATTTGGCATGATTGGCGGTACAGGCAGCACAATTTCATTGATTCTCGCTATCTTCCTATTTGGAAAAAGCAAGCCAGGGAAGGATATCGCCAAGCTAGCTACAGGACCAGGACTGTTCAATATTAATGAGCCGGTTATTTTTGGCTATCCAATTGTCTTCAATATTCCAATGATGATACCATTTGTACTCCTGCCAGCCATCGGCATTATCGTCACTTATTTTGCCACAGCTGTCGGGTTCATCAGCAAGACGGTTGTATATATTCCATGGACAACACCGCCGCTGTTAAGCGCGTATCTGGCAACAGCAGGCGACTGGAAGGCTGTACTTCTGCAGGCTGTGATTATCATCGGTGGTGCATTCCTATACCTGCCATTTATGAGAATAAGTGAACGGGTCAGCCAGATGAGCAACGACAAAGCAGCATAAAATACTTTAGGTATCTGTATGGAACATGTTATGATACTAATATAGGGAAATCGTCCAATAATTGGCGATTTCCTTTTTTTAAAACAGCAAGCCAAAGCCATTCTAAATAATAAATTCTTTGAGGTGTAAAAAATGGTCAAGTATAAAAATATTGCCGAACAAATTCGAAATAGAATCATCAACAATGAATATGATGCATCAAAACCCCTTCCAGATCAGGAAAGGTTGGCAAAAGAATTTGGCACGAGCAGAGTGACTATTATAAAAGCCTTAAATTTATTATCAATCGAAGGCTTAATATACAGTAAACAAGGATCTGGAACATTTATTAGAAAAAACGCCTTACAAATGTCCAAGCTCGATTCAAGGGCAGATGAATACGTAGGAGTAACAGAACAGATAAAAGGCAACGGTACGATCTCAAGCGTTATTATCTCCTTCAACGTCCGCTTCCCAAACGAAGACGAGTGTGAAAAACTGATGATTACCAAAAGCCAGCCTATTTATGATATTATCCGCTTCAGGCTGTTGAACGAAGAACCGTTTTTAATGGAGCATACCATAATGCCAGTCCATGTAATCCCAAATATAACAGAAGAAATCCTGAATAAGTCCATCTATCAATACATAAAAAATGACCTTGGCTTAACAATGCTGGGTGCCAACAGACGCATCCGTGCAGACCAGCCAGATGAACTGGATCAGCAATATTTAAAGTGCACGGAACGAGATCCTGTACTTGAAGTAATTCAAGTCGTTTATTTGGATAATGGGGTTCCGTTTGAGTATTCACGTACGCGGCATCGGTATGATATGGGGGATATTTTGGTTGTGGATATGAAGTATAAGAATTGACCATTCAAGTAATAGAAGATTTCCAAGAATATCTATAAACACGCACGATGTATTAACAAAGAAACAGTGAGATATATTAGCAAATCCACTTCTATTTTGAGAATGATAAACGATTAATGAGCAACACTTATTGGAGTGAGGTACATGCTTTCGCGAGAACAGAAACGCAAAATTTTAAATTCATATTCTTTATTTGAATATAAAATTAGCTACGACAGATATAACTATAAGTATAAAAATAAAGTAATCGCACGAGAGTTCAGCCATACAGGCAATGGATATATATGTGGTAAAGAGTTAAATGATCCTTTAAAAAAATATGAAATAGACAATAGAGGCTGGATTAACATTAAGGATATGAATGAAGAGGAACTCAGAACATTAATTGAATTGGTTATTGATATTTTCGGAGCTACTTTAGGCGAAATAACTCAAGGGGGGGACCAAAAAAGGTGCACCCCTTGAGTTATTTGGAAATAATAAGAGATATTTATTTGTAAATTTTGTAAAAAGACACTGTTTCCTGTTAGACATCATGGGATAAAGGTGTCTTTTTTGTTCCGAAAAGGTGATTAATAATGATAACTATATTTTTAGAATCACTGTAATTTAATAAAATTATATTTTGCTATCCATATCTTAAAATTAAAGGCAGATTTGAGATAGTAAAGTAAGCATTATTAGATGGTTAGTAGTAATCCAATCATGTTTTTGTAATCTTAAATCCCTAGGGATTTAATAATAAGTTCAATGTTAAAATTTTAAAAAATAGGTTTTATAAGAATGCTTAAAAAAAGAAAGGAACAAGACAATTGTATTCTATTTTAATATTTTCAGGTGTCTTTATTATTGTATTATTTTTAGCAATGACAAAAACTATAAAAGATACTTCAAAGAAAAAACGTTGAGAAATATTGTGTTAGTTAAATGGTTCGTCTTGTTTGAAACAGTAAAACTAGATATACAAAAAGTGTCAGGAACCATTATCGGTGCCTGACACTTTTTGTTTTATAGAGAATAAATGGGGTATATATTTTCATAAGCAAGAGATTTAGTTAGATAGTGTTGAAATAAATGAGAGGGAAAAGGGTTGATAGCCAACATGTTGTTGAATAAAAAGTACATATTGTTTTTCAGTTTAATCATAGTCTGCTTGTTAACTGCTTGTACCGAAAAAGAGAAGCTTGCCGATGGATCTGAACTGATACATAAAAATCAATTTGTTTTTGCTGCTTCTGGTGAGTTTAAGCCATTTAGTTATATAAATGATGATCTCACCATGTCGGGCTTTGATATTGAGGTTGGCGAAGCGATTGCAAAAGAAATGGGCCTTGAGCCGGTTCAGAAGCGTATTAAATTCAAAGGAATTGTAGAAGGAGTAAAAACAGGCCGTGCGGATGCAGCTGTTGCTAGTCATACGATTAATCCGCAGCGGAGCAAATATGTTTCCTTCTCGACCCCATACTATTATTCTGGACCGCAAATTTTCACCAGACCAGATAGTCACATTAAAACGGCCGAAGATTTAGCGGGCAAGGAAGTAGCGGTAGCAAAAGGCTCGACATATGCCGATACAGCTTCCAAATATACAGACAAAGTAAAAACCTATGACAGTGATATCACAGCATTACAAGCATTAAGCAGCGGACGTCATGATGCAGTAATCACCGATTTTGTTACAGGGAAAAGTGCTGCAAAGGAAGGCTTTAAAATTAAAGCACAGCAGTTAATTAGTCGCAGTGAACAAGCGATTGTATTGCCTCAGGATAATCCAAAGCTATTGAAGCGAGTAAATGAAGCTTTGGAAGAACTCAGAGAAGATGGGACACTAACAGAGATTAGTCTCAAATATTTTGGTGAGGACATTACCAAGAAACCAGAATAAATCAACCTGGAAAGAAAGGAAGTATTACATTGCCAAGTTTTTCGCATTTTTTTGATGTATTAATGGATACAAAAGGTGTATTTATAAAAGCAATGCTTTTAACATTAGAGCTGACAGCTGTTTCTATCTTACTGGGGATTGTCATCGGACTTGTCTTTGCTCTATTAAAAATCTCTAAAATAAAAATATTAGAAGTTATTTCAGATACATATGTCTATTTAGTTCGTGGTACACCGCTGATTGTACAAATATTTATTCTCTACTTCGGAATTAGCGGCATTTTCCTCCTCCCGGATTTTTGGGCCGCTTCCATCGCCCTAGCTTTACATAACGGAGCCTATATTTCCGAAATCCTGCGCGGAGCAATCCAAGGCGTCGACAAAGGTCAATTAGAGGCAGGACGTTCTTTAGGGATGACAAAGACATTGACATTAAGAAGAATTATTCTTCCACAAGCATTCCGCCGAGCGCTGCCGCCTTTAGGCAATCAATTTATCATAAGCTTAAAAGATTCCTCGCTAGCCGCATTCATCTCCATGAATGAGCTGTTCAATGTGGCAACAACACTAGGATCCAATAATTTTGACGAAATGACCTATTTACTGATTGTAGCAGTCTACTACTTATTACTAGTAGCACTGTTGACATTTGTAGTGAACCGAATCGAATTAAAACTATCCGCAAGTGACAGATAGGAGTGAACACATTGGACAAGAAGGAAATGATTAGAATAAATCAATTAAATAAATCATTTGGAGACCTGCATGTTTTAAAAGATATCAATATGACCGTTCTAGAAAGCGATGTTGTTTGTCTTATAGGATCGAGTGGTTCTGGGAAAAGCACCCTTCTTCGCTGTTTGAACTTTCTAGAAAAGAAGGATAACGGCAAAATTATCATTGAAGGAAATGAAGTAAATCCACAAACCGATAACCTCAACAAGATTAGGGAAAAGGTAGGAATGGTGTTTCAAAATTTCAACCTGTTCCCGCACAAAACTGTTCTGGAAAATATTATTGAAGCACCTGTCATGGTAAAGGGTGTTGACAAAAAGAAGGCTATCTCTAAAGCAAAACAATTACTGAATAAAGTAGATTTAGAGGATAAGGCAGATGTCTATCCTAGCAAACTATCAGGTGGACAAAAACAACGTGTGGCAATTGCTAGAGCACTTGCGATGGAACCAGATATTATGCTGTTTGATGAGCCGACCTCCGCACTCGATCCCGAGCTTGTCGGAGAGGTTCTGACAACCATGAAAGACTTAGCCGAAGAAGGAATGACAATGGTTGTCGTAACACATGAAATGGGCTTCGCTAAAGAAGTAGCGGATAAGATTGTGTATATGCACGATGGGAAAATTGTTGAACATGGAACAGCTGAGGAATTTTTCAACCATCCGAAAGAGGAGAGAACTCGGGAGTTTTTGAAGGCTACGATGTTGAAATAAACATACGTGCTCCCTTCTATATTATGCAGTAGTATAGTCAAAGAAAAGTGATAGTTATCAAACTATTACGGAGAATTATGATTTTATAAATATAAATTACGCCATGAAAAGAGACATTCGAACTCAATCATTGTATCGTTTCTAACATATTAGAATTTTAAAAGAGGGGAGGTTATGAAAGAGTAAATCTAATCTCTTGTTAATCATTTAACTGCAAAGAGAGCCTTTTAGAGCGTGTAACCACGTTCTGAAAGGCTTTTTTATTTTTGATACTGTAAAACTCCATATTTTACTCAAAAAGAAGTGACAAAAAAATATCCTTGGTCTCATAGTATTTATTTGTGTACTATTATTTATGGTACATTACTAGTTATTTAGTAACACTTGTAATTAACTTAATAAATATAATTGCTCAATTGTTTAATGTGTGTAAGCAGTTAAAAGGGTGATAAGTCCTCTTAATTTTCTTCTTTAAATAAGTAATTGGAATATTTCTAAGTTACTCAATATGATATATACTTTTTTGGTAGTCGAAGAAAATTATGGAATATTTACAGGTTAGACTTATTTTTCTTGTAAGAGGTTCTATGATTATTCATACATAAAAAGGACAACAAGATTAACAGGGGGAAGTTATGAAAAAATTATTGTATTCTACTGTATTGCTTTTATCGCTGTTTCTATCTGCATGTGGAACAGATAGCAACGAAACAAGTTCAGTAGAAAAAACTACATCTACTACAGAAAGCTCGGAAGATAGTAAGGTTGAATCTGATGGGCAGAAGACTGATAAGTTAAATGAATCAACGGAAGAGGAGTTATCTCAAGAATCCAAGGATTTAATTGTTCAAAAAGAAATTACATATCTTTTAGATACCTACCCAATGGAGGAGGCAACTGCTTCTCTAACTCCTGGTGATTATCCAACATCAGCCGTAGCAGAAGTAAATCTATTCCTAGATGATGATTTCCCTGAATTAATGGTTCTTTACCAAGAGTCAGGATTTTCACATGTAGAATTTTTTCGTTATGATACCAATAGTAAACAATGGGTATCCTTCTATACTAATGAGCCAGTTGATACATACGGTGGAGTTGAAAGCCTTATGTTTTTAGGAATGGCTAACTTCACAAGTGATGGAAGAGAATTCCCGCTTATAGGAAGTTGGGCAGGGAGCGGCGGCTTCCTCGGTTTCCAAATCTTCGGAGCTAAGGACCATACATTTGGTAAAGTAATGGATGAACTGCATAATGGCGTTTCTGATGGAACCTTTGAGATAGACGCAAGTGAGGAAAAGATAAATTTTTACTCTGGGGGCCAATTAGCTAAAACGGTCAAAGAAAGTGATCTTGACTTTACTAACATGGTAACTATACCTTAAATTAAGAAATCCTCCTTTTGTTATTAGGAGGATTTATGCTAAAGGACTAATAATAAATTAGCCCTTTTCTTTATGTTTAATTTAGTATTCACCTACCCACATAGATTAATAAGAAAATCATTATTTTACTTTAATAGAGCTATTTCATAGGTTTTCACGCAATATTATAGTAGATTTCCTTTAAATAACCTGAATACTATTTATCTATCAGTATTTAAAGTTATACAATTTAATTAGATGTGAAATTATTCGTTTAATGAATACATAAGGAGATGTAAATAAAAACTTTTGGTCTGCACAATTTATTAACAACCCGTATTACTTATTCAATTGTATAGTTACATAAAGTACCATAAATAGTATAATTACATTATTTTCTAATGGAATGACTTTTTTTAATAATTATTTGTACTGAAACATACAAATATTGGGTATGAGGCATTGGAACGTTGCGTTTCAACGGAGTAAAAAAACTACATATATATGTTTTAACTGGAGGTTTTTGATGAATAAGGCATTGGTTATTCTATCAACACTGGCCGTTTTATTAGGAGGGTGCGGAGTGAACAAAGAGGAAGCTAACCAAACTCAAGCGGGAGAAGAACAAAAAGCTCCGAAGGACTTGGATAGAAAGGAATTACCACAGGTAACGGCCTTCCAAGATGAAGCAACAAGAGCATACATGGTATCAACCGAAGAAGTGGAGCCTGGGTACTATTTACTTGAATCTAAATCTAAGAAGATTAGAATGTTATTCCCAGAGGAAGGAAAATACTCAGATTTATTATCTAGTTATAGTAAAAATGAAGAAAATATTGGTTTTGATGAATTTGATAAAGAGGCAAATATTTTGATGAATGGTCAAATTACGTATTACTATAGACAAAGTTTTCTACAGGAAACCGATACAATGCTAGAAATCATTAGCGGAAAAAATAAATACTCAGAAGAATATCAGAATGAAAATACGGATGATACAGAAATGTATATGGGATTTAAAAAAAGTACTTTTGATAATTTGGACAGAAAACATAATTACTCCTATAGATACTTTGGCTTTGTTAAACCAAATCAAAGCGTAGATGAGGGAGTGGAATATTCCTTTATCTTTACATGTAAGGATGATAATAAATCCTGTTCTTTAGATGAAAAAAGTGCAAGAGATAAAGTGACAAAGATGATATCTTCGATTCGATTTATAAATTAAAAAAGGAATAGAAAAATGTCGATGACGAATTTTGAAGTAATTCGGGATTAATTATATTATATATACATTTTTTACTGGAGGTCTTACTATCAGTTTATAGTGGATTGAAAGCGAAATTAAATTAGTTATCTTAATTAAATAATAGAAGAGAAATAATGATTAAAATTAAAATGCCTGACATAATTGTTGCAAGCTAGTATGTCCAGCTTGCATTAGCAACTGTTAAGTAATGTGTGAAATTATGAGCTATTTTTAGGAGTCGTACTCAATTGAGTGCGACTCCTATTTTTTAACACACTAAATTAGCAGTGTTGCAAAAAAAATTCTAATATTTACTATTTGTTAACCGACAGATTTCGACAAAACAAGAAGTTTTTTTGTAATAAAATTAACGTATTAGTCTTTATTACCTATTACATTCGGAACATTTTTTGAATAAAGAAGGGAAATGTAATTAATAGAAAAAGGCAGAGTTATTTAGTGTGTGGAAAAACTGTAGATGAATCAGAATAACAAGGTATCAACATTCTGGAAATAGGCCTAATCAAGCATCGATTAGAGGCATTTTTGTTTTTCCTATATAGGATGTAGCTATATTGTAATTATTTCAATATTGGAGGTCACATGATTTATTTAAACAAATGGTTAAAAGAAATAATCACTGCAATTAAAAATTTAGGTGGAGAAGGTACGCTTGAAGAAATTTATAGTGAAGTAGCAATGACAAAAAGTCTTGATTTAAGTGCATATAAAGACTGGAAATCACAGATCAGAAAGAATATATATATACACTCAAGTGATTGCGATATTTTTAAAGGTTCGCCAGGGGGAGATAAAGATATCTTTTACTCTGTAGATGGAAAAGGTACAGGTAAATGGGGCATCAGAAAAGTAGATGCTCAATCATCCATTTTTCCATTTGTTCTAAATACTGAGTATAAGCGCTCTAATATACATGACAGTCTGGGAGGGAATCGACAAAGAGGGATTTCCTCTTCAAGAGACAATCCAATGATTTTTATCTTTTCAGGGCAGGGAGGTAAATTATACGGGTATGAAGATGGGTGGAAGGATGAGAATACCTATCTATATACTGGTGAAGGCCAAGTAGGTGATCAGCAATTCACTGAAGGGAATAAGGCATTAAGGGATCATATTGATAATCGTAAAGATGTTTTTTTGTTCGAAAAGAATGAAAATAACGGTTTATATAAATTTGAAGGTCAGTTGACATTAGTTGGTTATCATTTTGGAGCTGGTCCTGATAAGTTTGGGAATAGTCGACGGTTAATAATCTTTGAATTTGTGAGAAATGAGAATATCACAGTCAAAACTGAAGATATTTCCACATTCGTAGAAACCGATAGGCTGGAGGAATTAAGATTACTGGCAACAGAATCTTCTTCTACCGATACTTACACAATTAAGGAAAAGAAACAAATTACTCGGAAACGTTCTGCGGCTATTAAGAAATACGCACTTGTTAGATCGGAGGGTATTTGTGAAGCGTGTAATCAAGAAGCCCCTTTCTATACAAAAGAAGGACATCCATTTTTAGAAGTTCATCACTTATATCGATTATCAGATGGAGGAATGGACCATCCAGAAAATGTTGCTGCTATATGTCCGAATTGTCACAGAAGAGTACATTATGGTAGTGATAACGTTGAATATAATAAAAAACTCATAACTACTATTACTACTAAGGAAAAATTACTGGAAACTTAAAATCAGATAAAAAGTTGCCGATAATATTTTAGTATAAAATATACTCTTAAATACATTGCTTAATGTAATTTTAAGATGTCAAGTAATTTTCACACATAAAGTCAATTATCGTCAAAAAACGCAAGTGAAATTCTTTTTTATATGGTAAAATAGTAATAAATAGTATATAAATTGAAATATTTGGTGTATGCATCAAGTTTATGCTAAAAAGAGGTGAAGTAATGGAACCGATTCAAACATTAGAGAAAAAGATAAACCCTTTTGTGAATTTTATGCAACAATATGATCTAACCACTGCTGATTATTCTAAGATATTTGATGAACATACTACTACAATAAAATACAATATTGATACAAGTATAAATCAACAAATAATTGATATATTTCAGGAGTCACCTAGATCTGTAATCATTACTGGAAATGCAGGTGATGGAAAGACGCGTATTTGCCGTAATGTATATGAAACGCTGTCTGAGGATGGATTTAAAGGGTGGCCAGAGAGTGGAATTGAAGAGCTTACTATTAATAACTATACAATTAGGATAATAAAAGACTTATCAGAACTACAAGATCATATTATTCTTGAGGAATTGAAAAGATTACAAAATTCATTTCAAAGTATAACTAATGTCTACTATTTAATTGCTGCTAACGAAGGGAAGCTTACATATTTTTTAGCAAAGTATCCCGAACTGTCTAACCTAAAAGATGTGATAATCCCACAGTTTTCACCAACGTATGAGCAGCAGTTGGGACAGCTACAAGTTTTTAATTTATTACATGTTTCATCATCCATTTATGCACAAAAGATAATGGAGCAATGGAACCAAGAAGATAATTGGCAAATTTGTTCAGGTTGTAATAAACAAAAGCAGTGCATTATTTATAATAATCATAAGGCACTATCAACAAAAAAGACAGCTGGTAGGTTGTTAGGAGTGTATCGTTCTTTAGACGGAAAACATGGCCATATGACTATGAGAGAATTGTTAATCCACCTGGCATATACTCATACAGGTGGTTTATATTGCAGAGACATACATGATTCGAATCCAAAAGAGCTGCAACAACAAGCTAGTAAGGTTTACTATGAAAACTTTTTTGGGCACAACGTAGCAAGTGAAGTTTTTGAAGAAATTAGTGGAATTCAGGAAATGAGAGCATTTGACCCAGGATATTTATCGGATTCTATGATTGATGACTTTATCATGAATGGGGACTTATCTAATCAGGAAACTAGCCTTTCACACAAGGAATTGTTCGGTGAAAGTATTGATACTGAATATGGCTATTTTTACGAGGAATTGAGGAAATACCGTTTAAACTACCGTTCTGATGAGGATGAGGGGAAAAAGATAGCAGAAAAGTGGTTACATCGCCTTCGTAGAAAGTACTATTTCGAGTCCAATAACCCTAGGAACAAAGCGAATAAATCTATTGAAAACCTAATACCTTATCGTTTCAGAAAAAACTTCTTAGACATCTTACGAAAACCAGAAAGATTGACATTAGATACAAAAAGAGAACTTGTATCAGGATTAAACACGTACTTTTCAAAGAGGATGGTTTACTCTCCATCTCATTCTCTATATGTTACATCTGAAAACTTATATGTACATGATGTAATTAATACAGGTGATATTAATTTTGATGTTTCACCAAACAATCCCAATATAGATCGTAAATCATCATATTTTACGATGAAAATTAAAGATGTCACGCTAAATATTAACCTACTAACATTTGAGTATTTGCTACGTTTGGCAAATGGTGGGATGTTTAATGTTCTAAAAGAAGATATTGAAATATTGTTAAACAACTTTAGAAATAAGTTAATATCTTTAAGTCAGACTGAAAAATCTGTTTTGAAAATATTAAAATTTGATGCTAACCAGGGAGCATTTGTTTTAAAAGAAATACAAATTCAAGCAGATGAAGAGTTCGAAGAAGAGGAAGAAGAGGAAGATGATTATGAATGGTGATGTAAAAGAAATAGGTGCTACAAAAGTAGATGTTCAGTTTTCTAGTCAGATTTCCGAAAAGATCTGGGGACATCGTTTTAAGGATGGACAACGTGGGCCCGAATATACCCTTGAGTTTTTAAATATTATGGCTGGTACTGATTATGAGTTTGGTAATAAGTTTTATGCACGAAAGAAAATGGAGGAATTCAGGAAGTTTGTCTTCGAAGGATCAAAAGAGGGCTCAAATTCCAAGGATGATACTTCTAATTATGTCAAATTTGAAACTGATCGAAAAAAGGAAATTATTAGTGATTTAGGTATAGATTTTTCAGATCTAGAGGATCTACAGTCTTTTTTTAAAAACTTAACTGTTCAAATGACCACATCTACTGGTAAGATGCTTAATCGGTCTTGGTATGCAACGATGTTGTTTCCATTACACGAATCTCTTCTATTCTTTGAACTTAGAACTAACAAACAAACAAAAAAAACTGCTTTCGAACGTAATTTTTTTGCCCGTGGTGGAGAGCTATATTATTTAATGATTACTTATGGAACTGAACCTGATATAGAATTACGAAAGAAGATAGAATCAAGAATGAAAATGATTATGCGTCATAATAAAAGTATAACAGGGGTAGTTGATCGTATTTGTGAAAAATTAGGTGATGATTATAAGGTTGATTTAGCTAACCCTCAGAATCCGGCTACCCTTATTAAGGATCCGTCGTTAGAAGGGATTATTTCTAACTATGAATCAAGGGAGTATCCTAATCTTCCAAACAATGATTTAGAAATCTATCATCATTTTGCTAAAGAGCTAAATGCTCTGTTGCAATTAGATATTGATTTATACGAACTGTTTGGACTTCTTACATCCTTAATTTGTTTTCAATTGCATAGGTACATGCTATTTCAAGCAGAGAAAGAAAATGAAGAACAAAATATTTACTTTATTGATTGTTTAGATGGTCAAGATTCCCATGTGAAACGTTTAGCTCAAGATTCACATAGTAAACATGAAACAGCAATTCAAAAACGTTTTGATTCTTTTACAGAGGCTCGATTAAATAAACTGCTTCCAGACGAAATGGCAATAGAAAAATTGCGTGAATGGAAGGGTTTAGCAAGTGTAAGTCAAGCGAAAAAAGAAGAAGACAAATATGAAGCATTTTTAACTGATATTGAGTATAAGTCTGTTCATAGCACAAAGAAAAAAGCATTAATTCAAGCAATTAAAACTCCAGATGAACAACAAGCAATAAAAATGCTTAAATTAAAAATTATTGATTTTTCACGCGAGGAGTTAACAAAAAAACAACTCCCAATTACAAGGACTCTGGCTAGAGATGGCGGTTTTATAATAACAGGACCAGGTATAAGAACGAGATATGTACTTTCAGATCAATTTTTATGTAGTCTTGTTTACGCAACATTAGAAGAAGCTGACAAGATGGACTTCCATGATTTTATGAAAGCCTTATATGAAAAATTCAATATTGTTATTGGTACTGAGGAAGCAAAACGTTCTGGTTTGTATGAACGAGAAGGTGTAAATCTAAGGTCATTTGAAAATAATGAGAAAAAGTTAAGGCAGAAACTAAAACAAAACGGTTTACTTCAAGAATATTCAGATGCTACTGCATTAATTAGAAATCCATACATGGTAAAAGAAGGAGGAGTATACTAGGATGTCTGTAACAAAAACAATTAATAAACACTCCCTTCTAGGTTACTGGATTGCAGAGTATATTAAATCTTATCTTTTAGAAAATAAAAATAAAAATGCTGAAAAAGTTTTATTGAAAATTAATAATATTAGTGACGAATATGGATCCGCTATTTTGAATGCAATTATAGACTCAAAACAAGAGCTTGCTTCATCCTATGTTCCAGTTCTTAAAACTGTTGCAGCAATTAATGGTTTTGAATCGTACGCTTGTCAAAGTCATGAGACTAGCGTGTGGCTTCGCAACTTTATTCGTTCTGGGGAAGCGCTAATCCTCTTAATGAATAAAAAAACTCCAGAGGCTCAAAGTTTGAAAGATATTGTTTCAATTGATGAATCTCAGCTCTTATCGGAGCAAGGTTTTACAGCTCTTTCTAATATGCTCATTAAAAATGATTTTTTATTAGTTTCTGAAGTTAATGAATTGGTATCATTCTTAAATATTTATCAAACAGTTACTGACTCACAGTTAACTTTAATGCTGAATTTTTTAGAAAAAGTTATTCATCAAGATAAGTTTTTATTAATGTCAGAAAGAATTGGTTATTCATTGGACCAATTAAGAATGTTTAAAGATGACTCAATGCGAACAGATAATAAAGCTATTTTAAGAAAATCAATTCAAAAAAATTATCTGCTTAGTCACTTGCGAAAGAGTAATGCTCATTACTTAGATCCTGAAAAAATGTTAGCAAGTGTAGATTTATTTATACAAAACGAGCAAGAAAGTGGTTACCCTAATGAAGTTTGGGGTTTATTCGAGGGGATGGAGGCAGAGCTACTAGAAAAGGCGTCTGAATTTGTATTCCAACAAAATAAAGATTTTTTAGTAGTACCTTATTCATCTGCTGAAAAAATATTTAATTTCAAACTACCTACTGGAATTAAAAATCGCCTGATAAATGTTCGTGATCACATGTTATCTAATTATAGTGAAAAGATTGCAGAAGCTACTACAAAAGAAGAAGCTGACAAATTGGAAAAAGAAAAGCAACAAAAAGAGCATGAATTTGATGTAGGTATAGAAGCTGTTTTAGATAAAAAAGATTTGGAAGCAGTTCGTAATTTTCGCGAAGAGTTTGTACAGCATATTGAACGTGAAGGAATAATGAAATCTATTATTAACATTGAAAACAAGCTTGAAAACCCTTCTGAATACGTGGGATTAATTGAAGGATTGTTTGCTGAAATGCTAGTTATGTTGGAGAAAGTTGAAGAAGAAGATTTTAATGGCGAACTTTCTTTTCAGATTACAAAGACTTCAAAGGAAACTGTACCCCCAGTTTATTTTGATTTTTTAAATTATCATTTACAAGCAATCTCATTCCTTTCAGAAAATATCATTATTGAACTAATTAGTGAGGAAGATTCAAGTGTTACTCAACTACCGGAATTATTATCTTTTGATATTATTTTAATGAGAAATGAAGAAAAACTAGACTCCACTAACTTTAAAATTGAATCTGCAGTTTTTGAAATGGAGAATAACAGTTTTTTTGATTTTTATGAAGATATTATAAATGACGGGGAACTTGGTTACGTAGTGGTGGATTCATCACAAAAATATACAAAATTATTTAAACAAGAATTAGAAGAAATTAAAGCAACAAGTGAGTTAAGTGATCGTAAATTAATACCGCATATTGAGGCTTTCTTAACATTTTATAAGAATTATATAAACCTACTACAACTTTCTATTAAGCAAGGATGGACAAGAACATTACTTGAGAAGATTTCTATATTAGTAGAGGATTATTTAAAATACACCTATTCCGATGTACAAGCTGTTCGTAAGGTGCATGGTCTTATCAATAAAATGGGTGTTATAGAATATACAGAAAGCACTAATTTAACAAATGTAAAGAAAACTACAAAACAAATTGTATCTATTTTTAATCCAATTCGTTTTATCGCATATGGATACAAGCTTGTTCATTTTGGCAAATTAATTAAAAAGCTGTCTGATACTTCTCTAGAATTAAATCCTACGCGTACGATTGAGGATATACAGCAATACAAAGGATTTGAATTAAATAAGCTTTCGCAGTTAGCACCTGCTTATTTATCTACTGGTGAACAAAATGTATTTTTCTTCGAGCAAGAGGAAGCATATGGACAAGGTATATATGTGGTAGAGGAAACAAAAGAAAGTGATTCCAATCAAGCAACAAATTTTGCAAATGAAATGGGTAAGATTGCGCAAGATTATGTGCGGATTTACCCATATGCCGTCGATAGTTTAGACATTTTATTCTTATATGTTACCAATTTGGATTATGTGAAAAAAGCCATAGAAACTCTCTTGCGAAAGGGAGATATCAAAAAGTTGAATGTCACTATTCATAGTCCATCTAAAGCAGCTGTATTATATGATGAACTTAATCAATGGCTAAGTGCAAAAGAAGAGTATACTACACCTCTACCTTTATTGGGAGGTCTCCCTAAGCTGGAAGTAAATGTGATGCCACATCATTCTGAAGGGAACTTAGAAAAAACATTATCTAAATCCATGGTAGATTTTGATATTGCCATTTTTGTAGATTATTTTGGTCAAAAACATAATTTGAATGTACCTAAGAACTTCCATCCTAGACCGTTAAATACATGCCTTTTAGAAGATTCAGCCTGGAAATTTGTAAATGAAACAGGTTACAGATCTTCAGAGGAAGGAACAAGGTTAATCAATTATATCTCAGATAGTCAACCATTGGTTTTTCAACGTTTTTACGATTTGCAGTATGTTTTGCAAAGTGGTATTACGGTTAATGAAAGTAATTTAACTCAAGTATTAAGAGGTCACATTCAAATTACTCAAACTGAGAAAAATGCTTTGTATAATCTAGTACATGAAAAATTCAACTGGGTAGTTACGTATGATAAATATATGGATCCTATGCTTGTTAGCCAGGTAACGAATAAAGCAAATATAATACGCTATCATATTGACCGAAAAGGAAAAGAAGAAGTAAAAGTTCTCGTTTCTTCATCTGAATCAATCAAAAAGTTTATGGATCATACAGAAAATTACTATTATCATGAACGATTATCAAATCGTTTAAAAGACCTTCTATCAATTAAAGCTCTTGATGGAGGTGTAGTTCGTGATATGATTCATCAGGTTAAACAATTGTCAGGTGGTTCAGTTTTAAGATCATTGGGTCCTGGGAAATTTATTCATGAATTATTATCTGTTTACTTAACTGTTCAGCGTGAAAGTGAAGTGAAAGATAATGAAGTTGTACTATGGTGTATGTGTGATGAGCTAGATTGGTTCCGTAGAAATCAAAAACGTCCTGACTTGCTTAAAATTTCTATACAATACAATAACGAAGAAAAAAAATATGGAATTTCATTTAAGTTAGTTGAATTAAAATTAGTTCATTATAATTCTTATGAGGCAGAAGTCACTGACGCCGCCAAGCAATTATTTAGTGGTGAAAAAGTTCTTAAGACTTTCTTTGACTTTGATACCAAAGCCGTTGATAAAGAAATGCGCCTTGGTTCGATCATAAAATTATTAGTAGATACTAGATCATATAATAATAAAGAAATTGCAATACTAGAGAATTTAAAAAATGATTCTAATACAAAAGTGAAATTTAAGTTTGAAAAAGAAATTAACGCGTATATCTATTCACAAGATGTCCAATTTGAAAGTAAAGAAAAAATTGAGGTTGGTCATTATGAGGATGTTCTAGAATTTGATGATGTAGTGACTAAAACTTTTACACGCTCATATATTTTAGAGGCTTTAAAGGCAGAAAACCAAGGACAGGAAGAAGATAATCATCAATTAGTTGAAGAAGCTATCTCATTTGAGGATTTTCTTACTGAGAGAGATATTATTATTGTTAACCATAATGAAGAATTAGATCAGAAGACAATTAACAAAGATGTACAAATAGATGAAGAGTATGATATTGATACAACTGAGATATCTGTTACTAATTCAGATAATGAATCGGAACTCGAACTAGAAATTGTCAAACAGGAAGAATCACCATTGGAGATATCTCCTTTAAATAAGGATACTGACGATTTTCCTGAAAAGGAAGCATTGAAAAATGTAAAAACCATTGAAAATGATATCGAGAAAACAAAGGCTGATGAAGAACTAGGCAGGCAGTTTGGTCAAATTCTTCGGACGAAATTAAATCTGAATAATATTAAATTAACTATTGATCGAACTCTTGTTGGCGCAAATGTTATTCGGGTTATAGGAAATATACCGCCTAATCAAAGTATCTCTTCTGTTGAGAAGAAAGCTAAAGACATGGCTTTATGGTTGAAAATTGATTCTGCACCGAATGTCTTTAGTGATAAGAATGGAATTAATATTGATATTAACCGTCCAGAGTCAGAAACAGTTTATTTTGATAAATTTATGCATCTTGTTAGGGAACAAGTATCTGAACAAAAGTTATCTGATGGTTTTATTGTTCCGGTTGGACTTGATCCATTAAATAATGTTATGACTGTAGATTTTAATGGTACAGAACCGCATATGCTTGTTGCTGGGTCGACTGGGAGCGGTAAAAGTGTAAGTCTAAATTCTATTGTTTTTGCTCTGATGTGTTTGTATGATCCCTCTGAACTTCAATATGTATTTATAGATCCAAAACAAGTTGAGTTTACTCCATTCCAAGGAACTAGACATACTCGTCAGGTAATAACTAACATTGAAGATGCGGTTAATTATTTAAACAATCTTGTAGATGAAATGGAATCTAGATATACTTTATTCAGTAAGCATTATATTCGTAACTTGAAAGAATATAACGAAATGATTGAAAGGCAAAGTAGTAATGAAGAGAAGCTTCCTCGAATTGTAGTTGTATTTGATGAGTTTGCTGATTTTATGCTTCAAGAAAAAGAGTTAGCGAAAAAAATTGAAACTACAATAGCTAGAATTGGTCAAAAAGGACGTGCAGCTGGTTTGCATATGATTGTGTGTACACAATCTCCTAAAGCCGAAGTTATAAATACAACAATTAAAAACAACTTGTTAGCACGCCTTGCGCTAAAAGTTACTGATGGAGTAGCATCAAATGTTGTTTTAGATACTAGCGGAGCTGAAAATTTAGCAGGTAAAGGTGATTTCTTGCTAAAGGCTAACAGTGAACCTTCACGTGGAAAGAGCCCTTATTTGCATCATGAAGCATTTGTTGCATTAATGAATTATTTTAAAAATTAGAACGACCAAACGAATTAGTCTCTAGAGACTAATTCGTTTTATCATGAAGGTGGTAGACATAATATGGGATTTGGACAACATCAGAGCTTTTATTTACGTCCTCAGTGGCTTCACAAAGGAATGTTCGAGGTAAAGCAAAATCCTCGATTTTTTTATGAAGATGACCATTTTGAGCGCTTAGGCATAGGAAAGAATATGGCGAAATCTGTTCGTCACTGGATGAATGCTACAAATGTAATGATAGATGTAAAGAGTATTCAAACGGAACAACATTTAACAGAATTTGGACTAATAATAGAACAGTATGACCCCCATTTACAAAAAAACTTTACTGTAGGATTACTACATTACTTTTTAACGACTAATGAAAAAATAGCAACAACTTGGTACTGGTTCTTCAATTATTTTAAAGAAGATGTTTTTGATCGTAATACAGTGCTTGAAGCATTGGAAGCTTGGGTTAAGACAACACAAGATAAACCCGTTTCTTTAAACTCTTTAAAACGAGATATTGATTGCCTATTCTTAACCTATCTAATCAAGGATTTTGAGAATGCAACACCAGAGGATGTTATTAAAAGTCCATTTGAAGAATTAGGGTTAATTGTACAAACACTACGAACAAGTTATACAAAAATGCCTATAGTCGAATATAAAAACTATAATCTTTTATTTACGAGTTTATTACTATATGTGCAAAAGCATAATATAAATGAAATAAGTGTCGATGATTTAGTTAACGCGCCCGAATTATGGGGGAAAGTTTTTAATTTGAATAGAAGTACAATTGTGGAAGCAATAGAAGAAATGCAAAAACAGTTCCCAATTATTTTCACTAGAACTAATCGTTTGGATATAGTTAGAATTAAGGAACCTATTAATCCTATGGCCTACATCAAAGTTTTTTATGAAAAAGAGGTAAGGTAAGTGGCAAAGTTTAAATCGAGTATTAATGTAATGTATGATATAGGACAATCAGATTTATTTGAACAATTCGTCCCTAATGTCAACCAAATTGATATATTAAATTCTATTTTAAAAGGAATATTAGATGATGAGCATAAAGCACATTTAATGGTAGGACCATATGGAGCAGGTAAGTCAATGGTTGGGGCACTTACGGCATCACTGATATCAGCTCGTAAAAATAGTAAAGATGTTAAAGATTTCCTACACGATGTTAACACTGTCAGTCCAGAGTCTTATGAGTCGTTAAATGAAACTCTTAATAAAAAAGAAGTAAAGTGGATTCCAGTTGCTATAACTGGTAAGTCCGGTGATTTTGATCAAATAATATTAGAGGCAGTTATAAATCAAATAAAAGAACATAATATATCCATTTCTTTAAAGGGCGATGGTGAGCATATCTTAAAAATGGTATCTTTGTGGCAAAGAGAGTATCCAGTCACATACAAGCGTCTAGATGAATACTGTAATCGCCTTAATATTCTTTTACCAGAAATGTTAACTCAGATTAAGCTGGGGGATGAGGAGTATATCGTTGAATTTAAGAAAATGTATCCACATCTAACTTCTGGAGCAATGTTTTTAAGTGAGAACAATGTGCCTTTTATAGAGCAATTAGAATACATTTTAAAGCAGCTTAAAACAAAAAAAATAGGTATATTTCTTGTTTATGATGAGTTTGGTCGTTTTCTACAAACTGTAAATCAATCTAGTATTTATCAAACAATGCAGGGGCTGCAAGACTTAGCAGAAATATCTAACAGAATTTCTAATTTAGGTTTGCTCTTTATAACACATACTGGATTAAGGCAGTATGCATCTTCGAATAATAATCTTTCCAAATCAGAGTTAGAGCGAGTAGAAAAAAGATTTCTAGATCATCGTCTTGAAAGTGACTCAGCATTATTTTATCGCTCAGCTTTCAAAATTTTAGAAAGTGTTAGATCAGTAGATGGTGGTAACTTGTTCTTAGTTGAGGATATTGATTATTTACGTAGTGAAATACTAAAATATAATTTGTTCCCAGATATGACATCTACGGAAGTAGAAGGAGCAATTCTAGAAGGGTGTCAACCAATTCATCCATTAACAATTCGTTTATTACCAACATTGTCTAATATCTTGGGACAAAATGAACGGACTCTTTATACATTTTTAGCAGACAGTGAAAGAACTTCTGAAATTTCTACTTGGTTTTATGCTGATCAGCTTTTTGATTATTTTTACCCAGATGAGTCAACTTTTTATTTAATAGAAGATCTTCGTTTCTATCGAATGGCAATGAGTTACGGTCTTAATCCAAACGCTAAACGTATAGTTAAAATTGTAACATTAATTAATATTGCGAATAGACCGTTTGCCATTACAAAAGCATTTTTGCAGTTTGCATTAGGATTATCATTAGAAGCAGTTGAAAGAGCGTTAAGCGAGTTAACCAATTCAAAACTAATCCGTTTTAATCGATTTGCTAATTCATTTGAACTCTATAGTGGTTCACTTGTGGAATTTGAAAATATATTTAATGAGTTCAAGCAATCAACAATTATTAATGATACAAGAAGAATTGAATATATAGATCGTATATTTTTAAATAAGTATTATCTTCCTCTTGCTTATAATAGTGATAAAAGTATGACTCGATTCATCGAAGCAAAGTTTAGCTGGAAGGAACAACTTTCTACTTTGAATTCAGCAGGTGATGGTGTACTTGTTTATGTACTATATCGAAGTAATGAAGAGTTTAGTCAAGTAGTAAAGACCATAAAAGAGGAAAAAAAGGCTAATATTCTTTTTTGTATACCATCACTTGATGTAGAACTTCTTCAAGAAAAAATTGACCAGTATATTGTATTGTATACATTGTTAGACAATAAAGAACTATTACAGCAAGATGAAAATTTAAAGTCAGAAATTGAAATTAGAATTGAAAGTATTAAATATGATATTGAACAAATTTTACAGCCATTACAGAAATTTGATCAAACAGCTCTAAAATGGATTTTTGATGGTGAAGAATTACCACCTTTTGAATCTAAAGAGAATCTAGAATCATTTCTAAGTAACTGGATGTATAAAAGATTCCCTCATACACTTGAGGTGAGGAATGAAGGGTTTAACAAAAGTAATGTAACAAGTATGCAAAAAAAGGCAGCTATTACAGTACTAAGTGAATTGATTAGTCCAACTTTTAATGGGGAGTTTTCTTTTTCGGGATTTGGTCCAGATTATTTAATTTATGCTACACTACTAAAAAATCAAGCTTATAATTTTAACAGACTTGACCAGCTTGACAATAAACAATTGGTTTTAATGAGGAAGCATCTAAAAGAATTTGTTCAACAACATCCTAGGGGGAAATTTACTGATCTGTATAAGATTTTACTACGTGAGCCATTCGGAATGCGTGAGCCACTTGTGCCAATATTAGTGACAGCGTTATTAAAGGATTATTGGGATCAAATGGCATTCTATGCTAATGATTTTTATGTAAGTCAAATGAATGCAGATCTAATGTATCAAATAATAGAACAGAATGTAGACTTTTATGAATACGAAATATATGAACTTTCCTCAGAAACAATTAACACTTTAAAGTTAATAAATGAAGCTTTTTTTGATGGGAGATTAACTGTGCAACCAGTTGTACTATTTAATGAGTTAACTTCCTGGCTGAGGAAATTACCTAGAATAACGCAAATAACAAGTATGCATTCAAGTGATATCTTATTATTTAAAGAAATAATTCGTCATAGTGAAACTGATCCACTAGAAGCCGCGACACGTATTGGAAAATTACTCAAAGGCAGTGGGATACAAGAACTTCTTCAGATTAAGAATATATTAGAAAATCATTTGTCAAAGACGAGGAAAGTCATTGAAGAAACTGTGCTTGATACTTGGTTTGTTGAGAAATGGGATGAATGGGAGGAGCAGAACCAATCATTAATAAAAGAAAACCCAATTCTAGCCGAAACAATTAAGAAAGTAAATAATGCAGAAGATTGGCTAAATTACTTGATTGAGAAAACTGTAGGGGTTAATTTAAAGGATTGGTCTGATATTACGTACGATTCATTTATTTCAGCAATTAAACAGTTAACAACACTACATGAAGATGCTAAAGTAGTCAAAATAGTAACTGGAGATCAGACGGTTATGAAGATTAAAGAAGTAGACATGTCTATAAAAGGAAAAACTATTTACAGCAATGTTAGTAGAATAGTCCAAAATGGAGGAAGAACAATTTCGCCTGATGAAGTAAAGTATATTATGTATAAAATTTTAAGCGAATTAAATAGCTAAGAAGTAATTAACTAAAGGAAAAATTTGTATTTTGTGCAAAACTCTTATAGAAAAAGGCTGTCGAAATCTACTCGACAGCCTAAAATTGTTATGCATACTCTTCAATATTTAAGAATAAGAGCACACACAAGGTATTGTGTCGTCTCTTTCACTTAGATATGCTTCTATACCATCTCTGTCCATTAATTCACGATATTGTTTTAGTGTAAATGCACTGCTATTTCGTTTTAAAATGGAAACATCTTTATCAAATTTTTCACGGAACCGTTCTTCCATAGCTTCTTGTTCAGCATATTGTTCCGGCCATACTTTATAGAGAAGTGCATAATGGCCAAGACCGCCTCTTACGCAGCGACCTGCACAGTTAGCGTGGGAGAAACCAAGACCATACATGCGAGGAAGAGCAATTTTCCACTCATCTCGAATAATTTCTTTTGTATCTAAATCTTCCTTATATGTTTCTATCATAGGGAACCGAGTTTCAATTGGCTCAATGGGATTGTGCTCATAAAAATTCTGTAAGTTAATAGCACGATGTTGTTCGTGTGGCCCGATACCAAAATATAGAATCGGCTCTAAATTATGTTCATCACGAAGTTCTTCAAGATAGATCAATGTTTGTCTTACCTTTAATTCCTCTGAACATTTTGCCATACGTGAATTTCCTAAGAAACGAACATCATGAAAAACCTCTTCTGGAGTTCTGCCATCTATACGTGTGGTAATCTCCATTCCGATATATTCTGCTACTTCCTCCATAAAACGGTAGTTGTCAATATCTTCCCATAGCGTATCTGTAAAAAACAATACACAATTTTCTTTACCATACTTTTGAACTATATGGTAGGCAACGTATGCAGAAGATGCACCGCCGCTGAACATAGCTACATGAATTTCCTTGCGACCTGTATCAGCTGATTTAGTACCAGCTTTTAAAACACCTAAAGCGGAGCGATCAGATGTTTTTTGTGTTTTAACGTTATTCATATTCACCTTTTTTGCACCTCACAAAATTGCTTAAACAGTTCTAAAGTTGGATTTTAGAATACGATTAATTATATCATTTATATAGAGAGAAATTAAAAATATTTGATTTATTTCTTTAAAAATTTCTTCCAGTTAGTTATGAAATTGCCCTAGATATAAGCAAGGGAAGATAAAATGGGGAGCCTTGAGTACTCTATTTTTATAGTAGGAAAATAATTAAAGTAAACTTAAATAAGGCCGATAAAAGTAAGTGAAGGAATTATGTCAATATTCTTCTGAAAAGGAGAATTCTCCTCATTAAATTTAAGTTAATTGATATTTAGAAATAATGACACCAATTTTAAAAAACTTTTAGGTAAATAATTGAAATGGAAAATAATAATTATATTAAAAATGTACTATTTTTTGTATAATTATTACATTATATTACTATTTGCTAAGTTATATTAATTTAGCATAAACATGATATCTCTAGAACAGATGTCTAAGTTATACTATCATTCATACAATCTCCATTTGAGGAATAATTATACAGGTTTTAGGGGAGACTGCTAATATAATTTGAAGCACGTGTTTTTTTTTGAAGTGAATACTTGAACTAAAGCTAAGCCGGCAAGAAATATTCAAAAATATCAATTGCTACTTATCAATGGTTATTAACATAATAAATAAGTGGAAATTAACCAGTGATCAAATATTTACTAATTATTAACTCCCTCACAATAACAAAGAGGTGTCATATGCATACACAATATATAAAATATTTGCAATCCATGAATAATGCCAATAGTTCTAATGATAATGCGATAGCAGAATCGCAGTTTTCAAACTCTTTCTACGAAAATATTCGTGTGGAAAGAAAGATCGGTAGCTATTTAATACAAAAAATTGCAAATGAAAAATTGTTCATAGTATTAACAGGTCATGCAGGAGATGGTAAAACTAGTTTATTGCATCAAATATTACGTCAAATTAATGCAGTTCCAGCAGGAGAGCCGCTTAAGGAAGAAGATACAGTTTTAAACAAACTGAATGATCAGTCATTATATTATGTAAAAGATATGAGTGAGCTAATAAGTGATAGCCAAAAAAAGTGTATTCAAAAAGGAGTTGATACTGTTAAAAATGATGGATCTAGTATCATTGTATCGAATACCGGCCCCTTAATTGATGCGTTTAAAAACTATTATAGAAATTCAGAGTTCAGTGAAAGCGAAATTGAGATGGAGATCCTAAAACTAATGGACGAAAACTCTTTTAAAGAAGGGATCATAGGCAACATATCTGTCTTAGTCATTAATCTAGCATTACTAGACAATACAGATGTCGTACCATTTTTAATTGATAACCTTTTAAATGAGGAGCTATGGAAAGATTCAGAAACATGTGAGTTAGGAACATTATGTCCAATATATAATAACTATGTGACTTTGAAAAGACATCAAGAAAAATTTAAACGTTTCGTTGTTAATTATTATCGCTGGCTAGCTGATAATGATAAGCGATTAACAATTCGTCAAATTTTATCACATCTTTCTTATGCAATTACAGGAAACTTACAGTGCCAAGAACTGAATATTATAAATCGTAGGACGATTTTATTTGACTACCATATTAGTAATTTATTTTTTGGATATATTGGATTAATTGAGAACAATGATGCCTTGAAAATTAAGTCCATAACCGAGTTGAAAAAAATGAAGTTAGATGAGAAAAAGTTAGTATTTGATCACGAGTTTTTTGTAAAAGAGAACTTTAATGTATTAGTTGAAGAAGTACGATCAATTACCAAAAACACATGGGACCACTTTATGCGTCGTCGACTGTTAAATACTGAACAATTACTCTATGAAAAGGAACCATTTTTAATTCGTAAAGCCATGCGCCGTATGGGAATCTTATTTGCAGAAATGGATGAAAAACAAGAAGACTATTTATATGGCATATTATATTCACCAATATATCCAAATTATTTATCGTATCGTAAAAATGGAATGCGAATTCGCTCAAAACGTCATTTGAAAGAAATTATATTTAAAGCCTTGCAAGTATTGATAATGGGAGACAGTAGTGCAGTTACTTCGGAAAGTGTACTTTACTTGCCATTAAAACGTAGTGGATTTAATAATCAAAACGTTTATCTTCTAGTAGGTAAAATTGATTATGATAGCATTATAGTAGATGCAGAGCAAATTGAAAATTTGGTTTCAGATGAACAAACGTATTGCATATATATGAAATTTACTCGGTTATCTCAAAGTTATACAATACCACTGCCTTTACTAGATTATTTTTATCAAGTAGCGAATGGATCTCTTTCTACAAAATTAAACCCTGTATTATCTCAAGGGATTCATCGATTAAAAGCACAGTTGTATAAAGAATATCGATTTACTGATGGTGATGAAGTAATTAAGTTGTTAATTCAAACACTACAAGGGCCTAAAATTATAGACATTGAAATAGATAGCGATAATAAAAAATTATATTTTGACTAGGAGTAGCCTGTGATGACATTAGAGTACTTTCCAAATTATAAAGGATATGACCTAGAAGCTCAAAATCCACAGATTCAAATATATGGTCACCGTATTTATAAAGACCAAACTTTATATGAATATTTATTAGAGTTTTTATTAGTATTTGTATCACCTAAAAGTGAGGGGAAAATGGATTATGCCCAAATTAAAGAAAACGGATTCTACTTTAATAAAATTAATGATATGACTAAAAAAATTCATTATTATCCAGCTCCAAAAATGGGGTTAAAACGCTTTGTCTTTTTTAACCGAAGTGATCAAGAGAAACGTTTTGAAATTGATCGTTATGCGCTAAAGCATCATCGTGAACATTTAAAGCAAACGGTACAAATAGAGGGAACTAACTATGATAAAGAGTTTGCATTAGATATATTACAAGATTTATTTTACGGATACAACGCAATTATAGGAAAACGTTCTTGGTTTGCCCAGTCTCTATTACCATTAGCTCCAGAAATTATTTTTAGTGAGTCGATTGGTAATAAGAAAACAAGAACTGAAAATCTATCAAAAGAGAATAGCTTTTCGAAAATTGATCGAGAGTTTAATTTTTCTCAACATATGTTTATGGCACGAGGCGGGGAAGTATATTACTTGCATGTGCTACAAGGTTTAGATAAATTAGATGAAATGTATCGAGATAAATTGTCTGAAAAGCTAAAAGAGATGATCACATCTATACCACAATTAAGTGTACTAGCAAACTATATTCAAGGTGAATGGGAAGATGTTGTGGATGAAATAGACAACAAACCACAATTCCACTATCTAGACAAAACGATGGAAGTTATACCTAAAGACTATGAAAATGTTGCAAAGTATACTGTCGTTGAATTACACAATTTATTATCAAGTGAGTTAGATGCCTTTGAAAAGGTAGAACTCGTAGGCAACTTGATAGCTATACAAATTATTCGAATGATGACGTATCGTTCTCAAACAACACTAAATTTAGAACATAAACAACCATGGGTAATTGATTTGACGAGAAATTCACAAGGAGCTATTCGTAAAAAAGCAGTTCAAGGATATCAACAGTTAGAAGAGAATGTTTTTAGGGCCATTTATAAAGTTTATAACGAAGACATGGCTGAGAAGAAGAGTCTGTTAAAGGATGCTGTTAGTGATACAAGCCTTTTAGTACGTAAGTTAGGAAAGGATATAGGCTTAGTTATACCTCCTAATGGCGGTAATATGCGTATGTCTTTGAACGAAAATTTAGTGAAAATTCTTGTTTTAACATTAATTAATCCAGGTGAACGTTTATTATTAACGACATTTCTCGAATTGTGCCATGAACATTACAATATTGTCATTGGTCCTAAAGAAGCACAAATACATTTTGAAGACATCTCATATCTAAATGATTTTAATGAAAATGAAAATATTTTCTTAGAAATGTTAAGAAACTGTGGTTTCTTACGTAATTTATCGGACGCTACTTCTATTGTAGAAAATCCATTTATAGGGTGAATGAAATGAAGGCATATATTAAAAAGTTAAGTACTTTCATCGGACATAAAATTAGTGATTCAGATCAAGCAGTATTTCTTCGATTAGATTATTTCAATCAGCCAAGTATTTATCTAGAAGTAGCTAAATACTTAACCTCTACATTTGAAAATATAGAGGTACAGCTTTCTGAAGAAAAGTACCAGGTATGGAAAGATGAATATCCAACGGAGATGGAAGAAATGCTAAGGTTAGGTTTTGTTAGCTTAGACCAACGCTTTACAAAACTCCGTAATGAATTTGGAGAAATGAAGAAATCTGTTGTTTTACTTGCTACAGAAAGTGTACAGGATAAAGGAGGTTTAGCAGACTTCTATTCAATTACTCCTGCTGATATGATTAGCGAATATAAAGAGAATTCCGCTGTGTTTTTTGAAACTTTAGATATTAGTGATCTACGTGCTATCAATATTATTAATAACCTTTTTAAAGAGATTTTTAAACATGTACCAATGGATTTATGGAAGGTTAGTGATATGGCGGATAATGCAGTCAATTTAAATTTATATCAGGTTGATGAAATTGTTGAGTACGTTCTAAGAAACCTATGGTTGGAATTTGGTTTACCTAATATTCTTACGGTAAATAATAAATTGCTTAGCGAATTAAACAAAGGAAAAACGTTCAAGTTATTAGACAGTGGGCAAAAATTTATTAAGCGTGATACTTATAAGAGTTTAAGTAGTAATACTGAAAAAAACATACGAGAGAAATTTAATAAATTTAAAGAAAATAATGATAAGTATTTAGATTTTCATGAACCAATAAAAGAAACGTTTGGATCAATTGAAAGGTATTGCGAAGATATTATTGATTTTGCTAAGGGAGATAACTTAGAGAAGTTACGACCTAAACTAGCACAATTTGATCAAACAATAACAACTGAAATATTAGGTATTAAGAATGATACTACAAAGCCACGTAAAGACCGTGTTATAAAAATAAAAGGCGATCCTAGTCATGTATATTCCCAAATGATTTTAGAAGTACTTACACAGATGTCCGAGCCTGTACAAACGTCAGATAAAATCATAATAAAGGTAATTACTGCTAAATTAGCAGAAGGTATTTTAGAAGAGGACCGTGTTAATCGCTGGAGTGAACTCTGTCTTGCATTAGGTGGTCTAGTAGATTATTTAAATATTGGCGTACAAAATGTAGTAACCATTGAATACTATAATAATCTGGATCCATTTGCTCTTAAAGATAGAACTGCAATTAACTTGGATTTTATTAAAACTCCAAACTCTCTTTCAAAAATTGATTTTGAAGTTAAATTAGCAAGCGACAATGATTCTAAATGGTTATTTCAATGGTCCTTTAATCCATTTGATTATTGGCTTCAGACATTTAAATTAATTCCGTATATTGAAGATCAACTAGCGTTAAATAATGAGGATAAGTTACCAATTTTCACGTGTAAACAGTTGGGAAACCTATTAACAAGTACAGATATTGTTTCATTTCATTATCAATTAAGTAATTCCGAAATAGTTCTTCATAATACATTAAAAATGTTTAGTCCGTCTAATATGGGTGGGAACTTGGATGAAAAGAAAGTTATAAACAAACTTTATCGTTTAATTGAGCCCTTTGCGAAATTTATAATGGAAATCAATAATAATGGTTTTTACAATGCAATTAATGTTCAAAAAACGAGAATTACTGCGGAGCTAATAAATGCTTATGTGACAGTTTATAATGATTTATGGAAGTCTTATAACTCGTATCCTAACTATGAAAAAGATCATTTTAACTTAATTTCAAATCTATTTACCATCATAGAAGAACAGGACCTTATAGATAAAAACAATGCTATACAAGGGGCAATTATTCCACCTTTTCATCCTGCTATGGTTGAAAAAATTGAGGCTAAACAAGCATTTATTCGCCAAGGATTAGTGGATATAATATTTAATCTAGTGAGTGATTTCGAAAATACAAAATTATCAAATTCCCTAAATGAATTATCTAAAGTTGAGAATCAATCTGCAATTCTTTCTGGTGTGGATTGTTTAATTACAAAAAATGGAGTGAATCGTGCACCATCACATGTATTAGGTTATTATGCGTTACATGGAGAATCAAATCGAACACAAATTATTGATAGTTCTAATTTAGTCGAGATAGGCTATGAAGATGAGCTAGAAGATGATAATGATAAAACAAGTTCTTCAAAAGCTTATATTATACAATCTCATATTGCGGAATATATTAAAACATTTCCATCAAATATTGATACATTGTCATTATGTTTCGTTAACTTTGACCATCTATATCCAATTATTGAAGGGATAAAAAACTTTATTAAAGTACAACAGAAACAAGTTGGCAATTTGAGATTAGAGTTGGATATTCTAACTTCTAAAGTAAATTATAAGGCACAGAATTATTTGAAATTGTGGTTAGATCAAACATTTAGTGTAGATGATGAAGTTGAACTAAAAATTCACTTTATTACCTACAAATTTAATGAAGTTACAAAATTAAAAGAATTATTAGTATACAAAGCATATGATCTAGCATTTATAGATAATTTATTGTATACGAGTGATATTATATATAAAACGAGTTTTGGAAAGAAAATTACACCAAGCGAAACAAAATTCCCAATGGTTTTTAATCCTATACCAGCTCCAAATAATCAGGATAAACGAAGTATTTCAATTAGCCAAATGCAATTTGAAGCATCCTTTGCCCACTCGCAATTAGTGTTTTGGGCGCAAAATTCTTACGCAAAAGAAAATAAGTATTATCGTGTAGAAAAAGAACTCTCTATTCAAACGGGAATTAAAGATTTATTGACAATTTTCCATGAACAAGCGCGATGGGTAGTTAGCATTGATACAGGGCTCGATAAACAAATTTTTGATTCTGAGAATATAATCAGTTTTTCAACTGGAGAGGGTGTATATGGGGAACTAAACGTTGCAATTTCAGCTTCTGTCGAAATGAAAACAGATATTAAAGCACGTTTGGAAAGTCGCTTAAGGAAATTATTTCCTTCGTGGTTACCAGTAATGTATGAGCAAGCAGCGGAGTATTGCCTCGAAGACTCAGTAATTTTAGATGGTATTAAAGTTCTTAAAGCACTGAATCCGTATGACTATGAAATCCATAGCTATTTATCAAGTTTATTGGCTGTTCAATCATTAAATGTTGCTCAAAAAAATGATGATACTCTTCTAAAGAGCTTCATTTCTTTAGATTCATACAACCATTGGTTTAATGATAAGCCAAATCGACCTGACTTGTTGGAATTAGAAATTATACGTAGTGAAAATGATGTTCTTAGAATTAAAGCAAATTTAGTAGAATGTAAAATGGGTAAAGAGAATCCAATTCATATAGAAAAAGGTATTTTACAACTAGAAAACGGATATAAATTTCTTTCGAGTGTATTCTCACCTGTCTCAGAAGCACATGACCGCCGATACTGGTTTGCCCAATTGTATCGCCTGCTAGCATTTTCACCTGTTTACTTAACCAATGATGAGTTAGAACGTGAGCAGTTAAATAGTGATTTAATGAAAATATTAAATGGTGAATTTGCTATCGAGTGGAAAGCAACACTTTTAACATATTGGTTAGATTATAATGCTGAAGAGCTTGAAGTTGATACTAAACCTTTAGGGCATTCGGGAATTCAACTACACCATCAACCCTTTGGACAGTTATACATTCAAAAGCAATTGTTACCTGAAAAAGACAGGACAGCTGTTCATTTTGAAAATGTGTCAAATGAAGAATATGAGAATTTTGCAGATGATGAAGATACATTTAATGAAATTGCTATTGAGGTAAACAGTCAGTTGGAAGAAAAATATGATAATGAACAGGTTTTCATTCCGATAACTGAACTTCCTAAAAGGATAGTTACAACCAATTCACAAGTAGAACCTATCGATGTTAAACCATCTATAGATAATTTACTTAATAAATCTATTGAAATTCTGAATGAGCCCAATAGTAATATTAGTTCAAAACATGAATCTAATGAAAAATTAGATACATCGCTGATTACTGAGAAATCAGTTCCAGATGAAGAACATACTAAGCTGCAAGATGTAAGAATTTTATTAGGAAAAGAACAACGCACTAATAAAGATATTTATTGGGAGTATGGACATCCTAAATTAGAAAATCGCCATTTATTGATTACTGGTACGTCTGGAGTAGGAAAGACATATTTTATGCAATGTCTTCTGTTGGAGCTAGCTAATAACAATATTTCTTCTCTAATATTTGATTACACAGATGGTTTTAAGAAAAGTCAATTAAATGATGATTTTAAAGAAGCAATGGATGGAAAGATAATTCAATTTAATGTTCAACGTAATGGCTTTCCTATTAATCCGTTTAAGAAAAACCTTAAGGAATATGACGAAGATGAATACGACTTAGAATCAGATATTGATGTTGCAGAGCGAATTGCTGGTATATTCTATGCAGTTTACAAGAAGAATGGAATTGGAGACCAACAAAAAAACTCGATCTATAAAGCTACTGTTAGTGGTTTAAGAAAATATGGGGATAAAATGAGTCTTGATTATTTACGTAGTGAGCTAGAGAATTTAGATAAAGGTAGTGCAAAAACAGTTTTATCTAAATTAGATCCTTTGATTGATCGTAAACCTTTTGCAACGGAAAATCTTTTTGATTGGGAAGAGTTACGTCGGGCAGCTGGTAAAGTATATATTGTTCAATTAACAGGATTTAATCGTGATACTCAAGTGTTATTAACAGAATTTATTTTATGGGATATTTGGAGCTATAATCTATCCCATGGATCAGTTGAAACTCCATTCCCAGTTATACTAGATGAAGCTCAAAACTTAGATCAATCAGAGACA
This sequence comes from Niallia laureatilytica, assembly GCF_046613985.1. Lineage (NCBI taxonomy): Bacteria > Bacillati > Bacillota > Bacilli > Caryophanales > Bacillaceae > Niallia > Niallia laureatilytica. The sequence goes on along the minus strand of NZ_JBKKHP010000005.1, from coordinate 44,213 downwards.
TCGCCAAGCGCGCGTATTCTAACTGAAGGACGTAAGTTTGGTTGGTCTGGTTTATTTGCTACCCAAACTTTACAGCATCCAATTACAAAAGATGCTATTACTAGATTTCAAAATGCTAGTCAGAAAATACACTTTTTACCACCAGAAGGTGACAATAAAAATATTGCTAGTTTTTTAAGTCCAGAAAGTAATGAGCAAAAAAATTGGGCTACAAAGCTCACTAAACTCTCAAAAGGACAATGTATAGTTGTTGGTTCAGACCTACTTCCGGATGGCAGTTTAGGAGCTAAGTTGAAACATGCTATTGATGTTACGCCTTTAAATGAAAGGACAAAACCCAAATGAATCTAGAAGAGTTAGAAACATATCATATGAATTTTCATCAGAGTTTTTCTCCTGAATTAGAATACCTTTCACGAATAGTAAACTTGGCCGATTCTAATGAGGGTCCGTTAACAAAAGAAGAAATTTCTGAGAGAACAATGATCCCTACTGGTAAAGTTTCTGGGAAAGTAGAACCCCATATTTATTATGCGGCAGCGATGAAGTTGATTACTTTTGAAAAATTAGATAAAAGGTTTATTTGTAAGTTAACTCCTCTAGGCAAGAAGATTGCTTTAGAGGATCCTTATTTAGTAGAAAGTATATCAAAATTGATTTTACATTCATTTCTTGCAGATAAACATTCTACAGCTATAATGTGGTCGTATATATTTAATGAATTGATCCCAAAAGTAAAACGGAGTTTTAGTAATGAGCTAATTCAAAGTGCTGTTGAACGGCATTTTTCGATGAATGTTAATTTAACACCATTTAGAACTTGCTATAGCAGTGATCTATCATTTGGTGATCTAGGATTAATTCGCTTGGAGGACAAAGATTATTACTTAGATGCACATCGTGTTGCAAGTGAAAATGTATATGCTTATGGATATATTTTATTAGAAAAATGGAGTAAACAATTAAAGGGACGCTCTGAAATTACATTTGATGAAATTACGGACGTATTATACTTTGGAAGAGTATTTTTATGGGGAGAGCGGCAAATACGTGATGCCTTAGATTTAATGCAAGAGGTAGGATTAATTAGTGTTAATGCGCAATTATCACCAATTACAATTATAAAAAATCAGAATTCTTCTTACTGTTTGGATAAGATGTATTCACTTTTAATTTGATTATACAATTACTATATAGTTACTAAACACCTTTTGAAAGTGAGCTATTAAATATGTACAAATACCAAGATATTATACGATTTAAAAAAGAACTGTATTTTAATGGAGCAGTACAGGTTGATTGGTTTTACAACGAAGAGAAACAGTATGATATTGCGAGGAGCTTTGTATTCCACGGTCCTGAATACTTCGGGGTAGCAAGTAATGATATTGCTTTTAAAAGTCATCGTTTATTAGATACTGCATCATTTACAAATGTATTAATAGATAAAGTATATGGAGAAAGTCCATTATCTAATTTCTTTTTAACAATAGCACCATATGGTACTGGTAAATCTCACTTATCAGTAGCATTGTCAAGTTTTTTTAGTGGTAACATAAAAGCTCAAGAGGTAATTTTAAATAACTTAAAATCTGTAGATATAAACATAGAGCAACAAGTATCAAAATATGAATTAAAACCAAATTTAGTTTTAATTTTAAATGGAATGCGTGATTTTAACTTGAATTATGAAATTTTAAATGCAACGCAAAAAACCTTAAATGCTCATAATATTAATACTGATTTTTTGAAAGAGTTAACAAAGTCATACGAAATTGCACGTGTATTTGTAGAGAATACTTTTGATAACTACCAAGGACTCTATGAAGAGTATAGTGATATTTTAACAAATATAGCTGCTAAATCTAATTTGAAAGAGTATTTACTTGAAAATATTTTAGAAGATGCTGATGTATTTGAAGTTATTAATAAAGTTTACAAAGAGATAATTGGCACGCATATCCGTTGGGATGAAGGTGTTTCCGCTGGAGATGTTTTAGAAAAGCTTGCAGATAAGCTTTGTGGAGAACGTGAACCATTTAATAAGATAATTTTGTTCTTTGATGAATTTGGTCGTTATATTGAGTTTGCTTCTAATAATCCCACAAAAGCTTCTGATGCGGCATTACAACAAATTTATGAAGCTGTACAAAATACTGATGATAAGATTGTGTTCCTCGGTTTTATTCAATCAGATTTGAAATCATATTTAACTCGAGTTGATAGAACAGCGAATATTAATCGGTATGTTGGTCGCTATGAATCAAGCGAGAAGTTTCATCTATCATCAAACTTAGAAACAATTTTTGCTAATTTAGTTGAACGAAAAGATACGAAATTATTTAAAGACTTAATTATTAATAAGATTGAAAAGGATAATAACACATGGCTACAATTCCATCAAAAATTTATGAAGTGGACTCCGGAAGCTGAAAACTCAAGTGTATGGAGTAACTATGAACATTTTAAAAAGGTAATTTTAGAAGGGATATATCCTCTGCATCCACTAACTGCATGGATATTATCAAATTTATCTTCATGGTTACAACAGAGATCGTCTCTAACATTCCTAGAAACACAAATTAATGAGTTAGCCAATATGCAAGTTAATGAATTTGGGGACTTACTGTTAGTTCCGTCTACACGCATTATTAGAACTGAATTTTTCAATGAATTACTAGCTGCAGAGCAAGAAGGCCGTAAGCAAAGTGAGTATTGTACACTATACAATCAAATACTTACGAAATATGGAGATAAATTAGATGAGCGTGCAAAAGAAACGTTAGCAGCTATATTAATTAGTCGTATTGGCCGCTTTAAAACACATAGTAGGTATGAATCAACGGAATTAGTGGCATATGCCGCCGGTATTTCTGTTAAAGAAGTAGAGTCAGCCATTAGTCAATTAGAAGATCAATTTGGTGTGTTAAGTTATGATGAAGTTGCTAATGTTTTTGATTTTGTTGCAGATGCAATAGGTGTGAATGACTTTAAATTGTTGCTGCGAAAGAAAAAGCGAAATTTTGAAATTGATATGTCGGTTATCTTTGATATGGGGTTAGGAGAAGAACTCCAACTTAGTGATATTGAACCCGCTTTTGGAAAACGACATTTTATTAGAACAAGGGAATGGAGATTCACTCAATCAATATTACATGTGTCTGATATAACAGCCCGAAAATTAGCTAGAATTAAAATGGACCATTTAGAAGCTCTTGAACCAGATAAAGCTAAGGGACAAATTATTTGGCTATATGTACCGAGTGAATATAATCCAGGGAAACTAGAAATAATTCAGAAGTTGTTAAAAACTGAAAAATTTGATGATATACCAGTAGCATTCTTTATTTTAGATGATAAAGAAAATAAGTTTTATGAATCAGTTGTTGAACATAGAATATCTCAAAACTTTACTAATCAAGAGATGGAAAAATATCGACGATTTATTGTGGATTATCAGGAAAAAGCTCAATCAGTTCTATTAGATGTATTTCGGGACTTAGCAGGAAAGAGGATGTTACTTACAAGTTCCAAGATCGAGAAAGTATCGAAAAGATTATTATTATTTACAGACCAATTATTTGAGCAATTATATACAAGAGTAATTCCATTTTCTTATACTGAATTTGCTAATTCAACTTTAACTAAAGCAAAAAAAGGTTTAACAAGAATTGGGCGTATTGTACTCTCTAACGTGATTTATCAAACATTACACTCAGAAAGTGCAGATATTAAGGGACGAATTGAATCAATATTATACCAAAAATCTATTGAGTCATGGGCTGTGTTAAATGAAGAATATCAATTAATTGCTCCAAGAAATCCTAAAGTCCAATCTATCTTTAGTGAGTGGGATAATATGTTAGAAGAGAATGGTGACTTTGAAATTCAAAAGTTATTCGATAAATATCAAAAGGTACCATACGGATTAAACGATTACACACTTTCTTTATTAATAGCTGTATATTTAGCTTCAAGAAGGGAAGAAACCAAAACCCAGTTAGATAACCGTAGGATTCGTTTAGAGGAATGGTCTACTAAAGTTTATACTGATAAAAGTATTAACTTAAAGGAAATGTTTGCTACTAAGGTGGTACAAGTTAAGCCGGAGGAGTCAGCAAATAAATATTTGACTATTTTTAAGAGAGTCCTTCAAAACAATGACGTAAATGTTGCTAAGGATCTATATTATCAGTTTCAAGATTTAAAGCTGGAGGAGGATATTCCAGTTGAGTTAGAAGATAAGGTAACAAATATGGAAATACTTCTAAAAGAAGGTTTCAGACTATATGAAGAAACTATAAAACTATTTGGTAGTTTAAAACAAAAGTTGTCTGAAACAAAGCGTAAAAAAGATGATTTACGTGGGGTTTTTGAAATTTTAGACAGTACTAATAGAATACAAAATGTAATTGGTAGCTCAGATAAATATTTTTATAATGAATTGCAATTATCGGAAGCGCGAATGATTGAGGATTCAGTACATGAATATTTTAAAGAGACTTTTCCTATATTTTTAAGTACATTAAAATGCCAATCTAGAGGACAAGCAACTAGTTTTGAAAAATGGTGTAAAAGATTAATTGATTCAATGAATAGATATGAATATAAAGCTGAGGCTAAAGCCTTAATTACAAGAGTTGAAGAGATTTTGGATAATTTAGATCCTATTCAAGATAAAGTCAATGAATATGTAACTAATTCTATACCGAAACCTATTATAGGTTATTCAAGACTAAGTCAAATTAAAAATAACGGTGAGAAAATTCTACCTTTGATTAGAAGTAGTAAGTTAAACGATCGAGTTAAAACTGATTGCGAAAAGCAAATAAACCAAATTTTAGAGGAAACTATAGAAGCATTAAAAGTGCTAACAGATGAAGTAATGGAAATCTATGATGCAATTTATGATATACAATCACTAACAGATTGTGAAAATTTCTTTTTGAAAGTTAAATTGATACTATCCAAAGACATTAAAGAGAATGATCGAGAAGGTATTGAGGAAGCAGCTAACCATGTCCAAAACTTTTTAAATGACATTCAAGCCATTAAGTCTAAGCACGATAATCGCTTTGAAGTGCAGCAAGAACTCCATTTACTAAAAGAGAAATGGACTGAGATTGAATCCGAGGTTGATTTTACTCAAGTTATTGAGAATTTTGAAAAAGAAAGCCAAGAACGCCTAGATCAAAAAGAGCGTGAATGGTTAAAACAATTCACTGTTGATGTTAATATGCTTAATACTTGGTCTGCCCAACAATGTACTACATGGCTAAATCAAGTGAAAAATACTCCCAACTATTTAACTGATCAGACTGTTAAGAGGATATCGGAGATTAAAGAACAGATTAAGATACGCATGAAAGAATTGAATATTGATGCAGTTATAAGTTTGTTCAATGATCTTTCTACAGAAGAAAAGGTTGTAGCAATTGAAAAAATGAAAGTTTTAATTTAATGGGATGGGAAAATTAAAGGATTATAAAATAGTAGCTTAATGGATTCTAAACAATATAGTTTAAAAAGAAAATATCTATATTGAACAGCTCCCTGTCTAAAAAATGTTTATGCGGCATGATCCTGAATTCTAGGGAATTCAAGCCGCTTATTTTTTAACATGAAGCTGGAATCGCGGATCAGCATGCCGCGGTGAATACGTTCCCGGGCCATGTACCAAAGTACTACATCTCTATTTTTAGATTGATAAAAAGAAAGAACTTCAACGAGAGGGAAAATTGTAATGCAAATCCCTTGGTTAGAAGAGGTTATAACAGCTTTAAAGCAATTAGGTGGACGTGGTACTTTATCGGATATTTATATTACAGTTAAAGAAAGAGATCAAATAAATCTTTCGATATATACAGATTGGAAAGCACAAATAAGAAGGCACATTTATCTAAATTCAAGTGATACTGATATTTTCAAAGGATTTTCTGGAAATGAAGGAGATATATTCTATTTTATAGAAGGTAAAGGTATATGGGGGCTACGAGATTTTGTACCTTCTGGATATAATGTTGAATTAACAGAAGATGATACTGGATTTGTAGAGGGTAAGAAAATGTTACGTCAGCATATATACAAGGAACGTAATCCAAAAGTCATTAGGTTAGCGAAGGATAAGTTTAAAAAAGAACATAATGGCAGGTTATTCTGTGAGATCTGTAAATTTGACTTTTTTAAAATCTATGGTGAAATTGGTGAAGAATTTATTGAAGGACAACATACTATTCCAGTTTCAGAATACAAAGAAGGACAAATAACAAGAGTCGAGGATATTGCAATTGTTTGTTCGAATTGTCATAGAATGTTACATAGAAGAAGGCCATGGCTTACAAAAGAAAAGTTGCAAGAATTAATCAGAGAGGTAAATCCGAATGGTAGTCACTGAGAAGTTTTTAGATGTGGTCCTAAAATATAATTGCAAAATGTGATTATATACAAGATGTGTAATAGAGAGTAAAGCCTAGTCATACATAAACTCCTACTTACTTTGGATTGATGAAGAATTACCCAACTTATAGAGCCAAAGTATGATTTATTCAAACTGGAACTGCTACTGAAATTAGTTGAACTAAGTTATTGATATAAATGCTCTTTTGCATTATTTATGATTTTTTATATGTCCAAATCGAACACTTAATAAAAAGGCTTCATAAAAAAACTTGCAGTATTAATAATCTGTAGATGAAAGGAAAGAATTTAATTGTTTAATAAACAATTTAGAAAAGAATCAATAGCAAAATATAATGCTGCTTATCATGAATATGAAAAGCAGCAAAAACAAATCGTAGAGTATTCTGAAAAACTACTTAATCAACGCCTTTTATTAAAGAAGACTATTGTGAATTCAATAATATTTATTAATAAAATACGTAATAAACCTTATTATTTGGAAACAGAAGTAAATGCAATTACGATTGAATATAAAAAATTTGAAAATACTGTTTTAGAAATTGAAAAGGAAATTGATAAAGAACTAAAGAAAAATGCAATAGGAGCGGGCGCTGGAGTAGCTGCAGGAGTTGGAGTAGCAGCATTTGGTCCATCTGCTGCCATGGCTATTGCAACTACATTTGGAACTGCTTCTACAGGTGCTGCTATATCAACTTTATCAGGTGCTGCGGCAACAAATGCTGCACTTGCTTGGTTGGGCGGAGGTGCTCTTACTACTGCTACGGGTGGTGGTATGGCTGCTGGATCGTCCTTTTTGGCACTTGCAGGCCCTATTGGTTGGGCAATAGGAGGTGGGGCTATTGTTACTGCAGGGATTCTAACAAATAGCAAGAACAAAAAAGCAGGGAACGAAGCATTGGAAAAAGCTACGGAAATTAGAAAAGCAACAAAAATATTAGAAGGTACGAATGAAGAAATAAATGAAACTAAGAAATTGACATATAATACTCAGAAATTATTACACACTTTTGTTAATTCAGTGAGTGGGATGGTTGAAAAATATGATTATGATTTCAAGAAAATAATAGACTCAAATAATTATCAATTGCTTAAAGAATTAGGAACGCTAGTTAACAATATGAAATCAGCTTCACAATTATTAAATCGGCCGATTGGTGCTAAAGCTTAGGAGTTGAGTTATTTTGGTTAGCCTATCTGATTATTTAGAAAATCAATATATGAGTACCTTAAATCAATTAACTGAAGAATCTCCAAGAATTACATCTGAGTTATTAGAGCAATACAAGGAAATCATTATAACAACATTAATACAACAATTTGGATTGGATAAATTGCAAAAATTTAAAGATGGTGGAAATGTCACGACTTTACATAATGCACGACTAGGTACGTTTGCTAATGTAGAAGATGAAAAACGATTTAACACATCTTATAACAAGAAAACTCGAAAACAAATTTATGAGAAAGATTTTGCTTTGAATAGAAAAAAAGAATTTCAAAATAATTCACATATTCATGATGGGTACACTAATAAAGAATTAAAAAAAGATGGTCGAGCTCATAAAGACCATATTATTTCTGCAGCATCGATTCATAAAAATGATGAAGCTAGATTGTATATGACTGATGAGAAACGTGGAGCGATGGCAACAAATAAAAAGAATTTAACATGGGCAGATGGCAGCATGAATCAATCTAAAGGCGAACATGATTTAATGAGATGGATGGAAACGACTAGTTCCAAGCATCCAGGTATTAAAAATAAAGATCGTTTCGATATTGACGAACATTTGGCGAAAGAAAAATATGAAGATGCTAAAAAGTATGTGGACAAAAGTATAAAAAATGCTAAAAAAGAATATTACAAGAAGAATATTAAAGAAACAGGAATTAGGCAAGGAAAGCAATTGGCAAAACGTCAAGCTATAGGTATATTTCTTTATGAACTGCAAGATGCATTTATTTTAGAAATGAAAACTTATTTTTTACAGTATAAAACATATGAAACAAAGGATGCAAAGATTGAGGCTTTTAAAGTAGCTTGTCACAATGTAAAAAAGAGAGCATTATCCTTTCAATCTTTAAATAAAATATTTATTGGCTCTACAGAGGGATTTATAGGTGGATTTTTAAGTAATTTAATTACAGTATTGATCAATACATTTACGCGCACTTCCAAAAATATAGTTCGAATAATTACTGAGGGATCTAATAGTTTAGTTCAAGCATTACGTATGATTTTATTTCCATCAGAAAATATGTCACGAAAGCAGGCTATTTATGAGGGTTCAAAAATAGTTGTTGCGGCTGTTATTAACTCTGTGGGTGTTATTGTTACAGAGGCATTAATTAATTATTTACAGACGGTAATTCCGCTAGCTCCATTTGCTTCTCTTATCGGAGGGATTCTTGGTGGTCTTTTAACTGGTATTTTATCTGTAACTGTTATATATGCAATGGATCATTTTGGTTTAATTATTAAAAGAATTAGTGCGAAAATGAGTGAAATAGCCTATCTTACAATTGTATCTACTGACCAATTAAAGGAAAAATATAACGATGCTGTGGCGGAAATAGATTCGGCATATGAAGAGGTTCTAGGAAAAATTTATGCTGAATATGAAAGATTAAATATACTTACAAATAGTGCCTATAATCTTAATCTAAACTTAATTGATCGGTTTAACAATTCACGAAAATTATCAACTGCTTTAAATGTTCATGATGATGAAATTTTAAAAACGGATGAAGATATATTTGCATTTTTTAAGAGTGACGTTTAATAAAGCTGATAAACTAAGAGACCATAACTAAGCTTCTTATATCCCATAAATATATTGCATCAAAAATCATATTAATGCGTTTGATACAGGGAAGTTAGAAGATGTGAAAAAGAACATGGCATTAAGTGAAAGCATTTAAAATTATCATAATAGAAAAACATTTAGATGTTTATAAAATTATCGAAGAATGGCTTAGTATGCAGATTATAAATTCTAAAAGGGGAAATAGAGTGAACAATATAAGAAGAATCACACCAGTGTGCCCAAAATGCAAAGGACATAATACCTATGATGTTATACCAGAAATTCCCAGCAAACCGGAGTGTCAGATACACGCTGATGAGTTCTTATATGATACTTTTTCAATTGGAAATGCAAAGTATCATTGTATAGACTGTAATTACAAATGGAAAAAGTATAGAGGCAAAAAACCCTATGAGAGAATTAGAGTAATTTACTCAGATGTAGGTGGATTTCCTGGTCCATATAGTCAGGTGAAAGTTGATTTGGTGAAAAAAACAGTTGAACACAATACTGAATATCCTTATTCACAAGGTTTGCCAGTAAATGATTTTAGTATAATAAATAATGAAGACATAGAATTGTTCTTGACTGAACTTCATAAATGTGATTTTGTCAATTGGGCGGAAGAATATAAAGTAAATGGACTAGTAATGGATGGTACCCATTGGAGTGTCCGTATAGAGTATGATTCTCACTGTGAGATAAAAATTGGAGATAATCACTTTCCTAAAAAATGGACGAAGTTCTGTAAAGTGGTTTCTGCACTAAGTGGAAATGACTTTTACTAGAATGATGTTGGTTATAAATGTACACTTTTTTTGAAGTTACCCCTTAAAGTTAGACTTAGTTTTATTTAATTAGGCAACTCTAGGGCATGGGTTATTGCAGCTATATATAGGTTAAGGAAAGGAGTAAGAAGTAGAAATGTTGAAAAGTGTTGAGCTTGCTTACCTAGGGGAGTTTCATCACGAACAGTCCCATTGGGAGAAGCAATACGTTTATTCTCTAAAGTAAGCATTAAATTCGGGTATGCGTGCAATATAAGCACGAAAGGTCGAAGCACCGCATTCTAATCCATGATTATCCTTTAAGTACTGCCAAAGTATCCTCCGATAATAAAACACCTGTTTAGAATCCTCTGATAAAAGAGCAGCGAGTTTTACAGGAATGAATTTATTAGGTGAAAAGTGTTCATTGGAAGTGAGCAAAAACTGTTCACTTTATTTTAGCGGTTACACCATCTAATCTAATCACGTATAATGTGAATTATATGCGAATAAAAATTATATTTTAACACTTAATTCCCTTATTAGATAAACTGTGTTAACTGGTATTCGGACTTTAAAAGGCTCACTGCCATGGAAGGTGTTTTATGCGGCTTCCCTATCATAATTTAAAAATGTAAAATCTTAATTTCATAGCTATATGATGAAGAGCCTTTCCTTTAACAAAGTAAAGGCTCTTTTTTTGTACTTGGCAAGTTATCAAATAGATTATAGAGAAATCCTGAAAAATCCAACCTATCAAATCACCTCACAAAAAAAAGTCAAACCAAAAAACACTTAGTACAATTTATTCCAACTCCACTGGCCAAATTCCGCATTAATAATTCCACACAATTACCTTATAATCAATTTGTAAGCGATAACAAAAGGAGGGTTAGGGTTGCTTTTAAATGATAATCAAATATTTTTAGATTTAGAATTAAGTAATCGAGATGCAGTATTAGAGTTTATTTCTCTCCAGGCACAGCGATTAGGGATAATTGAAGATCAAGAAATTCTGTTGAAGGATTTTATTAGCAGGGAAGATCAGTATCCTACTGCTTTTCAGGAGGGAATTGCTATTCCGCATGCTAAAAGTGTGACTGTTAAGAAAGCGGCTCTATTTTTTATTAAAACGAAAGAAAAAATGGATTGGAACTCTCCTGATTATTTTAAGGTGAAATTTATTTTTGCTATTTTGGTTCCGGCAATGGAGGCAGGTACAAAGCATATAAAAATTCTGTCAGCACTTGCTGGGAATCTAATGGAGGAGCAATTTCAGGAACGTCTTTTTAAAGTGGAGACTAAAGAGGATATTTTGAATTTATTTAAGAGTGTAGAAATGGAGGTTGCGTAAAGATGAAGTTTGTAGGAGTAACAGCTTGTATTGCGGGGTTAGCTCACACACCTATGGCGGCTAAAGCATTAGAAAAGGCAGGAGCTAAGTTAGGGCATTCGGTAAAAATGGAACAGCAAGGAGCTATGGGCTTTATAAACGATTTAACAGAGGCAGATATACGCGAGGCGGATGCAGTGATTATAGCAGCAGATAAGGCGATTGAAGGGGAGGAACGATTTAAGGGGAAGCCGGTTGTACGGGTGAAATTGGGTCAGGCCGTTTCCCATGGTGAAGCTGTAATTGAAAAAATTGTTCAGGCTATAGAAAAAAGAAAGCAATCCTAATGCTATGGAGGAAAGAAGATGAAATCACAAGCCAATGCATTTAAAACCCATTTAATGACAGGTATTTCTTATGTTCTTCCGGTTATTATCGCTGGTTCGTTAGTTGTAGCACTTGCGAAAATAATAAGCTTTGCAGCGGGTTATACAGATTTAAGTAAATTTGCTGAAACAAGTGGTTTCCTGCATTATATATACTTATTTGAACAAGTCGGCTGGACAGCAATCGGGTTATTGAACTTGGTGTTAGGAGCTTATATAGCTTTTTCCATTGCAGGTAGGCCGGCGCTGGCAGCAGGTCTTGTCGGTGGCGCCTTAGCAAGCTCAACAAATGCTGGTTTTATTGGTGCTGTTGTGGCTGGTTTCTTTGCCGGGTGGCTTACAAATTGGGTGAAAAAGCGGGTTGTTATTAGTGGTTCACTCGCAAGTGCAGTACCATTAATTATCCTCCCACTAATTACTGTGGGAGCGATCGGAATTTTAATGGCATTGGTCTTAGGTGGACCGTTAGGCTGGATTAATACATCTTTATTAAACTGGATTACGGAAATGACGCAAAGTAATGTTAATAATGTTGTTTTAGCATTGGTGCTTGGTGCCATGATTGCTTTTGACATGGGAGGACCAGTAAACAAGGCAGCATGGATGGCAGGTAATGCACTGCTGATGAGTGGCATATACCTGCCTGCGATTATAGTAAATATTGCAATTTGTATACCGCCATTAGGTTATGGAATTGCTACATTACTTAAAAGGAAAAACTTCTCTCCAGAGCTTTTAGAGTCAGGTAAAGGATCATTAGTGATGGGGATAATTGGTATTACAGAGGGAGCAATTCCCTTTACATTAAAAAGTCCATTAAAACTGATACCTTTGAACGTTGTGGCAGGTGCTGCGGGAGCAGCCACTGCTGTGCTTCTTGGTGCTCATGAAATTATGCCGCCAGTTGGTGGAGTATATGGCTTCTTCACTGTAGGTAGCAGCTGGGCATATTTAGCTGGTATTTTAGTTGGTGCATTTATTATTGGGATTGGATCTAATCTGTTAGTTAATTTCCGAGATGACAAGGAACTGGAAAACAAACAAGCTGATAAGCAAAAAGAAGAATTGGATGAGCTTGATATTAGTTTTGACTAAAATATCATAGCAGCAATTAATCCAGGAATAAATATTACTATTTCTTAGGTGGATTCCTGTCTAAAATCTATCAAGGCAGGAATCTATTAGATAAAAATATGAAGTGTCCACTAATTATAGATAAGGAGTTTTGTACTAATGAAAAAAACAAAAGTCCATGTAGTTCCACATACTCACTGGGATAGAGAATGGTACTTTACATCGTCTAGATCAACTGTCTATTTAGTAAAGCATCTTCGAGAGGTTCTTGATACATTGGAAACCAATAAGGATTTCAAATATTACTTGATGGATGCTCAGACATCCCTTATTGAAGACTATTTAAAATATCAACCAGAAGATAGAGAAAGACTTGAAAAATTAGTTGCTGAAAAGCGGCTTTTAACGGGCCCTTGGTATACTCAAACCGACCAATTAGTCATTTCACAGGAATCTGTCGCAAGAAATCTTCTCTATGGTACTAAATATGCAAAACAATTGGGACACTCTTTTGAAATTGGTTATGTACCTGACGCATTCGGTCAAGGTGGAAACATGCCACAAATATACAAAAACTTTGGTATTAATCGTTTTTTATTTTGGCGTGGTGTGGCTGACAACCGCTTAAAACAAACCGAGTTTATTTGGGAAGGTGATGACGGAAGCCAAATGCTGGCTGAGCAAATACCTTTTGGATATTACCATGGTGGCAATATCCCGGAAGAAGAGGCGGATATAATCCCGTATATAGAGGATTTTGTAGGTAAACTAGAAGAAAAAGCCTCAACAAGTAATGTGTATTTTCCTAATGGATTTGATCAGGCACCTATTAGGACGAATCTTCCTGAACTTATTGAAAAATTTAATGAATTGGATCCTAGCCGAGAATATATTCTCCAATCACCGGAGAAATTCTTTGATGCACTGGAACAAGAGGTAAAAAACCTTCCTGTGATTAAAGGGGAACTAACGGAGGGAAAACATAGTAGGCTGCACAAGTCGATATTCTCGACAAGAGCAGATTTAAAACAAGCAAACAATGAGATTGAAAACTTCTTAGTTAATGTCCTAGAACCAGTACTTTCCATTAGTTTTTCTTTAGGGAATTTGTATCCGCATAGAGAACTTGAAGAAATCTGGAAGCTGATGTTTGAAAATGCAGCGCATGATAGTATTGGCGGCTGTAATAGTGATACAACTAATCAGGATGTGAAGTTTCGTTATAAGCTAGCGAAAGAAAAAGCGGAAAACCTTTTGGATATACATATGCGGTTAGTGACGGAAAGAATACCGTATCAACATCAGTTAAACTTTACTCTATTTAATCCGCTTCCTTATCAACGGTCCGGAGTCGTAAAGGTGGAGCTGTATATTCCAGAAGAGAACTTTGTTATTAAAGATTATCATGGAAATACCATGCCATTTGCTATTCTAAATAAAGTGGAATTAACTGATTATGTTTTAAAGCAAACGATTCGATTGAATCCAAGCAAAGAGATCTATATTCCAGAAAAGGTCTTTTTAGCTGAAATTTTAATACATGTGACGAATCTAAATGGTCTTGGCTATGATAGCTACTATTTGGAGCTGAATGACGGCGAATCAAATAACTTTAAAGAATCTACTAAAGCTGTGATTGAGAATGAATTTTATGCGATATCCGCTGCTGCAAATAATACACTAACTATATTAGACAAAGCATCTGGAAAAGAATATAAAAACCAAATGATTTTCGTTGAAAATGGAGATGATGGGGACTCCTATAATTACTCTCCTCCTAGAGAGGATTTGGTCAGCTATTCAACAGATTCTGAATTAATCAGTGTAAACTATTTTACCTCTGAGGTAGAAGAACATCTTGAAATAACGCTAAACATGCAAGTGCCTTACAATCTCGAGGATAGGGCAAAAGGGATTGCCAACCAGGACTTTATCATCACCGCAAAGGTTAGCCTTCGGAAAAATGAAGAATTGATTCGTTTTGAAATTGATATGGTCAATCAAGTACTAAGTCATCGAGTTTGTGTTCAATTTAATACAGAAATAATAAGTAAATTCTCTACTTCCGATCAGTTGTTTGGAACGGTTACTAGGCCGGTTTATTTACCAGAAATGGAGGTTTGGGAAGAGGAGAAGTGGGAAGAGGCTCCAATTTCAATCGAGCCAATGCAAAGTTTTGTTTCCTTACATGACCAGAATCATATCGCTGCTATTTTCACAGAAGGCGTGCGAGAATATGAGATTGTTGGAAACTCATATGACACTATTCAATTAACTTTATTTAGAACCTTTAGTCATATGGGGAAAACGGATCTTCTCTACCGACCAGGGCGAGCATCTGGAGAAACTATTGTTGAGACCCCCGATGCCCAGTTACTTGGAAAATTAAAGGCAACCTTTGCTTATTATATGAACAATAACCAATCCTTCGATGAAGCCGATATCGCAAGAATGGCAAAGGAATATTTATCGCCTATTCCGTACTACCAATTCTCTGACTTTCTAAATGGAAGAATGATTTATGCTTATCGTGATGAAGAAAAAACCAATCATTTATCTTACAGCCTGTTTACGTTTGAAAAGATGACTTCTGTTATTAGCACGATTAAGAAAGCAGAAGAAAGTAATAATCTAATTGTCCGTCTCTTTAATCCTTATATAGATAAAGTATCAACAATCGAAAAAGAACTAGTTGATAAAGGAAACTTTGTGATGTTAGATGAATTAATGAAAGCAGAGATAACAGAAGAATTACAGCCTTATAAATTCTGTACCATCTCTATCGAATTATAGAAGAATTCCACCTGCTTCTTATAGTGGGTGGAAGTTTTATATATAGACTTTTTAGTACACTTAGATACATTACAATTTGATTGATAAAAAGTGGTGCTAAGCTTTGTTTCTTTGCTGCGTCAACCAATCCTTCTAGGAAAGGAGAAGCTTAACATGTTTGCTGATAACCGGAAAAATAAAATCTTTACCCTTTTAGAAGAAAATCTTTGTAAGTTGAATGGCGAAAAAATTGGTGAAGTATTATCCATTTCTGACCGAACTGTTCGTAAGGAAATTAAGGGGATGAATGAAGTTGGTAAGAATCATGGGTTTATTATCAAAAATATGCGCGGGAAAGGATTTTACATTGATGTATTGGACCAGCAGAATTTCCGCCAATTTAAAAACAGTAATTTAACTTCCCCCATTTATTTCGATATCAATACAAAAGAAGGGAGAATAAAACAATGTATTATCATTCTCCTAAACGCGCATCAATTTATGACTTTGGAAGAATTAGCTGAAAAAATGTATGTTGGAAGAACTACTTTAAGCCTAGAGATTAAAGAAATAAGAAACCTTCTTAATAGCTTCAATCTCTCATTACACTCTAAGGTTGGGAAAGGAATATTGATTGAGGGTTCAGAGCGTAATAAACGTTGTGCATTATTATCACTTATTGATGAATCCTTTGAGTTCTCTCAAATAGAGAGTTATTTTGGATGGAAGAATCAACAACATTTTTTGGAAGCGCTACAAAAACAGTTGCCACCATTATTTAGTTCTTTTCATCTGTATTTTAGTGATGAAAACTTAAAAAACTTTATCTTTCACTTAGTTATAATGGCGGATCGAATACAGAATCAATTTGTACTAGAGCTTGAGTATGGGCGGGATAAGTGGGGACAATACACTGAATTAATGGATAATTTGATTAAATTATTATCTGAGGTTTTTTTAATAGATATTCCTCAATCAGAGCAAGATTACCTTTTTATTCAAGTGAGAAGTAAAATGATTACAGCTGTGGATCAAAATCAGAATATAAATAATCTAGTTAATGACTACATCCAATTATTTTTAGATAAAATTAATGAAAATTATTTCTATGACCTCAACGATGATGCGCAGTTAAGAAGTGATTTACAGAGCCATATTAACTCGATGTTATTTCGAGTGAAAAATAACATTAGAGTAAGAAATCCAATGGAAGAACATATCAAAAAATATTTTCCGCTTGCATATGAAATAACGTTATATGCAGTGAAATCAATCAAAAATGAGTTGAGTTATGAAGTGAACCATGGAGAGATTGCCTATTTATCTTTGCATATAGGTGCTTCCTTGGAGAGGAATTATCAAGTTAAATATGAACGGCATAATTCCTGCTTAATCGTTTGTGGGTCTGGTATAGGAACTGCGAGGGTTATTGAAACAACCATTAAACAAACGATTCCAGATTTATTTATAACAAAAACAATTTCTGCACAGAGGTACAGTACATTACCTTATGTGGAAGAAGATGTTGTAATAACGACCATTGATATCGAGGAAAAAAATAAACCGATTTTCAAAATAGAAAGCTTGCCCTCAAGGAGGCAGATTATTGATTTGGATAAAAAAATTACTAAAGAGCTAAGTCATACAACAGATCTTTTACTCAACTATTTTTCACCTAAGTTATTTATAAAGAAGTCTTTTAAACATAAAGACGAGGCAATCAAAGCACTGACTTCTGCTATGGCATTAGAAAAAGTAATTGATAATGAACAGGAATTTTTAGCTGCTATTTTAAAAAGGGAGGAAATGGGATCAACAGTAATTGGCGAAGGAGTGGCAGTACCACATCCTTTAAATCTTCTTTCTAAGCGTACACAGATTGGTATAGCTTTAACAGAAGAACCTATTGATTGGGGAAACGGACAGAAATCCCAGTTGATCTTTCTCTTGGCCATTAGTAAAGAAGATTACGAAGAAGCAATGGGTATTTATGATTTTCTTGTCGATATTATTCGAGAGAAACAAGCGACTGAACTTAGTACTGCTAGAAATTTTAATGAATTTATCTTAAAAGCTAGAATGATTTATTCGTAAGTAGAGCTAATATATAAATCTTTCAAACTTTCCTCCTATTTCTGCGTGAAAAGGGTAATTTTTCACCTATCAATTGTAAATATATAACTTTATCCTCTACAATAATAGATGTGGCACAGTCCTTTAGGGAGGATATACTAACTATGGTCCAGAAAACATTGCTCGGCAGTATTGGGTTATCAATAATACTTGGAGGATGTTCAAGTATGAATAGTACAAATATTAATAATGAAAATGAAGAAGCTAAGGAAACACAAGCTGCACTTTCTAGTGACAGCTTGCTGAGCGTTCAGGATTACTCAGGTGAAGGTTATGCTCTTCCATATGGAAAAGAAACCAATAAACTTGCCGAAAAAAACCGGACTCAGATCGAAGAAGCAGCTATAAAGTTTTTTAAGGAAAACTACAAAACGGATGTTTATGTTCATAATGTAGTCGGTAGCCGTGATGGGGCAACGATTTTTGTAGAATCCAAAGGAAATGTACATTTCTATACATATGCTGTCGTACCAATTGATGAACAAGGAAAGCAAGTGTTGACAGATAAAATTTGGGCAGACGAATTCCAGGTGGAAAATGCCATTAAGGGCGGATTATATCACATGATCTTTAGAGAAGAGTTCAATAAGCTCGATAGCTACCTGAAGTCGCTTGCAGCAAAAGGTCAAATTACTGGCAAAACAAAAGAAGCTCTCCAAAATGTGGGCGGACATGGATATATGACTCCATATTACTTTATAGCGCTAACAAGTAAAGAAGAAGCTATAAAACCAGTTTATGACCTCTATATAAGCAATCCTGATGAAAGTGCAGAAAATTTGCGAAAAGCCTATGATGAGGATTTGTTTAATGCGGAAAACTTCAAAATTAATATTCAATTATTTATAACTGACAAGCAGGCAAAAACAAGCGAAGAATTATTTAATCAAGTCACAAAAGAGTTAGAAGAAATGGTCTCAATACCTAAAGGTACCTACAGCTTTTCGCTCAATGATAACTTCATTGATAAACAGAGTGCTGAGGGGGCTAAAGATAACTCTTTAAAACGTGGTTTTCCGGATTACATTATTAAGGAATAAAGCAGGCTAATTAAAAAAGTATGTTAAGGGAGTATTATAAAGCAGAAGTGAATGTTAAAGGATTGATAAATCAGAGTTTTTTGCTCAAAGTAGTATAGATGAGTTTACAGGTAGTATAAAGGAAAGGGTACCTAATATTTCTTTGCAACCCCAAAATCCTATTTTTAATGCAACAGAAGCACCAGATAAAGAAGGAAGTATGTATTTAAGGGATTCTGATACAGAGTATAAAATATTAAATGATATCGCTTCTCAGCTTGGAAATAATACTAAGGCGACAGGGAAAATTAAGTTATTTACAGAACTAGATACGTGTGATTGTTGTAGCCAGGTAATAGCTGAGTTTGCCAAAAAATATAGAAACATTGAATTAGAGGTAATCCATAATAACGGAAAAAGACTAAAACCAAACTAATATGTAAGTAATGGAGAAATTTTTAATGGAAGACTGGACATATAACGAGTTGTTTGAAACAATTCAAGAAGTATACAAAGAATTTTTATCTCAAAATAGAGGACATAGACATGCAATAGCAAGAATAGTAGATGATTTTAATAACTTAGGAAAAATAGAGGATATTATTGTAGATGTTGCTATAGGAGAAATTTTAATCACTTATGATAGTGTTTTCGTTGGTTACGTTGAAGGTATAACAAAGAGATTAAGTATGTTTAACCCAAAAGGAGCAGAGGCAGAACTAACCTTAGAAGAAATAACGGACTTATCAAGACGAATAAATAGAGTAATAGAAGGGTTGAAAAATGCAAAAGTGGGTTATAATCCTTCAGCAGAATTGTGATATTTATAAAGAATAAATGATTGTAGACCAGAGATTACTTAATGGTAGTCTCTTTTATTTTAAATAACACTTAGGAAAAATAGGCATAAATTTATGGAATCGTTATAAAATCAAATGAATTTTGAGAATTTAGATCCTATAAAATGGAATAAAAGGAAAGAGGAAAAAAAGAATTGGTATTAAGGATAATGATAAAGCAAAAATTAACTGTTAGACCAATAGAATTAATGGTTTTGTCTTTTAACTCTAAAGGATTTTACTCTGAGAAAAACCCCGAAAACTAGAATCCATTATTCCTATCGTCAATACTTTACCTTCGTTTTTTAGTAGTCGATACGTACATGCTGCTGTAAAAGTCTCTATTCTCATTAGCAGCTAAACATTCCTTGAAAGTAATGATGAACAATCTAATAGTTTCGTTCTAAGATGATGTTGTAGGATTATTTACACATCATGACTTTAGTATTAAAGTACCAAAAGAGGAAATAAGCCCCAATTACTATTCTTTCTTTGATATAATATACACGAATTACATACATTGGGGGAACTTTAAGTGAAAAAGAAATTAGTAGCATCACTAGCATTGGCAACTGGCTTAATTCTTGCTGCTTGTGGAAACGACGCAGAAATATCTTCTGCAGAAGTTGAAAAAAAGGCTGATGAGCAAAATATGACATCTACAGAAGCTGCACGATCAGAGATTACAAAAGTTGGTCAAAAGGCAGAAACGAAAGATGGCATGCTTGAGTTGTTAAAAATGAAGGAAATAAATAAAACTATTGATGTTTCACCATTAGCAGTAACAATCAAAGATATGAGACTATTTAAAATGACGAATGTTACGCAACACCACATAGATATACTAAAGGTTGATTCGCGAGCTGCAGATGAGATTGAAGATGAATATGTCTATGTGCAAGTTCGCTATGATGTAGAAAATAAAGAAGATAAGAACATTGCTTGGGACGGCTTGAAGCATGTGGTTACAGATAAAGGACAACAAGTTGATAGATTACAAAATGACATAATCTACACAGAATCTGATAGCTTGGCTCCGTTCGCAGGTAAAGTAACAAAAGAGTTTGACGATGGTTTTATTTTAAAACTAGAAGATGCAGAAGACATCTCAAAAATTAAGTTTGTCTTTGCTCCATCCATGGATGGAGACACGTATGAAGATATAACTCCGCAACAGGACGTAGAATATTCATTTGAATAGTGGATTTACAAAAGAGCAGATGTTGTTACCTGCTCTTTTTTGCAGTTTTCTCCTTTTGCAAGTTGATTACGATTAATTATCGGCAAACACTTGTAGATATTCTCTGTATTTCTGCCCAACACTCTTTGGAACTGTAGAATCCATTTTTATAGTAACCCTTTCTTCGCAGAGGATATTTAAATGAAGAGTCGTTTGAAGTTCGCTAATACATATATAATCGAGAAAATATCAGGCATCCAATTGGATGTCTTTTTAGTTTGTTTTCAAATGGACCAGCTCATGAGTATAATTAGTGATTTGTTGTGTAACTACGACCAGCTTCTAAACTAGTTCTACTATTATTTAAAATATTAATACTAATAAGACCTGAAATTCCTACAAGAATAAAGATAATTCTGGACATTCCTGCATGCTCACCATCAAATATTGCAGCGATAAGATCATATTGGAAGAAGCCTATTAATTCCCAGTTGATGACGCTAATGATACTTAGAATTATGGTGATTTTTTGTACTATTAGACAGAGACATAAATAGGACCTCCTCATCATATATTGTATTTCTACTGTACATATACACCTCTTTAAGTAGGTGTATGAAACAGATATTAGATGAACATAGAGCAATAATAAGGAAAAGAAGCCAAATTATATGACTTCTTTTCCAATAAAAACTATTGTTTTACATTTATGTTTTCTAATTGTTTAAATAGATATTCTCCGGCAACTTTGCCTTCTTTTTGAAATTTCTTTGGGTAGCTTTCGGAGAACACAATTGCTCCATTATCAATCCAATTATTACGGAATTGAGTATGTGTATCTTTCTTTTCCATAAATACACCATCTTCCATTTCGACATCATCATCAACTCCGAATTGAAAACCGCAACAGGAGCATATATCATAGGATGGATTGATATCCTCATCATAAGGCGGATATACATGATCGTCATAACCGCAAACAGGACAAAATTTCATTTTAAATCACCTCTAGTTATTGGTTTTTAAAGTACTCATATCCTCTATTTTTATTTCGATATTTAGGTTTGAATAGGGTTTTTATAACATCATCTTTAGTAAGAATAAGTAATTCATTTGTATCTTATTATATTTTAACATATCACCATTAGATCTCTTTTTTGTCAAGATATGTTTTGCTGTTGTACCTCCTAGTGATTGAGCACGTGTTAAATACTTTGACTTTGTATAGCCTCGAAATTCTTTTTTATGTTTATCCCAGTGTTCTGATTAAAGTCTTTCAGAAGCAAACTTTAGATTTTTTAATGTTTTAGCTGTAGCCTTTTGACCGTACTTATTAGTAGCCTTAGTTACTGCACTTCTTCCATACTTCTTGATTGCGTAATTAATACCATAATGAGCTACTGAAATTGCAATAACTACTTAAGGATACGTGTAGAAAAGTTATTAGAGAAAATAAGAGGAATATTTAATATTAAAGTAGAAAAGTAACTTGGAGGAGAACCCTTTCAAGTTTTTTTAGAAACTAATTAAATATTGCTATGAGTCGAAGCGTAAACACTTGTCGAGATTTTGGGTAAAGGGTGTTGTTGATATGGGAGATTTAGAAAGACAAAAAGAATTAATTCACATCTTCTACTATTTAATGGGAGATGAAGCATTTATGTATATATTAGAGAACATCCCAAAGGAAATGGGTTATGGAGATGAATATGCCCGCTTTGTATTTGCAAGTAACTGGGAAGAATGGGAAGAAGATTATTTCGGAGAAGAAGGAGTCTGCTATTATTTCGACGAACCTGCAGTGGACGAAGATGTACAATTTGTTTTAGATTACGAAACATTTTATAAGTATCTAGTAGAAGATTGCGAGCTGTATTTGGAGAAGTATCCTAATGACCGTAGTCGTGTAGAAGAGTTAGTAGGGGAAATAAGAGAAAAATTTAATATTATAGTGGATAAGTAAAGAAAAGCATCTAATGGTTTATAAAATCCTATTGCAAATAATAGATGCTCCCTCTACATAAAGGAGCCATCTTTTTATTTCATACAGACCAAATGTTATAATGTTTTTTCTTTTAAATCAAACCGAATGCAATTGTTTGAAATATGTGCCGAATTGTCATCTGTCTTTTTTTAGCTATCTTAATCATTAACACAAGCTCTCGTATTTCTTCCTTTGACTGGGTTTCTAAAATAAGTTCATACAATTCTTCGCTTTTTACCACGGTGAGGCCATTTTTAGTAGGTACTTTAAAAGGCTTCTCTTTTAACAAGTTATTCCTAAGATAGTTTTTATCCAATTCAGAGATAGTTAATAATGTTAATTGCTGTTTTTCTAACATAATACCAATCCTTTTGTTAAACGAATGAAATTCAGATCACAGAACTCGCTCCACACTGGAGTTTATTTGTTACTTTCTTTAGAAGATAACTTTATAATTTCCTTATTTTAAAAAAATATGTAAAACCGACTTTTAAAGGGTATTCATATTATTATTGTCGTTTCACTTCATTTAAATCAATATTCATCAAACTTCTTTTTTTTGGTAGTCTTCACAAATAACAGCAAACCTACCTTCAAGCGTTCTCGGAGCCGTCTCAACGATTTTCGTATCCTGAAGAGTCCCCTCAAATTTCCTTTCACAATCCCAGCATAAGAATGGAACTGTTTTCTCCTACTTTAAAAGCATTTTTCCGATAAAGTACATCTTGTCTTCTCTGCTACTTTATCATCTTGATGGAGCGAGCAATTTTTTCATCGTTAATTCCGTATAATCAGATACAGGGAATATATGAAGTTTTTTATGTTCTTTAATCAATCTTTCTCGTTGTTTATCTATAGACAAAACTCAAAACTTGATACTCCTAATAAATTTCAGTTGACCCGTTCCCATGGTGCTAACTCATCTCTGCTGAAATATTTTACCGTTTCAAGCTGGATAGTAGGGCAACCACATTTATACTGCTTCACTTCTGAGCGCTTATCTTTATCATAATAGCTACTTTTATAGCGAAACTCTTGCTTGCATTCATCACAGATCATATGCTTGTTGTCATTGTAATTAATGATTAATCCTCTCCTTATTCATTTCATGCATACGGTTCACAGTCATACCTAAAAGAATAACGTTTTAAGATATTTAAATTTATTATATCCTTAATAAAAATCTTGTATTTATACTTTTTCTAAATATTACTTGTCCTCATTAGCCCTATAGAGGTTCTAAATATTAATAAACATAATGAAATATCTAAAAATCTATCCATATGTGAGGAAGACATAAACGTGAGGCTCTCATTAGTAAAACTATCCAATGGAAATGACACACTTAGTCACATAAAAAATACGTTCATTTGAGATATGTCTCTTTGTTCCTGCATTATTATGCAAATCTTTATATGCGTAATATATATAAGTAAAATGATCTTTAGATATAAATAAAAAGATCAAAGTGACAATTCTTATAAAACCATAATATATCCACAATCGGCCTAAATATGTAAAAAAGAAGGTACAAAGCAGGAACAATTCACAATAACCAGGAACAAAACTGAAATATTATTTCTAAATTTACTCATTCATTTTTTTATTAAAAAATAAAATTAGTATTGAAGATGAAAAAAGTTCCGCAAAAAGGAACATTGAGAACCAAATAGGAACAATTTAATAAACATAGAAACAAAACAGGAAAAATAGGCGAGAAATAATATATTTCACCGATAAAAATATTATTAGTAGAATAAAGAAATGGGTTGAATGGGACAGGAAAAATTTAAGTCTCTAAAACCATTCATAATAGGAGAAAATTAAATGAAAATTATAAATATAATCAGAGGCAATATAATATTAGAAAAAGTTTTAACATATTTACCAATATTAATAATTCTTTTTATACCTGATGTGTTTACTCCGATAACTATACCATTACTGCTTATTCTTATGTTTGGTATGGTTTATTTCTCTAACTATCTGTTTATAAATCCCATAAAAAAAGGTCTTTTGCTAAGTCTAATCTGTTTAGCAATAATAGTAATATTCTTTCTAGTTATCACTACTTTTTTTAATTTGGACTTTAATTTAGTGTTAATTTTAACTTTTCTTGTAGCTTTTATTACCTCGATAGTAATTAAGGGGTAATATCCGGTATGTTTGTTCAAAAATGAGGAGGCATGTAGAAATTGATCTAACAAGTCGATCTGCCATTAGCTATCCCGTAGCTGAAAAACAAGATTGGTATGAAAAACGTTGATTTATCAGCGTTTTTTTATTTTGCCTGATAAGAGAACCCAAAATAAATAGGGGGTTTTACGAAATGAACAACACAACATGTGTTGAAATTAGCGCCCAAAATCCAATTAATACCAGTGACCTAAACACAGACAATTAAAGACGGCCATAGCAGAAATAAACATCACGCCAGCTGTTACCGAGACATCTAACTTTCAGAATGTACTAATAGAGATTCCTCGAGAAAAAACACGACAAGAAGGTGAAGCTCGTCGTTTGGAGCAAGAACGTCAGGCAGAAATTGCGAAGCAGGAGCTTCAAAGAGAGCTGGCACGCATACAAGAACAAGAACAAGAACAACAAGCAAAATTGGCCCGTGACCAAAAAGCGCAAGAACAGGCTGCTCAGCAAAAACGAGAATTAGAGGAAAGAGCAAGATTTGCTCAAGAGCAGGAACGAATACGACAAGCAGAATATGCCCAGTTTGGCGGTCAGTATAAGAATATCTTTAAAGAATCGTTCCTGCTTTTTATTCAATCTTTATTCCAGAACCCAAACTATCATATTGTCCATTCTAGCGCATAGACAAAAGCAGCTGTTATTTATGACATTATAAAACAAGTAGGAAGCCAGATTCCATCGTGACGTGCGAAACGGATGGTAACACGCAAAAGGTACTCGATTTGGTCCGGTATATCTTAGACGCTTAATTATAATTGGTTGAGCACCGTAAAAGTATAAAAACGGTGCTTGTTCCCTAAATTTTGGCAGGTGAATCGTTGTTACATGTAGAATAACTGTAAATTAGAATGTTTTTGACGATGATTATATAGGGAGAATAATAGATAAAACTAAATTATTATGGAGAAAAACTTGATGAAGAACTTCTTAGTGATTAAACATGACACGTTTTCAGACTTTTTCCATTCGGTTATAAAGGCAGAATCACTAGACGATGCCTCTACTAAATTCATAGCCTCTAATGATTATGAAGCTTCAATGGCATATTCCGTCTATCCTCTAGTAAACTATACATTTAATGAAAATTATAGGGTATCAGTTCCAGAAAACACACCTAGCAGTTTTGTCTTTACTGTACAAACAGGTAATGATGAACATTATAAGCAAGATGGCATTACTAATCGAGCTTAAAAACATAGACCTTAGCCAAACGGAATGGCTTCTCATCATATTAGTACTTTTGCAAATGGTAAGACTGCTAATAATTATTTTAAGCATGCACAAAGGTTGTCTAGCTGAGGTAGAACTATAAATACTTTAGCGTAAGTTAGTTTATAATTTCCAACCAATTTCCTATTTAAACTCGCCTGCATCTTTTTTACAATAAAAGGATATGGAATATCCTGGCCGTTTATTAACTAAAGGACCTATTATCCGTGTAAAAGAGAGGCGAAAAAATGAAAGTTTTAGATGCATCTAGTTTACGTGATACAATGAAAGGAAGGGCTAAGCACTATAAAGAACTGCGCACACAGTTTACACAGCTGCACAAAGCCTTCCAGGAGATTGTTCATTTAGATGATTTTGAAGGAAAAGGTGCCGAAGCAATTAAAGGATTTTATCAGGGCCAGCTGGAAGTGGTAGAAGCATGGCAACGGCTGATTGACAGACAGATTGCCTTCTTTGAAGGCGTTAGCGCAAGGCTAGAAGATAAAGACTTAGGCGGCCATTCTCGTGTGGAAACATCTTTTTTAGAAGAGGAGCTTGCATATAAAGAACGTCAAGCAGACGAAATGATTAGTGAGCAACGAAAAGCGTTAGAGCAAATTTTTAGGGACATTGATGATCTAGTGTCTTTAACGCCTTTTTCCCGTTCCCGGTTTGACGATCTGATGATGGATGCAAACGAAAAACGGACCAAAACGATCGATGCAGTTGGGGAAGTCGATCAAGAGTTAAAAGATGAATACCTTTCTTCAGAAGGAGAAGAGCACTATGTTCAAGCTCTTTTCCAATCTTTAATGGAAGCAACAAGACAAGGCAGCAGTATTTCACCCATCCATTTTGATGCAGAAGCCTATCAATCGAGTGATGCCTATCAGTCCATGGTAGAAGCAAAGACACAAACTAACAGCTACCTCTCCTATAAAAAGGAAGAGAAAGAAGCAAGGGAAATAGCAAACCGCCCATGGTATGAAGACCTATGGGAGGGCACGAAAACCTTCGCCGGCGAGTTAACCGGTTATTATGACTACATACGAGCTAAAGACGGAGTTGATCCCGTTACAGGTGCAAAGTTGACGGCAGGACAACGAGTAGCCGCTGGCGCAATGGCAGCCGCAGGCTTCATTCCAATTGTAGGCTGGGCAGGAAGAGCCCTTAAAGGCGGCAAAGGCATTTATTCAGCAACAAAAGCGATTCATACAGCCGATCATGCGCTTGACGCTTATAAAAATGTCCGCACCTTTACTAAACTAGAACAAACAGAAATGGGCATATTTGGCCTTATTTCAGCAAATGGACTATCGGAATATATAACAGGAAAAGACATGTTCGGCAACAAACTCACAGATGAACAGCGCCAAGCAAGTATTACCCAAAGCATGATTGGAGCAATACCATTTGTCCCATATGCCCCTGGCGTGATAAAAGAAGCCGTTCGAATTAGTGAACTACCAGTCCATAAAACATACCAGCTAGTGCAAACTGGATTAAGCAAAAGCCAATTAACATATAAAGGTTTCCTGACAAATATTTATCAATCTAACAGCCAACTTTCTCCACTTGGTCCAAGTTTGGCTATGTTTAAAACAGACGATGTAGACAATAACTTAAAGAAAGTTTCCAATCATTTTGTTAAAAGTACCAGCAAAGAAAGCACACCTATAAAAAACGCTGGTAAAACAGAAATGAAGTATGACTTCAGCCAATATGAGAAAAAGCTCGTAGGCAATACATGGGTCCTTAGTAAAAACGGTCGCACAGATCAAGATGCAGCCAAAGCAAGCCTAGCATATAATGAGGCTATAAAAAAGGGAGAAATCAAGTTAGACAACGAGCCTGACTCAGATATTTACCTCGAACAAATCCAAGCAGCAAAAGACGGATACAATCTCTGGACTGGAGAAGAGTTATCGAAGCTAGAATCTAATTCGATTATCTTTAGCAGTTTAATTGGGAGTGTTTATGGTTTTAGAGGTGGAAGGATTTCTAGTAGGTCGATTAAGGTTTCTAAGGGTGATTTGAGGAAAATAAAAGAGAAGGTAAAGGGAAATAAGGCTAATACTGAAGTTACTAAGGGTACGGGTAAAGTATATCCAACTAGACAAATAGATTCAGTAACAGAAGCGCATATAATTGATAGAGTGAAGGAACTAAGAGGAAATTTATCGAGTAAATATAAGAAATCTGGTAATTTTGCTGTTGCCGAAGTGGATGTCAGTGGGATAAGCAAATCGGAATTTTATGCTCAAAGTAGCATAAATGAACTTAAGGGAAGTCTTGAGCATAAGGTGCCTGATATTTCTTTACAACCTGAAAATCCAATGTTTAAGGCTACAGAAGCAGTTGGTAAAAATGGATTTAATTATTTAAGGAATACAGATACTGAGTATAAAATACTAAATGATATAGCTTCTAGGCTTGGGGATAATACACAAGCTAGTGGTAGAATTAAGTTATTTACAGAATTGGATACTTGCGACAGTTGTAATAAAGTTATAGCAGAGTTTGCAGCTAAATATAAAAATATTGAATTAGAAGTCGTACACAACAATGGTAATAGAATTATTCCTTAAACTAAATTCTTTGGAGGAAAGTAATTATGAAAGATTGGGAGTATAATGAATTATTTGAAGCAATTCAGGAGACATATGAAGAGTTGTTAGATGAAGATAGGGGATATAAGTATGCTATAGCAAAACTATCAGATGAGTTTGATAACTTAGGTAAGATAGAAGATGTTATTGTTGATACTGCTATTGGTGAGATTGCAATTGGACATGATAAAGTTTTTATTGGGCTTATTGAAGGTATAACAAGGAGATTAAGCAAGTTTAAAGATATAGATGCTTCAAATGAACTGACAAAAGAGGAAATAGCAGATTTAACTAATAGGATAGAAAAAGTATTAGTGGGTCTTAGTAAAGTTGAGATAGATTATAACCCATCTGCCGAGTAAGTTATATTAGATTCTCAACATTAGATAACTATAAGGAGCACTTGATTGTCTTTTTAGGCAACAAGTGCTTTTTTGTAAGGAGTCATTGTCTTGGATAACAAAAATAACTGCCACGGAACCCCGTTTTCCATGCTTACTACCAACGTAAACTCAAAGAAGGCAAAACAATGGGGCAAGCATTGGTATGTATTATGAAAAGGCATAATGAAACATAAAACTGCTTATGAACTGCCCGTAATAAACAATCAAGAAAGCGTTTCATAGGGGTATAAATGGTTGCCTAGCATTTAAGATTACAACATAGGGTACGGGTAATTCTATACAATATGCTGAAACTGGTGGAAGAAATATATCCCCAGAGCAGTTCTTTAAGGAAGAAGCTATTGCAGAAGAAATGTATGAAAAATTTAGAAATCTAGGAACAGAAGATGTGAATGCAATTGCTAAAAATACAGGCTTTTCTGTTGCTAGAATACAAAGGATTAAAGATCATGTTTTTAATAACTCTCATATAAAGGATTATGGAGTTGGGAGATTTGATCCGGACTACGAACTAGCTCAAGCATGGCAAAGATTGATGGATGGGAAACAAGTAGATTCTGATATACAATTATTACATCACGAAATTTTTGAGTCAAAATTTGAGGGTATATTCCAGACTAATTATAGAACAGCTCATGACAAAACTATAGAATCTGGAAGACCATGGAATTGGGAGAAAAACTATGAGGAGTGAAGATTCATGGCAGTTTTTGTTTTAATGTTGAAGGAATTTGAGGATGAAGAGAGGGTGGTTTATCAATATGGACCGAATGAAGATTTAATGGGACGAATTGAATATGATAAAATAAATGGAGTTATCAACCAACTATCGCAAATTGATTCACAAGAGTTCGCTGATGAATTCTTCTTTAAGAGAGCAGGAAGACGACTTTCAAGAATGATTATTAAAGAAAATCAAAATTTTGTTGATCGAACAACTATTGAATCTTAATTGCCTGCTTATGATTTTATAAATTTTTTATTAGATATAGGTATTTAAGAGATATAGCACAATATAAGGACCTTGATTGGCTAAATGCCTCTCAAGGTTTTTTACTTTAATTTATATTAAAACAGTTGATAATTGAGTGAGACAATAAGAAAATGTTTTGCTTGAGAATCGAGAGCTCATGATGGTAGTACCATCATGGAGTTTGGTTTTAATACTCGGATAAAGTGACAAGTACGATAAATAGGCGAGATGACATTTTACAAGGCAGGGGTAGTTTATTATATGGAGTGGGTAAAAAACTAACGAGATTGACAAAGCTCGTGGCGATAAACAATGGATAACGTGAAAGTGTTTGCTTGTGCTACCTTGGCTTAAAGTTTTGGGTTGTATTTTTACAAGAGAAGGTCGTATAATACTCGCTATTCGTTAAAAAGCGTTACGAAAATTACAATTTATGTAACGGGAGGGTGAAAAGTTGAACGTTGTTGGGTATATACGAGTCTCAACTCAAGGGCAGGCAAGAGATGGATATAGCTTGAAATATCAAGAAGAGGAAATTAAAGCATATTGTAAGGAACAAGGCTTAAACTTGATACATATTTTTAGAGATGAAGGAATTAGTGGCGCAAAACTAAATGAAGAAGCATTCGAAATAGATAGGGTGGGCTTACAGGAGATGTTGGCTCACCTTTCGTCTGTCCAAATACAGTTTGTGGTGGTGCTAAACACAAGTCGATTATGGCGGTCAGATATTGTGAAGGTGCTGATACAACGAGAGTTGAAGAAATATGGCTGTGATATTAAAAGCATTGAACAACCATTTTACAGCATTCATAAGAAAGACCCCAATGACTTTTTGGTCAATGGCTTAATGGAGTAATTAGACCAATATCAACGTCTTGAAATAGCGCTAAAACTAACAAAAGGGAGAAACAAGAAAGCAATGGAAGGCGGATATGCAGGAGGAAGAGCAACATTTGGTTATATGAAACAAAAGGGTGAAAAAGAACTCAAGATACATAAAGGTCATGCAGAAGTAGTAATACGGTTGTTTGAGCTTAAACAGCTACATAGGAAATGGTCACTGTCTAGGTTGGCAGAAGCATTGAATGAAGAAGGGTATCAAACAACGCATGGGAAAGCATTTACGAAAGTACAAGTGAAGCGAATATTAGACCGAGAAAGTTTTTATCAAGGGATTTGTACATATGGACAAATACAAGCAAATGGCAAACATGAAGCAATAATTTAAAAGATTACTTAAAAAAGGGACTCATTTTCTTATAAGTTCTTCTGTAAGGTTGAAAATGGATAGGCTTTCGTACCAATGCGCACCGATAGGTGAACGCTCGAACTAAGGTTGCCGGCATTTTCATTCAATAAACAACTGAATAGGAGGATGAACGATGCATGAAAAGCAGAAACATATTTATGTGGGTGTAGACTTGCATAAACAGCACCATGTGGCAGTGATTATTAATTGTTGGCAGGAAAAACTAGATGAAATAAAGTTTGAAAATAAACCGTCCGCTTTCTCAACATTTTTACTAGATATTGATAAACTGACAGAAGAAGGGTTGACACCTGTATTTGGATTAGAAGATGTGGGCGGTTACGGTCGAGCACTGGCACAATATCTAACGGACCATGGACAAGTTGTAAAAGAGGTTAACCCAGCACTTTCGTACGCTGAACGAAAAAGCCATGTGACCGTACAAAAAAGTGATAGCTGGGATGCGGAATGTGTGGCTAGAATATTGGTAAGACAACTTAGCCAATTGCCTGACGCTAAACCACATGATTTATTTTGGTCGATACAACAATTGGTCACTAGAAGAAATGCGTTGGTGAAAGCTCAAGGTGCTTTAAAGAACCAACTGCACATTCAATTGAGCCACCATTATCCAAGCTATAAGAAGTTTTTCTCAGAAGTAGATGGAAAAACGGCATTGGCATTTTGGAAACGATATCCGTCACCATCTTGTTTAGAGAGTATAACCTTACAAGAATTGACCACTTTTTTATTAGAAGCCAGTAACAATACATGTTCCGTGAAAAAGGCTAATGACATATTAAAGCTAGTAAAAGAAGATGGACGCACTGCAAAAGAACATCAAGAAACACGCGACTTTCTAGTAAGAAGCATCGTTCGAGACATTACGTTTAAAAAGAAGGAAATGAACTATGTGGAAGGCGAATTAAAACAGTTAATGAGTTTACTAGACTTTCAACTAAACTCCATGCCAGGAATTGACCTTGTGACAGCTTCGGCATTAATTGCAGAGATAGGTGACGTAAGACGCTTTCCAAATGCCAACAAATTAGCACGATTTGCGGGTATTGCGCCAGTTTACTTTGGGTCTGGTGGGAAAGGTAAGGAACAAAAAAGCAAACAGGGAAATCGGGCGTTACATGCTTTATTTTACAACCTAGCAGTACAACAAGTGCAAGTAGCAAAAGGAAGTAAACTGCCGAGGAATCCTGTGTTTCATGCTTACTACCTACGAAAGCTTAAGGAAGGCAAAACAAAGGGGCAAGCATTGGTTTGTATCATGAGAAGGCTTGTGAACATTGTTTTTGGCATGATGAAGCATAAAACAGCCTATAAATTGCCGATAGTGCACGAGAAAGAAGTAGTTTAATAGGGTGGTAAAATGGCTAATTTTTTTATTTTTAGCTTTTAAGATTACAACATAGGGTACCAGTAAAAACCCTTCAGATTTTGCAGATCGTGCTAAACTAGAAGGACATTTTGATAAGCATGGGAAGGAATTTGACGGATTATATAAAAATGCCGACGAGTATCTTGAAGGTGCAAAAGAGGTTATTAATAATGGCATAAAGGTGAAGTATGAATATAAAGATGAAATAAGGACAGGATATGCAAGTTTATGGGGAATAACAAAAATGGTAAAGCCAAGTTTGAATTTGTAGGTACTAATAATAATGGAGATATTACGACCTACCATACTCAGAGTGGCAAAAAGATTTGGAAGACCATTAATGGTGAAAATATTCCAGTGATTAATCCAGCAGAGTAGGAAGTGAGGATTTATATATGGTATATACGGCTCTTGTTAAAAGGCTAGACCCACAAATTGAGGAAGAAGTGACAATTGAGATTGAGGGTATTGAATTTACAGGATTTGCTTTTATTTGTCCTTATAAAATTGAAGTAGGAAAAAGTTATCCTGTATCAATAGGGTTTACTATCTTAAATGAATTAATGATTCGTGAAATCCAGGGAGAGAAGAAAGAAATAGAACGTATTGGTTTGGGTTATGAGTATTATATAAGGGGTTTGTTACATGAGGATACAATTGAAGCAGGATTAATTTTTACTGACGAAGACGAGTATTTCTCTGATTATCCTGAATTGATGGATAAATATATTGAAATAAAAGTTGACAGAATAAGTATAGAATTTATAAGAACAACTATTGATTAAAAATTTATGTAACGGGAGGGTGAGAAATTGAACGTTATCGGGTATATGCGAGTTTCAACACAAGGGCAAGCGAAAGATGGATATAGCTTGAAATATCAAGAAGATGAAATTAAAGCATATTGTAAGGAACAAGGCTTAAACTTGATTCATATTTTTAGAGATGAAGGAATTAGTGGCGCAAAACTGAATGAAGAAGCATTAGAAATTGATAGGGTGGGCTTACAGAAAATGTTGGCTCACCTTTCGTCTGTCCAAATTGAATATGTGGTGGTGCTGAACACAAGCCGATTATGGCGGTCAGACATTGTAAAGGTGTTGATACAACGAGAGTTGAAGAAAT
Organism: Niallia laureatilytica; assembly: GCF_046613985.1. Lineage (NCBI taxonomy): Bacteria > Bacillati > Bacillota > Bacilli > Caryophanales > Bacillaceae > Niallia > Niallia laureatilytica. The sequence continues at coordinate 10,332 of NZ_JBKKHP010000005.1, read as the reverse complement.
ATGGCTGTGATATTAAAAGGATTGAACAGCCATTTTACAGCATTCACAAAAAAGACCCAAACGACTTTTTGGTCAATGGCTTAATGGAGTTATTAGACCAATACCAACGACTTGAAATAGCCCTAAAACTAACGAAAGGCAGAAACAAGAAAGCAAAGGAAGGCAGATATGAAGGAGGAAGAGCGACATTTGGCTATACCAAACAAAAGGGTGAAAAAGAACAAAAAATACATAACGGGCATGCAGAAGTAGTAAAAAGATTATTTCAACTTAAACAAAAATATAAGAAATGGTCACTTTCTAGTTTGGCAGAAGCATTGAATGAAGAAGGCTATCAAACAACCCAAGGGAAAGCATTTACGAAAGTACAAGTGAAGCGAATATTAGACCGAGAAAGTTTTTATCAAGGGATCTATCCATACGGACAAATACAAGCAAATGGAAAACATGAAGCAATAATTTAAAAGGTTACTTAAAAAAGGGACTCATTTTCTTATATATCCTATGTAAAGTTGAAAATGGATAGGCTTTCGTACCAATGCGCACGATAGGTGAATGCTCGAACTAAGGTTCCTGGCATTTTCATTCAATAATTGATAACTGAATACTGAATAAGAGGATGAACCATGCATGAAAAACAGAAACACTTGTATGTTGGAGTAGACTTGCATAAACAACAACATGTGGCAGTGATTATTTATTGTTGGCAGGAGAAGTTGGTGCTTTAAAGAACCAACTACATATTCAATTGAACCACCATTATCCAAGCTATAAGAAGTTTTTCTCAGAAGTGGATGGAAAAACAGCATTGGCTTTTTGGGAACGCTATCTTTCACCGTCTTGTTTAGAAGGTGTGAGTATAAAACAATTGACCACCTTTTTATTAGAAGTGAGCCATAATATTTGTTCGGTGAAAAAAGCAAATGAAATATTGAAGCTAGTAATAGAAGATGGGAACACAACAAAAGAACATCAGGAAACTCGAAACTTTTTGGTAGAAAGCATTGTGTGCCACATTTTGTTTGGAAAGCAGGAAATAGGCAAGGTGGAAAGAGAATTAAAAGAGTTAATGAGTTTATTAGACTTTCAACTAGACTCTATGCCAGGAATTGACCTTGTGACAGATTCCGCTTTAATTGCTGAGATTGGGGATGTAAGACGTTTCCCTAATGCCAATAAATTCGCACGATTTGCAGGGATAGCGCCTGTTTATTTTGGTTCTGGTGGGAAAGGCAAGGAACAAAAAAGCAAACAGGGAAATCGGGCGCTGCATGCGTTATTTTACAACCTAGCTGTACAGCAAGTGCAAGTAGCAAAAGGAATTAAACTGCCAAGGAACGCAGTGTTCTATGCTTACTACCAACGAAAACTGAAAGAAGGCAAAACAAAAGGACAAGCATTGGTCTGCATTATGAGAAGGCTTGTAAACATTATCTATGGCATGATGAAGCACAGAACTGCCTATGAATTGCCGATAATAAAAGAGAAAGAAGTAGTTTAATAAAGGTTATAAAAGGCTGATTTTTTACTTTTAGCTTTTAAGATTACAACATAGGGTACGGGTAAATATACTGGAGGAAGAAAACAGAAAGAATTAGATGATTTGGCAGGAGATCCATCGCATGGTGGTAAAATTAGGGATCAGGGTTTGAAAGAAAGAGAGATAGGGCTCGATTTGGAGCAACAAGGTAAGTTAGGGAAGATTATACGTGATCCACAAGGCAATGGTGGGGCAGAATTTATTGATACAACAAATAATACTAAATGGGACGTTAAAAGCTTCGTCTCTTATCCGAATGGTCATACATCACCTAAGAAAGGGGCATTTACAGTAAGTAACGGGATGAAAGGTATTAATAAAGAACTTGAAAAAAATTATAATGTAATTGTGGATGTAAGGGACATGATTCCTGAACATGTTGAACAATTAAAAGAGGCAATAGAGAAAGCTAGAGTATCAAATAGGATTATTTGGTATCCATAAGGGAGGTTAGTATGAATACTGATATCAGAGAAATTATCGTTCAATTAGAGTCGCACCGTCTTTGGATTGAAACTATTGGTGAACAAGGAGAAAAACTAGGTATAGATGAGATTGATTTGCGAAATGTGGATTTGTCCCCGTATCCACTAGACCAAGCGTATATAACAGATTGTATCTTTGATGGCATGGATTTAAATAACAAGGATATCTCGTCATCTTTACTATGTTCATCAACTTTTATATCTGCAAATTTAGAAGGAGCAGATTTTGGAAAATCTAATGTCTCGTATGTAGACTTCACAAATGCCAATATTAAAGCTGCTAGACTTGCTGATAGTGAATGTATTGAAACCGTGTTTGCTAAAGCAGATTTATCAGACGCTAATTTAGTAGCTGGTCTTTTTGATGAGGCGGATTTTCGTAATGCAGTTTTATTAAATGCCGATATACGGTTAGCAACGTTTGAAAATGTATTGCTAAACGGAGCTATATTAACTGGCATTCGTGGAATAGAAGAGGCTTTTATAAAAAGTATCAATATAGGAACTGCAGAAAAACCAATAATTTTAATGGGTGAAGAAGCTAGGAAATGGTTACAAAATAAAAGTTTGAACATTGAGTAGAATTTAAGAATACACTAAGCGATAAGCAAATTCTATTCACAACTACGCTTCATAAACTTTCAAAAGGTTTATTCCAACTTGGCTATGAGTTAGGAATAAACTTTTTTTTCATATAAAGAAATCAAAGGAGAAAATAAAACATGGCAAAAAATCACAAGCGATAGGAATGGACCTAATGAACAATAATTGTTTGAGAATTGAGAGCTCATGAAGGCTGGACCATCAAGGAGTGTTCTGTAAACAGTGGTCTAGGAAGAAAAGTGTGAGAATTAGGTGAGATGACATTTTACATGCAGGAGATAGTGTTGTATGAAATAGTGACTAAATAAACGATAATAACAAAGCTCGTGGCGATAAACAAGGATATAAATAGTTTTTTAATTGTGTACAGTTAAAGATATCGTTGAATTTGAATTAATAACTCATGAAGGCTAGACCATCAAGGAGTGCTATTTTAACAATTAAGCAATAAGAGCGAGAATAGGCGAGATGACATTTTACTTACAAGGACCACTTTATGGATGTCGTAAGCAACAAACACACGAGATTAAACAAGCTAAAGGGTTTAAACGTTACACTTGCCATGTAGTAAAAAAGATGTCAAACTGTCAATACTAAAATAACTTATAAAACTTGCAAATATTAATAAACTTAGAAAATCTAAAACTTAAAGCACTTGATTGTCTATAACAGGCGACAAGTGCTTTTTTTGCATGTTTAAATACGGATTACGATTATTTAATTAGTGTACTAAGTATTAAAATTTTATACAAGGGGAAGAAAATGCGATGGAAATAGAAGTTTCAATAGATAAATTTGTTATAGATTATAAGGATGTACCACATTCAGCATTTTTACGTGTTTATATGGTGGGAGTGCAGAAATATAAAGTGAAAATGAAGATTTATAGTGGAACATATAGCTATGAACTGCACATGCGGAAAAGTGACGATGTATACATTCATCTATATTTTAAAAACTTTAGAGAAACAGAAGGTCACTTACATACCCTAAGGATTGAAACAAGGCCAGAGCATTACTCACATTTCAGAGAAATACTAGAGATGATAGGGAAGCGGGCAAGCCAAGTAGAATTTGTGAGCTGTGATGTAGCGTACGATATACCAACGAAACTAGAAAATGTGGTCGTTATACCAATAGATGTGCGGAGGAAAATGAGTCATTGTGAAACGACACGTTATTTTGGTGAAGGTTATCAAAGAAAACAGAATGGATATTGTCGAATTTATGATAAGAGACTAGAGCTATTTAGAAATAAAGGTATTTATTTGGAAAACGATTTGAGTAGGATTGAAGTCGTCTATAAACCAGATGAAAAAATAGAGCTTCAAGATATAGAGAGACATTCGCCAAAACAGAATAAACAATACTTTGCGGCGGTGATAATGGATTGGCAAGCGTTGGAGAAGAAAGAAGTAGAACGAGTCATTAATTTACGAGATGGAAAAGACATGTACACGCAGTATATACGTAGAGCAATAAAAGAGCCCCTTGCGAAACAGTATCGAGTGGATTTCGACGAGTTAGCAGGAGCAGTATGGAAACAACTGATAGATGAGCCATGTTCGATGGTACTTGGGGTTGCTTAGTCAATTGGCTCTAATACAAGGAGGTCTTGAATAGAAACTTCTAATGTATCGCATAAGATAGAGAGAATACGTGTATGCACACATTGTACAGGGCGAGTACATAGGTCATTTACCGTATTCGGACGTAAAGCGGCTTGTCTGGCAAGTTGCCGACGGCTCATTTGTTTTTCAATTAAAATTTCATTGAGACGTAAACGAATAGTAGAAGACATAATAAAAACACCTCTTTGTTAGATTGTAACGGTTATGTATAGTGTACGACCCTACTAGAGAAAAAACGACTGTAAAATAAAGGGTTGTGCAAAATTTGGGTAAGGTCGTACAGTATGTTGTAACGGATAGACGTTACACACAAGTTATCCGCAAAAAACGGGTAAGCGTTACAGGGACTTTAATTGCTGTAACGGGAGGGACATTATGAAAGAAAAAGCAGTTGGTTATGTACGAGTTTCAACAGAAGGGCAAGTACGTGAAGATTATAGCTTAGCGTATCAAGTAGAAGAAATTGAGAGGTATTGTGACGAAAGTAAGCTACAATTGCTCCACATATATGAAGATAGAGGACTCAGCGGAGCGACAGTTGATGAAGATGGATTAACAATTGAGCGAGAAGGATTGCAAGAGTTATTAGCAGATATAGAATACCATCAAGTTAGCCAAGTAATTGTACTGAATACCTCTCGTTTGTGGCGCTCTGATATGGCAAAAGTATTGATACAACGAGAGTTGAAAAAATATAACGCAGATGTGAAAGCGATAGAGCAGCCAAATTACAGCATATACACACATGAACCAAATGATTTTTTAGTGAATGGGATGTTGGAGCTATTAGACCAATATCAACGATTAGAGATTGCATTGAAACTAAGTAGGGGCAGAAAGAAAAAAGCTGAACAAGGTGGCTATGCAGGTGGTGGTGTCATGTTTGGTTATACAGTACAGAAAGGACGAAAAGTATTAGAAGTGGATACAGAGAAAGCGATCGTTGTACGGAGGCTATTTGAATTAAGACATTTTTTTAAACATTGGTCACTATCTAAATTGGCAGAACAGCTTAACATGGAAGGCTATCAAACAGAGAAAGGAAAACGATTTACAAAAGTACAAGTGAAGCGCATTTTAGACCGTGAGAGCTTTTATCGGGGGATTTATACATATGGACAAATACAAGCAAATGGGCAACACCCTGCAATAATTTGAAGGGCTACTTAAAAAAGGTGCTCATTTACTTATATATCTTCATATAACGGTGAAAATGGATAGGCTTTCGTACCAATGCGCACCAGTTGGTGAACGCTCGAACTAAGGTTGCCGGCATTTTCATTCCATTGAATAGGAGGATAAGTTAATGCACGAAAGACAGAAGCATTTTTATGTGGGAGTAGATTTACATAAGCAACACCATGTGGCGGTTATTATTAATTGTTGGCAAGAAAAACTAGACGAAATAAAGTTTGAAAATAAACCTTCTGCTTTTTCAACTTTTTTATTGGATATTTATAAACATATGGAGGATGGTTTGACACCCATTTTTGGTTTAGAAGATGTTGGGGGTTATGGGAGAGCGTTAGCTAAATATTTAGCAGACCATGAACAAATTGTAAAAGAAGTGAACCCAGCTCTTTCATATGCCGAACGCAAAAGTCACATGACCACACAAAAAAGTGATAGCTGGGATGCAGAATGTGTAGCCAGAATTTTGGTGAACAAACTAGAGCAGTTACCAGACGCTAAACCACATGATTTATATTGGTCGATACAACAGCTGGTCATTAGAAGAAATGCATTAGTAAAGGCACAAGGTGCTTTAAAGAACCAACTGCATATTCAATTAAGTCACCACTATCCAAGCTATAAAAAGTTTTTTTCAGAAGTAGATGGAAAAACAGCATTGGCATTTTGGGAACGATACCCGTCTCCACCGTGTTTAGAAGCGGTAAGTGTAAAGCAATTGACCATATTTTTATTAGAAGCCAGTAGCAATACATGTTCGGTGAAAAAAGCGAGTGAAATTTTAAAGTTGGTGAAAGAGGATGGAAACACAATAAGAGAACACCAAGAAACACGAGACTTTCTAGTAAAAAGCATGGTCCGAGACATTTCATTTAAGAAGCAGGAAATGCGCTATGTGGAACGAGAATTAAAAGGGTTAATGAGTTTACTAGACTTTTAATTAGACACGATGCCAGGCATAGATCTCGTTACGGCTTCGGCTTTAATCGCAGAAATAGGTGACGTACGCCGTTTTCCAAATGCCAACAAATTAGCACGATTTGCGGCCATTGCGCCAGTTTACTTTGGTTCTGGTGGGAAAGGTAAGGAACATAAAAGCAAACAGGGAAATCGTGCGTTGCATGCGTTATTTTATAACCTCGCCGTACAGCAAGTACAAGTGGCAAAAGGAAGTAAGCTGCCAAGGAATCCAGTATTCCATGCATACTATCAACGGAAACTAAAAGAAGGTAAAACAAAAGGACAAGCATTGGTTTGTATCATGAGACGGCTTGTAAACATTATATACGGAATGATGAAGCACAAAACAGCCTATGAATTACCGATAATAAAAGAGGAAAAAGTAGTAGTTTAATAAGGTTGAAGATAGATTGTTTTTTATTAGTGGATTTTAAGATTACAACATAGGGTATAGATAAAACTAGACCATCTTGGAGACAGTCTGAAATTGATGTAGGAAAAGAATATCCTGGATATCGTGACCAAGTATCATATAAGGAAGGTAATGAAGTAAGTCATGGCACTAAAAATAGTTCAAGACCAGATTTCTATATCAATGGTCATAGCATAGAAGTTAAGAATTATAAAGTGACTACATCTTCTGGTAGAAGTAACTTAATAAGAAATGTGTCAAAGCAAATAAATAAGCGGATAAGTGATTTACCTGAACAAACAAAGCAATCTGTTATTATTGATGTTAGGGGTCAAAATGTCTCAAGGGATGTTTTAAGAGACATTAAACAAAAAATAAATGAAAGAACAAATGATGTAGCAGAAATAATTTTTAAAATGGATTAGAGGTGAAAATTAGATGGCGGTAGGAATATTAGTAGATTGTTTTTATTACGAATTAGGTCATAGCGATTTTGTACATTCATTTTTTTCAACAATCTCCTATCATTTAGAAAAAGAAGGATGGGGTACAAAATATCCTTTAATGATGAATAAGTTGTATAATGACAAACTAAACTGGAATGATGTTTCTGTTGTAAAAGCTAATTTAATTGAAATTGAACAGGAATTATCAAAACACTCGCCGGAACAAGTTATATGGGATATTGATGACTTATCACAAAAACCACCGGGGGGGGATAAAATAAGTCCAAAAGTAACTAGTCTAGCGAATTATTTTGCAACAACTGATGGGAAAACATTTTTTGAAGTACTACGTACAGCAATTGATGTAGCAGAAGAAGATAAATGTGATTTAAAAATTCACAAACTATAATTTTTTTTACCATGGGACACTAACCCATGGTTTTTTTTACGATACGGAGTACCGAATAAAACAATTTTATTCAGATAATAGACTTAAACCCTGTAAACCCTATATGATTTTTTAACCGATTCTTTAGTACATCCAACTTAAAGCTATAAAAGAAGCAGACCTATTCATCATTGATGACCTAATGTATATGGCGATGGATCACCGGGAGGCCAACTTATTCTTTCACCTAATTAATGACCTATATGAACGAAGTTCAATCATCCTTACATCTAATAAAGGACCTGAACAATGGGGAGAATTGATGGGAGATAAAGGAATAACAACGGCCATTTTGGACCGGTTGCTTCATAAAGTTGAAGTCATTCACTTAAATGGAGAGAGTTATAGAATTAAAAATAGAGGAACAATTTTTGAAGCAAAAAGTGTTCAAACTTAATGAGCAAGAACTGTTCAAAACTACTTGACGGCTACAATCGACTAGCGCTTACTCACTTTACGATAGACAGAAGAAAAAAAGAAGGTTCCAACGATCTTCTTCAACAATTGAAATCGCTCTCGAGATATTATAGTGAACTGGACGATGAGTTATCCATTGTTCGCAGCCGTATACATAAAGTGATTCAGTTAACGTTCCCAAAACTGGAGAAAATTTTACTAGTAAATCAGAATTGTTTTTAAATATGGTTCAGTTGTTTCCCCATCCGGAGCTTCTCCAAGGACTTTCAAAAACGGTAATCAAAAATAAGGTTCGTAAGAACACCAATAAAAATATTTCATTAGCAGTAGCGGAAAGAAAGGCGCTTGATCTATTTGAAGCTGCCAAGCACTTCTTATCCTGCGGTTTCTTCGACCGACGTTTTATGCGAACAACTTAGATCTTATGCAAGAAGGTATCAGGAACTTCTTCGTGAGAAGGAACAGTGTATAAAAAATATGATTCCGCTGGCTGAAAGTCGTAAGGAATATAAAATCATTTTCAGCTTTCCAGGGATTGGTCCTAATACAGCAGTTCGCCTTATCGCAGAAATCGGTGATATTCACCGGTTCGATAACTCTAAACAGCTGAACGCTTTTGCGGATATTGATATACGGCGCTTTCAATCAGTATAATGATAAATTAAAAACACAACCTTATAACAAATGTCATAAAGTTGCGTCTATTGCTTGTGTGAATGTACAAAGTGAAGTCAGAAGTGGAAGAAGTTACTTCAAATTATTAGACATTTAAAAAAGGATGAAAAAGAAGCAAGACAAGTCGGTAATAGCTTAGGGTATGAAGATCTCTGGGAAGTACAAAAACATTGGAAGGAGAATTCAGTGGCTATTATGATTATAAAAGTGAAACTGAAGGAGAGATCCAGTAACGTGAGAAAAGCTTTTTACTTTTCAAGGAGTTACTGCAGGTGTCATGGCTTTAGCCGAATTCATTCCTTTAGTAGGTTGGCCAGGAAGAGTTGTAGAAGATGGTAAAGGTATTTATTCCGCTAAAAAAGGTATTAGTACTGCTGAACATGCATTGAGTACTTATAAGAATGTTTGTTCTTTTCTATCTCGGAAAAACATGGATGACATCTAAAAAGGGTTTATCTGAATATCTATCTGGACAAGGTATGTTAGGTAACGAATTAACTTATGATCAGCGCAATGCTAATTTATCCCAAGGGATATTTACTGCTTGCCTTTCTTAGCCCCTCTGCCAGTAATGATGAAGGAAGTAGATAGACTAAGCCAAGTGGCTGTTAATAAAGGTATAACTTTGACAACTAGGTAAAGATGTTACAAAGCATGGATAAACAATGTGGCAATTAACAATAATCCATATAACCGATTGTAACACTGAAAAAGGTATTACAAGTATCAATAATAAATTAACCAAAGAAAACATTAATAAGAATTCAATTGTTAATCACAAACAAAAGGAGTTACTTCAAATGTTTTGGGTCGAAATCCTACAAAGAAGAAGTAATAAAATATATGATAGAGTTAGATAAGAAATATGGTGAGAATTTTAATCCGCCAGTGAAAAGGTAGGTATGTGGGAGGAGTAACTAATGATATTATATTTTTTAGAACCAGAAGTATCAGGTGGTCATGGTGAATATACCATTTATGGAACAGAAGATGATATTGCAACAGAGGGTATATCAGGAAAGGTAAAATATTTGCATTATGAATTTGAAGGATGGCTAGGAGATGACCTATTAGAGTCAACACCAGCCTTCATTGTGTCAAGTTTTCTTGAGACTGAATTAGAGAATAGTGATTTTATAGATTACAAACTTGAAGAGTGTTTGATTACAACGTCTAATGAATATAAAGAAATGTATCCAAATAAAGAAATTCCTGCATTTAGCAGATTTATTCCACTTGGTAAAATTGAAATAGAAGGAGAGAACTTCAAAAATTGGTCAGGACATCATTTCTGTTTATCTCCAAAAGGTGAGTTAGTTGTAACTCAAGAAGCATTGGATTTTTTTAAAAGAGTTTCAATAGATATTTGTTATATTACACCCCTAACAAAGGAATAGATTGAAAACCTTAGATATATTAACCTTCTCTAAGGTTTATTCATAACTCATGATGGTTGCACCGTAATTGAGTACCAGTTTATACTTGGAATGGCTGAAAGAACGAGAATTAGGCGAGATGACATTT